>NZ_JBFPKI010000025.1:0-58444 GCF_040948675.1 Paraburkholderia sp. BR14312
CATCGACTCGGTATAGCCGTCCGCTCCGCGCATCGCTTCAGTCTCAGTGTTGTCCGAATCTTTGTTTCAACGTTTACCCCTCCCGCCCGGATGACGTATGCGGGAGGTATTTCAACAGCCTGCTAGATCAAGGTGCTGGCGCCGTGACCCTCGCAAACGCGTGGGCGCGACGAGGTTTCTGACCCGATGAAAAGACCATCGTTGTCAGCGCCCTTAAGGTTGACCCAGAGCACATTGTCGGACCTCAGGTATAGCATCTCCATTTTCACACTATCGGCACAACTATCCATAGCCCGCTTCCAGATTGCTACAGACATCAATTTTACTTGCTTGATTTCGCTACAGCAGATTGCTATCGTCGATTGCATAGACATTCCGGCGCGGCATTTTCTACTGACGAGCAACACGTTATCGGCAACGAAATATAGGATCTCGCCCCGTTCTATCGAGATGCGTGCGTCACTTCCCGCCATCATCGTCTTTCGCGTCGATGCATTGCCATTACAGGAGAGGAATTCATGAAAAACTGCGTCGCTTCTTCAAAAGTACCATCGACGACCGTCGATCTACTGTATGACTATGCTCCGTTTTTGGACCGGGGCGAATCTGTAGGGGCCATCGGAACTCTCTCCTCGAATATCGCAAGTCCACGCGTTGCTATTGTGGGAGCTGGCATCAGCGGCCTTCTGGCCGCGAACGAACTGATGCGAGCAGGTGTATGCGACGTCACTGTGTTTGAAGCTCGCGATCGTATTGGCGGCAGGTTGTGGTCACAGGCGTTTGATTCAGAGCACCCACATCTCATCGCCGAAATGGGCGCAATGCGGTTTCCCCCAAGTTCGACCGGTCTTTTTCATTACCTCGACCGGTATGATATTCCCACCACAGCATCGTTCCCCGATCCTGGAGTCGTTGATACGGAACTGCATTATCGCGGCGTCCGCCATATCTGGCCGGCCGGAAATCCACCACCGCCTCTATTCAGGCGTGTACACGAAGGGTGGAGAGCTCTTTTGCAGGATGGATGCGTGATCAATGGCACATCTCTCGTCGCGCCAGCCGAAATTACTGCCATGTTAAAATCGCAGCGCTTGAACGAAGCACGCACCGCGTGGCAAACATGGCTGGATTTATTTCGCGACAGCTCGTTCTATGCCGCCATCGTCACCATTTTCACGGGTCCTTGCCCGCCTGGAGGTACCGCTTGGGAAAGGCCGTACGACTTCGAACTGTTTGGGTCACTTGGGATTGGCTCAGGTGGTTTTCTCCCTGTCTATCAGGCCGGATTCACTGAAATTTTGCGTCTCGTCATTAACGGTTACATGGACGATCAACGCCTCATCTCGTGCGGAATTTCAACACTGGCTGAACGCATTGCAGGCGAGAATATTTATGGCAACACCGTTTCCGAACGAGTTCGCTTCAGCGGCGTCGGTCGCATCTACAAAGAAGGTTCAGAGATCAAGATCGTGACCGACGATAACGAAATTTCGACCTTTGACCGGGTGATCGTCACCAGCAACAACAGGGCGATGCAGATGGTTCATTGCTTGACAGATGATGAAACGTTTCTCAGCCGCGACGTATCCAGAGCAGTCAGAGAAACTCATCTGACCGGATCGTCAAAACTCTTCATGCTCACCCGAGACAAGTTCTGGATAAACAAGAAACTGCCCATAACCATCCAGTCTGACAGCTTCGCACGAGGCGTATACTGCCTTGACTACGAACCTCACAACCCAGATGGTCGGGGTGTGGTTTTGCTCAGCTACACTTGGGAGGACGACGCTCATAAGTTGCTGAGCGTTTCGGACAAAAAAGAGCGATGCGAGTGCTTCGTCGACGACCTGTCAACCTTCCATCCAGAACTTGCGCGTCACCTCGTCCCTGCAGATAAGGACTATGAACGCTGCGTCCTCCATCATGACTGGCTGACCGACCCGCATTCGTCCGGCGCCTTCAAGCTCAACTACCCCGGCGAGGACGTCTATTCGCAGCGTCTCTTTTTTCAATTTCAGACGGCAAACGATCCAGCAAGCGATACAGGACTCTACTTGGCAGGATGCGGCTGTTCTTTCACCGGTGGGTGGGTTGAGGGAGCCGTGCAGACAGCGATCAACAGCGCATGCGCCGTTATACGTAGCGTCGGGGGTGATCTTTTGCCTGGCAACCCTCTTGACGATATACGCAGTGCCTACAGCTACTAATATCGCACTCCCCGACCTCCCACTTGCAAAATTTCATGCATTTTCACAACACTCTTGAATCACTTCGCGACGTCATAAGGTCTGGAGCAGTTACAGCGGAAGAGATCCGGGATCGCGCACTGAACGCAGACGCTAACCAGACACATCTAAACTGCTTCATACGTGCTCGCAGTCCGGAGGCTCACTTCGCGAGGGCGAGGGACAATCTGCGAGGCGCGCCACTCTACGGCATTCCTTTTTCTACAAAAGACAATATTTGCGTCAAGGGACTCCCTGTAACCGCCGGGACACCGGGCATGGTAGATTGTATAGCCACACGCGACGCACTTGTGGTCAGAAAGCTCAAATCCCTCGGTGCCGTCGTCGCCGGCAAGAACAACATGCATGAACTGAGCTTTGGAATCACGTCCGTCAATCCCCATTGGGGAACCGTGGGCAATCCGGCGGCTCCGGGCCATTTGGCCGGCGGAAGCAGCGGCGGCTCCGCCGCAGCTGTGGCAGCCGGTATTGTCCCGATGGCGATCGGAACCGACACTGGCGGCTCGGTGAGGATACCCGCAGCCTTTTGCGGCATAGTCGGTTTCAGACCAACAAGTGGCCGGTGGTCTTCATCCGGGATCATTCCGGTTTCACGCACGAAGGATTCACCGGGCCTCCTGACGCGTTCGGCAAAAGACGCATTGTTTCTATACGACTTGCTGAGCTCCGATAGCCAAAGCCCGTCAAAACAAACAAATACTCGCTGTCGAATCGGTCTTCCAAGCTCCATGTGGAACGACTTGGATGATGATGTTCGGAAGCATTCCTGGCAGGCGATCAGGCGCCTCACTCGTGCAGGCTTTCAGTGCGTCGACCTCGATGACGCTGTTGTTTCAGAATTAAATAAGTTCGGCACTTTTACTATTCCAGTTTACGAATTTTTTACGGACTTTCCGCGCGCACTGCTCTCGTTTGGATGGGGAAGCAGGGTTAATGCTGTGTTCGACAACATCCATGACAAGTGCGTGAGGAGCATCATTCATCAACACCTTGACGGAAGTCTGATTTCCGCGAAAGACTATTCCGCCGCAGTGCAGAACATTAACGACTTGCGGCTACAAATGAATGCGCTGCTCAACGCTCGATGGATCGATTTTCTAGCTTATCCCACTGTCCCGCGCAGCACTCCTCACGTTAGCGATGCACAGCGTCCGGGACTGTTCGCAGACGTAATACGCAACACCGACCTCGCAAGCAATGTCGCAATGCCCTCCATTACCTTGCCTGTGGCGCCGAACGATGCATTACCCGTGGGATTGAGCCTTGATGCCGCACGTGGCCAAGACCGCCGGCTCCTTCTGATGGCGGCCGCTGTGGAGGAGATTCTTGCTTCGTAGCGTACGCGACTCTCAACCGCGCTGGCGCTGGACTTCCAAACGCTCACGCACTGCCAGGAGGTAAACAGTTCATGCAGATTTCGTTGCAAAGAGTTGGCATGCTTTTTGATGCGGGTAGCTTTGTCGAACATGATCCAAGAGCGGACGCCCACTTCCTCTGCGGCGAGGGACTAATCAATTCGGTCAAGTCATTTCTGGTCATGAATCGTGGACAAGACTGTATGTTCAATGGAACCGGACAATGGCGTACTGCCGAGCAAATCATAAGCACTGTGAATCAGGCCCGGGACCAGCGGGCTCCGTTGATATACATTCAGGATCATCCGGGAGAGGTGGGCAGTTTCGATACAACGAAAGTAATTTCATCAGATATGTCGAGATTGCTTTTGTCTCCAGCAGGGATGGGCAGGGTCAGCGCGTCGCTCGCAGAGTTAGCAGAAGCCAATCTGCTCATCTCAGCAATACTAGGACCGACGTCAGGCCCGTTGGCTCTTCCGATCATGCTCGCCGATCTGGTTTTGATGACTGAGAAAGGGGCTCTATGTATGGGCCGTCCGGATATGGTGAAGGCGATGCTGGCTGAGCAGTCGGATCTTCATTCGCTTGGCGGAACAGACGTTCACTGCCGGGGCTCGGGGTCAGTTCAGCTCGCGTTCAAAGATGAACGCCATTTGTTTGAATGCGTAAGAGATTTTCTACGCTGCCTCGTCAAAGGCACACCGTCGACCACGCTTGAATATGAGGAACCCGACGCAGTCGATTTTGAAAATTTGATTCCGTCCAATCATCGCACCCCCTATGACATGCATCATTTGCTGCTTTCTTTTGTGGACAAAGGCAGCTTCACTGAAACAAACGCCGAATACGCACGAGAAGCATTGACGGGCTATGCGCGCATTAAGGGACATTTCGCGGCAATCGTGGCAAACAACCCGCGATTCAACAGCGGCGCCATCCACCGGAAATCCGCGGCCAAGATGGTAAAAATGATAAACATAGCTGCAAAGACCAGCATGCCAATCATCTTCCTTGCCGACGTTCCCGGGTTCATGATAGGCAGGGAAGCTGAAAGTAGCGGCATATTTTTGGCAGCAGCGGAGTTGTTCAGAGCACATGTCAGATGCCACGTACCTAAGCTACTCCTTGTCGTCCGAAAAGCCTACACCGGCGGTGTGTATGCGATGAGCGGCCCCGGATTCGATCCAATAGCCGTGCTGGCGTATCCGCACGCACACATCGGCGTTTTTAGCCCGGACACGATGGGCAAACTGATGTCTGGTGCTGAAGGCGCTATTAAAGACACGATGCGGAAGCTATCTGACGAGATCCAGAATCCTAATCTTTTAAAGGCTGATGGACTGATTACTGACGTAATAGGAGTGGAAGAGACTAGACAAGAGGTTGTCAGATATCTGTTTCCGACGTGACACGGTCCGTTCCTCACGGAAGATTTGAGCGGACGGTCGCGCGCAATGGCGCCTCGAAGAGGACCGTTCTGCGCCATCAAAATCCCTCAGAAAGTTTTAGTAAAATCGGGGCATCTGACGATGCGCAATTAGCCAGACCTGATCGCTTACGCGCACATAGAACCAGACTGCACTATCAGCCGCTAATCGTCGGCGTTGTCACGTTGTCAGTCCGGCACCGGGACTTTGGACATTTCCGCCCCGAGGACACCACGTCGCTGGACCATACAGGCCCCTTCACCGAACGGCCGTTGGCTCTTCCGCACTTGCCCATCCGCTCAACTATGATGTAGGGCGATATCGGTGCATCAGGCAGGGAAGTCAAATCGTTGAATGCCAGCTGTGGTTTCTCGCGTCTCCTAGTGCCCAGATGTCCTTGAGAGACGGACTCGCTGCTGTGGGTTTCGTGCCGCGCCAACCCAACTGTGACGGCATAGGAAGGACGGTCGGCCGCGATGAGATTGCCGTCCTATCCGCAGAAGAGCAGGATCGGTGAACAGTGTGGCAATCAACTCCTGCGGCAAGTCAGCTGTGGCTGAATGCCGCCAGTACTTACGACGGAAGCGAAAACGGCATTTAGAATACGAATGTTTCCTATCCAAACAATTGATTTTCGCAATGGCGCGAAGCGATGCATACTAAAACTTACCGTGCAGTCGTCACGGTTATAGTTTGATATGGTTTGAAGTACTACGGTACTGATGTTGCTTGATCTGCTAGGTGCAACCCGCGCACTACCACCCTCACATCGAATGGCATGCCGAATCGGTATTTATAGGACGCGCCGGACCAAATAGCTTCGGACCGGTGAAGCGACAGCTGTAAGGCGGCTGCCTGACGATTACCGCTTTAATCTAGGCTCGCGCATAGAGCGCCGATTCGCCGGAGCAAATGAATGCACGTTGTCGATATTGATCAGATGGCCCGGTTCTTCGTGAGCTCATTAGAGCTCGTGATGGTGTTCGCTAACGTCTGCGTCGTACTCGAGCTGATCTATCCGGCCTACCGCTACAGTTTTGCGTCATACATTCGAGGCGTGCGGAACTGGATAATCCGCATTGGTTGTGGTGCATTAATCTGGCACCTTTACGCTATGGGGCTGCAGTGGCTAGGGGTGAAACCGCTCCTGACAGTCGATTTTGGGGCGTTGTTCCATTCCGGCAACACGATTGTCGGCGTGTTTATGGCGGTTCTTTCTGGCGTCCTGGTTGCAATTGCCGGCGACTTCTTTTACTACTGGATGCACCGCGCACAGCACGCAATTCCGCTCCTGTGGCGCTTGCATGCCACTCATCACTCGATCCGCGAGCTGACCGCGTGGAACTGTAATCATCACATTTCCGAACCGCTTGTTTACGCGGTGTTTGTAGCACTGCCACTCGCGCTAATCCACTTCAATTCCGGTGTCGTGCCCGCGATTGCCATGACGCTAATTAGTTTTCAGGCACATCTTTCTCACTCTAGCACGCGCGTGAATCTCGGGCCGCTCCGATACATCATCGGCGATAACCAGTTTCACCGCATTCACCACTCAATGGAGTCGCATCACCGGCACCGAAACTATGGGTTCTTCACCACCATCTGGGACACGGTTTTTCGCACGGCATACTGGCCGGATAAAGAGGAATGGCCGGAAGTGGGTCTTCGCAACCAACCGGAACCGCATACGGTTCGCGACTACGTTCTGTTCCCGTTTGACCAACGCCGCTGGTTCCGACCGGCGGTCAAAAGTGGCAAACAGGATGAGTGAATGATAGTTCCGCAAAGTTACCGCTCATATCCCCTAAAAGCCAAGAGAGACCAATCTCGACTGACATCATCCACTGTATAGGAGACAGCAACCTTATGCCGCGAACGCCATTCCTCGCCGGCTGTGCCGCCACAGCTTTGATGGTTTGCAGTGCAGAAGCACAGGCCGAGGGCTGGTCTGCAACTTCGCCCGAAGCCTCGTCCTGCTATCCGGCCGATTTCCTTTTTGCTTCTAGCTCCTACGGTAGCTATACGTTCAACAATGACGTTTGGGCGCCCTGCCAAGGTGTCGCCGCAGGCAAGCAGACGATCTGGGCCAAGAGCAACGTTGACTGGGGCGTCTCTTCAAAACAACCCGACACCGGCCACATCAAGTCTTATCCGCACATCGGATACGCGGTCAACAAGCCACTCAGTTCGCTTAACTCGCTGACCGCTGTCGTCTCAGCGACCACGCCTTACGGCGGCGCTTGGGAATCGACCTTCGATATCTGGGCCGGAAACAATGCGCACGAAATCATGGTCTGGCTCAACTATACCGGATTGCCTGATGGCTGCGGCAACGTCAAACCGATTTCCGCGAACTGGACGTTCTCCGGCTGTGCGATCCCAATTCAGAAAGATGTCCCGCTGTCGGGTGGTACCTGGAATGTCTACGTGGGCAGCAACGGCCGTAACACGGTCTATTCGTTTCTTCGCACAACAAAGACCGACCACACCACGCTCGACGTGCTGGCGTTCATGAATTACCTCAAGTCGCGGAATTATTTCGATGACGTCGTGCTTGGTGAGGTTCAGTACGGCTTCGAGATCACGTCGTCGCCTAGTGGTCTGTCTTTCGCGTCCAAAAACTTCGCCGTCACCACCGAGTGATGTGGCCGCCTCCCGTCCTCGCGTAAGCGTACGGTGCAGGCCGTTCTTGACACCGGTGAGTGCTTGAGGATTCTCAGGCGTGGTCGTTCTTGAGATGATCGGCAATTACCCACGGAAGCAGTTCGCCGACGCGACTGACTGGATGATCGGCGATACATGCAATGACGTAGCGCAGAGCTTCGGGGTCGAGGCCGTTCAGCTTGGCCGTGGTGACCAGCGCGTAGATTGCGGCAACCCTTTCGCCGCCACTGCCCGAGCCGAAGTGCAGGAAGTTCCGTTCCAGCGCTACCGTTTTGCGTCTTTGCCCTCATGCGATTTGCACGTTTTGATCAAACCATGCTAATCGCCCCCTTAGCGGGAGATGCCAGAATCGCTCGTGCGCTGGATCAAGTCATGCAGAAGATCGAGGTTTCTTTCCAGCGAACCCTTGACGGTGTCGAGACAAAAGGCGCGGCCCGCGGCCTCAGTGACCGTCTTGTTATAGCGGTCCGATTACCATTCGACGAAGCGGTTCCACACCGTCGTCGGCAGCGGGCCGTCGCGTTCGATGCCAAGATACAGTCGGCTGGCGTGGGCCTATGTCTGACGGCCACATCCGATGCTGGCCATCAAGCGCTGGCCGCCTGATCATGCCACCGACCCGCATACACCATTCTTGACGATTTCTCGCAGACCCGATCGGAAACACGAGCGCCACGAACCAGGGGACCTACATGCCGTCCTGCTGCGCAAGCGGCAGGACGCCGGCCAGCGCAAGCACGGGCCACACTGCATGCGGAACTTGCGGCTACCGACCGAAGGAGAGCGGCCCGAGAAAGCTGATGGCGACTGCAAGACCGAGTGACACGCACGCGCCGGACGGCTTCGAAGTAGCACAGCGTCATGCCCGCCATCGCACTACCGAGGACGATGGCGGCGATCCAGCGCCGCCGGAGAAGGTTGAAGCGGCGGTCGCACCACGATTGACGGTACCACGCCCGCGAAACAAAGGCGCACCCAAGTCGGGCTGAACGTACCATATTGTGCCATCACGGGCCGCGGCAACGCGGCACCAAGCTGTACGCTGCACATCGACGCGATGGCCATGATAGGCGCGGGCCCACTTGCACTACGATTTACGCGGACGGAATCCGATTCTTCGCTCATACACGGCTCAGTGACGATGAGGCACAAATCCTAGCAGCACCAATTCGCTTTATATAAATGGTTATTTCTTCTGGATACTTCAATCATATTGATGCCTCTTTTAGTCCATTGTATCGTTGAAAAAGCACCTTATTTGGTATCCAATGGAACACATGGAAAAGATGAACTTGACCACGCTTGGACGGTCGAGCGTCGCGCCAGGGAAGTTGCTGCGAGCCATGCTAGTCTGGATGCTTTACAGCGTTCGCTCGGAGCGCCAACTGATGGAGCAGGTGGCTACATACCGCGGAGAGTAATGCATGTTGCATGAGCACGCTGCGGGTTCGCGTGCCAAACGGCACCAAAACAAGACTTTTCATGTAGTCATGCAGAGCACTTTCCGAAATCTTAGTAGTCTTATGACCTCCGCAACTAAAAATCTGACAGATCCCTTCGGGCGTCGCTTGATTGTCTGCGCCGCCCTGTCGGTTATCCCTCGCCCAGTAGCCGGGGCCATTGAGCGTCTAACACGCTGTTGAAGCGTTTCGTCTTACCATAAATTGGCGTTGCAGATTATCTTGCAAAGGTTCACCCTACGACTGTCAAAAAATCTCACCGTCGATGGCCGGCTCTGCCTCGAACTAGCAGCTGCTTCATCCGCCACTTACGCTTCAGTCAAAAAGGACGCGATCATCCCTGCTCAGGATATCATCCTACCGCGCTCGGAATTCCGAGCGTCTCGCACAGTCCCTGCTCGACGCGTCGCAGCTCCGCGCGGCCCTTGATGGCCGTAGCGGGTTAGCTATTGTGCGTGACAGGACGGCGAATCAGGGAAACGGCCACAGGCACAAACCAAAACCGAGATGAACTCCGCGCGGCGGGCGCCTACGTGCGGCCGCACCTGGCCAGAGACTCGCAACGAGGCTCGACGTAGCGCAGGCCGAGAGAGTTAACCAGCGCGAACGGCCCGCAGCGTGCCGGCTGGTGCATCGTCGCTCTCGATGAGGAACAGACTGCGATCCCTGCCAGCGATCCAGGCCGGTTCACGGCCCCGGCCGCTCCACTCGCGGCCAGTGGCCGGGTCTCGGTACTTCGCGAGAACCGGCTTCATGTGGTACGTGCCACGTCGATATCGCCGGAGCTCGTTCGAAGTAATATCCCACTCGGTCATCTTCTCACGAATCTCCCGCAAAACGTTTTGCCGTTCGTCCTGCCTCGCACTCTCAATGCGCCGGTTCAACTTTTGCAACTCGGCGATGAGGTGCTTGTACGTATCGCCTTTCACCTGATTCTGTCCTCCGTGCTAGTCGATGCGATCAGTTCGAACCGGCCGCCTTCGGTGCGGTCGGCTTCCACGTCTGGAATGCCTTGTCTGGCTTTGTCAAGTTAAGCGATGAAGTTTGCCAAACCCCATTAACAATAGGCATCCTTATCAGATAACCATGCAGTTCGTACCAGTCCACTCAAACCAGCAGCGCAGGTGCGCCTGAAGTTCAGCTTTATGGCAGGCTGCGCTCATTTGATGCCGGGGCAACGCCGAAATGCTGACGGATCGGTCCGAAGCGCGTAAGAAACGCCTGCGTTCGGTGTGGATCGCGAAACCCCTGCGTTTGACACTAACGCCCGCGCGTGGGCTGGTGGCTATTCTCGGCGCGGTTGTTGACCCCGGCAGAGGCCTTCACGAAGAGGTGCTTCACACCGACCAGCTCGGTCACTTCCGCTTTGGCTGCCGGGTAGCTCCGCAACTGGTCGGTAACGATCTTCGTGGGCACCGGGGGTGCGAGCAGAGCCCCCCTGAAGAAGCGTTTGGCCGCAGCCTTGTCGCGGCGCTCTTGCAGCAGCACATCTAAGCTCTGCTCCATGTTCGTCCACCGCGCGTCACAGCACGTACGACTCGCCGCGCAGCTTCACGAACATTTCATCGAGATGCCAGGTGGAGCCAGGCTTTGCGCGCGCGGCTTTCCCGCGCCGCGTGGGCCCCGAACCGGTCGCACCAGTTTCGCACCGACTCGTAGCTGACCATCACGCCGCGCTCGAGCAATAACTCCTCCACGTCGCTCAGGCTCAGGTTAAAGCGGTAGTACCAGCGTACCGCGCAGCTGATGATCGCGGCCGGAAAACGCAAACCATAGTACGGCGTTTTGTTCCTCTTCACCCTCTCATTCTAACCGCCTTCGACTTGAAAAAGCCAAACAGACGGCCGCCAGCCATCGTTGTGTCTGCTGGTACACGAGTTGCCACGGCGTATAAATTGGTCGGCAGCACTCGCCACGCCGCCCAAGCGCGAGCCATCCAGCGCAACGCATTGAGCATCTCGCGCAAGATCGGTTGATCGCTATTCAATGCCTCCTTGCTTGCCGTCTCGCTCGTGAATATCTTTATCGGACAGATCGTGACGGCGGGCTTTGTCGCATCGATTATTCAGATCCAGACGACAGAATGGGCTCGCGAGGATATCCTCCACGTGACTAGTTGGAAATTG
The DNA here is from genome assembly GCF_040948675.1 of Paraburkholderia sp. BR14312. Taxonomy (NCBI): domain Bacteria; kingdom Pseudomonadati; phylum Pseudomonadota; class Betaproteobacteria; order Burkholderiales; family Burkholderiaceae; genus Paraburkholderia; species Paraburkholderia sp. BR14312. The sequence goes on from NZ_JBFPKI010000025.1 coordinate 11,279, forward strand.
TGAGCGGAGCGCCACCCCAATTGCTTGCCAATTGGTAAAGGCACCGCTTTCGGCGAATTCGAAGGCCTTTTTTCGGATTCGCTCGCGCCGCTCCATCGTGTCGGTGTCGATCATGTTCTTCATAGTCGTCCAGCTTCAGTGCGAATTAAAACTTGAACTGCAACGGCGTGAGGCCCCGTACGGCTTGCGCCAGCCAGCGCATCTCCTCGGCAGTGACCTTGGCGCCCGGCCGAGGACCGGCTCGACGAGCAAGGCGCTTTGTCCGCCGTTGGCGAAGTCGGCCAGCCAACGATAGACGCTGCGTTCGTTCACCCCGCAGGCCGCCACTACACTCGCCACGTCCTGTCGTTCGCCAACGGCTTCACTGCTTGCTGGCGCATTGCCTGCAACCTCACGTGATCCAGTTTCCGGCCATAGGGATGACGTTTGGATTTCATGCTCGTACTGTCTCGTCATTGTGACAATACTTTGAAAATGTTAGTAAACGCGGTGCGCCACGCGCTAACGGCTTGCCGCACGCTTGCGCACCTGCATTCGCAAAGATACTCATGCGACTCGACATCGACGTTGATATGCATCATATGGTTCTTGGGAGACGGGCTCACCCGTAGAATTGGCGTTGTCACGTTAAGGTACGAGATGCAAGAGCGCACAGGACGTACATTCGCTCAGAAATTGGACGGATCTTGGGAGAGCCTAGTGAAGCGATGCCACCCGGCAGAGCGTGCGTCGAGCTGTTTGCGATAGAGTGCTGCACGCAGTAAATGTCGCTTGAGCGCGAAGTGCTGGCGAATCGGTCCGAAGCTCGATAAGAACGCTTGTGTGCGACCAGGATCGCGGAAACCACGCATCCGGCGTTCGCGCTCACGCGTAGGTTGATGGCTGTTTTCGGCACCGTCTCGTAACTGACAACGACAGCGCGCTCGAACAGCAGTTCTTCAATATCACACAGGCTAAATTGGAACCAGAAACACCACCGAACCGCGAGACTAATGATTGCCGCTGGGAAGCGGTGGCCGTGATAAAGCGATTTTCTTTTCTTCATCGAGACATCTTAAGTCACAGTGCCCTCGCTAGTCCTGATAGTCGGACATTAACGCAGTTGGGTCGACATCGGCGGTTATTCCCTTCGCGTCATGCCCACCCGCATGACGCGCCTTTTTTCGCTGCATTTACTCCTTGGCAGCATGCTTTCTGCTGAGGTGTGGCTGGCCTGCCGTTAAGAATCAAAACGCGGGTTAGCATCGCTCGCGCCGGGTTTTGACGGCGCCGCACCGATCGACTTCCAGCATGCAAGCATACAGTTCAACGCCATGTGGATAAGACGATTGTCACGCGCGGTGAACGCGAAACCGTCAACTGGAATATCTGAGCGGTCATCTCTCGGCGATGCAATGATTGCGACATTACTATAACTGAACGACATTTCAATTCTTTTGATATTAATTGCCTTGCGTCTCTACTGAACGCGAGGCACACTTCTGAAAGTGTGTATAAAGTATTAGATCCGTCGACGAACAATAGATTTGTCAACCCGAGGCCGAACCGCGAGTGCCTATTTGCGCGGGTCTTGCATTCCAACCACGCTAAGCGCACAGGAGGAAAACCCATGGTCCGGCTCACCAATCCCCCGCCTACAGCCACAATTGATGCTTGCAACATAAACCACAGAAATGAACGCACGCTGCCCGTCACAGAACCAATAGCATATAGACTGCAGCCGGGTAGGCGATTAGCACGAGAACCGCGTAATGCTGGTCAATCATGACGTAAGGCGCAACAACTAACCACCGCCGCACTGAACCTGTCATAGGTGAAGGCATGCTCGCTCATTTAATTAATCAGACACATGCTGAAACTAATGAAGCAAAGTAATGCTCTACACGAGTCAGATCGCCCGGTGCCAAAGGGGCATCAAGCTGAAATTCAAGCCCCCTCTGACGACGAGGGCCTGGAGATCTCGTCAGTTGCAGCCGGTCGGATCCTCGACGCGATTCGCGATCTTGCCCCGGACATGCTCGCGCGCGTAACCGAAATCGAAGCCGGACGATGCATGCCGTCCGACCTTATCGAGAAATTGCGATCGATCGGGGTGTTCCGCGTGTTCGTGCCACGCAGCCGTGGAGGATTAGAGTTAGATTTGCCTTGGGGAATGGAAGTGATCAGCGCGTTGGCTCGGCTCGACGGGTCAGTCGGCTGGACCGCGATGATCGGCATTTCATCGGCAATTATGAGCCCTCGATTGCCGAGACAGACTTACGATCTGATGTATCAGGAGAAGTCGGACATCATCATAGCTAGCGTATCCATGCCTGGAGGCACCGCCGAGAAAGTGCCAGGTGGGTGGCAGATCAGCGGCCGTTGGCCGTTCGCCAGTTGTTGCCGCAACGCCGACTGGATGGCGGGTCTGTGTGTCATGTCGGAAGGAGGAAAGCCACTCCTTGGCCCGGCAGGGGATGCCGGGCCAGCCTTGGTCCGGGGTGTCGCCTTGCCGGCCTCGGCTTGGCATATTGAAGACACTTGGCACGCCTCCGGCCTCAGAGGTACCGGCAGTCACCACATAGCCCTACAGAACGTACTCGCGTCGGAGGCCAATTTTTTCGACTTTCCGGCTGGCGCATCATGCGAACCGGGACCGCTTTATCAAGCTTGGCGGCACCTCCAGTCGGTGCTTATTGGCGCGGTCTGCATAGGCATCGCGGAGGGCGCGTTGTCGGATGTTGCCGAGCTCGCCCAAAGCGGCAGGCAACAACTTCGAGCGCCGGCTCCTATGCGCGACTCGGAGATGGTCTTGGGCGAGCTGGGCCGAATTGAGGCAGATGTGCGTGCGGCGCGGGCGGCCATGCAGGTTCAGGCGGAGAGTCACTGGCGGCACGCCTTGGCCGGCACGCTGAATGGCCAAGCGCTGTACAGCGAGGGCATACAGACTGGAATCTGGATTGCGACGATCTGTGCCCGCGCAGCGCATGCCTGCTTTACCCTGGCCGGCGGTGTCGCAGTGTATGAATCTTCACCACTTCAGCGGCGGCTGCGCGATCTGCAGGCGGCTGCGCAACACGCCATGGTCCACCAGCGGCACTACGCGGAAGCTGGTCGGATGATGCTGGAGCGGGTCGTATGAACGTCAAGGTCGGACAAATGGCCATAGAACGGATCGGGGAACGGCAGGAGGCTTTAGGAGTGGCAGGCCTGCGTATCAGCCTTCCGCATGGCCATACTCAGCGAATTCCAAGCGCGCCAACCTCCCGATCGGTCGGCTTTCCTCCTATATGGTTAGTTATCCGATCGGCGTTGGCAATGCCAGTTCAACCCCTCGCAAGCACACCGGGGCCGCACCATGATGACCGTTATAAGGCGCAACTAAGATGCAGAGTATCCAGCTCGCCCCAAACTACGAGATTTCACGAGTGATCCACGGAGGCTGGCAACTCGCGAGTGGCCACTGCACGCCCCGAAGCGAAGATCCCGTGGCGGACCTGGTGGCCTTCGCGGATGCCGGAATAACCACCTTCGACTGTGCCGACATCTATACCGGGGTCGAAGAACTGATCGGACATTTTAGAAGGCGCTATCGCGATCTGCGAGGGGAAGAGGCCCTCGCCCGAATCAAAGTCCATACCAAATTTGTGCCGCATTTAGACATACTACGGCGCATCAGCAAGTCTTATGTCGAGAGGGTGATCGACCAGTCACTGCAACGCCTCAACCAGGAGCGGCTCGACCTCGTACAACTCCACTGGTGGGAATACCGAGAGCCACGTTGGATCGAGGTGGCGCTGTGGCTCGATGATCTTCGCCGCGCCGGCAAGATTGATAAGATCGGCGGCACCAATTTCGACACTTACCATATGCTGGAGATCGTGAACGCAGGAGTGCCGTTTACCTGCATGCAGGTGCAGTATTCGCTGCTCGACGGACGTCCAGAGCGGCGGATGGCTGCGGCGGCAGTCGAGTACGGTATCCCCCTTCTGTGCTATGGAACCGTGGCTGGCGGCTTCCTCGCCGACAGATGGTTCGGCGCACCGGAACCGACATGGGAGCTGGAGAACCGTTCGCTGGTCAAATATAAGCGGATTATCGACGACATCGGCGGTTGGGATCTATTCCAGGCCCTTCTGACAATGCTCCGCCAGATCGCGGACCGGCACGGATCCGACATCGCCACAGTCGCCAGCGCTGCGATGCTCGACCGACCGGGGGTGGCGGCCGTCATCATCGGCGCGCGCGACCGCACTCATCTAGCCTCGAACGTCGCCATCTCAGGTCTCACCTTGACCGCCAAGGATATGGACCTTATCACCGGAGTTCTGGCAGAAGCGACGGAGCTTGAGGGGGATGTCTATGGGCTGGAGCGCGACGACCAAAACGGTAATCGCACCCGCAAACCCTGATTCACCTCAATCTAGGCCGGTATCCGGATATAAGTTGGAGAGAGTTGAATGAGAAACGCTTTACCGCCTAAGCGGGCCTTCGGCATCTTGGACGACGACGATTTGCGCAATTGGACAACAATACGTGGACCGCCTCGGGCTAGCCGAAGCCTGTCAACAGCGAGGCTTTTACGCCTACCCTCTGGCGGAGCACCATTTTACGGCTCATTGACGACGCCGTTCCTGTCGAGCGTCGCACAGCGCGCCGCGTAACTTCGTCTCGGCCCTCTAGTCATGCTGCTTATAGCCTTCGTCATCCGCTACTTGCGCTTGAAGAATCTGCATGCTTTATCACCTGAACGGTGGTGGGTTCGAAACAGCACAGGCTCGGCTCTCTTCCGATCAAGCTAGGTTACTTCGGGATAGATGTGGACGCGGTGCCAGAACGTTACTTCAAAGCAAGCGAGATTCTAATGGAGGCGATAAAAGGTAGCGCCCTTTCGTATCGGGACCACCGTTTTCAGCTAGACAACGGCCCTTTGACTGATGCCCCATCAAGGTCCGTGCCAACCGCCACCAACGGACCAGAGTCTGCGGACAGGGCCGCTGCAATCGGCGCAAATATCGCATCCGCAGCACCCGCGTCGTCTTTCGCAAGACGGCCCCTGGAAGGCGAAAACCCGAGGGCACATCACCAGGGGCCAAGACGAGAACATAACGGTTGCAAAAGCCGCGTCACTCAATCGAAATGAAGAATTCTCAATGAGGCAATATGGGTTACATCATAAAAACGGATGACAGTGCCAGGCTAAGACTCGGCATCCAAAGCCGGTTATACGAACAGTCCAGTGTCGACCTTATAAGCAGAGCCGGCACGCTTCGCGGAAGGAAGATCCTTGAAGTTGGCTGCGGTAGTGGCGCAATGACACTGAATCTGGCGCGCGCGGTTGGACATCAAGGAACGGTGACGGCTATAGATAACAGTCCGGCGCAACTAGATGCGTCCCGCGAATTGGTAAGAGAAAATGGTTTCAAGAATGTTCGCTTTTTCGAAGGTGACGTTAATTGCCTAGATCATTTGGATAATTCATATGACTTAGTCTATTGTCGGATGGTGCTCCATCATGTGGCGGATGCTGATCACGCGATTCGTGAAATGGTGAATGCGCTCCGCCCAGATGGCCATTTGCTGTGCGAAGAGCCGGTGATTCATGACGGCTCATTCTCTTTTCCACCGTCTGAAGCAATCGATGAATTTATAAGAATCTTAAGATCTTGTTTTATCGTGAACGGCCGTGATTACAATATCGCCTTCCGTATGGAGAGTGTTATCAGGAATCTCGGTTTGACAATTGAACATTACCGCTTATATCACCCGTTACTCAATTCAGCCCAAGATAGGTTGCTTTACGCGATGAGCTTGAGTGACCTCGTGCCGCAGATGATCAAAAACGGAATAATCGATCCTTCGTCAGCTTCTGAACTTCATGAGAAACTAGTACACGTGGCGAATTCTGAGACAACAATGACTTGGGCGAGGATGCACAGCGTTCTGGCACGGAATTGTTCAAAGGCTTAGAGACGGCTTCATAAAATTGTTTGGCTTGCTGAAAGGTGTTCCAGCAGATCACCCAACAGCCAGCTTAGAAGGCGCTTTGCAGCTCTGTTAAGGGCTGCGCAGTGGAAGAGAATAAGCAGGGAGAACACGACGAAATGCAAACCAGCCAAGGTTTTGGGCAAACCCTAGTAGTTTCCGGCCAGTCGTCTGAGGCGGTTGAGCCAGCCGAAACTGCGCTCCCCCACCCAACGACGCCGCAACAGTACAAAGCCTTCATTTGCCTCCGGCAACCTGACCACGCGAAGCTCGATGCCTTCATCGCGAGCGGCTTCTGTGGGCTCTTCGCCGGTGTAGCCTTGGTCAGCGAACGCGATTCTCACTGTCTCCCCCGTAGCCTGCTCGACCTGTCGCGCCAGTTCCCCGATCTATGCACGCTCCTGTTCACTGGGCGGCGTGACATGCGCGCCCAGTGGTTGCCCAAATGTACGCACGGGCAGGGTATATGAGCTTACTACCCGTCATAGCCTGCGCGTGGACCACGCTACCACTTCGACTGCAGAGCGCGTCCATCGAGAATGCCCCCACTGACCCCGGCGATCGTGCGTCACGCAGATAATCAACCGCAGACACTTACCATTTATTTGAAACAGCCTGCCTGGAACCAGCGCTGCGTCTACTGGTAGACCGTCTCCCAAGGCGGAAAGTCATTGGGGGTTAGTTTCCCCAGTCTGGCCTACTGCCGCGGCCCTCTCCCATAGCATCGGACGCCGGATTTCGACGAAGTAATACGATTGATTCGCGAATTATCAACTTCACAAGTCTAACGGACTCCTAGTGTCTGACTATCAAAGCATCCTTGTTTATTACGACGGATCGGAAGAAAGCCAGCAAGCTCTGAATCGTATTCCCGAGCTGCGCTGGCAAGGAGCGGGTGAACTCCATGTGCTTGCTGTTGCCGACATTTCCACTGCACTCATATCGACAGCTGGGATCGTGACCGACCTTGCTTATTCAACATATGTAAGCAATACATCACAGTTGCTGAACAACGCGCTTTGTCGTCTGAAAAGCGAAGGCATTAGGGCGAGCGGCTACCTTTCTCACGGTACAGTGGTCGACAGTGTCGTGCACTACGCGGAGCGATTGAATGCTGGTTTGATCGTGGCGGGATTTCGCCATCGTCAAGGAATTTCGAGGCTATGGCGTGGCCGCCCTTGGCAATTCGATTTGATCGAGCGTTTGGTTGGCCGAATGGTTGTTATTGTCTCTCAAATCTGACGCCAGCATTGAGGTTCCCTCGGTTTTTCGCATTCCAGAGTTTTCTGGTTACGCGGCCACATCCTTGGCCTGCTGAGCTTTGATGCAGTCTTGCAGCAACTGAACCGGCGATACAAAGCCGAGCGACGAATGAGGACGACCGCGGTTATAAAACACTTCAATGTATCCGAACAGGTCCACCATCGCTTCCTGATGGGTACGGTATCGCGTAGCATGCCCCCGTTCGTTCTTCAGGCTGTTGAAGAAGCTCTCCGTCGGGGCGTGTCCCAACAGTTTCCCTTGCGGCTCATCGAGCAGCACATACCGTATTGCGCCAGCTTGCGCTGGAAGTCGTCGCTGGCATATTCGCTACCCCTGTCCGAATGGTGCAGCGCGCCGGGCTCGGGCTGGCGTCGGAACCATGCCATTGTCAGCGCGTCCGTCACGATGTCAGCCGTCATGCGCGGCTTGATCGTCAGCTGACAACTTCCCGCTTAAACAGGTCCAGCACGATCGCAAGATACAGCCAGCCCTCATCGGTCCAGATGTACGTGATGTCCGATGTATAGACCTGATTCGGCGCTGTCCACGTGAAAATCGCGCCCCAGCAGATTTTCCTGCGACCGGGAGCTTGTGCTTCGCGTTCGTCGTGACAGGGTAACGTCGCTTGTGCCGAGCCCGCATGCCGTTCTCGCGCATGAGCCGCTCGACCCGCTCCTTGCTGGCCGGAAAGCCGCGTGCGCAAACTTCCTCGGTCATCCGTGGCGAGCCATAGGCGTTCTTGACCTCGGCGTGGATAGACTGGATCAGGGCGAGCAACTTGGCCTGTGTGAGACGCTCGCGCCCGGGCGTGCCGCCGCGCATCCAGGTCCGATACCGACAGGACCCGCACAGCGCCGACAGCGGATAGTGCCGGCGATGCGAATCAATCCGGGCATACTTCACAGTAGGTCCTTCACGAACAACGCCGCCGCTTTTTTCCGATTTCAAGTTCCATCTGCAGACGCTTGTTCTCAGCCCGCAGGCGTGAGAGCTCCATCTGTTCCGGCGTGGCAGCCTTTGTCCCCGGGACATTGAGCGTGCCGGCCTCATCGGCCTTGACCCAGTTGCGCAGCGACTGGTGGGAAATCCCCAGTTCACGAGCAACATCCCGCGCGCTTTGCCCGTCCTTCACTCGCTTTACCGCGAGCGTCCTGAACTCAGCGGTGTATGCCTGCTTTGGTACCTTGAACATCGATTCTTTCCTTCCTTCGGGTCGAGTTTACACATGACCTACTGGAAGGCGAAAATTCTGGGGAAGCTCAATTATCCTTATGTCTTACTGTGTCACATAATTAGTTGCGCGCTCTATTGCCGCGCAGGAAGAGAGCCATCGTTGCATGAGTCTTTGTCCAAGCAGGATGCGCAACGTAGTGATGGAATCAGGAATGTGGCGTTGAGCGCGCTGGACTGCCCCGTGGGATGTAATCCGGAGGAAGGGCAGGCAGCGCGCGTTCAAGGAAGTTTTTTTATCGCGTCCATCTGGTCGCATTCGGAGTCGCTGAGCCATCAGAAACCCATACGAGGCGATACTCAGTGTGGCGTGGTGGTGAAAGCCACGCCAGCCCCTCCCTTCATAATGACCGAGCCCAAATTCCTGTTTCAGGTCCTGATAGTCGCGCTCGACGCGCCAGCGCATCTTGGTCACGAACACAAGCTGCTCAAGTGTCGCTTCCCCGGGGGCGGTAGCGAGAAAGTATTTGAGCGGCTCCGTTTTGCCATCGGGCCATTCGATGAGCAGCCATTCTTCGTCGCGGACGGCGCTTCGCCAATAGTCGCGATGTGCGGGACGAACCCGTACAGCGGCAAAGCGTGAGGATAGTGCTGCGTTGCTGCCTTCCCGCCAGGTTACGGATTGCCAGGCGTTCACGGGTAATTGCATGTCCAGCTCCTTCACGGCGACCGGCTCGTGGCCGGGCGCACGGCGCAACAATGTCGGCGGCTTGCCGCGCCCGCTCCAGGGCTTGGGCGGAAGCGGCTCCATACCGGGCGCCCACACTGAAGTGCCAGGCCGGATCCCTACCGCATACAACAAACCCAGTTCAGTTATGCTTTCCCGAAAAGCGGTTTTATCGCCGTACCCGGCATCTGCGAGCACAATGCCCGGTGCAATGCCGGATGCTATAGCCTCTCGAAGTTGGGCCAGCGCAATCTGTGGCTTCGTCTCGAAGGTGAGATCGTCGGGAGTGCCGGCATAACGCGCTCGTTCACGGTCGTCAATCCATTCCTTGGGGACATACAGCTGCCAGGCAATCGGCAGACTGCCGCGTTGCGTCGCGATCGACAGGCTCACGGCGACCGGACAGTTGTCCTGCTTTCCGAGCTGCCCGCAGTACTGACGTGCCACCTCGACCGAATGACGTCCCTTCTTTGGAAAACCGGTGTCGTCAATAATCCAGTAATAACCGTTCTCTTCGGCTGCGTGTGCGTCTAACGCAGGCATCACCCATTCTCGTACCCGCTGCAAGACCGCACGGTCAGACCAGTCTACCCTGGCTACAAAGTGGTGGAGAGACTGGTGCTTCGCACTCGCGTGAAGTGGGTCAATGTGCGCGGCCATTGGCTCGACACTCTTGCGCGACAGGGGCAAAACCAGGCCCGAACAGTTGCCGCTGAGGCCGGCATGCCCTAACGCCTGCCCAAGATGATTCGGATATGTCTCAAATTCGTCGACATCTTCTCTCATCGATCGCCCGAAGTCTATAGTATTCAATACGATCAGGTATCGCTTTGCTGCAAACAGATTTTGTGACACAGTAAGACTTCTATGGTGCAATGGAAGTCAAGCCCTTTCGCGATCCGTTTTCCCGTCAGTTATCTCCCGAGCGCGACAGGTGGTTATCCACGGCCGGCCGTCGTGGTCGTCTGTTACGACCACGACGCTGGCCGTGGACAACCTGCTCGATCAGATGTTTTGCAATCCTCCATATCAAGCGAGAACAGTAGTGAGGTCGGGGGGTCTGAAGTCCGGACACTTGACCGGACCAACTTCTATCCGTGCCGGCACGAGACCGGGCACCACATACCGCATGCGCAAGGCGCTGGAACCGCCCCTTATGGACGCGCCCCATCTAGAACTACGGTTACCTGCGAAGGTGACCCGCTTACTGTCCGGGCGGGCCGAACCTTCAAACGCTGCTGCCGCTCGACGTTGGCTACTCAGGTCGCTGTCACCTTCTTCGCAGGGGGCTTGAGGGTTGCCCCGAGGGGAATCTCGCCGAATTCCAGATAGCGCCATAGCGCGACCGCCAGACGTCTGGCAATTGCCACAATGCCGATGCGTCGCATACGCTTGTCGCCGCCTGCAAAGCGCTCGTTGAACCAATCGCTTAGCTGGCTGCTGGGCTGGAAGCGCAACCAGTTCCACCATCAGCCATCGCGCTCGCTTGTTGCCGATCTTGCTGATGCCCTGCTCAACTTCAATGGTGCCGCTGGCATAGGGCGTCGGGGCTAAGCCCAGGCAGCCGGCCACTTCACGGCGGTTGTGAAACTGCCGCCAACCAAACAGTTCCCTGATCAGGACCCAGGCACTGCCGGTGCCGATACCCGCAAGGAGCGCGAGCCGCGCAATCGCGGCTTGCGCACCGCTGCGCACCTCGCGCTGCTGCTGTACCTCGAGCGCCCTGATCTGGCCTGGCAGCGAGCAACAGCCGTTCGAATTCGCGTTCGATCTCGGAGCGCAGGGCAGGCAACAGCTGTGCAGTGTGCTGCGTCCACCAGTGCGCCCACGCGCGGCCACCGATTCGCTCGGGCCGCAGGAGTACAGCAGCGAGCGGATGCGGTTGCTATGGGCAGTGCGCTCCTGCCTCAGGCGAGCGAGTTCACGGTGTACCCGCCGCTCATCTTCCTGTTCGGGGGTGGGCATACGTGCGACCGCCCAAACCCGGCGCTCACCACCGTAGTAACGCATCAGCATCGACAGAAGCTTGTCGCTGTCGAGACGGTCGGTCTTGACGCGACGTCTGCGCCGGTTCACTTCGATACTGGCTGAATCCACCACCAGGTTCGTGATCTGATGTGCTTCCAGGCAGCGGCGAAGCCAGAAGCCGTCACGCCCGGCTTCATAACAGCTGCGCACCGGGGCATCGATGGTCAGATGACAGCGCGCTTTGGCTTTTGAAATCGCCGTAAAGACCGCGGCCGTATCGCCAGCGGCCACTGTGCAGCGGCTCGGGAGTGCACTCCATCGCCCAGCGAGAGCTTCCAGTTCTTGTCACCCAGTTCAAAGGCGACGTACAGCGATCCGGTGATGGTTGTATCCTGCCCATGAAGGGCCGTGCGAGGCGCATTCATTTGCGTACCACCTCGGAAAACGGGTGTCGGAATCCTCGTTTTACTCCAGGAGGCTTACTTCCGCGGCCCTTCCATAGTATCTAGCAGGCTGTTGAAATACACCTCACTGATGCGCGGGATGCCTTTCCAAAGAGTCGCTGCGTCGGTTGGGTTTGTGTCGATTTGTTACCGGGCGCTCCCGCGCAAGCCCACTCCTGCCGAGAAGCGTGCGGTCGGTTCCGTCACTTCACAAGACGTGCATTCTAGCGCTCCGATCTTACCGCGACAAAACCATTTACCTGCAGAACAAGCTTTTTTCTGGATCGCGAATCATCGATATGATTGATGCGCTCAAAAATATTAATGGCTCATACGAAGCGGATCTGCGCTGTTAGGATTCTCCCGTCGTTGCCACGGAGCCGAGTATGAGCGAAGATTTAGATGCCGTCCAAGCGAATCGTATCGACACGGGGCTTGAGCCAGTTAACGGCGATGCGTTTGATGCTAACGCCCTTGGTTCTGAGCCGTCTTCGCAACGTTTTTCCAGCGTGCTCGCGCCTGCCATGGCTATCGCATCGATGTGCAGCAGCGTGCAGCTTGGTGCTGCATTGTCGCGACCCGTGATGATCCGATACGGTACGCTCAGCACGACTTGGCTGCGTCTTTGTTTCGCGGGATTGGTACTCGCGATCGCGATGCGACCGCCGCTCCATGCTTACTCCCGACAGCGCTGGATCGCCGCTCTCGTTCTCGGTAGCGCCATGGCCGGCATGATGCTGTGCCACTTCGAAGCCGTGCAACGCGTGCCCCTTGGTCTCGGAGTCGCCATCAGCTTCATTGGCGCCCTCTTCGTCGCGATGGCCGGCATCCGCAAATTCCAGATGCTAGTGTGGTGTGGCCCATGGTGGCGATGGTCGGCGTCGTCCTGATTGCGCGGCAGGGCGGCATATGGACCACCTCGCTCGCCGCGCTGGTCTTTCCGATTGGGGCTGCGCAACCTACATCGTGATGATGAAACGAGTCGGCACGCTGTTCGATGGCCTACAGGGGCTCTCAATGTCGCTGATCGTCGCGGCCCTTGTCACCACGCCGTTTGGTCTTGCGCAAAGCGGTGGCCATCTGCCCCGCCGCTCAACTGATTGACGCCGCAAATCTCGCGGTACTCGTGTCGCTCCTGCCCTACGTACTCGAAATGTTCGCGCTGCGGCGCATGACGGCGTCCGCGTTCGGCATTCTGATGAGCGTCGAACCCGCCATTGCCGCCGCAATCGGTTTTATCGTCCTCGGTCAGCCTATGACGGGCTTGCAAAGCATCGGCACGTTGCTCGTGGTCTGCGCCAGTATAGCCTGCTGTCGCCAAAAATAGGCCGGTGTTGCCGGCAATTGGATCGTCGTCTCGCACTGCATTTTCTTCCAAGTCTTCGAATGTTGCCGAGACACTAACTAGGGATGATTCGCTTCGTCGTTGTATGTGTCGCGCTCGCGATGCTGTTTCCCTTCATGTAGTTTTACTGGAGACTGAAAATGGCCCACCAAGATCGTGCCCGTTTCGAACCGGTTGCAGACTGTGAAATGCAGGCGCTCTTTTCCGCCTCGCCCGACACCGCCGCGTTTCACCGCGGCGAACGGATCGACCGCGAATACTATCGGCGGCATCTCGTCGAGACAGTGCTGCGCATCCGCCTGAACAATGAAATCGATGCATTCGCGTTCTGCAAGATTGGCTTCAAGGACAATCAACTCGCGCAGATCCTCTCGCAATACCTCGCCGAGCAATACGGCCACGAAGGACTCTTTCTGCGCGACATCAAAAAATTTGGCCTCACCGCCGAACAGATTGACACCATTCAGCCGCTCCACTCGACCAGCAAGCTGATCAATTACTTGTATCTCAGCATCGAACGCGATGGCCCGTTGCCGACGATGGTGTGGAACTGGTTCGTCGAATGGTATTCGGGCCGCTACAATAAGACGATCACCGAGGCTGCGGGTCGAGCCTTCGGCCACCACACCGTTAAGGGTTCACTTGGCCATATCCAATACGACGAACCGCGCGACCGCGACGGTCTGATGTGCGCCTCCCTCCAGCGGGCGATCGACGGATGGGGTGGCATCGACAAGGCCGAAATGCATCTGCGCAACTTGCTTGGTCGGCGATTACTTCGACGAACTGAAGGCAGAAACCGGGCGCCAGTCGGAGGTGGTCGTCGCATGAGGAGCGCATCATGGCTACTGTCGTAGTAGAGCCCGTCTCATCGGGCACCGCGCCGGTCGCTGCAGCGCAGCGGCTCGGGCATCCGGTACACGCGTTCTGCGCAGATACTCGCATCGTGCCGCCAACGCACCTACGGACCGTCGCGTCGCTGACGAGTGTCGACACTGGCTCGGCTGATGACGTCGCTGCGGCGGTGCGGACAGTCGGAGGCATCGACGCGCTCGTTGCCGGCTTTGAGTACGCGGTCGACATCGTCGCGCAGACGGCCGCACAATTGGGCTTACCTCATCTAGCGCCCGAAGCGGCCGCGCTCACAACGCGACAAATACCGTTGCCGTCGGCGACTTAGCATGTCCAGGCTCGCCGTCCCGCGTTTCGCGTCGATCGCGAAGCGTGGCGACGTCGCCCGCGCGGCGGCGCACGTCGGATTTCCTGCCATAGTGAAGGCGGTCGATGGTTGCGGCAGCCTACTGGTGCGCCGCGTCGATTCCCTCGCGCAGTTGCACGCGATAATCCGCAGCGTTGCGAATCGATCTGTGCCGGACATGGGCCGCGAAGTCGGTCAAGCGATGATGCTTGAAAGTATCTCGACGGCCCCGAGTACAGCGTAGAAGGCTACGTCGGTCCACTCGGTCCGCGCGTGCTTGCCGTTACCGAAAAGATCCTCGGGCCCGAGCCGTACTTCGTCGAGATGGGACATGTGGTCGACGCTGCGCTCGACGAGCGCGACCCAGCTCGGCTGAGCGCGTATGTCGAAACGGTGGCGAGACAGATCGGCTTGACGCTGGGCGTGTTTCATGCGGAAGTGCGCATGACGCGCGACGGTCCCACGCTGATCGAAATCGCCGTGCGGCTCGGTGGCGACCGGATCTATCGGCTCGTTGAGCTAGCGAAGTCAATCTCGATTACTGTCAACGCTACGCGCAGACCAGTACTGCCGATGTTCTTATTGGATACACGGCTGCCTGTAGTCGCTGAACGCCTCCCCATGTCAGAGCTCCGCATTGCAGCTCAGAAACCACAATGAGGCCCGGCGCAATAGCTACCAGTATTCGTCTTCTCGAACATTCCAGTGCTTGCACTCCACGCTGGCTCGCCTGTTGCCCACCGCCTACAAGGCAACACCGTCACCGAAAGACCCTTCTTCCCCGGAATCAGTTGACCGCGACAGTTCGCTTTAACGTTGTCCGAGTTTTTGTCGAAGAAGTGCCACATTGCGCGTTATCTATATAACAATCCAGACATTCCCGCCTAGTGCATTCAGGTCGCGGCAGACGCGCTAACTCATTCGGAATCAAGGATCGGGGGCTTGGGTCTGTGGTTATGCCGGCAGACAGAACAATCCCTCGACGAGAAGGACCCGGGACGCACTCTCAGTTAATGCCGAGTGGATTCGGTCCTGCGAAAAAAGACCGGGTACCGGCCTTGTGTCACGCGGCAGCTTTCGCGCTTGCCCGCGTTGCTGGTTTTCTAACTCCTCGCCCGTGGAAACTAGCGCATTCGGATCGCCCCCCCGGCAACGGGCGCGTATATCTTCGATCTCCCTTTCCCGGGACTTCTTCCTCGCCGATGCAATCAGGTCGGCACATTGGCACCGATTTTGCTCTGAGGTAACCCGCCCGGCGGATGCAATAGTGCTCCGGCAAACCAAATCGCGACTTACGAAGGAGACTTGACCATGGCGTTATTGGAACGCGTCGACTGGTACGACATCGCCCGCGCCAACAATTGGACCCCGTCCTACGTGTCGGATTCGGATCTCTTTCCCGACATCATGTCTGGCGCACAAGGTATTCCGATGGTCCAATGGGAGAGCTACGACGAGCCGTACAAGACGTCGTATCCCGAGTACGTCCGTATCCAGCGCGAAAAAGACGCTGGTGCCTATGCTGTGAAGGCAGCCCTGAATTGCTGCCGCAGCTTCGAGGATACCGATCCAGGCTGGCTTTCCATCCTTAAGGCCCATTACGGCGCCATTGCACTCGGCGAGTATGCGGCAATGAGCGCCGAAGCACGCATGGTTCGCTTCGGCCGTGCACCAGGGATGCGCAACATGGCCACCTTCGGCATGCTCGACGAAAACCGTCACGGGCAGTTGCAGCTCTACTTCCCTCACGACTACTGTGCAAAAGACAGGCAGTTTGACTGGGCGCACAAGGCCTGTCACACGAACCAGTGGGGTGCAATTGCCGCCCGCAACACATTTGACGACCTTTTTATGTCCCGCAGCGCGATCGAGATCGCGGTTATGCTCACCTTCGCGCTCGAAACGGGCTTCACCAATGTACAGTTCCTCGGTCTGGCAGCCGACGCAGTCAACGTCGGCGATTTCACTTTCGCAAGCCTGATCTCCAGCATTCAAACGGACGAATCGCGACATGCGCAAATCGGCGGCCCGGCGCTGCACATTCTGATTGCAAACGGCCGTAAGACGAAGGCCCAGAAGCTCGTGGATGTCGCAATCGCACGGACATGGCGCCTGTTCTGTCTGCTCACGGGATCGTCGATGGACTACGCCACGCCGATCGAGCACCGCAACCAGTCGTTCAAGGAATTCGCGCGCGAGTGGATCGTCAGTCAGTTTGAGCGGACACTCATCGATCTCGGCCTCGATTTGCCCTGGTACTGGGACCAGTTGATCAATGAATTCGATTACCAGCACCACGCCTATCAGCTAGGCATCTGGTTTTGGCGTCCCACGGTTTGGTGGGACCCCGCAGCTGGCGTGACGCCCGAATGCCGCGACTGGCTGGAAGAAAAATATCCCGGCTGGAACAACTCGTTCGGCAAGGTATGGGACGTCATTATCGAAAACCTGCTCCTCGGCCGCCGGGAACTTACGATGCCCGAAACGCTGCCTGTCCTCTGCAACATGAGCCAGTTGCCCATTTGCGCCATTCCGGGCGATGGCTGGAACGTGAAGGACTACCCTCTAGACCATAACGGCCGCAGGTATCACTTCAATTCGGAAATCGACCGCTGGGTCTTCCAGCAGGACCCGGTTCGTTACCGCGATCACCTCACGCTCGTCGATCGCCTCCTCGCCGGTCATATCCAGCCACCCGACCTGTTGGGCGCGTTGAACTACATGGGGCTCGCGCCGGGCGAAATGGGCGACGACGCGCACCAGTATGCATGGGTCGAATCGTACCGAGGACCCGTGACAACAAAACAAGCCGCCTGAGGCTGCCACGCAAACGAGGACGACATGGCACTCTTCCATGTGATCTCAAATTTTCAATACGACTTCGTATTGCAGCTGTTGCCGGTGGATACCGGCAACACGATGGATGAAGTTGCGGCCGCCGCCGCGTTCCATTCCGTGGGCCGACGCGTCATCCCACGGCCTGACAAGGTTGTGCGCGTGCGGCGCCAGGGCGCCGGGCAGTTGTACGCGCGCGACGCAAAGCTCGGCGAGACGGATATCAAGCCGATGGAAACGCTCGAATTCATCTTTTGCGACGAATGAGGTCGAAATGAAGTACCAGAAAGTCTGCACGCTCGACGACCTTTGGGCAGGCGAGATGATCGAAGCGGAGGTGGATGGCCGCGTGATTGTGGTGGTGAACTCAGAAGGCGGCGAGCCGCACGCCTTTCGGGGCGCTTGTCCGCATCAGGCGATTCCGCTCGGGGAAGGAAAGTTCGACGGCCGCGTGCTGATGTGCCGCGCGCATCAATGGACCTTCGACGTGAATACCGGCAAAGGAATCAATCCTGGCGACTCCCGGCTTCGCGAATACCCCGCAAAGATCGAGGGCGAAGACGTTCTCGTTGCGGTGGGCAGCGTTGAAACCCTCTTTGCCCATTCCTGAACGTCACAGAGAACCGATCATGACCATCGAAACCACCGCCTTGGCTTACCGCAACAACCGCGTGGGTCCCGTGCTTCGTGCGGGCAGCATTACGGCGGGCGTCATCGAAGCCGCGCACGAAGACAACCCCGGCAAGACGATCCGCGTGGACGACAAATTCGCGTATGTGCGCATCGATACGGATGGCGAACTGATCCTCCGCCGCTCCACGCTTGAGGAAACGCTTGGCCGACCGTTCATGATGTGCGAGCTGGAAGTCAGCCTCAGCTCGTTTTCAGGCCGCATCGAAACAACCGAATGCTACGTGCGATTTTACTACGAGAAAACGCTTTAACCGGAGACGAGCATGACTGAGCCCGAAGTCCTCAAGCCGCTGAAAACATGGAGCCATCTAGCCGCGCGGCGGCGCAAGCCAAGCGAGTATGAGATCGTCTCGACGAACTTGCACTATACCACCGACAACCCCGACGCCCCCTTCGAACTGGACCCTAACTTCGAAATGGCGCAATGGTTCAAGCGCAACCGCAACGCCTCGCCGCTGCGACATCCCGACTGGAACGCATTTCGTGATCCAGACCAGATCGTCTATCGCACGTACAACCTGCTGCAGGATGGTCAGGAAACTTACGTATATGGTCTCCTCGACCAGTTCTCCACGCGCGGTCACGACGCCCAACTCGCCCGGCCATGGGCGGCCTCGCTCGCACGCGTCTATACCCCCGCTCGCTTCCTGTTTCATGCGCTGCAGATGGGCTCGGCGTATCTGGTCCAGATGGCCCCCGCTTCCACGATCTCCAACTGTGCCGCATACCAGACCGCTGACTCTCTGCGCTGGCTCACGCACACCGCGTATCGCACCAAAGAACTGTCCCTGACTTTTGCGGACCTCGGCTTCGGCAGCGATGAGCGGCGCCGCTGGGAACTCGACCCGCCTTGGCAGGGCTGGCGAAAACTAGTTGAAGAAGCACTCACCGCGTGGGACTGGGCTGAATGCTTTGTCGCGCTAAATCTCGTGGTACGCCCGGCAGTGGAAGAGACCGTATTGCGCGGCCTCGGCGTCACGGCGCGCCAAAACGGCGATACCCTACTCGGCCTTCTTACCGATGCGCAGCTCATTGACACCGAGCGGCATCGGCGTTGGGCCAGGGAGCTCGTTCGCATGGCCATCGAACAGGAAGGCAATCACGCCGTGCTGCGTGCGTGGGTGCACAAATGGGAGCCGCTTGCCATTGACGCCATAACAGCATGGTGCGCCGTCTTGCCGGACGCACGCGGAGCTAGCGCACGCGCGAAGGTAGCCACGCGCGAATTCCGGCGTTCGATCCGACTGTGAGTCAATAGGCCTTGAATGAAGGAAGTGTCGTCGGAAGCCCGCCCGCTCCGACAATTTGGGGAACGTCAAACGTAACAACACCTAGAGCGGAGCTTTAGATCATGAGGACAATCCTTGCAGCTTCGGCGATTGTATGCACCCATCTGCACGATTACCTAAGCCAAGACCATCGGCAGCGGGCTCACGGAGGCGGCACGCTTCGAGCAAATGTATCGGTGTCGTGGCTTGGTGATCCCGGTTAGCCCTTGCTCCGAATGAATGATGTTGCGGCGTGAGCCCGAGCCAAGCGGCAAGTTTCCCTGGGCGTGTCGATGTCTATCGTTTATAGGATCCGTCCGGCTGCTCCGACATAAGCGACGGGCTAATTAATCAGTATTTCCTTTCCAAATAGGAAAAATATGAGAGTTCTTTGTGAAATTATTATTCGTGGCACGTTGCTGCTATCTTTTCTTTATGGGGTGCCGGCCTATGCTTGTCTCTCAAAAGTTATCCCGGAAGCGGATCGAAGATACGACGTATTGAATAGCAAAATATTCTATACAGGGCCCGTTACAATTCAAAAGGCGAATGACTTGATAGCGGCGCTGGACGAGTTGAACGCGAAGTACCCGAAGCTAAAATCGATCTATCTATACATCGACAGCGGTGGTGGAGATACGGACGCGGGGTATATTACTTACCGCGCCATCCAGAGTTCGAGGGTTCCGGTAATAACAGTTAATTTAGCCACGGTGATGTCGGCTGCTACGATGATGTTTTGCGGCGCTCAGGATCGCCTCTCCTTTCCTGGGGGACGCTTTATTCTGCACCCGCCAAGCATAGACCTGAGCAACAGGTTTCAGCCGGATCAGCTCAATGTTGCCACGGAAAATTTGGATACCGTCAAGCAAATGCTTTCAGATATCTACAGAAGTTGCACCAACCTGAACGGCAAGGAAATAAATTCAATGATTTACAGTGAAAATAACAGAAAGGTTCTCAGTCCAGATGAGGCTTCTGCAAATGGAATGGTGACTGGCATAGCTCATGAGATTATTGATGCACCGGTGTCCTACTATGTAACGGATCGCGCAAAGTAAGCTTTCTGGGATGGACTGGCTTCCGGTCGCTTTGTCATTAAACAAATCGAACTTGCGCCGGCATTCATGTGACCGAATGCCGGCTCGATCGCACCGCAATCTTGTGGCCCCAATGAATAAATGCGCGCCGGCAAGCTGTTTGCGATAAAGTGGGGCACGTAGGACGCGTCGCTTGAGAGCGAAATGCTGATGGACCGGACTGAAACAATCGCCACCATCACGGAACGCGGTTTCCAGCCGTTCGCATTGCGCTAGGCGATCCTCGATCGTGTTGCGGTGTTCATTGAACGCCAGCCGCTGTCGAACTTGCGCTTGCTCAAGCGGCGTCGGTGTTTCGGCCCCCAATCCGCACGTCCAATGTAGTTCACACCATGCTGGAGCAGGAACGATTTCAGCCCGCATCGCAGCTGTTTAAGGTCTTCTCGCGCCGATGACCAAGCACTGGCCAGATCGCGACACGCTTCATCTTCCACCGCATGGCACATGCACCGCGGACAGATCGCCCGCTCGCAGCGAACGCACCAGCTTGATGGCGTCACGCCGGTCGGTCTTGACGGGCTCGCCTGGTTTGCGCGGGATGAGCGATGGTGCACATACAACATGTCGAGGCCTTCTGCATCAGTCGCCGGCAAAGGCCATAGCCGCGTGGAACTGCTTCGCAGACGATGCGGATGCGCGTCGCTTTGAACTGCAGTCGTTTGCATAAGCGATCATCTTCCATCTGTGACGTGCCGATCTTGCCGAGCAGTTCCACATCGCTCATACCGACCGCATAGGCAACCATGATCGAATCCTTATGAACGTCGCGCCCTACATACAACGTGCTATCGTCTTGCATGCTAGCTTCCGTGCCGGAAACAGTACCTGTTTGGCACCAGTCCCCCGTCCAGGCAGCACACTCGCGCCCGCCGCGAAATGCCTTCTTGACATTCCTGTCTTCCTTTTTCCACTCGCGCATACGTCGCTCGATCCGGGCGATTTGCTCATCAAATCCGCTCAATCCGTTCCACTACTAGCGCAGCGTGTCCGTCCACGCGGCAGGCATCCGCCGCGCTACGTAAGGCAGTAGACCTTGCTCACCGTTCCCTGGAACAGTGCTTCGCGCTCATCGGCGCCAGCTTGCGCAGTCAATTTCCTGAAAGCGTTCCAACCGTTTCTGAATGGGTGGCATCCTTTATCGACAGGGAAATTGCTCTCGCACATGCAGCGCTCCGCACCGAACGCTTCGATACACGTATGCATCCAAGGCTTCCACGCGTGCGCCAGCTCATCCGATGACGGCGGACGTTCGCCCTTTTCAAACGCGAAGCCATTCATACGCATGCCGAGGCCACCAAGCTTCACATAAACATTCGGCAACCCGGCGAGCATGCGCATCGAACGGGACCAGGCATCGAACACTTCCACGCGCTGATTCGCATAGCACGCGATGCGGACGACACCGCCGCAATGGTTGATGATGAAAGGCGTATCCGGAAAGGCCTTTGCCATGTCGAACAGCTCCGGCAATTGCGGAAAGAATAGCCATGCGTCGTACGACAGGCCCAGCGGAGCCAGTTGTGCAACGCCCGCCCGATAGTCGGGGTCAAGCAGCAGCCCTCGCGGCGGCGCCGAAAAGGGATTGGCGAGTGTCTGGTCCGCGTCCCATGTAACGAGATGTCGAATGCCACAGAACCGGCCATCGCCGGCGTGCAGTTCCGCTTCGAGAACATCGCGCACCGCCGCGCCCCGTCGAAGATCCGCGTAGCCGATCATACCTTTCGCTACCTGTGGCTTGCCGCCTTGCAACGCCGCGGTGACGCCAGCCACGTATTCGATTTCGCCGACCGGGCGCAACGACTCCGGACCCGAGGCGCGATACCGTGTCAGCGCCTGCATGAACACGGAGGCGGTGATGTTATGATCCGTGCGCTCGTCCTCGAGGTACTCGTCGAGAAGGTAGGTCCAGCCCGGTCGTTCGTAAAAGTGATGATGCGCGTCGATGATCGGCATATCGGGTTCGAGCGCCCCTTCGCCACCGGAGGCGAGCCAGTCGGCACTAACGGGGCAGCTAGTTGTTGGTTATACTCACGGAATGCGTTTCCTCTTTTGCAAATGCAAGACGCGCGCTGATAGCGGGCAACAACATCGATGTTGCGAGAGCGCCGAGGACCTGAGGGCGTCGGAACGAGGGACGTGGCTCCATTCTTAATCTCCGCGACCGAAGGCGTAGAGGGAAAAGGTCAGCAAGGTCGTGATACCCAGCACGATCGAAAGACCAGAAGCCGGCCTCGCCGATGCCCAGCAGCAGCCGGATCGCGTAAAAGCTCTTTGGGCCCACGGCCAGCGCTGTTGCCGCTGCGAAGAAGCCCCACGTGATCACGATTCGCGCGAGCCAGCGCGGCCCACCGAAGCGGTACAACGCCAGGTTGCTCGGAACCTCGAACACGCAGTACCCGGCGAACATGATGCCCGCGCCCCACCCGAACTGTGTGGCGGTCAAACCAAGATCGCGATTCATCGTCAACGCCGCGAAACCGACGCTCGTGCGATCCAGGTCGTTGAAGAAGTACGCAAGCGCGATCAGCGGAATGAAACGCCACGCCGCCTTCCTGACCGCGGACTGCACATGAGCGGACGCGAACGCGCTGCCGTTGCGATGTTTGATGAGATGGATGTCATGTCGTTTCTCCGCGCGGCGGCCTCTCCTGCTTCCGCGGCTCGATGATTCCATGTGTCTTTCGTGTTACGTGGCTGCTTCAGGCGCTGGCGAGTTCGTTCGCCGAAGGCTTCGACGCATCGCCAGGCTGCCTGTACGCACACTTGAGGACACCGAACTCGGTCAATTGCCTCACATCCTCCGGCCTGTATTCGAGACCCATCAGAAGCGCTCGCGTGTCCTGACCCAGTGAGGGCGGTCCCGCGCGCAGTTGCAAGCGCTCGCCGCCGAGCGTCAAGGGCCGCAGCGGCGTCCTCGTCTCGATGGGCCGCCCTGCGCCACTGGCATCGGACGGCAAAGTCACCTCGGCGAGCCCGAAAGCGTCGCAGAACAGTGCCCATTGGGTATCGGAGACCACCACCAAAAAATCTGCTCGCCGTTCTTGACCGAAAACACGTCGTAGACAGCCCACGCGAAAATGCGGTTCGGCATCGGCGCCGCGGCCTGGCCCGTCACGGCAAACTGCATCATGTGCTGGGCCACGAGGAACACATTGTTCTCGAACAGCGCGCTAGGCACTTCCTGACCGCGGCCCGTGCCTTCGCGTTGAGCCAGCGCCGCCATTGCGCCGAACATACCGCCCATGATGTCGTTGACGCTCGTCCCGGCGCTTAGCGGTCTGCCCTCGGGCCCCGTCATGTAAGCGAGTCCGCCCATCATTTGCACGACTTCGTCGAGCGCGGTGCGATGATCGTACGGGCCGGGCAGAAACCCCTTGTGCGACGCATAGACGAGACGTGGATTGACCCTGGAAAGCGCGACATACCCGAGGCCTAGCTTGTCCACTCTTGAAGTTTTCGCTGAACACCGCAGCCCCGGCAAGCAGCTTGTGGACGATTTCCACGCCACGCGGGTCTTTCACATCGACCGCAATGCTTTTCCTGTTCCCGTTGAACGTGCCGAAGAAGCCCACTCCGGAGCCGCGCAAGGCACGTTCGCTGGCACCGATCCCTGCCCCCCGCGAAATCAATACTTCCCCAACCGGTCGGATAATCCCAGCCTAGGCCGACGCGGTACCCGTGACCCAGAAAGCCGTGGTTACCTTTGACTACATCGTGAAACGCCGGCGGATTAGCGGCCGCAGTCTTATATATCGATGCGCCGGGGAAACCGAATGTATTGTCACTGGCTGACAGCAAGCGAGCGAAGAGCCCGACGAATCTCGGTGAGGCCAAGCTTGTTCCGCCAAACGGCGAGGCATTGCCGTGCCGTAGATAAGCGCCCCAGTTTCCGCCTTTGCATCAAAGGGAATGTCGGGCACGCCGCGCCCAGATGGACCCGCAGAGGACCTTAGCGCAGATTGCCACGGCGGCATTGGTCCGTAGGGGCGAGTGCCGCCCCCTGTCGCCCACAGGACTCCTTCTTCCACCCATCGTTCCAGACGCATAAGCTCCGCTATGAGTTGTGTAAAGCGCTGTTCCGCCAACAGAAATGACGTGCGGGGACGAAGACGGCAATGAAAGCATCGAAACCGCTCCTATCCGCTCGCCAGCCGGACTTGAGGCTGCTGATGGACCACTCCCGGCAGATGTTCAAAAGACAAGTCAACCGAAGTTCACAACGTGCATCAAGCGATGAGTCGCATCGTGACGACTCAGACAAGCACCAATATGACTCGCTCACCAACTTCAATTGTTAGCCCGAGCCGGCAGGGATTCACGCAGGCTATCAAGAGAGATATGACGCTCTCCGTCGGCTTCCTGAAGAACTCTGAACACCTTTTGCTCAGCGGGCGTGGAAATGACAAAGTCGTTGTACGCTTTCAGCAGGAGATTTCGATAAACCAAGAATAAGGTTGCGTCGTGATCCGCGGACAGGTCCTCCGACTGTCTGATGTACTGGAAGAAACGCCTTAGTATATGTAATCGACTTACGTCCACCACCTTGTCGTCATATGAGATGGCGAAGAATCGGAAGAAGTCCTCAGCCGACGAAAGCCGGTGCAGTTTATCGATCAGTACTTTCATGTTGTTGCTCCGCATGACAAAGTTGGCCGCAAAGCCGTGCGTAGCGAGGCGGCGAGTTTTATATGCCATCGTTAAGCGCTTTCAAATTGACGAAAGGTATTAACTTGTCTGCGCCTTCTAACTTAGCGGCCGACGGCACGCAAGGTCCGTGCCTGTCCCACCTAAACCTGGAAGGTGTTGTGGCATGCATCGCCATTCCCGATCACCGTAACAGGGGGGCCGGTCTCACGTTGCCTTTGTCTGAATCGTCGGGATTGTCTGGATTGTGACAGCGTGGCGCGTTGCGCGAAGCGCATCCAGTCCGCTTCGGTTGCCGGCGAAACTTTACTGAACATGAGTTGGGACGTTGCTGGCGCAACTCAGTCTGCTCGGGCCACTAAGAACGGACTTGGTCGCCGGATAGGTCAATAGTTTATCCGTCACGAGTTTGGTCTGCGAAAGCCAGCGGGGCGATTCGAAGCGTGACGTTTGGTTACGACTAGAACCTGTCTGATGAGTGACACAGGTCAAGACTACCTTTCCAAGCGTTTGCGGTTACAGTGGTATCGCCTGCGTCGATAAGACTTCCTTTAACACCTTGAAGCTATGCAGTTCCCGTACTCCCGGCAGGTGCAACGCTTGTGCAGCATGCAACCGGTTGAAGCTTTCGTTGCCGCGTGCTCGAACGAGCAAGATATAGTCAAACCTCCCGCTCACTGCGTGGCACGCTACGCAGCCAGACACCTTCTGCGCCGCTTTCTCGAATGAGGCAAACGCCTCGGGCGTCGAGCCGTCCAGCACGATCCCGATTACGGCGAACATGCCCGCGCCTAGAGCCTTCGCGTCGAGCAGTGCGACGACTCTTCGTATCAGTCCCGTCTCCTTGAGTCGTTCCACACGCCGCAGGCACGCAGGAGCACTGCGTTTCACTTTCGCTGCAAGGCTGACAATCGATAGCGAGGCGTCTTGCTGCAAGTGTCTGAGGATCGCGCGGTCTACGGAATCCAAGACGGCTATGCCCTTCTGGGCGACGACTGGATGCTCTATCAATTTCATTTCACTCATCTCCCATCCGAAGAATTAGATGTCATCCGAAAAATGTATCGTTGTTTCATGCGTTATCCGTGCAACTCGCTCTCCCCAAGCGAGAGTCGCCTGCGCCAACCATTCTATTTCTGCTAACTTCGCGCCGTTGTTCCGCCTGCGTTTCCCGAGCGTGGCGCTAGTTTCTCTGTGTATAGGATAAACTTAGTTTAACGTCGAATGTAGACGTCCAAGATCGCAAACTTCAACTGGTTAAAGAGAACGTGTATCGACTCGCGATGAGTCGCAAGGCTCGCGCCGCGGATCTCGCTCACTTGTTTGCTATGGCGCAAGGAGATCTCCACCTTGCCGTTCCGCGCATTGCTTCACTCTTGCACACTCACCTCAGCAATCTAATTCCGTACCTGAGCGATAGTATTGCGAGGCGATGTGGCGCAGTACTTGCTTTCCTTCCTCGTGCAGATTCACATTGTAGAGACGGATATAGTTCTCTATTAATTTTCCAGGAAAATCTATGATCTCCCAACGATCAAGCATATCGACAGAACCCGCGTGTGAATTTTTTACGTTCACGGCCCGAGCAGCAAAAGAAGCCGCCGAGCTTGTCGCGCAGAGCCACGAAGCGCCGCTTTATATTCGACTGCGTGCCGAATTTCATGCGGGAAGACAGCCGGAATATTTTATTGTCCTGGTTGACTCCGTAAGCGATTCCGACACGAAGGTGCTTACACAGGGCCTCACTGTGTTCGTGGACGAGACTAACCTACGTTATTTTATCGGCACGCAGATCGACTATGAGGAAGATACCCCGCTTCCGCGCTTCGTGATTGAAAGTCCGATCGCATCAACATCCTGCGGCCGAAGTGAATCATTTTCCTCATGTCCGCGCTAACATCGTATGCACGTGGTCTCGATGCAGAACAAGATGGTGAAGCGGCGACGCGCGGACCACCGAATGCAATGAGAGTCGTGCAAGCCTAGGTTGGTTTGCGCGCTGGTATCAACAGTACCAGAATGAACGCACTTACGGGTTCATTCAGTCACCTAACACCCGTTGCCCAGCCATATGTGAGTACCGCTGGGCAAGCAATCATGCTGGCATCAGCCTGCGGAGCACCAGTCGCAACTGCGCTGGATTGACGCCATACCGTGGTGCGCACACGCGTACCGGGTTCAATCTCGATGCCAGACGCTATCGGCAAGAGCCGCGGACTCGACAAGGGTCTCGTCGCTCGCCAGCTTTGATTGGATCCGCAATGCACAGAACCTGATCCTGACAGGGCCACTGGCGCCGGAAAAGACTGCTTGCCTGCGCCTTCGGCCAGCAGACTTGCCGACACGTGCCTTTCCGTGCTTTACGTGGGCTTCGCCCGGCTATTTGAGGTATTGAAGCGACAATCACGCCGGCACGCGGTACTCGATCATTACCAACCAATTTCCCCCAAGCACTGGCGCGCCCGGCTCAAATCGCCCACGCTTCCCGATACGAACTGAGCATCCATTGAGCTCCCAAGCTTGCAGCGAAGAGGCGATTCGATGTGCAAGAATGACGCGCCTAGTCCGATCTCGAACAGTCGCGGTAGAATTGAACTCTACGCCGCACTCCCCCTAGCCTGGTCGACTTCACCAAAACGGCCGCTCAACTCGCCGGAAATAGGCAGCTGCACCTCAGTCCTGGACGACGGTTCGAAATCGCAACAAACTTCACGGCGATCAAATTGATCGGGATCGACGTGGCGAACGGGCGGAGCTTCCAGTTCTTCTCGCCCAGCTCAAGAACCATGTCCAGGCGGACACCTAGCGTCGTATTCGTCCACGGAGGGCTGTGTCAGACGCGTCCGTTTGCGTGCTCCTCGGAGAAGATGAGCGCGCGAATCCCGCTCTACACCAGTAGGGCTTACTTCCCCTGCTCTCTTTCATTGCATCAAGTCAATTCATCGAGATTTACAACTTCCAGCAGGGGCTTTTAGTACTACTGTGTCACAAAAACAGTTGCGTGCTCTATTGTTGTACAGGAAGAGTGCCATCGTTGCATGAGCCTTTGTCCAAGCAGGATACGCAACGTAGTAATGGAATCAGGAACGTGGCGTTGAGCGCGCTGGGCTACCCCGGGGGATGTAATCCGAGGGAAGGGCAGGCAGCGCGCGTTCAAGGAAGTTTTTTTTACCACGTCCATCTGATTGCATGCTGAGTCGCTGAGCCATCAGAAATCCATACGCAGCGATACTCAGTGTGGCGTGGTGGTGAAAGCCACGCCACCCTCGTCCTTCATAATGACCGAGCCCGAACTCCTGCTTCAGGTCCTGATAGTCGCGCTCGATGCGCCAGCGCATTTTGGTCACGAACACAAGCTGCTCGAGGGTCGCCTGCTCGGGGGCGGTAGTGAGAAAGTATTTGAGCGGCTCCGTATCGCCATCAGGCCATTCAATAAGCAGCCATTCTTCGTCGCGAACGGTACTTCGCCAATAGTCGTGATGTGCGGGACGAACCCGCACGGCGGCAAAGCGTGAGGAAAGTGCTGCGTTGCTGCCCTCCCGCCAGGTTACGGTTTGCCACGCGTTCATGGGCAATTGCATGGCAAGTTCCTTCACCACGAGCGGTTTATGGCCGGGCGCACGACGCAACAATTTCGGTGGCTGACCGAGGCCACTCCAGGGCTTGGGTGGAAGCGGCGCCGTACCTGGCGCCCACACAGAGGTGCCCGGCCGGATCCCTACCGCGTACAATAAACCCAGTTCAGTTATGCTTTCCCGGAAAGCGGTTTCGTCGCCGTAGCCGGCATCAGCGAGCACAATGCCCGGCGCAATGCCGGATGCTATCGCCTCGCGAAGCTGGGCCAGCGCAATCTGTGGCTTGGTCTCGAAGGCGAGATCGTCAGGAATGCCCGCGCGATGCGCTCGTTCCCGGTCGTCGATCCATTCCTTGGGGACATACAGCTGCCAAGCGATCGGCAGGCTGCCGCGTTGCGTCGCGATCGACAGGCTCACGGCGATCTGGCAGTTATCTTGTTTGCCCAGTTGCCCGCAGTATTGCCGCGCTACGCCGACTGAATGCTTGCCTTTCTTCGGGAAGCCCGTGTCGTCAATAATCCAGTAATAGCCGGCCTCTTCCGCAGCGTGCAAGCCCAACGCGGGCATCACCCATTCGCGTACCCGCTGCAGAACCGCCCGGTCAGACCATTCTGCCTTGGCCACAAAGTGGTGGAGTGACTGGTGTTTCGCGCTCGCGTGAAGGGGGTCGATATGCGCAGCCATCGGCTCGACGCTCTTGCCTGACAACGGCATTACCAGACCCGAACAGTAACCCTTGAGGCCGGCATGGCGATCGGCGTGCCCCAACGCCTGCGCCAGATGGTTCAGATACGCGTCAAATTCGTCGACGTCTTCTCTCATCACGGTCGCCCAAAGTTTGTATTATTCAATACTACCAGGTATCTCTTTTCCGCAAACATCTTTTATGACACAGTGAGATTAGAGGATAGTTGCTAATCGGACTACGGAGCGCGGCCATACCCGCGTGCTGTGGACAACTAGTAAAAAAATCGTGCGGACCGCGATCCGCCGAGCGGCCGCGCACGATCGCCCACGTCGAGGGGCTGGGCAAACCAAGTCTAGGCAACAATCATTCTGTCATCAGCGAACAATGTCATAACTGTAATCAGTCTTTGCAATGTCGATTGTACTTGCATCGAGCTTTTCGAAGAATTCGTCAAGTAGTGCCAATAGAACGCGCAATCCTCCCTCATATCCCCACGTCGGGAAACGGTGATAGTGGTGCCGGTCAAAAATAGGAAACACGAGTCGCACTAGCGGTGTTCGCGTATCACGCTCCAAGTATTTCCCATGAGTGTTGCCGATCAGGAAATCGACTGGTTCGGTAAATAGCAGCGAGCGCAGATGCCAGAGATCGCGCTTCGGATAGGCGCTGCATCCCGCACCGTATGGCGACGCGTCCAACAACGCCTTGACCTTCTCGGCCCAGCCGTCGTTACCGTTTGTCGACACAACATGCACCGGCTCTGCACCGAGCTCGAGCAGGAATTGCGTGTAACCTAGCATCTGATCGGGATCGCCGTAGAGCGCATAGCGTTTGCCATGGAGAATAGCCTGACTGTCCGCCATTGCATCAACGAGTTGCCCCCGCTCCCTTTCCAGTTCAGGCGGAATCGGTCGGCCCGTGACACGCGATATCTCCATGAGGAAATGGTCGGTACCAGAAACGCCGACTGGCGAATTAAGCACAATTACCTCTTGGCCGTGTTCCGCGATATACTTCGCCGTCTTTTCGCAGCAATATTCTTGAAAAATGAACGTTGCTTTCGCATTCAGGGCACGTTCAACTTCTTCCTTCGTGGTCCCACCCTCGTACATGCGGAATTCGCCATCCGTTGGTGTGTTCCATGTGTCGGAAGGATCGCAGATGATGTTGACGTTCACGCCGAACAGATCGAAGATACGTCGAACCTCCTTGATGTTGCCCACCACGAAACCGTCAAAGCCACCGATAAAGTTTACACTCTCGTCCTGCACACGTATGAGTGGTGTTGCGGTACCGGCCTTGCCGTCCCAGAAGTGTTTGAGAATGCCCAGTAGAGCGTTGTCGTAACCCGTCACATGACTGCCGACAAACGCGGGCGTATGAGCGAACGGCACGTCGTAGTCTTGCGGAACGCTTCCCTTCTGCTTACTATTCTTGATGAATGCATCGAGGTCGTCACCGATGACCTCTGCCATGCAGGTCGTCGATACGGCGATCATCTCGGGCTTATAAAGGTTGTATGCATTCGCCAGACCGTCGATCATATTATTGAGACCCCCGAAAACCGCCGCGTCTTCGGTCATTGACGAACTCACGCACGACGTCGGCTCCTTGAAGTGCCGCGAAAAGTGTGAGCGATAATAGGCCACGCAGCCCTGAGAGCCGTGCACGAACGGCAGTGTCTTATGAAAGCCGTTTGCCACAAATACCGCCCCCAGAGGCTGGCAGGCCTTCGCTGGATTGATGGTTAGCGAGTCGCGCGCGAAGTTTTTCTGCTTGTAGTCTTCAGTCTTTGTCCATTCGGCAACCTCTCTCACCGCCTCACCAGGATGGTTAAACTCAAAATGTTGCTTCTTGTTTCGCAAAAGCGCCTGATATTCCGGCTCGCGAAAGAGCAGTTCGTGATCGAGAATTTTGTCGCTTGATTGGGGCATGACTCGCTCCTGAATCGATTTCCTGAAGAGCCGTCCGGCGACACGGCCGTACCGCCAACGGGGCCACCTGGCTCAAGCTGCCTTTTTCCAAGGTGACTTGGAGAGATTCCAGACAGGACTCGAAATTGCCATGTCCATGTCGCGCGCAAAGATCGCGAATCCGTCGTAGCCGTGGTACGGTCCTGAATAATCCCAACTGTGCATCTGGCGGAAAGGAACACCCATCTTCTGAAAGACGTACTTTTCCTTGATTCCTGAACCTACGAGGTCCGGCCGCATGCATTCGACGAACCGCTCGAATTCGTAGCCGGTCACGTCGTCGTAAATTAGCGTGCCGTCGTGAATGTGATGCGTAGTGCGCTGATAGTCATCGTTGTGGGCAAACTCGTAGCCTGTGCCAATGACTTCCATGCCGAGGTCTTCGTACGCCCCGATGACGTGGCGCGGGCGAAGGCCGCCTACAAAAAGCATCACTTTCTTACCCTCGAGGCGTGGCTTATATCTCGCGATTACCGCATCCGTGAGCAGACGGTATTTGGCGATCACTTTCTCGGCCTTGGTCTTGATCGTGTCGTCAAATCGGCTCGCAATCTCTCTCAAGCTCCTTTCAATCATTGTGGGACCAAAAAAGTTGTATTCGAGCCAAGGGACACCATACTTCTCTTCCATATGCCGGCTTATGTAATTCATTGACCGGTAGCAGTGGAGCAGGTTAAGCTTTGAGCGCGGCGTATTCTCCAGTTCAGCGAGCGTGCCGTCGCCCGACCACTGCGCAATAACGCGCAAACCCATCTCCTCAAGGAGAATGCGGCTTGACCATGCGTCGCCACCGATATTGTAGTCACCGATGATCGCAACGTCGTACGGAGTTGACTCGAGCGCGGAATATTTATTCGGATCGACACGGTCGAACACGCAATCGCGAATCGCATCGTTTGCGAGATGATGCCCAAGCGACTGCGATACGCCGCGAAATCCCTCGCAGCGTACGGGTACGATTGTGTGCCCGCCATACTGTGCGCTCTTCTTCTTCGAAACTGCCTCGATGTCATCGCCGATCAGACCGATCGGGCATTCGGTTTGAACTGATATGCCTCTGTTGAGCGGAAACAGCTCCTGAATCTCATCGACGATTTTGTCGAGTTTCTTGTCGCCACCGAACACAATGTCCTTCTCCTGAAAGTCAGAAGTAAATTGCATTGTGACAAACGTATCGACTCCGGTTGTTCCGACATAATAATTGCGGCGCGAACCCCACGAATACTGGCCGCAGCCGACTGGTCCGTGACTGATGTGAATCATGTCCTTGATCGGCCCCCAGACCACGCCCTTCGAACCGGCATATGCGCAGCCGCGAATCGTCATCACACCAGGCAACGACTTAATGTTGGACTTCACCCCACAGTCCGGCTTACCCTGCTCGAAAGTGCATAAATGCTTGGCCCGCCGCTTGGCCATCTTCTCCGGGTAAGCTCGCAGCACTTCGTCAATGAGAGCCTTGTGAGCGGCCTTACGTTCTTCAACCGTTTCGGTCATTACATATCCATAAGTGGAGAAATGGGATCGCCGGGATCGGTTGCCGTACGCCGCACGGCAACCGTCATCCCCGCAGCCGTCAAGCGGTCAGCTCAGCCGCTGTCTTGCCAACCTTCGCCTCATCGACCTGCGACATGATTCCTTTTTCCATCAGGAGATCTTCGAGTTCGTCCATCGTGATCGGCGTTGGGATCACGCCATTGCCGGCGTTGTTATGCACCTTCTCTGCAAGCGCACGATACTGGCCGGCCTGTGCGCTCTCTGGCGCGTACTCGATCACAGTCATGCGGCGTAGTTCCGCATGTTGCACGACGTTGTCGCGCGGCACGAAGTGGATCAGACGTGTGCCGAGCATCGCTGCGAGCGATTCCGCAAGCTCGAGTTCCTTGTCGGTCTTGCGCTCGTTGCAAATGAGGCCGCCCAAACGCACACCACCGCTGTTGGCATACTTGAGAATCCCTTTTGAGATATTGTTCGCAGCGTACATAGCCATCATCTCGCCTGACATCACGATATAAATCTCCTGTGCCTTGTTCTCGCGAATTGGCATTGCAAAGCCTCCGCACACCACGTCGCCCAGCACATCGTATGAGACGTAGTCCACTCCGTCGTAGGCGCCATTCTCCTCCAGGAAATTGATCGACGTAATCACACCGCGACCCGCGCAGCCGACACCCGGCTCGGGACCGCCCGACTCCACACAGCGTATGTCTTTGTAGCCAATCTTCATGACATCCTCGAGTTCGAGGTCCTCCACAGAGCCGGCTTCCGCCGCGAGAGAGAGAATTGTGTCCTGCGCCTTCGCGTGCAGTATCAGCCGTGTCGAGTCTGCCTTCGGATCGCAGCCGACAATGAGGATCTTTTGCCCAAGGTCGCTGAGCGCCGCGAGCGTGTTTTGCGACGTGGTCGATTTTCCAATCCCGCCCTTTCCGTAGAATGCGATCTGCCGAAGTTGAGCCATCGTGGTACTCCATTGAGATAGAAGGATTAAACCAAGGTTGCCAATCAAGGCTGCAAAGCCGCGATCATGTCCTCAGCGTGCAGTGTCCATATGATCTTCTTCTGTGGAGTCACGCATTGGCCGGATGGTGTCCGCGCGGATCGCTATAGTGCAGTTTCTATGCCAACACTCCAGAATCGTTGAAATGCCATGCACATCGCGCTTTGAGAAAACATGTCGGCATGGCGCCTACCGACGTTCGCAGCGTCGGCTTCCTGACAAATCGTGCGTTGTTGTCGCAAACCAGATTTTCACCACCATTTTCGGCCCACCTCGCTCAATGGCAGTGGGCCAGAAAGGGAGGGAGGGAGGGAGGGAGGGATGTGGTGGTACGAAAGTTGCAAGTGAAACTCCATCCTTCTTGACCGATTGCGAACTGTCACTGCCAATTCACAAGTTATTCAAACTTAAGAGGAGAACCTAATGAACGATATGACT
The DNA here is from genome assembly GCF_040948675.1 of Paraburkholderia sp. BR14312. Lineage (NCBI taxonomy): Bacteria > Pseudomonadati > Pseudomonadota > Betaproteobacteria > Burkholderiales > Burkholderiaceae > Paraburkholderia > Paraburkholderia sp. BR14312. The sequence goes on from NZ_JBFPKI010000025.1 coordinate 45,068, forward strand.
ATTGACAAGGAACTTGACCAGACCGTTTTCGCCCGCTTGCAACTCGAGGGCCGTTTACTCAATGCAGTGTTCAAGGGTCCCACCAGTACACCTCGGCGCATCGGTTTTCGCGGCGAACTCGCGCTGCGCTTCGGACCGCAACTCGCTGATGAAGCGCGCCCGCCAGAGCTGTCTTGCGAGCAGGTCATGGCAGTGGCCGACGTCGGCAACCCGCATCTCATATTTTTCGCGGGGTGGTTGTTGAGCTTCGAACATCTGAAAGACGTCGCCGAAGTGTTGGGAGACGCACTCTCGCCCAACGGAAAGTACTTTCTGTTCTGCGACAACATCGATCTCTCGAGTCGCTATCAGGCGCACTATCAGGGCGCAGTATTCTATGTCCTCCCTATCGTGCAATCGACGGTCTACAACGAAATACTTGAGCTCCTGTATCTCGACAAGGCAGAGCTGAAGAAAAAGGACACAGCGGGAAAACTCGACGCCGTCGCCGACGCCGGGTCGAAGTTCGACTTGTGTTTCGATCCCATCAGTTACGCGCATGGACTCGAACTGATGGGCCCAGTCCGTGATCCTAACGAAAACAGACCGGTCTAGGTTGCATTCCGCAGCGGTGCTTCCTCATGAAGAATCCACCATGCACACAAGCTATCACAACGCTCACGTAATCTAACTGGAGAATTTCCATGGCACTGCTAATCGATGATGCCGCACGTCGAAAAGGGAACGCTCAAAGCCTCCCGCACGCTGATGAGGGTCTGCAAGCTCGTGCACGTTCGTCAGTCGCTAGATGGCTGTCGGCACACGACTTTCCGGATGCCCATTCCTGCAGCGTTGACGGAATAACGCCGCTGATGCTCGCAGCGATGCATGGGGAAGACCGTATCGTCGCCGCGTTGCTCGACGAAGGTGCACCCGTCAGTGCGCTCGACGACAACGGAAACGATGCGCTATGGTACGCATGTCTATGCGGAACGCCCGGACCGATTCTACGGTTGATCAGTGCCGGTCTTAATGTCGATCATGCCAATGCGCACGACGTCACATACCTGATGCAGGCAGCCGCCAACGGCAGAGTCGACGTCATGTGGTTGCTAATATCCCTTGGTGCGAGTAACAGCTTGGTCGCGCCAGATGGGCGAACCGCTTTCGACATGGCCACGGATTTTGGACTACAGCTGCTGCTAACGGTAGACCGACTCAAAAACGGCATGTGCGAATCGTCGCGTTTCGCCGATGATGCTCCGTCGCACAACCTTGCCCATTGAGGAAAACTTCTCATGCCGCTTTACGACTATGTATGCCGCAACTGCAATTTTCGGTTCGAGACACTTGTACGCACCAATTCGGTGGCGTCTTGTCCGCGCTGTAGCAGTAATGCGATGGATAAGCAGGTCAGCGCACCGTCCGCCCCTCCACGCAACAAGGCACTCATTACGGCAGCACGCCGCCAGGCCGCTCGTGAAGGGCATTTGAGCAATTATTCCGCGGCTGAGCGCATGCAATTATTGAATCGACCTTGAAACGCCACAATGAGCCGGCGCCTGTCATTCCATATCTGGCTTGCAAAAAAGTTAAGTCCAAGGAAAATCATATGTCGCCGCAGTCTATTTACCTCTGTGCACAAGAATTCCTCGTTGTAAATCCTCGCAACGGGAAACAACTCGGTAGACTTGCAAACACAATTCAATATGTCTCTTCTGCGTTCCTGATCGGGATATCAACATGGACAATGCCCGCATACTCGCAGAGCATGGATTCCCATATGGAATCATTTGACAGATTCATGGCTGACACGAAAGCTGCCGCCGCTCAGGATTTTATTGGTCACCCTTGGCTAGGGTCCGGGGCGCATCTTGAGTCAGACAATCAGCCTCCAATATCGCGCACCTACAAAGTCAATGATCCGTCTGCTTTCGAAGTGATGCGCCAAGCGATTATTGAACGTTACAACGGAGTACACGTCTCAGGGAGCTTTATTGCGAACGGCCAAACCTATGACTGCGTTCCGGTGATGGAGCAACCTGCTGTCCGGAGATATCAAATAAGGAAAATCGCAACACCTCCACAGTTAGCGTCAGCGACAAACCTCAACGGTGACTTATCCAGCCGATCGGTAGGGTCGTCGGAACAGTTGCAAAACGGCGTGAATACGCCAAGCTGTGGTACGGGCAGCGTCCCCTTGAATAGAGTCACACTGGAAGAGCTTAGTCGATTTACGACAGTAGATGCATATCACAGAAAGGCGCCTCCACCGATGACCAGGCTCCCGTCAAGCAGCGAATCAGCGAATGCACCCTTTATCGCGAGTCAATTACTCTCCGCGGATACCTATACACACAAATATGCGACATTCGAGCAAAACGTCGAGAATCTCGGGGGCAACGTCACGTTCAATGTCTGGAATCCGAAAGTGGATGCTGCGGCGGGTCAGTTCTTTAGTTTGTCCCAGATCTGGATTATTGGTGGAGACAGAGCCGGCGGTGCAAACCCTTTACAGTCAGAAGAGACTGGCTGGGTAGTCTCGCCTTCCAAGTTTGGGGACAATCTGCCGCACTTCTTCATCTACAGCACCGCCGATAACTACGTGAACACCGGATGCTGGAACAACAGCTGCGGGGATTTCGTGCAGGTTTCGGAGAAAGCGGTACTCGGGGGCGCGTTAGTTGACATCAGTTCTCCCGGCGGTCAACAGCACGAGTTCAGTGCCGGATATCATCGCGACGCACACGGGAACTGGTGGCTCTTTCGTGACGGCGTGGCGATTGGTTACTACCCCGCGGAGTTCTATCAAGGCGGACAGAACAGTCATAACGCGACCTTGATTTCGTTTGGTACAGAAACAACTGGGCTTACGTCTTGGCCAGGCGCCGGTAGTGGTAATTGGGACAGCCCACTATATGGCCACGCAGCTTATCAGCGCAACCTCTACTACTACAACCTCGCTGACACTGCTGCCTGGGATTATCCGCACTTGTCGGTGCGATCGACCTGCTACCACGCGGCCGGTCCATTCAGCAACGGAGATGGCGGTTATATTTCCGCCGATAACCACAATCCAAGTTGGTGGACCCGATACGTCTTCGTTGGCGGCCCAGGCGGAACACAGTGCAGGTGAAGACGGCATAGAGCGCGTGATTCCTATTGTTCTATGATGCATGCATAGCACCGCCTAACATCCCGACGCCTCGCGCTAGCGAGGTTTCCACATGTTGCGTTTGGCAGTTGGTTCATCGAGGCATCCTACGTGCGCGATGCCGAACGAGGCGGCGAGCTGACCCGGAGCCAGCCTTAAACGGCACACGAAAACCGCGAGACACCGACGGTCAACCCACCTTCCCGTGACCGAAAACCGGTATTGCAATTCGTAGGCCAAGCGTTCGCCGTCACTGACTAATTGCGTACGTCCGCTCACCGATATTCTGCACTGTCCTCCTCACGTCGAGGCAGTTGATATCGGCAAATACAGGCTAGGCCCTAAGCCGGCCAAGATAATTCCATGTGCAATCTATGGGATGAGATGTGCAGGGTGCGCTGGTAATTGCGTCACCCAGCCCGATGCCCAGCACACGCAGGGTCATCGAGCTGCCGAGCGTCGATTCACCGCGACAACGGCATCGCTGCGCCGAGCGACCGTAAGCTCGAACGAATCGAGCGTCGGACCACCGCTCCAACGACTCAAAAGCCCGGGAAAACACTAGATCGCCGTAGTGTGGTATGCAAGCTCGCAAAGTGCGAATTCTTCAGTCGCCATCGCAAAACGCCTCTTCTGCCAATATTAGCATATCCGCTTGCGCTGCCTCCGTGGTCACATTAATGCAAAAGCCGGTCCATGTCGCTAGATAGACCCGGCGACCACGGAACTCGAGGAAGGGCTTCTCATCGCTTAACTCGACTGCGGTGATCCGAATGATACGCACATCGGGATAGCGCTTTCGCCAAATTACCGCGGCTTCCTGCAGCGTCGGTTCGGTACAAACCAGCTCAGTTATCGCATGAATCTGTTCCACAGTAAGGCCCATGTCATTCCCACCCGCCTGACACGCGCCGCGCCTCGACAGTTACCGGAAGCGAGGTGTCGCTCGCAAGTTCGGGCAACTGAAACTCCCAGCCGTTAGCAAGCGTAATACGTCCACCCCATAGCTGCGCTCCATCGATGTAGACGATTGGCTCCTCGACATCCTTCTTCGGAACATAGGCCCTGAATACGCCATTGTCATCCTTTCGGATTGTGACCTTCACGTTGATATCTCCCGGGTTGGTTAAGCGATTCGCGCCACCAGACGTATGGCTGCAACAACCGGCGGACATGCCGCACGTGCGCAGTACGATCCCGCCTTATCCCACACAAACTGGCTGAGTTAAGGGAGTCCACCATCATCGAACGGCTCGCTAATGCGCTCAGCGCTTAGCGTCGGCATCTGCGCGCAGTTCTCCTTCTCCATATCGGCGTGCCACGAACCGATCCAGCGAAGCGCGTCGGCGCGCCTCCCCAGCTGGGCGAGCACGTCCTGCGGCAGGCGATCGAGCGTGCAGAGCTCCTTCGCGCGCATTCCAACGCGGCGGTCTCCTTCGAAAAAGTGAACCGCATAGACGTAGAACCGCTGCAGAAACGTGCCGATTGCAGTGACATAACCGGCATCGCCTTGGCTCACGAGCAGCTCCCCCATAGCCTTACCGTTGTATGTACCGTCGTTACGAATCACGGCACGTGCAATCACTCGCTCGCCAACGGCGAACCGTGGTGGAAAAGCAAGTTCGACTGCATCGTCGCTCTCGACGTCCCTCACGCCCAGCGCATTTAAATACCGGGATGCACGCTTCATGACACCTCCCGTGGCAATGAGTTACGTCGGCGTCCGATCGCACTCGCGTCGATGCGCGAGACGCTCAACTCGCCTGCGCCGCCGCGCGCGCGCGGCGGCGCCAAATGCATGATTGCCGTTGTTGAATGCAAGGCCACACCTGTCTTGTGTTTCGACGAAGTCGACGGTAAAGCCGTCGAGCAACAGCCGAGTTTCTGCCGGCAAGAAAATCCGCAGTCCATTGATCTCCGTAGTCTCATCACCGGGCTGCGCATCGGCCGTGGCGCTCAGTTCGGCTTCGTATCTGGAGCAACCGCAAGTACTCACACAAATACGAACGCCCGCACCGGATGGCAGACCGGAAAAGCGCACGATACGGTGAAGGAACTCTTCGGCGGCGGGTGTCACTGCAAAATTTGGCAACATGCTTTAAAAATCGTCGAATTGAACAATCGTCGGGTACACTGCGCAAGGCAAGCGGAACAGAGCGCTAGGCCGGCACGATGCATCCGTCCACAGGGCACGCCGCCACGCATTGCGGACTATCGAATTGCCCCTCGCACACGGTACATTTTCTCGGATCAATTGCGAAGACGCCGCCTTTCTCGATGATGGCGACGTTTGGGCATTGTGGCTCGCAAGCCGAGCAGCCAGTGCAGGCGGAGGAAATGATCTTTAGGGCCATACCATGCACTCCTTGTGATGATTTTCGGTGTAACCGAGCACGTCAGGACGACTGCGCTACCTGCCGCTCAAACAGGGGCGTCTTCTCCCACCCTAGTCAACCCGATCTGTGGGATTGTCGCGTCGCCGCGGTCCGCGTGGTCAATTTCGCCAGTCGTGAGACGGCCACAATAATCGGTGAGCCATGCAAGCGCGGCTTTTTCGATTGGTTCGTGGGCGTACATATCCACGGGTTCGATTCCCGCTTCTAATAGCGACTTCCGTGGGCACAAGCCAATCTTTGCAACCAGCACAGCATGGCAATCGTTGATCGCGTGTACGATCTGCCGCAAGTCATCCTCATCGCCATCGCCGCCGCGGCAATAGGCGCCCACGCGGCGGTGCGCGACAAAGAGGGCTCCAGCGGCGCTGACCTGGAAAATCTGGAACTCGGAAGCGTGGCCGAAATGTGCGTTGACGAGCCCATCTCCCTTCGTCGCAACGGCAATCCGCACCTCGACATCGCCTAGCACCTGGGTCGCTCCTGACAAGCTTCGTGTCTTATGTTTCATCTCGCGCTCTCCATCGCTTGCGGCGTCCACGCGGCGTTGACGTGTACTGCCAAGATCAAGCTTGTCCACGGCGTCTATGTGTTCGATGCTTGCAAGCGAAAATTCGTGATGGCGGTCTTCGCCCAGAAGGCCTACGGCATCTGCACGACATTGCCGGCAATGGCGCATTAGGGCCGCGCCGCCCATGCAGGCGTCCTGCACGGCCTTCAACTCGCGAGCGGTAGGCTCGCGCTGGCCACGGCCACCGAAATACGTGCCGTGCGTAGGATCCGAGATCAGCGGCATGATGTTGTGCAAAAACGCACCCCGCCTCTTTACTTCACGATTCACTTCGACCAGGTGCTCGTCGTTGATGCCAGGGATGAGTACCGAGTTGATCTTCGTAAGTACGCCACGCGCGCTCAACATGTCGAGCCCTAGCATCTGCCGCTCGTGCAGAATTCGCGCGGCCTCTTCGCCCGTGACTCTGCTGTGATCCCAAAAGATCCATGGATAGATCTTTTCGCCGATGACAGGGTCGACCATGTTGACAGTGATCGTCACGTGATCAATGCCGTAATCGCAAATTTCGTCGACATAGTCAGGCAGAGAAAGGCCGTTCGTCGAAAGACATAGCTTAATTTTCGGCGCGAGTTCGCGAAGCATACGAAAGGTGTCGAACGTTTTGTTCGGATTGGCCAGTGCATCCCCCGGGCCCGCGATCCCGACGACAGTCAATTGCGGAATCCTCGAGGCGACGGTCATCACCTTTTTCACGGCCTGATCCGGCGCGAGCTTCTCTGATACCACACCAGGCCGCGACTCGTTCGAGCAATCATACTTTCGGTTGCAGTAGTTGCATTGGATATTGCAGGCGGGCGCCACTGCGACATGCATGCGCGCATAATGGCGATGCGCTTCCTCCGAATAACACGGGTGATCTCTGATCCTTTCCCACACCTCCGCATTGATGTTCTCTGGTGCGTCGGTCGAACAGCAACTTGACCCGGCTGGTGCGCCATTTGAATCAGGGCGGCCGTATCCGGCAAGTGGATCCGCGGCCGACACCGATGGCATGATGTGTGTGACTCTGGCGCCGTCGGCCAAGATCAGAGCGCCGGCATTCGCGCAGTCGTGCATGGTATCTCTCCGCAATGAACGGTGGGTGTGCCATTGCTCCCAGCGAAATCCATGCCATCGCGAAAACGCACGATGTGCGAGTGGACGATACTTGAAGCCGAGAGCATCGCCGTGTGCTCCGTCACCATGACACATGGGTAGTCCAGCCACGCTGGCGCTGTGTCTCAGTTCTTATTCATTTGAATTACTCGCGATCAAAGCAACCGCTTTCGCGTTCGCCGATAACCCGATCGGCCAGATTCAAGCGCGACACTGTTGGGAATGGCACATTCCCGACGCGACTTATCACACCAAGTACTCCGAATCCCGACATGATGCCTTTCAGGTTCAAACAGAACCATACTCCGGCCGGAACGTCCCATTGGCACGATGTTTGCGGCGCAATCGACTCCTCTGGAGAGACTTGACATGCATCTTCCAATTATCAATGACACGACGCTCCGCGATGATGAGCAGACTGCAGGAGTCGCATTTCGCGCCGAGAAAAAATGCGCGATCGCGAGCGCCGTGTCTCAGGCCGGCGTGACGGAACTCGAAGTCGGGGTTCCCGCAATGGGCGACGAGGGAATGGCGTGCATAGCGGAAATTTCCGGCTTAAGTCTCGACTCTCGTATAGTCGTTTGGGGACGCCTCACCGAAGGCGACCTCGCGGCGGCATTGCGTTGCAATGCCGATATCGCTCACCTCTCCATCCCTGTTTCGGATATTCATCTGCGCCACAAGCTGCAGCAGTCCCGTACGTGCGTTCTGCGTCAAATTGACCGCATAGTCGACATAGCAATCGGAAGTCGCGCAACCATTTCTCTCGGCATGGAAGACGCCTCGCGCGCGGATCCTTCCTTTGTCATCGAAGTGGCTCAATGCGCACAGCAGCAAGGGGTTCAACGCTTGCGTTTCGCAGACACGGTCGGCGTGCTGGATCCGTTTAAGACATACCAGGCGATTGCGGCGCTGCGCGTTGCCGTGGACCTCGAGATCGAAATCCACGCGCACGACGATCTCGGGCTTGCCACAGCCAACACGTTAACGGCCCTTGCAGCAGGCGCAACACATGCCAGCACCACCGTCAACGGTCTAGGCAAGCGAGCCGGCAACGCGGCGCTAGAGGAAGTCGTGATGGGAGCACGTCATCTTCTGCGACGAGATACCGGCGTCGACACTAACGCGCCGCCCGGTATTTCGTTGCTGGTCGAACATGCGTCGGGCCGAGCCGTCTCCTTTGGAAAAAGCATCATCGGTCGAGGCATTTTTACTCACGAAGCGGGAATTCACACAGACGGCCTTTCCAAACACGTCGCAACCTACGAAGGATTCGATCCTGCAGAGGTCTGCCGGCAACGGTCTACAGTGCTAGGCAACCATTCTGGGTCTCAATGCGAACGTGACGCATATGACGCTTCGGGCCTGAAGGTATCGGAGCGGCTTGCGCCGCTACTGCCGCCGCACATCCGCGCCTTCGCCACGCGACATAAGAAGGCGCCTACCGCAATCGATCTCCGCCGCTTTTTGAGTGAGGTACGGAGCACGCGAGTCAGAGCGTCCTGGAGGCCGCTCATAGCGAGAAACGGACTTAGGAGGAGCAAACCCATGGAAGGACTTATCCGAGACTTCGTCCATTTTCATCGATGGAGGATTTCCTCGTCTCTTTTGCATTGCCCTCGACAAAAGGATAGTGAAGTTGAACCGCCTGCACATCATGAAACGTTTCTTTCGGTACATCGAACAACAGGACGACGCGCCGCCCTCCACGACGGCTGATCTATCACGGCTTGCTGCGGAAGGCCTGCGACGACTTCGTTGTATCCGCGCCCCCTGAACAACGAGTGTTTAAAGTCTTTAGAAGGCCGCCGACCGCCATGTCGTCTTCCTGAAAAGCCTGTGCGCGTCGCAGTCGGCACCCAGCGGCGTCTGATTAGGAGAATCTCAATGCATATTGTCGTTTGCATCAAGCAAGTACCGGATTCTGCCCAGATTCGGGTTCACCCTGTGACCAACACCATCATGCGGCAAGGCGTGCCGGCAATCGTCAATCCTTACGATCTCTTCTCGCTAGAAGAAGCGTTACGGCTAAAAGACCGCTTCGACGCATGGGTCACGATACTTTCTATGGGACCACCACAGGCCGAGGACGCACTGCGTAGATGCATCAGCTACGGTGCAGACGACGCCGTGCTCATCACCGACCGGTCGTTCGCCGGCGCCGACACGCTCGCCACTTCTTATGCGTTGGCCGCCGCGATCCGCCAGATCGCGAGTGAACGCTCAGTGGATATGATCTTTGCAGGCAAACAAACGATCGACGGTGATACAGCCCAAGTCGGCCCGGGCATCGCGACGCGCATGGACATCCAACTGCTTACCTACGTGTCGAGAATCCTCGAGATCGACCTCGGCAGACGCACGATCATGGCCGAACGCCGTGCTGAAGGGGGCGTTCAGGTACTCGAGACTGCGTTGCCGTGCCTTGTCACGATGCTTGAGAACACGAACGATCTGCGTTTCGCAACACTGCCCAGAGTAATCCATGCCGCTGGCTTCCCCGTGCGCAAGTGGAACCGCCAGCAGGCCGGGATCGATGACGCCAGCAAGATCGGGCTGAAGGGTTCACCTACCGTCGTACGTAAGGTGTTCGGCGCAACGCCGCGTGCAGAAGATACCGAGATGATCGAATTCGACGAGTCGAGTCTCCAGGACGCGGCGGCTCAACTTGTGCGTAAGATCTTTACTCGCCATCCGACGCTAGAGATGGACCTGCGGCTCACGGAGAGGAATGCATGAATTCGCTTGTTGCTTGGAAACAAAAACCGGCCGAGCCGATCGCACACGCTAACGGCTGCAACGTAGAACTCCCCGACCGTATGAAAGACTATCGGGGCGTGTGGGTCTTCATCGAGCACGATCGTGGCCGTGCACACAGCGTATCGTGGGAACTGGTCGGTGAGGCTCGCAAGCTCGCCGATAAACTCGGCAGCGACGTCGCTGTCGCGGTACTCGGTGGTACTGAAGAGCCACTCGAGCAGTTTGCCGCTGAGGCGTTCACCTTGGGTGCGGACAAAGCGTATGTCATCCACGATCCGGTGTTGCGCGGTTATCGCAACGAACCGTTCACGAAAGGCCTGTCAGATCTGGCTAGCAAGTACTGCCCCGAGATACTGTTGCTCGGTGCAACTTCAATGGGCCGAGATCTCGCGGGCTCTGTCGCAACACGGCTTCTGACTGGCCTTACAGCCGACTGCACTGAGTTGAATATCGATCCCGCCTCGCGTGTACTAGCTGCGACGCGGCCGACCTTCGGCGGCTCTCTGCTTTGTACGATCATGACGCTCGAATCCCGCCCTCAGATGGCGACTGTGCGTCCACGAGTCATGCCCATGCCGCCGGCGCAGCAAGGCCGCAGTGGCGAGATCGTGCAGGAAACGCTCGGGATGATCGAGGCCAATATAGTAACCAAATTGCTTGACTTCATCCCTGACGAGACAAGTGATCAAATCAACCTTGCCTACGCGGACGTGATCGTGAGCGGCGGCAAGGGACTCAAGAATCGCGAGAACTTCATGCTGCTATTCGAGCTGGCGCAGGTGCTCGGTGGCGAAGTCGGCGCGAGCCGCCCATGCGTTCAGGCGGGTTGGGTCCGAGCCGAACGCCAGATCGGACAGACCGGCAAAACGGTCAGGCCCAAGCTTTATATCGCCGCGGGAATCTCTGGTGCGATCCAGCATCGGGTCGGAATGGAAAGCTCTGACGTCATCGTCGCGATCAACACCGACCCAAACGCACCGATTTTTGATTACGCACACTACGGCGTTGTGGGGGACGCAATGCGCGTACTACCGGAACTAACACAGGCGTTTAAGCAGCACCTGATACCGCAGCGGCTAGACTCGTAAGGAAAACAAACATGATAACCTCCCCCAAATTCGACGCCATTGTGGTCGGAGCTGGACCATCAGGCAACGCCGCAGCCTACGTTATGGCGAAAGGCGGCCTGAAAGTGCTTCAGATTGAACGCGGCGAGTATCCCGGAAGCAAAAACGTTCAGGGCGCGATCCTTTATGCCAATGCACTGGAACAGATCATTCCGGACTTCCGTGACGATGCCCCTCTCGAGCGCCACATCATCGAGCAACGCCTGTGGATGCTCGACGATACCTCGTTTGTGGGCACGCACGCGCGCAGCGAAGACTACAACAATCCCCCATATAACCGTTACACGATCATACGGGCACAGTTCGACAAGTGGTTTTCGTCGAAAGTACGTGAAGCAGGCGCTTTGCTGATCTGCGAGACCACCGTGAATCGCCTGATAATGGACGGAGACCAGGTTGTCGGCGTGCAATGCGACCGCCAACACGGTGAAGTTTATGCGGACATCGTGGTCCTCGCGGACGGCGTCAATTCGACATTGGCGCGTAAGGCAGGTTTTCACGGCGAAATCAAGGCGGGCAATGTCGCGCTGGCTGTGAAGGAGATTCTCTTTATGCCTGAGGAAACAATTTGCCAGCGGTTTAATGTTGCCGATAACGAAGGCGTCGTCATTGAGATGGTCGGCCGAATCACCGATGGCATGGCTGGAACCGGCTTCTTGTACACTAACAAGGAGTCGCTGACAATCGGCGTCGGCTGTATGCTGAGCGACTTCAAAAACAACTCGAACCGTACAAGCCCATATGTGTTACTTGAAAAAATGAAGCGTCATCCGTCCATCGCCCCGCTCATCGCCGGCGGTGAAATGAAGGAGTACTGTGCGCATCTGATCCCCGAGGGGGGCTTCAATGCAATCCCGGAAGTGTACGGGAACGGCTGGATGATCGTCGGTGATTCCGGTGGCTTCGTCAATTCCGTACATCGCGAAGGTTCTAATCTTGCCATGACGACAGGACGTCTCGCCGCGGAGACCGCGATAGCCGCAAAAGCCTCCGGAGGCCACAGCTATCGGGCTAGCGCCCTCTCCGGGTACAAGGTCGCGCTCGACAAGAGTTTCGTGATGAAGGACCTGTTCAAGTACCGAGACATGCCGAAGATCTTGCATCACAATCCGCAGTTTTTCACCACATATCCTGATCTAGTCGCTAAAGCGGCTCGGACAATGATTACGGTCGACGGCGTGGACAAGCAGACAAAGAAAGTGGATGTCATGGCGAGCTTCCGCAAAAGTCGCTCACTAACAGGCCTGGTGGGCGACGCATACAAACTCTGGAGGGCCTTCCGATGACCAGACTTACTGTGAACATCGACGAGAAGCTATTCCAAAACCGTTACCGCGTTGACGTTGGCCGGCCACACGTCCAAATAAGAAATCCCGAAACCTGCATTAATGAATGTAGCGATAAAAGCTGTACGTTCGTCTGCCCCGCTTCCTGTTATCGGAATGAGAACAACGGCGCCGTGACACTAATTACCGACGGTTGCCTTGAATGCGGCAGTTGTCGCATTCTATGCGGGGAACACCACAACCTTTCCTGGGAGTATCCGAGGGGTGGTCACGGAATCCAGTTCAAGTTCGGATAGACGAAAACGACCTCGTCATTTCGGCTTCCGCCTACCACAGGAAAGTGCAGAAGGCTTATCGCTTCGGAGCAAATCAATGAATATCCTTACTGGCATTGAGTCGGCAGATCTGTTTGGCGGCGCCGTGCCTCCTTCCGTATTGCGCTTAATCGAGGACACACGTGGCGGCCGCTGGGACGATGTGACCGCTGCATTGTGGACCGCCGTTCTTTCTCACCCGCGCTGCCTGCCACCCTACTATCTGCTATACAAGTTTCACGCGAACCGGGGCGAACTTGACGAGGCGAAGGAAGTTGCAACCAAGGCTTTGACAGCTGCAGCCCGGGAAGCGTCAATTGACATTGACTGGTGTGCCGTACAGCCAGGCGACACAGATTTCACGATTCCTGGACCGGCACGCTTTTGGCTCTTCACGCTGAAGGCGCTGGCCTTTATCAGCGTTCGCCGCTGCGAACGCGCGGTTGCCCTGAGGCTCCTTGCGAAGCTGCGCCGGCTGGATCCTGCCGACTGCGTCGGCTTCAACGTGGTGGAAGCCCTTTTCGCACAGTCAGGGCGCCGATAAGCCCTACCGGCAGGCCAGCCGTCAGCTCTGATGTGATGGACGACTCCCGCTACCCAGCGAGCGGTTTATGCCAAAGTGGAGAAGTCGTGACGTCCACGGCAAAGGAGCGTTCATCATGAATATAGCGACTGTTGGACTGGATCTGGCCAAG
>NZ_JBFPKI010000026.1:0-47794 GCF_040948675.1 Paraburkholderia sp. BR14312
TTCGCGCCCACCAGACCGATGACGATCGACGGCTTGCGCTTCTTGAGGTCTTCGCAGAAGAGCGCGTCGGTCGGGAACGACGGCGTGCTCGTGTGGATGATGACGAGGTCGTATGCGGCTGCAATCTTCAGCGTTTCTTCCACGCCCAGACCGTCGGCCGGTGCGTCGAGCACGCGGCTGTCCGGCACGAGGGCCGCGGGCTGCGCAAGCCAGGTGGGATACCAGAACGAGCGGATCTCGCGCTTTGCCTGGTAGCGCGAGCCCGCGCCACCGTCGAAGCCGTCATACGACGGGGCCTGCAGAAACAGCGTTTTCATATTCCTTGATTGTCCGCGCAGTATGGTGAAACCCGGTTAGCCATCTTCGATCCAGCGCCGCGCAATTCCCTAGAAATGCATTACGAAAAACCTTCGATTGCCATTCCGGTTCGCATGTTTGTTATCGAATTGAAGGACTAAGTGCCACGGGTCAACCCTAGGATATTAAGCCGAAAATCTGATGCTGACCTTAAGCGCTTTCCCTTCTTCCAACGTATTGAAACATGCCAAACCTCCAGTGTGACGCATTGATATGACAGTTTTCATCGCCCCGCATCAATTGATGTCGGTTGTGATGACAATCGATTACAAGCCATGCGCAAACCCGCCCTCTGGCAGCCGGAAATCGCTCCAATCGGCCCGACCTATGCAAGTCATGTGCCATTTCGTGCAAGCGCCTTGCGTATTCCTCGGAAGGATTGACCCGCAAGGTTTCATCTGCTTTGCATCGCCTCCGCCATATCGGACAAGTTTTCGCTGATCACCGACATCACGTAAAAACGCCTCACACAATCGGGTTACGATGCAGCAAACGGCGCGACTGCGGGTCCCCGCCGCGATTATGCGAGCGGTTCGGCGCAGCCAACGCTGCCCGGCAGGTCTGGACGACTGTCCGGGATTTCATGCAGACCAGGCACCCGTGGTGCGCTGCCTGCTCAACCAAGCGCCACCGCGAGCCGTCATTGTCCATGCGTATCCTCTTCGTCATCGGCAACCTGGGCGACTATCACGTCCCTCGCTACGAGGCACTCGTCAGCGCGGCCTCCAGTCGCGGCCACCAGGTGGCGCTGCTCGAGGTCTTTGCGCGCTCGGGCGTCTACGGCTTTCCTCAGGAACGCCGCGCGGCATTCTTCGCGAACCGCCCGCGCATGGCGGAAACGCTGGTCGAGAACGGCGCCGACAGCGACGGTCTCGGCGCGCGCGACACCGCGCGTCTGATTGCGAAGGTGCGCAACTTCGAGCCCGACGTGGTCATCACGCTCGGCTACAACACCGGCTATTCGGCGGTGCTCTGTTTCCTCAGACATCTCACGCGCCGCTTCAAGCTCATCTACATGTCGGATTCGAAGGCCGACGACGGACTGCGCCAGCGCACCAAGGAGCGGCTCAAGCGCTTTATCGTGAGCCGCTTCGACGGGGCGCTCGTCGCGGGCGAGAAGCATCGTCGTTACGCGCAATCGCTTGGCATACCGAAGGAGCGTTCCCGCATTGGTTTCGATGTGATCGACGTCGACTATTTTTCGGATCTCGCGCAGGCCGCGAGCGTCAACCCCGAGGCCGTGCGATCGCGCTTCGGCCTGCCGCAGCGCTATGTGTTGTGCGTAAGCCGCTTCGTCGCGCGCAAGAACGTCGACGTGCTGATCGACGCCTACCGCAAATCCGGGGTGTACAACGAAAATATCGGCCTCGTGCTGGTGGGTCAGGGTCCGCTCGAAGCGCAGCTGCGCGCGCGCATCGATTCGCTCGGCCTGACGTCTCATGTGACGATTCTCAACTCACTCGCCAACCAGGAAATGCCGAATCTCTACGCGCTCGCGGAATTCGTCGTCCTCGCGAGCGAATTCGATCAATGGGGCCTGTGCGTGAACGAAGCGTTCGCGGCCGGGTGCCCTGCCATCGTCACGCGCACATGCGGCGTAGCTGGCGAAGTGGTGATCGACGGCGTGAACGGTTTCGTGGTCGAACCGCGCGACGTCTCGACACTAGCGCAGCGTATCGGCGAGCTGGGCGGCGAGCCCGCGCTGCGCGAACGTTTCGCTGCCGGCGCGCAAAGCACGATCCGGCGCTGGACCCCGTTGCTCTTCGCCTCGAGCGCGCTGGAACTTGCCGAGGTCACGACCCGTCGCGCAAGCGATCCCGCGCGGCACGAACTCGTGTAGCGTGCGATATCGCTCGCCACACGACGCCCCCGCCGTCTATAGATTGGGGGCGAACACGCGCCCGGGCGCAATTTTCCGTTTAAGCGTACGCATCAGCAAATACACCGTGCCGTGGCGCTCGACGCCCAGCCGCTGCGTGAGCGTCGCGCCGAATCCGTTGAGGAAGTTGAATGTCGACGGGCTCGAAAAGCCGTCGAAGTCGAACGTGAGCCTGCGCTCCAGCGCGCGGCCAATGCCGCTCCACAGCAGCAGGCTGATCGAGCCGCTATGCGCGTCCTGCGCGCGCGATGACAACAGGTAATACATTGCCTGATGGTCCCAGACGAGGCCGACCGCCGCCACGAGCTTCCCGCCTTGCCCATAGGCGCCGAGCAGCATCCCGGCCTTGCGCTCGACGAACGCGTTGACGAGGTCGCGCATGACCGCATCCCCATAAGCGTTGGTACGCGAACGCGCCGCGAGATTCGCGTCGTAGAACGCGATGAACTCGGCGGGCTCGATGTCCGGCACGACGGTCAATTCACGCGAGGCGCTGCGGATCACGTTGCGTGTCTTGCTGTTCAGACGCTTCCATGCTTCGTCGGCCGAGGTGTTCCGGTCGATGCGAAACGTGTAGCGCGCCGTCACCGTAAAGCCATGCAGCGCGAACGCCAGGGCGTCGTCGATGCGCGGGTCGAGCACCTGAAAAAAGCTGTCGCAGTCGGGCAACTGCTCGATCAGCTGGCCGGTGACGTCGAGTTCATGATGCAGTTGGCGAGCCTCGCTGCCCGTCACGGACTTGATGACCGGCCCGAGCGTTCGCGTGAGCGGCGGCAGGTGCGAGACACGCCACAGTCGCGTGCGCTGCATCGCGTACGGCATCTCGCCAATGACCTCGTCGTCCTGCTTCACCACCGCAAGCTTCCAGTCGCCTTGCGTGGCGATGTCGAGCCACCAGCGCTCATGAAAGATCGAAGGCGCCGCGCGTACCGGCACCGGCGTAACAGTAGCAGCCGGTGCCTCGAAAACGGGCAACGTCCGGTCGTTTATGGTCGTCATCGATCACCGGTATATTCTGACTGCAAGCGCCGCGGGATCACACATGCGCTCCACCTCCCCCAGCACCCACGCTCCTCAATGACTTCTCGTCGACGTGGCAACGGCATGTACTCAATGTGACAGTTCACGTGGCGGGTGGTTTTGTCCCTTCCGGGTCCTGCAAGACATGCGAGACCACGCTTCGGGCGCTCCTGTTTTCGTTCCGGCGTCACCTGCTCGCGCCGCCATGGATTGCGACGCTCCATGGCGGCGAACTGCCATTTCTACGTCGCCTTCAGTCTACGAATAGCCACCTGCCTATTTACGCCAAAACCAAGACGCATGCGGATAGGTTATCCCCCTGGTCAATTTTCGTCCGATCATACTGTTCGATTTCGCAATGCAGCAATGCACGAACCTGGTAAACGTTTGCACACAGATTGCTCAACGAGAACGATTCGCGATCAGGTAATTTAGTTAGGAATGCGTTCGACTAGATCAATACCCGCCGTCATCGCTCAAGCCAATGGTTGCGTCGACATCGCTCGCGTGAGCCCGTGCATGGGGCGGCGCACCGCCACATCGAACGGGTTCGTTTGCGGCCCGATGATTTCGGCCTGCCGCTTGAGCAGTTCTACGATCGTCGGCAACCGGTCTTCCGTGAGACGAGCAGCCAGCGTGCCCACGCTCAATGCGCCCACGGCGCAGCCGTTCTGGTCCAGAATCGGCACAGCCACGCCCGCCATGCCCTCGAGCACGCCGGTGTTGCGCCCCGCGTAGCCGAGCTTGCGCACGCGCTCGATCTCCGTGCGCAAATACACCTCGTCCAGCACGCCGTAACTGCGCAAGCGCGGCACGTTGAACCGAATGATTTCTTCCCGCTCGGCCTCGGGCTGGAACGCGAGAATGGCGAGACTGCCCTGGCCCACGCCCAGCGCTACGCGTCCGCCGATATCGCCCGTGAACGAGCGGATCGGAAACGGACCTTCGCACATGTCGAGGCACACCGCGTCGAAGCTACTCTTCACGAGCAGGAAAATGGTGTCGCCAAGACTTGCGCACAGGCGCAGCAATGCAGGCCGGCATAGCGTGCGCATTCCGCTGGGATTACCCGCCTGCGCCGCGAGCGCAAAAAAATCCACGCTCAGCCGATAGCGCCTCGTGCCTTCGTCCTGCTCGACCACGCCTTCGGCGATCAGCCCCTGCAGCAGTCGATGCACAGTAGCCTGGGTCAGGCCCACGGCCTTGGCGAGCGCGGTCACGCGACTGCCTTCCGCCTGACTTGCCCCCAGCGCGCGGATCACCGCAAATGCGCGCTGCAACACGCCCGCGCCACGTGCGTCGTCGGCCGGCGTTCCACTTTTCTCTTCCCCTGACGTCATAACGATCTCGGTTGATTCCATAGAGCGGAATATCCGCCAAAAGCTGGCTGAATTGGCGCGCGGCCCAACAGATTGGACCACCAAACGTCATCGTGCTTGCATCCGGGCCTGTTCAGGGATTTCCCGAAGTTCACCGGACGAAACGATCGGCCAGCAAGCCGCATCCACATTCCATCAAACGGAATATAAGTCAGATTCCTATCGCTCGATGGAATTTTAAATTGACGACTAAAAATTTGGCTAGCTACAGTCGGTTCAACGCCCTGCACCTTGATTCGCCCAGCGGGTGCCGGCGCAACCCAAGCACTGGAAGGCCACACCATGTCGTTCCTCACCCTGACCGATGTATCGAAATCGTTCGGCGACCTGCAGGCGGTCGCGGGCGTCAATTTGTCGGTGGAAAGAGGCGAGTTCGTCTCACTGCTCGGCCCCTCGGGCTGCGGAAAGACCACGACGCTGCAGATGATCGCCGGCTTCGTGGAAACCACACGCGGGCGCATCACGCTCGACGGGCGTGATATCACGCAGATGCCGCCGAACAGGCGCGGCCTCGGCATCGTATTCCAGAGCTATGCGCTCTTTCCGCACATGAGCGTGGAGCAGAACGTGAGCTTCGGCCTCGAAATGCGCGGTGTGGATAAAGCCGAGCGTCGGGACCGCACTCGCGAGGCGCTCGCGCTCGTGCGCCTCGACGCCTACGCGCAGCGTTTTCCGCGCGAGCTTTCGGGCGGCCAGCGCCAGCGCGTGGCAATTGCGCGCGCCATTGTGATCGCGCCGCCCGTGCTGCTGCTCGACGAGCCGATGTCCAATCTCGACGCCAAACTGCGCGAAGACATGCAGTTCGAACTGCGCGCCATTCAGCGCAAGATCGGCACGACCACGCTGATGGTCACGCACGATCAGTCGGAAGCACTGTCGATCAGCGACCGCGTGGTCGTGATGGAAAGCGGCCGCATCACCCAGGTCGACACGCCTTATCGCGCGTACGAGCGGCCCGAAAACGACTTCGTCTCGCAGTTCATCGGCAAGGCCAACATGCTCGCGGGCCGCATCGTCGCGCGCGAAGGCGATACGATCCGCGTGGATCTCGGCCACGATCTCGCCGAAACGGGCTCGACGGCGCAACTCCCCGAACGCGGCCGCGCGGTGGGTGTCGGCGACGCGATCACGCTGTGCATCCGCCCCGAAAAGCTCAAGCTCTGCGCGAGCGGTTCGGGCCGGCTCGCCGGGCGCGTGACGAGCCGCTTCTTCCTCGGCAGCCAGTGGCTCTACCGGCTCGACAGCCGCGCGGGCGAAATGCTCGTGTGCTGCCAGAACGAGGGCAACGAGCCGCTTGCCGAAGGCGACCAGGTGGGCATCGACTGGCATAGCGACGCGATCCGCTTCATCCATCGGGAGGCCGCCCGTGTCTAGCACGCTCCGCGCTTCGCAGCCAGCCCCGCACGCCACGGTGCGCGCGGGCTGGCAGGCTTACGTGCCGCTCTGGCTCATGAGCGCGCCCGCGCTGCTGCTGTTCTCCGCGCTCGTGCTCGTGCCGCTCGCGATGACCTTCGCGCTCACGTTCTACCGCTTCGATCCGATGAGCGGCCCCATCGCCGCATTCGATCTGCAGAACTACGTAGAAGTGCTGGGCTCGTCGTACTTTCACACGATCTTCCTGCGCACCTTCGGCATTGCCGCGCTCACCACGCTGCTGTGCGTCGTGATCGGCACGCCGGAGGCGTACATCCTCTCGCGCATGCGCGACCCGTGGCGCTCGCTCTTCCTGCTCGTGATCCTCGCGCCGCTGCTGGTTTCCGTGGTGGTGCGCGCGTTCGGCTGGAGCATGCTGCTCAACATGAACGGTCTCGTGAACCAGTTCTTCGCTCTGTTCGGCGCGGGCCCCTTCAAGCTCGAATACACGACCTTCGCGATCGTCATTGCGCTCGTGCACGTGATGCTGCCGTTCATGGTGATTCCGGTGTGGACCGCGCTGCAAAGGCTCGATCCGCAAACCGGGAACGCGGCGCTGTCGCTGATGGCGTCGCCTTTCACCACCCTGCGCCGCATCGTGCTGCCGCAACTCATGCCGGGCATTCTCTCGGGCAGCCTCATGGTGTTCGGCCTGTCGGCGAGCGCCTTCGCGATTCCTGGTCTGCTGGGCGGCCGGCGCCTCAAGGTGGCGGCCACCGCCGTGTACGACCAGTTCCTCAGCTCGATGAACTGGCCGCTCGGCGCGACCATCGCCGTGCTGCTGCTCGTCGCCAATCTCGTGGTGATGCTCACCTACTACCGCGTGCTCGAACGGCGCTACGCGCGCAGCATGGGCTAAGGCCCCAGGACACAACATCATGCGCAAAAACGGACCGCTCGCCCTTACGTTCCATAGCTTCGTCATTCTGTTCGTGCTGGCGCCGCTCGTCATCGTCATTCTCGTGGCATTCACGCCCGACGAAACCTTGACGCTCCCCACGCACGGCCTGTCGCTGCGCTGGTTCCGCGCGATCCTCGACTACCCCGACTTCATCACCGCGTTCTTCAACAGCCTCAAGCTCGCGTTCGCCTCGGCCACGCTCTCGCTCGTCATCGCGATGCCCGCGGGACTCGCCATTGGCCGTGCGCGCTTTCCGGGCCGCGGCTTTCTCAACGCGCTGCTGCTTTCGCCGCTCGTGATTCCGGGGCTCGTGCTGGGCATCGCGCTGCTGCGCTTTTTCGCGCTGATCGGCGCGACCGGCTCGTTCGCGTGGCTGATCCTCGCGCATATGATCATCATCACGCCGTTCGTCATGCGGCTCGTGCTCGCCTCGGTGAGCGGCCTCGACCGCAGCATCGAGCATGCAGCCGCGTCGCTCGGTGCGAACGCGTGGACCACCTTCCGCCGCATCACGCTGCCGATGATCGTGCCCGGCATCACGGGCGGCTGGCTGCTCGCGTTCATCAACAGCTTCGATGAACTGACGATGTCGATCTTCGTGACCTCGCCGCAAACCGTCACGCTGCCCGTGCGCATGTATATGTACGCAACCGAGTCGATCGACCCGATGATGGCCTCCGTTTCCGCGCTCGTCATTTTCATCACGGCGGGTGCGATGTTCCTGCTCGACCGCGTATACGGGCTCAACCGCATTCTGATCGGGCAGCACTGAACGCCGCCCGCCTCTTTCGATTCCTGCTGCCGCGCCACCGACCTTCCATGAGCACCGCCACGCCGCTTCCCCTTGCCCAGTTCGTCCGCGTTGCCGAAACCGCGCGCGCGAGCGTTTCCTTCGTTTTAGACGGCGTCGAAGTCAAGGCGCTCGCGGGGGATACGCTGCTCACCGCGATCCTCACGCATCAGCGGCACGTGCGCCGCAGCGAGTTCAGCACGGAACCGCGCGCGGGCTTCTGCCTGATCGGCGCTTGCCAGGACTGCTGGGTGCGCTGCGAAGACGGCACGCGCCTGCGCGCCTGCTCCACGCCGTTGCGCGAAGGCATGCGTGTGGTGACGCGCACTGGTTCGGATACCAAAATTTATGGCGGAGGTGCGCGATGAGCGCGACCGGGCCCGAGCGCATCGTCATCGTCGGCGCAGGACCGGCCGGCATTCGCGCCGCGCAAACGCTCGTGGCCGCGGGACTGCGCCCCACCGTCATCGACGAAAACGCGCGCTGGGGCGGCCAGATTTATCGCCAGCCCGCTGACGGTGCAGGCTTTTCGCGCACGAAAACCGCGCTCTACGGCTTCGAGGCGAAGAAAGCCGATGCGGTACATCGCACCATGGCCGACCTGCTCCCGAAAATCGACTATCGGCCCGACACGCTGGCCTGGTCGTGCGAGCCGGGCCGGCTCGACACCCTGCGCGCGGGCCGCGAATCGAGCGTGCCGTGGTCGCATCTGATCATCGCGAGCGGCGCCACCGACCGCATCGTGCCGCTGCCCGGCTGGACGTTGCCAGGCGCCTATACACTCGGCGGCGCCCAGGTCGCGCTGAAGGCGCAGGGCTGCGCAATCGGCCAGCGCACCGTGTTCGCCGGCACCGGGCCGCTGCTCTACCTCGTCGCGTATCAGTATGCGAAAGCGGGCGCGCAAGTAGCCGCCGTGCTCGACACGAGCCCGTTTGGGCGCCAGGCCGCCGCCGCGCCGAAGCTGCTCAACCAGCCGGGCACCTTCGCCAGGGGCGTTTATTACGTCGCGTGGCTCAAGGCGCATGGCGTGCGCATGGAGCATGGCGTCGCGCTCGAAGCCATCGAAGGCGACGTGGCGGTGCAATACGTCCGCTGGCGCGCGGCCGACGGCAAGGAGCACGCCATCGCCTGCGATGCGATCGGCCTCGGCCATGGCTTGCGGCCCGAAACCCAGCTCGCCGATCTCGCGGGCTGCCGCTTCGCCTTCGACGACCTCAACCGCTGCTGGCTGCCCGAACGCGATGCGGCGGGCCGCAGCTCTGTGCCGGGCGTCTATCTGGCCGGCGACGGCGTCGGTATCGCAGGCGCCGATGCCGCCGAACTCGCGGGCAGCCGCGCCGCACTCGCGATGCTCGAAGATATCGGCATCGAAGCGCCACAGCACGATGCTGCTTTGCCTGATGTGGCAACGATCGAGAAGCGTCTCGAACGGATCGCGCGCTTTCGCGTTGGCATCGAGCAGGCATTTGCCCCGCCGGCCAACTGCGCCGCCAACTGGCCCGACGACCTGACCATCTGCCGCTGCGAGGAAGTCGATGCCGGCACGCTCCGTAGTTGTATCCGCGACGGTTTCGCCAGCGAAGTCAACCGCCTGAAGGCGCTCACGCGTATCGGCATGGGGCGCTGCCAGGGGCGCATGTGCGGTGAATCCGCCATGGCGCTACTGAGCGTGGAGACCGGCAAGCCGCTGCACGAGGTGGGCCGCTTACGCAGCCAGGCGCCGATCAAGCCGATTCCCATTTCACCGATGCTGTTCGACGACGGCGTGCAAGTCATCGAAGAGGAAGCCCACGATGAGTGACACGCGCCACTTCCAGGTTGTGATTGCGGGTGGCGGGCTCGTCGGCGCATCGGCGGCGCTCGCGCTCGCGCGCAAGGGGGTAAGCGTCGGCTTGTTCGAGCGGCGCTTTTGCGGCGCGCAGGCGAGCGGCGTGAACTACGGCGGCGTGCGCACCCACGGACGCAGCGCCGAGCAACTGCCGCTTGCGGTGCGCGCCCGGCGCGTATGGAGCCGCTTGCCCGAACTGATCGGCAGCGACGGCGAATTCGTCGTGTCGGGGCACTTGCGCCTCGCGCGCCGCGACAGCGATCTCGACGCGCTCCACGCATGGTCCGACATGGCGCGCGATTTCGGCGTGGAGTCGGTCGTCATGAGCGGCGAAGCGTTTCGGCGCCGCTACCCGTGGCTCGGCAAAACCGCCATTGGCGGGGCACTTTGCGCGAGCGACGGCCACGCGAATCCGCGTCTCGTCTCGCCCGGCTTCGCGGTGGCGGCGCGGCGCGCGGGCGCGCACGTGCAGGAGCAAACCGCGCTCGCCGACCTGAGCTTCGACGGCCGGCGTTTCCAGATGCGCGCGGGCCACGAGCGCATCAGCGCGGACTGGCTGATCAACTCGTCGGGCGCCTGGGCCAATACGGTGGCGGGCGCGTTCGGCGAAACCGTGCCGATGAAGCCGATCTACCCGAACATGTGGGTGACGGAGCCGCTGCCGCGCTTTATCCAGCACAACCTGGGCGTCTACGGCGGCGGCGTCTACGCGCGCCAGGTCGAGCGCGGCAACTGCGTGATCGGCGGCGGACGCGGGCACGGCGACGGCGAGTACGCACAGCCTTCCACCGCCACCACGCGCGCCGTCATGCGCGACGCCTGCGCGCTGCTGCCCGGCCTGCGCGACGCGCTGCTCATCCGCACGTGGAGCGGCGTGGAAGGTGAAACACCGGACAGCAACCCGATCATCGGTTTCAGCAACACCACGCCGCGCCTCGTGCACGCTTTCGGCTTTTCCGGCGGCGGCTTCCTGCTGGCGCCGGGCGTGGGCGAAGTCCTCGCCGAACTCGTCACAGAAGGCACGACGAGCACGCCCATCGAGGCGTTCGCGATCGGCCGCTTCACGCAGTCTTCCGTTCATGCCGCTCTCCCAATCAAATAAGGAGTCCCCACGATGAAACTCACACGCACCCTGGCTCCGCTGGCCGCACTCGTTGCCTTGGGCATCTCGCAAGGCGCCTGGTCGCAAACGAAGACGATCTACATCGGCATGAACGGCGGCCCGATGGAGAAGGCCTACACGAGCCAGGTCCTGCCCGACTTCGAAAAGGCCAACAACGTGAAGGTGGTGGTCGTGCCGGGCACCTCCTCCGACGTGCTCGCGAAGCTCCTCGCCAACCGCAACAGCCCGCAGATGCATGTCGCCTTTCTCGACGACGGCGTAATGGCGCGCGCGGTGAGCATGGGCGTATGCGAGAAACTCGACGATTCGCCGGTGCTCAAGGAGCTGTATCCGTTCGCACGCATGAAAGGCGACGTGGGCGCGGGCGTGCAACTCGGCATGACGGGCATTGGCTACAACACGAAGGTGTTCGCCGATAAAGGCTGGGCGCCGCCCACTTCGTGGCTCGATTTCGCCAATCCGAAATACAAGGGCAAGGTGGTATTCCAGTCGGCTTCGAGCAGCACCTTCGGGCTGCACGGCTTTCTCGCCATCAATCGCCTGATGGGCGGCAGCGAGAACAACGTCGAGCCGGGCTTCACGAAGTGGGCGAGCACGGTGGGTCCGAACGTCGTCGAATATATTCCGAATTCGGCCAAGCTCTCGGAGATGATCCAGACCGGCGAGGCCGGCATTTTCCCGCTCACGCCCACCGCAGTGGGCGACCTGAAGGACAAGGGCCTGCCCGTGGCCTACGCCAACCCGAAGGAAGGCGCCGTGCTGCTGCTCGTGGACCTGTGCGTGGTGAAGAACAATCCCGACCCGCAGCTCGCGCAAAAGCTCGCGCAGTTCCTGCTGTCTGCGCCCGCGCAGAGCAAGGCGGCGTCCGCCGGCAAGCAGATTCCGACCAACCAGAACGCGACCATGCCGCCCGACATGCAAAAGAGCCTGGGCAATCTCGACCAGCTCGTGAAGAAGGTGACGGTGGTGGACTGGGACGTGATCAACGAGCACCGCGCGCAATGGGATTCGCGCTGGAACCGGCAGATCGAGCAGTAATCGTTTGATTTTCGGGCATCAGCGAGGGCGGTGGGCGCGGCGCGTCCTGTATCATCCACGGGTTGTCGAACCGCCCGCTCGCCCATGCGCTCCGCCCTCGATTCTTCGTCTCGCCTTTCCGCTTTTGCCCTGGCTCCGCGCGCCCGCTTCCTCGCCCTGACGCTAGCCGCCGCGTGCGTGCTGCCGGGATGCGCGACCGGCCCGGCCTCGCAGAGTCCTGCCGGGCAGGCGCTCCCGCCCGATACGGTCACGCTGTTCCCGATCGAGCACTACGACCAGAACGTCGATCACTGGATCGATCCGGCCAGCGCCGGTTACGACAAGCCCTTCCTTTCGCCCGACGTCCAGCGCGCGCAATTCGATGCGCTCGTCGCGCGCTATTTCGGTGCAGGGCCGAACGATCCCTCGCCGTGGAATCGCGCGTTTGTCGAGCAGCGCGTGTATCGCGATGGCGGCAGCGACATCGCCGCGCTGCAGACGCGCCGCCTCGCATACTTCGACAACACCGGGAAGGAGGCGCGCCGCATTGGCTACGGCATGAATTTCCGGCCGCACACGAAGGCGTGGATCGACGCCATCGAGCGCAACGCCAACGTCAGCCAGTTCGAACGGTCCAGCGGCTTCGATGCCACGCGTCGCGCCATCGCCACGACGGCACTGTACGTGCGCGAGCTGCCCACCATCGACCCGTCGTTCTATTCACATCGCATAGCAGGCGAAGGCTATCCCTTCGACAACCTGCAGGTGAGCGCCGTGCGGCCGGGCACGCCGCTCTACGTGCTCGGCACGAGCGCAGACGGCGCCTGGCGCTACGTGCAGACGCCGGACGTGCAGGGCTGGGTGCGCAGCGACGGCGTGGCGAGCGTCGATGAAGCCTTCGTTTCGACGTGGCGCGCGGCGGCGCACCACTCGCTCGGCGTCGTGGTCGTGGCCTCCGCCGCGCTGCGCGACGATGGCGGCGTGTTCCGCTTCGACGCGCCTGCCGGCACGCTGCTGCCACTGCGGCCCGCTTCGGGCGCGAAGCCGGGCGAAGTGCTCGTGCCCGCCCGCGACGTGGACGGCCGCGCGGCGATCCGCACGGCAGTGCTCGATTCGAACGCCATCGTGCCCGCGCCGCTCGCGGCGACGCCGCGCCATCTCGCACAGTTGATGAAGGCGCTGATCGGCCGCCCCTACGGCTGGGGCAATACGAACTTCGACAACGACTGCTCGGCCGAATTGCAGAGCATTTTCGCTGCGTTCGGCGTGTGGCTGCCCCGCCATTCGTCCACGCAAATGAACGCGGGGGCGATGACCGATCTTTCGGCTTCCACGCCCGCGCAACGCCTCGACTGGCTCGTGCAGCACGGCGCGCCCATGCGCACGCTCATCTATATAGGCGGTCACGTGATGCTCTATCTGGGCATCACGGAGCGCGACGGCAAGACGGTGCCGCTCGTCTATCAGGACGTCTGGGGCCTGCGCCCCGCCGACAACAGCCGCCGCGCCGTGATTGGCGGCTCGGTCATCTTGCCCTTGCTGCTCGCCTACCCCGAAGACCCCAACCTCGAGTCGCTTGCAGGCACGCCGGTTTTCCAGGTCAGCATCCTGGGTGCGCCCGCGGGCAGCGCGCCGCCGCAGGATGAGGAGAATCCGGCGGGGTGAGGCAGGCGCCCGTGTGTCGATTCATGCGCCGGGTGCAACAAATTGATGCGCAAATGTGATCGTTTCTCCCAGGGTGACAGATTCCGCACGGTCGTACAAAAATAGCCCCCATCGAACGTAGCATTCCGTCAACGTTGCACACCTCTCGTCAGGGGAGAAGCGATCGGTGAACGCGCATTCAATCCGGCCCATGCCTAGCCGCAAGCCCACGATGACCACGCGCTCGCCCACGCTGTTCCTGCGCACGCGAGAGGACCCCGGCCGCCGCGCCAGACCGCAGGACTACGCGAAGTACTCCGCGTAGTACGCCGAGCAGCACTCCCAGCATTCCGATTCATGTGGTTCCGCGAGGAACCCCGGCCCCCTTTTGCCTGAAGCTTTATCCGCGGCTTTGCCTGGAGCATGGCCTGAAGCGTGCGCAGCACCTGTCACATCAATCTCAATCCATAAATAACACTAAGGATGACGAAATGTTACAACGCGACAACCTCGGCATGAAATGGCTGGTCCGCTGCCTCGCGGCGGCCGGTTTGATGGGCACAGCGGGTGTCGCGAGCGCGCAGAGCAGCGTCACACTGTATGGCATCGTCGACGGGTCGATCCTCTACACGAGCCATACGCTGAACACGCGGACGGGCCAGAACGCCGGTCATCAGTTCTCGTTGACGGACAGCGGCATGTCCGGCTCGAACTTCGGCATGCGCGGCGCCGAGGACCTGGGCGGCGGGATGCGTGCGGTATTCGCGCTCGAGAGCGGCATCAGCATCGCGAACGGCCAGTTCGGCAATTCCAACGGCAACTTCTTCGGGCGTCAGGCGTGGATCGGCATGGAAAGTCCCTATGGTACGGTCAAGGCTGGTCTGCAGTACTCACCGTTCTTCCTCTCGCTCTACCAGACGGACCCGCGCGGCATGTCGTATTTCGGCAGCGGTCTCGTGAGCTACGTGAACAACGTCTACGTGACCGGGCTCTTCAACAGCAACGCGATTACGTATACGTCCCCGGAAATCGCCGGCATTCAGGCGATGGGCATGTTCGCCATGGGCGGCGCGGCGGGCAACTTCCAGGCGGGACGCCAGTATTCGGCGAGCCTGCGCTATCACATCGCGGGCTTCACGATCACAGGCGCGCTGTATAGCGGCAATGCCGGAGGCAGCGCGGCCACCACGCCAGTGCCGAGCACCATCGAGTTCGTGGGCCGCACGATCGGCGCGAGCTATCGCTTCCCGAACTCGCTCACGATCTCCGCTTCGTACGCGCTTTACAAGGTTGCGCAGTCGTTCGACAACAGCGTCTACTCCGGTGGGCTCAGCTATATGATCACGCCCTACCTCGACGTCGACGCCGGCGTCTGGTACACGCGCGACGGCAACGACGGCACCAACCACTCGCTCCTCGCGTCGAGCGGCGTGCAGTTCTTCCTCTCCAAACGCACGACGCTCTATGGCCAGGTGGGCTACGTGAACAACCACGGTCGTATGGACACGGGCTTGTCGATCAACAACGCGCTCTTTGAAGTCTCCGGGTCGACCGTGGGCGGGAGCATCGGCATCCGGCATCTGTTCTGATGCGCGCGAGTGTTCCGCGGCGCGCGCGTGATGCGACGCGACGCGGAACACTCTCTCGGGTTAGCTGCGGCTCAGCGGGTTTCGCGCCACGCGCACACGTCGCCTCGCGCAAGCTCGCGCGCGCCCAGCACGAACTGGGCCCCGTCGGGGGCCGGCGCCTGAACACGTTGCTCGCCAAAGTTGAAGGCGAAGCACAATCCGCCGCGTCGGCTCACGCGCAAGCCTTCCGGCAAGCGCTGCGTGGCGAGGCCCGCGCCGTGCGCGGCTTCTTCGAGCATGGCGAGATGCAGCTCGCGCGAAAACCACGCAGCGGCGTAACGCACGCGGCCATGCGAGAGCAGCGCTGGCCAGCCGTCTTCGAATTGCGCCTGAACGCGCGTGGCGCCGTTGGCGCGCACGTGATCACGCCAATGCAATGCCTCGCCCTGCACGCCGGCTAGCGTGACCGCAGGCGCGAGCGTGGGCCGCAGCGATTCGGCCTCGAGCACCTGCAACGGCAGCACGCGCTGCAACACGCCGAGCGGCAGGTCGCCGGGTATGGCGAAGTGCGCGGTCTTCGAGCCGCTGCGCGGCCCGAACACCCACAGGCCGACGCTGCGCTCGATCTGATCGACGAAGGCGTCGTCGATCACGGCCAGCGACGGCACCACCACGAGCCGGTACGCCGAAAGATCCGCGTGCCGCGAGACGATTTCGACATCGAGGCCCAGTTCGCGCAGCGCGCTGTAGTAGTCGAACGCGAGCGTCTGATAGTCGAAGCTCGCGCCGTGGCGCTGGATCTCGAACATCCACTGCGTTTCGTAGTCGAATACGAGCGCCACCTGGGCACGCCCCGCCGGTGCGAGTGTGCGCAACACGTCGCTCGCCGCGATCTCCCGCGCGGCCTGCTCCACCTCGCGGCCGCCGGGAGACAGCTCGTTATTCGGCAGATTGAGGCCCGAATGCATCTGCTCCTGCGCATACGGGCATTGCCGCCAGCGGAAGTACGAAACGAGTTCGGCGCCGTGCGCGAACGCTTCATAGGCCCACAGGCGCACCATGCCCGGCGCGGGCACCGGATTCCACGGCGCCCAGTTCACCGGCCCTGCCTGCTGCTCCATCACCCAGAAGCGCCCGCCACCGATCGTGCGGTAGCGGTCGTGGTCGAACGACGAGACGTCTGGGTGCGCGGTGCGCGCGTAGCGAGCCTTCTGCGCTTCCGGCAACCCGATCACTTCGGTGCGCGCGATCGGATAGCTGTCCCACGTCGCCACGTCGATGGCCTTGTCCGCCGCGAATTGGTAGTGATCGAAGGTCGTGAAAAAACCCATGAAGTTGTGCAATACGTCGGCGTTCGGCGCGTGGCGGCGCAGCACGTCTGCCTGCTCGCGATGAAAGCTCGCGACTTCATCCGACATGTAGCGGCGAAAATCCAGATGATGCGCCGGGTTGGCGTCGGTCGGCGTGCGCACGGGCAACCCCACCGCTTCGAACGACGGGTACTCCATGCTCCAGAACACGTTGCCCCATGCCTCGTTGAGCGCCTCGATCGTGTCGTAGCGCTTCGCGAGCCACGTCTGGAAGCGGCGCTGCGCGGCACTCGACCAGCTCGGCACGGTGTCGTGGCAGCCCAGCTCGTTGTCGGTCTGCCATGCGACCACGGCCGGATGCGCGCCGTAGCGCTGTGCCATCGCCTCCGTAATGCGCACACAATGGGCGCGATAAGCCTCGCTCGCAATGTCGTAGTGGCGGCGCGAGCCGTAGTTCCAGGGCGTGCCGTCGGCGCGCACGGGAAGCATCTCGGGCGTCGCGTCGACGAGCCACTTCGGCGGCGAGGCCGTGGGCGTGCCGAGCACGATCTTCAGGCCACGGGCCGCGAGCGTTTCGATCGCATCGTCGAGCCAGGCCCACTCATACACACCGGCGCGCGGCTCCATGCGGCTCCAGGCGAATTCGCCAATGCGCACGTGGGTAATGCCGAATTTGGCCATGCGGCGCGCGTCGTCGGCCCACATCGTTTGCGGCCATTGTTCGGGGTAGTAGCAGACACCGATTTGCATGAGTGACAATCCGCCTCGGAATAACGTCGGGAATACGAATGAAATAAAAAAGGGCCTTCGGCTGCGGCCGGGCTCTCTCAGCCCTTGCTCGCGCCGAAGGTAAGCCCCGCGACAAAGTGTTTCTGCATGGCGAAGAACATCAGCACCGAAGGCAGCGCCGCAAGCACCGAGCCCGCCGCCACGAGGTTCCACGCCGTGGTCCACTGCCCCTTGAGCGCGGCTACGCCCACCGTGATCGGCGCGGCGTCGTCGCCCTGGGTGAGACACAGCGCCCAGAAGTAGTCGTTCCAGACGAACGTGAAGACGAGAATGCCGAGCGCGGCGAGCGCCGGCCGCACGAGCGGCATGACGATGCGCCAGTAAATGGCCCATTCGCTCGCGCCTTCCACGCGCGCGGCCTCGATCAGTTCGAACGGCAGTTGCTTGATGAAATTGCGCAGGAACAGCGTGCAGAATCCGGTCTGAAACGACACGTGAAAGATGATGAGCGCCCACACGGTGTTGTAGAGCCCTACGCGCAGCGCCATGTCGCGCACCGGGATCATGAGGATCTGGATCGGCACGAAGTTCCCGGCGACGAAGGCGAACAATACCGCCGTGTTGCCGCGAAAGCGATACGTGGATAGCGCGAAGCCCGCCATCGAAGCCAGCGTAATGGCACCGATCACCGAAGGCACCGTGATCAGCACGCTGTTCGCGAAGTAATGGAGCATCGGTGTTTGCGTGAGCGCCGCCCCGTAGTTTTCCAGCAGCGCGAAGTGCTTCGGCCAGCCCCAGTAGTCGCCCTGCTGCAGTTCCTCGGTAGACCGGATCGAGGTAATGAGCACGGCGAGCATGGGCAGCAGCCAGATGACGAGCGCAATGGGCAACGAGATCTTGTAGAGCACGCGATTCGCGGGTTTCCAGCGATCGAGGGGAAGCGGATACATGGGCAGCGACTCCGTGAACAGCGACGAAAAATCGAAGGGTAAGTCAGCGTTCTTCGCGCAGCATGCGGCGCAAATGGAACACGATATAAACGAGCATGATGGCGAACAGCACGACGGCAATCGCCGCCGAATAGCCTTCGCGGTAGTATTTGATCGCCTGGTCGTACATGAAGTACGCGAGCACCGTGGAGCTGTCGAACGGGCCGCCGCCGCTCATCACGGCGATCAGGTCGAAGCTGCGCAGCGCGCCAATCACCGTGAGCACGATGGCCATGAACGTGGCAGGGCGCAGCTGCGGGAGCACCACGTGCCAGAAGAGCCGCCAGCCCTTCGCGCCTTCCATGCGCG
This sequence comes from Paraburkholderia sp. BR14312, assembly GCF_040948675.1. NCBI lineage: Bacteria > Pseudomonadati > Pseudomonadota > Betaproteobacteria > Burkholderiales > Burkholderiaceae > Paraburkholderia > Paraburkholderia sp. BR14312. The sequence goes on from NZ_JBFPKI010000026.1 coordinate 18,257, forward strand.
CGGCTTCCACGATCTCGGGGTTGATGCCCGTGAGGCCCGTGAGATACAGGATCATGCAGAACGGTGTTTGCGGCCAGAGTGCGGCGAAGATAATGCCGAACGTCACGAGCTTCGGGTCGCCCAGCACGGGTATGCCATGGCCGACGATCATCTTGAGCAGACCGAAGGTCGGATCGTAGAACCACGAGAACACGAGACCGACCACCACGCCCGAGAGCACGAACGGCGCGAAGAACAGCGACTTCACCGCGCGTATGCCGCGCACGTGCTGGTTCAGATAGAGCGCGAACACGAGACCGAGCGGCGGCGCGAGCAGGAAGAACACAAGCCACAGCAGATTGTTCTTGAGCGCGGTATAGAACGTGTCGGTCTGGAACAGTTCGACGTAGTTCGCGAGCCCGACAAACGTTTTCGCGGTCATCCCGTCCCAGTTATAGAAGCTGAGCGTGATGCTGCTGAAGATCGGGTAGACCACGCACAGCGCAAAGAGCGCGCAGCCCGGCAGCAGGAAAAACAGCGCGGCGCGATTCTGTTGCCGCCGCACAGTAGAGACGCGACGCGGCCGCGCCGCCCCAATGGGGCGCGCCAAGGTATCGGACATGGTGAAGTCTCGCCGGTGATCGAAGAAGGTACGGCCGGCGGCGCAATGCGCCGGCCGCACCGCGGCTTTACTTGTGGTAGATGCGCTGGCGCGTCGTTTCGAGGCGCGCGAGCAGCGTATCGAGCTGCGACGGGTCGCTGTAGAACTGCTGCATGGCCTTCATGCCTTCGTCGGCCATTTCCTTCTGCATGTCGCGGTCGTAGAACTGCGCAATGCCGCCGCGCGTGCTCGCGAGCGTCTGGAAGCCCACCTTGGAGATGGGATCGTCAGGCTCGGCTGCCTTGTTGTTCGAAGGCAGCTGGCCCCAGCCGTGCGCGAGTTCGGCGTTGATCGCGGGCGTTTCCATGAAGGCGAGCAGACGGCGCGCATCGGCCTTGTTCTTCGCCTTCGCCGGAATGAGCAGCACGTTCACGGGACCGTCTTCGGCCGTCGGCACATTGGCGTCGATGACCGGGAAGCGGAAGAAGCCCACGTTCTGCTTCATGTTCTCCGGGAAGCTCGCCGAGAAGAACGTGCCCATCAGCATCATCGCCGCCTTGCCGTTCACGAGCACCGGCGCGATCGAATCCACGTCGTAGGAAAGCGCGTTTTCCATGAAGCAATGGTTGTCCATCAGGGTCTTCCACGTCGTGTAGACCTTCTTCACGCGCGGGTCGGTATAGGGAATCTGACCGGCCATCAGCTTCTGGTGGAACTCGTTGCCGTTGATGCGCAGGTCCAGATAGTCGAACCACGCGGCGAGCGTCCAGCTGTCGCGCGCGGCCACGGCAATGGGCTGCACGCCGATGGCGTTGAGCTTCTTGCAGCTTTCCAGCAATTCGTCGAAGGTCTTCGGCTCGGATTTGATCCCGGCCTTGGCGAACAGGTCCTTGCGGTAGAAGAAGCCATAGGCGTCATATCCCAGCGGCGCGGCATACTGCTTGCCGTTCCATGTGGACGCACTCTTCACCGATGCGTACTGGTCGTTCCAGCCGTTTTTGGCCCAGTCCGGGGAGAGGTCTTCCAGCAGGCCGCGCTCGGCGTAATAGGCCATGCGCTCGCCGTCGTGCCACGACACCACATCGGGCGGATCGGTCGCGAGCCAGCCGCCCATCTGCACCTTGTAGGCTTCCTCGGTTATATAGGATACCTTGAGGTCGACGTCGGGATTGGCTTTCTTGAACTGATCGAAGGCATCTTGCCATGTCGAGCGCTGGTTGGCGCGCGCCGAGACGTTGACGGTCAGCGTCCCGGCGTCGGCGGCCATGCTCGCGAACGCCGTCGCCGCCACGATCGCAACGGCGGCCGAGCCGCGGGCCAGCGAACCGAACGCTTTCAAGCGATTGGAAAACATCTGTTGTCTCCTGTGTCGATCCATCCAACATGCTGTTGGACTGCCTTTGTCGACTGACGGCACCCGCGCCGCCAGACCTGGTGACCCGCTCTACCGGCGGGGTATAACGAAATCAGGCCAGCGCCGGCGCATGCGCTGCCGCGAGCCGGCGCAACGCTGCGCCTTCGGCGTCGAACAGATGGCACGCCTGCGGCGGCACATGCACGCGGATGCGTTCGCCCACACCGATAAGCGAATCGCCCGGCGCTTTGGCGACCAGTGTGCCGGCCGCATGATCCGCATGCAGATAGCTATGTTCGCCCAGGCGCTCGGCGAGCACCGTTGCGCACGCAATCGATTGATCGTCGCCAGTCAGCCGCAGATGTTCGGGCCGCACGCCCAGCGTGACCGGCTGACCGCGCTTCAATGCGCGTCCGTCCACGCAGGCGAGCAGCGTCTGCCCGCCTTCGAGCGTGACGCGCACGCCCTCTTCATCCACCGAGTCGACACTCGCGTCGATGAAGTTCATGCGCGGCGAGCCGATGAACCCGGCCACGAAGCGCGACTTCGGGTGGTGATAGAGATCGAGCGGCGCGCCGCTTTGCGCCACGCTGCCGTGGCGCTCCATGTCGGCGCCCGCGTGCAGCAGCACGATGCGGTCGGCGAGCGTCATCGCCTCGACCTGGTCGTGCGTGACATACACGACGCTCGCATCCGTGAAGCGCTGGTGCAGGCGCGCGATCTCGATGCGCGTATGGCTGCGCAACGCGGCGTCGAGATTGGAGAGCGGCTCGTCGAACAGGAACACGCCCGGCTCGCGCACGATGGCGCGGCCGATGGCGACGCGCTGGCGCTGTCCGCCCGATAGCGCCTTGGGATGCCGGTCGAGCAGCGCCTCCAGTTGCAGGCTGCGCGCGGCGTCGCGCACGCGCCGCTCGATCTCGGCTTTCGGCACCTTGGCGATCTTCAGCCCGAACGCGATGTTGTCGAACACCGTCATGTGCGGAAAGAGCGCGTAGCTCTGGAACACCATCGCCACGCCGCGCTCGGCGGCGGGCACGTCCGTCACCACGCGCGACCCGATGCGCAGTTCGCCTTCGCTCAATTCCTCGAGGCCCGCGATCATGCGCAGCAGCGTGGACTTGCCGCATCCGGAAGGCCCGAGGAACACGCAAAACTCGTGATGCCCGATGTCGAGATCGACATGCCGCACCACCGGCGGATGATCGCCGTAGCGCTTGCCGACGCCCGAGAGCTGTATCGTCGCCATGTTCTCGCCTCGAAATTTAAGCGCTTAAATTTTTATGCAGAAAACTTCCCACAGCCCTTGCGCAGCGGGCATTTAACCGCTTAAATTCGAATCCGGCATAATCGCGCATTCGTTGTCTCCGTTGATGTTGTGGGAGAAAAGTAGCAAACCCCGCCGCAGCATTGCAACATCTGAATCATCTTCCCTGAATGTGGGAAAGGTCCGACATGGTCACCTTGTCAGAAGTCGCGCGGCGCGCACGCGTCACGGCGGCTACCGTTTCGAATGTGCTGCGCAATCGCGAGAAGGTTCGTCCCGAGACGGCCGAGCGTGTGCTGCAGGCCATCGCCGAGCTGGGCTACCGGCCCAACCTCAATGCGCGCGCGCTCGCGCAGGGGCGCTCGTCCACGCTCGCGCTCATGCTCTCGAACATCTCCAACCCGTTCTACCCCGAGTTCGTGCTCGCGGCGGAACGCGCCGCGCGCAAGGCGGGCCACTTCCTGATGGTCTGCAACACCGACGACGACGCGCAAATCGGCCGCGCCTACCTGAACCAGATCGCAGGCACCTTCGCGGACGGCGTGCTCGTGATGAACACCGACATCGCCATGAACGAACTGTGCATCTCGGCCATGCACAACGGCCCCATTCTGCTGGCGATGTGGGAGCACCCCGAGAATCCGCCCGTACTGCCGTGCGTGGCCGTGGACTTCGCGCGCGCGGGCGCGCTCGCGGCGCACCATCTACTTGAGTTGGGACACCGAAATATCGCCATGCTGATCGGCGACGGCTGCGGCGGCCTGCAGGACGCCCGTTCGGAAGGATTCCGAACGGCCATGCGAGAAGGCGGCGTGAATCCGGCGAACGTGGCGCAGATGCAGGTGCGCGACTCGATCGACTCCGGCTACGCGGCCTGCCAGCAATTGCTCGCGCAGCACCCGCGCGTGAGCGCGATCTTCGCGACCAACGACCTGCTCGCGATCGGTGCGATTCAGGCGCTGGTCAGCATGGGCCGCGCCGTGCCCGACGATGTGTCCGTGATCGGCATCACGGACATTCAGCTCGCCCATCAGATGCGCCCCGCGCTCACCACCGTCGCGATCCAGACCGAGGCCGTGGCCGAGCTGTCGATCCGCAGCCTGATCCGGCTGATCGACGAACCGGACCAGCAGCCGCCCATGGTGCTCGGGCCGCCGCCCGAGCTCGTCACGCGCATGTCCACGGGGCCGCGCAAACGGCGCGCCCGGGCCTGACCCTGCGTGTCAGACCTCGCTCGACAGGTGCGGGCGAAGCGCCGACAATGAATGCCCTTTACGGCGCGCCCGTCCGGTTCAGCGGAGCCACGCGCACACACGTTCGCGCGCCGCGGCGCGCACGGGGCACTACATGCAGGACACAAACGCAAGTCATCGACATTTCGACACGCTGATCGTCGGTGCAGGTTCGATGGGCATGGCGGCCGGCTATTATCTGAGCCGCCTCGGCAACAAGGTGCTGCTGCTCGACGCCGGCGATCCACCGCACGATCAGGGTGCGCATCACGGAGCGACGCGCCTCATTCGCCACGCCTATGGCGAAGGCGCCGCCTACGTGCCGCTCGCCTTGCGCGCCCAGCAGCTTTGGGAAGACCTCGAGCAGCAAACGCAGACTGCTCTTTTCGTGCGCACGGGCGTCGTCAATATCGGCTCGCCCGACGAAGCGTTCATGCGCGAGGTGCAGGCGAGCGCCGCCAGCCACGGCATCCCGCTGGAAACGCTCGACGCGGCCACGGCCGGCAAACGCTGGCCCGCGTGGCGACTGCGCCCAGAGCAGATCGCGAACTTCGAACCCGGCGCGGGCGTGCTCTATTGCGAGCGCGCGATCAGCACTTACCGGCAGCTCGCGACCGCGCTCGGCGCAACACTGGGCACGAATACGCGCGTCACGCGCATCGAGTGTCATGGGCGCGAGAGTGTCAACGTCTGGACCGACAGGAACGAAAAGTTCACCGCGCGCGACCTGATCGTGTGCGCCGGCAAATCGACTCGCGATCTGCTCGCGCCGCTGGGCCTCGAGATTCCGGTCACGCGCGTGCGCAAGAGTTTCGCGTGGTTCGAAGGCGAGCCAGGCCTCTTTGGGCCGGAGCGCTTCCCGGGCTTTTTCGTCGCCTCGGAAGTGGGCGGTTATTACGGGTTTCCCGATCTCGACGGCAGCGGCCTGAAGCTGGGCCGCCACGACACCGGCGAGCCCATCGCGGCGGACGCGCCGCTCGCGCCATTCGGCGCCGAGCCGAGCGATCTCGGCGATCTGCAAGCCTTCCTGGAACGCTACTTACCGGGCGCGGGCAAGCTGCGCGTGGGCCGGGCCTGCGAATACGACATGACGCCGGACGAACATTTCATCATCGACCGCGTGCCCACCTGCCCGAACGTGCACATCGCGACCGGCTTTTCCGGGCATGGTTTCAAGTTCGCCAGCGCGATCGGCGAGGCGCTAGCGGAGCGGATCACGCAAGGCGAAAGCCGCATCGACCTTGCGATGTTCGCGCGCAAGCGCTTCGCGTAGCGAGCCAGCTCACGCCTAGTTTGCGGGAATCGTCACGACCGGCGCCTTGCTGCTCGTCTCGGCTTCCGCGAGCGCCATGAGGTTCTGCAGGACCGTGAACGCATATTTCGAGTCGAAGTCGGCGCGCTCGACCCAATAAGCCGTGCCGTCGTAGTCGATCGCGACATAGGCGTCCGCGGGTGCCTTCGGCCCCTGGTGCACGATGATGATCGGCCGCGTTTCGCCCCCAATCAGCCCGACGGTCGGTTTCGTCGCGCCGCTCTGCACCTGGGCGTCCGGCACCTGCACCTGCGCGCCGATATTCGTGAGGATGCCGAGTACCGAGCGCGTCACCATGGGAATGCGATTGCCGCCCTGCGCGGAGGGTCCATAGACGATCTCGTACGTGCGCGTGTCCGCCGCAAGATGGAGCAGTTCACGCACGCGCGCCAGGTCCGCCGAAACTTGCGGCGACTGCGCGCTGTTCGTCGCGCCAAGTGCGAGGAACACCGTGTTCTTGCCGTTCTCGCTGCGCGACTCCACGTTCAGCTCGCCCGCCAGTTGCAGGCGCCGCAGCGCCTGGAGCAACTGGAAGAAACCCGCCGAGCCCGCGCTGCCCTCTCCGCCTAGCGCGCTGCCGTTCTGCAACCCGCCGATCGATTGCGCGCCGATACGCAGCAGCAGATCGACCGGCATGCCGCCTTCGGCGAGCGGCATCATGAGTTCCGGCGCGAGCGGCCGGATGTACGCCGAAGCGAACGCTTCGCCCGTAGTTGGCGTGAACGTGAAAGTCGGGCGATTCGACCAGGAGATATTACCGGTCGCAAGCGCATAGTCCGGCTGCGCGCCTGAGCCGATATTGCCCGTGACGCCCGCCGTCGAATCGAATTGATACGCGGCGATGATCGAACTCACCGTGAGAAAGGCGGGCGCGTCGCCATAACGCAAACCGATCACGGCCGCGAGTATTCCGCGTTTTTTTGCATCGCCGAGTGCTCTTGCGTAATCGACCTGATCGGCGCGCAGACGCGTCGGGCCGAGATGCACACACGCCGTGCCCAGCAAGGCCGAGCACGAAACCGCCAGAATCGTCGCTTTTGAAATCATCGGAAGCCTGCGCGCCGGCCGCGCAAAGAGAGTGGGTCCGCGCGCACAGGTAGCAAGCGTTGTGCCCCGATATTTCAGAAGCGCAAGCGTGACCCTTCCGGAAATGACACCCTCAGGTCCGTGGCGCGCTCGATTGCGCCCGCGCCAGCAGCACTTCGCGGTCGCGCGCGTTCTGCGTGAGCGCGGCCGCGCGCTCGAATTCCGCTCGCGCTTCGGCATGGCGCGCCAGCTTTTCGAGCAGATCGCCGCGTGCGGCCGGCAGCCACGGATAGTGACGCAGCGAGGGTTCCGCACACAGCGCATCGACGAGATCGAGCGCCGCTTGCGGCCCTCGCGCCATACCCACCGCCACGGCGCGATTCAGACGCACGACGGGCGAGGCGTCGAGTTCGAGCAGCGCGTCGTAGATCGAGACGATCTGCGCCCAGTCGGTCTGCGCCGCGCTCGGCGCGCGCGCATGGCAAGCCGCGAGCGCCGCCTGCAGCGCGTATGGCCCAGGCGCACCCGCGCAGGCCGCACCGCGCGCGATCGCGGCAAGCCCGCGCCGGATCAATAGCGCGTCCCAGCGGCTGCGGTCCTGGTCGGCGAGCAGCACGGCGCGCCCTGCCCGGTCCACGCGCGCGGGCAAGCGTGAAGCCTGCAGTTCCATCAAGGCAACGAGGCCGTGAGCCTCGCCCTCGAGCGGAACGAGTTCCGCCAGCATGCGGCCTAGCCGCAGGGCTTCTTCGCACAGAGCAGGGCGCGTCCAGTCCGGGCCCGCCGTGGCCGTATAGCCTTCGTTGAAGATCAGATAAATCACTTCGAATACCGAAGCAAGCCGCGGCTCGAGGTCGGCGAGGCGCGGCACTTCGAACGGAACTTTCGCCGCCGCGAGCGTGCGCTTGGCCCGCACGATGCGCTGCGCGACGGTTGCCTCCGGCACGAGGAACGCGCGCGCGATCTCAGCCGTAGTGAGGCCGCCGAGCAGACGCAGCGTGAGCGCGGCGCGTCCCTCCTTCGGCAACACCGGATGACACGCCACGAACACGAGCCGCAGCAAGTCGTCGCCGATCTCGTCCTCGCGCGCGGCGTCGAGCGCCTCCACGAAGTCGGGCGCGAAGTGCGCTTCGAGCGCTTCGAGGTCCGCGCCCATCGCCTCGTGCGCGCGCGCATGTGAGGCCGCGCGACGCAGCCGGTCGAGGGCGCGATGTTTCGCGGCGGTCATGAGCCACGCTCCGGGGTTCTCGGGAATGCCGCTCACAGGCCAGCTTTCCAGCGCGGCGACGAACGCGTCCTGCGCGATTTCCTCGGCCACGCCCACGTCGCGCACGATGCGCGCGGCGTGGGCGATCACCTTCGCCGACTCGATGCGCCACACGGCCTCGACCGTGCGGCGCGTCGCCGTGAATGGGTCGTGAGGGTCGCGCGCCTGCGTCACGAGCCGTGCGCGCCCTTTTCGATCGCGGCGGGCGACATGTACATCAGTTCCCAGATGTGGCCATCGGGGTCTTCGAAGCTGCGGCCGTACATGTCGGTGCCGCACTCCATCGGCGGGCGCTTCGAGGTGCCACCCGCCGCGAGCGCCTTGTCGACGAGTCCGTCCACTTCCTCGCGCGACACGCACGAGAGGCAGGTCAGCACCTCGGTGCTTTCGCGGGCGTCCACGAGCGCCTTGTCGGTGAAGCCGCGCATGAAATCGAGGGTGAGCAGCATGGCGTACATGTTCTCGCCCAGCACCATGCAGGCGGCCTGGTCGTTGGTGAATTTCGGGTCGAACTTGAAGCCGAGCTGGCCGAAGAAGTCCATCGAGCGCTTGAGGTCGCGCACGCCCAGATTGACGAAGATGTGCTTATGCATGTTTGGAGCCTCACGGTGATCGAGCAAATGCTCAGGATGCCTTACGTTGTTCCTGCAGCTGGCGAAAACTCTCGACGCCCTCGCACTGCGGAAGTTCGTCGAGTTCATAGAGCTGCCGCACTTCGACCTCGCCCTCGGTGTGCTTGCCGAATGGCGACGGGAACCGGCGCGCCCATTCGAGCGCTTCGTCGCGCGAGCGGACCTGGATGAGCGTATAGCCGGCGATCAACTCCTTCGTTTCGGCGAACGGGCCGTCGAGGATCGTGGGCTTGCCGTTCGTGTAGTGCACGCGGAAGCCGCGCGAGCTGGGCTGCAGGCCCGAGGCGTCGAGCAGCACGCCGGCCTTCGCCAGTTCCTCGTGATAGCGGGCCATTTCGGCGAATACTTCGACGTCGTCGGGCGGCTCGCCCGCTTCGGTCAGCGCATTGGCGCGCACCATGATCATGAATCGCATTGTCTACTCCTGAGTGTGGCGTTCGGGTCGTTCGAGGCAAGCGGCACCCTTGGGTGCGCTCATGAACACGACGCGCGGGGCGCACGGAAATCGACAACGGACAGCGAAATCTTTTGCGTGCCTGGGGAAACTACCTGGAGAGGCACCCCTTCAGCGGAAACACGGACCAGTTTCGCGCACTTCGACGCTCGCCCATTGCGCCGCGGGACAGCGCTGCGCGATGGCCAGTGCCTCGTCGCGCGTTGCGCAATCGACAAGGAAAAAGCCGCCGATCATCTCCTTCGCCTCGGCGAACGGGCCATCGATGATGCTCGCGCGGCCTTCGCGCACCTGCACGCGTGCGCCGCCGGTGTCGGAGGTGAGCGCGTGCGCGTCGATCAGCTTGCCCTCGGCGGCGAGTTCGTCGGCGAACGCGACCATGCGCGCGTAGAGCGCCTCGCCTTCGGATGGCGCGCGCGTCTCGCGCTGGCCGCGCGGCTCGGCGATGAGCAGCATGAATGGCATGAAGGTGTCCTCTCAGTCAGCCTGCGATCCTGAAAGGCAAGAGTCTATTCCAGAAGGAGCGATGCGCGTCGCGACCGGGCGCGCTTTGAGGCGCTCACGCGTAGCGCGCGAGGAAGAGATCGGCGGACGACTCGGCGACCTGGCGCTGCTGCGCGTCGTCGAGCGGGGGCTGGCCCATCGCGACCTGCGGCCAGAAGGCGAATGCCTTCACGATGCCGTGCAGTTGCTGCGAGGCGAATGCGGGATCGGTCGTTTTCAGGCGGCCATCGGCGGCGGCCGCGCGCACCCAGACCGTGAGGTCCTCTTCGCGCTCGCCGATGCGAGCCACCATGTCGCGTGCGCGCTCGGGCGAATGGATGCCCGCCGCGATCGCCACGCGCGCGAGCTTGAAGAACGCTTCGTCGCTCAGGAGCCGCAGCTTGCGCATCAGTAGCTCGACGAGCTGCGTGCGCAGCGGCTCGCCGGCGCGGTAGGCCGGCGCATCGGCGGTCGCGCTCGCGTCCCAGAGCTGGCACAGGATCGACGCGAACAGCGCCTCCTTGCTCGGGAAATGGTTGTAGACCGTGCGCTTCGAGACGTTCGCGCGCGCCGCAATACGGTCCATGCTCGTGGCGTCGAAGCCGGAGGCCAGAAATTCGTCGATGGCCGCCGCGACGATGGCGGCGCGCTTGCGGTCGGTCAGGCGTTGAGGGGTGGCGGGGATGCAATCCATTCCCAAATCTTACACCAGACAGTTTACTTTTCGCCAGAATAAACTACACTGTGCAGTCTACTTCCTGTTTCCAAAGGCAGCCGCCGACATGACCTCGCCTTTCGCATCGCTGAGCCGTACCTTGGGCCTGAGCGCCGCACAACGCGGCCGCGAGCTCTCGTCCACCTCGCCGCAACACGATGGCGAGCGCTTTCGCAACGTGCGTCCGCGCCCGGCCGAGGGCCTCGGCAAGACGCTGAAGATCATGTGGAACATGATCTTCCACAAGCCGGGCGGCACCATGCCCGCCGGCGCGCTGCCCGTTCAGGCGCTCACGCGCGAGGAGCTCGAGGCCGCGCCCGACCGCAGCGTCTACCGGCTCGGCCATTCCACGCTGCTCTTCAAGCTGCGCGGCCACTTCTGGCTCACCGACCCGGTATTCGCCGACCGCGCCTCGCCGTTCCAGAACCTCGGGCCCAAGCGCTTTCATGCGCCGCCCATCGCGCTTGCCGACCTGCCGCCACTACGCGGCGTGATCCTCTCGCACGACCACTACGACCACCTCGACCGCGAAACCGTGCTCGCGCTCGCCGCCACGACGGGCGTATTTCTCACGCCGCTCGGCGTCGGCGACCGCTTGATCGAATGGGGCATCGACGGTGCGAAGGTGCGTCAGTTCGACTGGTGGCAAGGCGCGAATGTCGAGGGCGTCGAGTTCACCGCTACCCCGGCGCAGCATTTCTCGGGACGCAGCCTGTTCGACGGCAACAGCACGCTGTGGGCGTCGTGGGTGATCGCCGACGCCGACCTGCGCGTGTTCTTCAGCGGCGACACCGGCTACTTCGACGGCTTTCGCACGATCGGCGAGCGGCTTGGCCCCTTCGACGCGACCTTCATCGAAACCGGCGCGTACGACCCGCAATGGCCCTACGTCCACATGCAGCCGGAGGAAACGGTGCAGGCACACGTGGATTTGCGCGGCGAGTGGCTCGTGCCGATTCACAACGGCACGTTCGATCTCGCGATGCATCGCTGGCAGGACCCGTTCGAGCGCGTGACCGGCCTCGCGCTGGCGCGCGGCGTGACGCTCTCCACGCCGCGCATGGGCGAGCGGCTCGATCTCGTGGAGCCGCATCGTGGGGAGCGCTGGTGGCGTGAGGTCGCGGAAAGCGCGGAGCCGCCGCGCACGGCGCGCCGGTGGTTCGCTTGCCGCGATGCGCGCGAAGCGCAGTCCTGACACCCATCCTCACATCTCCCTCTACCGCCCGCGCGCCATACGAACGCGCGCGGGCCCACCTGCTGCTCGTTCCCCGCTTCTTCCCCTTCGCGGCAAAAGTCTCCTAAGCTTTTGCATCGGGGCTCGCATCGTACGGAGCCTCTTCATCCCGCCCCTTTACCCTTCACGGGATTTCCCCAGGCTGACAGCCCGCGATTTCTGGAATTAAATAAATCAACTTGATTTATTTAGTCGGCGACGCAGTTCCAGGCCGACCTGCTTTGCATAGGACCGGAGCGAGCGCCAAAGCGCCCACTCCGGATCGAGAGGAGGAGACACGTGAGAAGTCCGCATGTCGGTCAGGGCAGCAATTCCGCCAACGTCCGCCGCTTCAACGAACGCCTGCTGCTGCAGGCGCTGCGTCGCGCGGGCGAGGCGTCGAAGGCCGACCTCGCGCGTCTCGCGAATCTCACGAGCACCGCGGTGGGCACCATCATCACCTCGCTCACGGCCAATGGCCTGATCGAGGTGAGCGGCCGCCGCGACGGCCAACGCGGCCAGCCCGCCTCGCTGCTGCGCCTGTCGCCGCGCGGCGCGTTCGCCATCGGCGTGCGGCTCGACCGGACCAACATCGAAACCGTGCTCGTGGATTTCGCGGGCCACATGATCGAGCGCCGCTCGCGCGACATGCTGCTGCCGCAACCCTCGGTCGCGCAGGAGATCGTGCAACGCGACATCGCCGAGCTATTGGGCCACCTCACGACAGAGGAACGCAGTCGCCTCGCCGGCATCGGCGTGGCGCAGCCGTACAACCTCGGCAGCTGGCTGCGCGAACTGGGCCTGCCGGCGGACACCTTCCGCGTGTGGAACGATGTCGATTTCGCGGGCGAACTCGCGCGCGCCACGGCGCTGCCCGTGTTCAGCGAAAACGACGGCAACGCGGCCGCCATCGCCGAGATCTTCTACGGCTGCGGGCGCCAGCGCGACGACTTCCTCTACCTGTTTCTCGGCCCGGCGATCGGCGGCGGCATCGCCATCGACGGCGACTGCGTGCGTGGCCTCACCGGCAACGCGGGCGATTTCGCGGTGATGCCCGTGCCGCCGAGCCGCCTGCCCTCGGCGCACAAGCCGCCCGGTCAGTGGGACATCCTGCTGTCGCGCGCGTCGCTCATCGCGCTGCGCCGCCATCTGCAGTATTGCGGCGAGACGATCGACAGCCGCGCCGATCTGGAAGCGTGCATCGCGCGCGGCCACCCCGGCGTGCAGGAGTGGCTCGACGACTGCATCGATGCGCTCGCCCCCGCGCTACGCTCGGCATTCTGCGTGCTCGACGTGCCGGCCGTGGTGCTCGACGCCGACGTGGATGCGGGCCTCATCGACACGCTCATGCAGCGCCTGCGCCTCGCGGTCGCCGCCACCGCGCCGGAGGCGCGCGGCACGCCCGCCCTGGTGCGCGGCACCTTCGGTCCCGATGCGGGGGCGCTCGGCGCGGCCACGCTCCCCATGTTCTTCAACTTTTCGCCGCGCGCGGGCATCCTCATGGGCGCCGGCGCACAAACTTACGCTCAAGCGCAGGAGGAGAGCCATGTCGCCCTCTGAGTCCACGCCGCCGCTGCTGGAAATGCGGGGCATCACCAAGACCTTCCCCGGCGTGCGCGCACTCGACAACGTGCGCCTCACCGTCTACCCCGGCGAGGTCCATTCGCTGATGGGCGAGAACGGCGCGGGCAAGTCCACGCTGATGAAGATCCTCTCGGGCGCCTACCAGGCCGACCCCGGCGGCGAGATCCTCATCGAAGGCAAGCCGGTCGTGATCGACGGGCCGCATGCGTCGCGCGCGCTGGGCGTAGCCGTGATCTATCAGGAGCTGAGCCTCGCGCCCAATCTCTCGGTTGCCGAGAACATTCATGCGGGCCGCGAACTGCGCAAGGGCGGCCGCCGCTTCGGCACGGTCGACCGGCGCGCCATGGAGCGCGGCTGCGAAGACGTGCTCAAGCGCCTCGGCGCGAGCTTCGGACCCACCACGCTGGTCGGCTCGCTTTCCATCGCCGAACGGCAGCTGGTGGAAATCGCACGCGCAGTCCACAGCGACGCGCGCATCATCGTGATGGACGAGCCCACCACGCCGCTTTCCTCGCGCGAAACGGAACGCCTTTTCAAGCTCATCAACCAGCTGCGCGACGAAGGACTGGCGATCATCTACATCAGCCACCGCATGGCCGAGGTGTACGAGTTGTCGGACCGCGTTTCCGTGCTGCGCGACGGCAGCTACGTGGGCACGCTCATGCGCGATGCGCTCAACGCGGAAAGCCTCGTGAGCATGATGGTGGGCCGCGATATTTCGGGCTTCTACAAAAAGGCGCACGCCCCGTACGATCCGGGCAAGGTCGTGCTCACCGTGCGCGACGTGGCCGACGACAAGCGCGTGCGCGGCTGCAGTCTCGACCTGCACGCGGGCGAAGTGCTCGGCATTGCTGGCCTCGTGGGCGCGGGCCGCACCGAGCTTGCGCGCCTCATCTTCGGCGCGGAACCGCGCTTGCGCGGCCAGATCGCCATCGACGGCCAGACGCTCAACGTGCACACGCCGCGCGACGCGATCAACGCGGGCCTCGTCTACCTGACCGAAGACCGCAAGCATCAGGGCCTCTTTCTCGACATGAGCGTGCGCGACAACATCAACGTCGCCGTGGCCGGGCGCGACGCGCGCATGGGCGTGCTCGACCTCGCGCGCGGCGGCGAGCGTGCGAAGGAAGCCATCCGCTCGCTCTCCATTCGCGTGCCGAACGCGCGCGTGAACGTGGGTGCGCTCTCGGGCGGCAACCAGCAGAAGGTGCTGCTTTCGCGCCTGCTGGAAACGAAGCCGCGCGTGCTGATTCTCGACGAGCCCACGCGCGGCGTCGATATCGGCGCAAAATCCGAGATCTACCGCATCATCAACGACCTCGCCAAGACCGGCGTGGGCATTATCGTGATTTCGAGCGAGCTGCCCGAGATCATCGGCGTGGCCGACCGCGTGCTCGTCATGCGCGAAGGCGTGTTCGCCGGCGAGCTTGGCGGCTACTCCGGCAAACCCATCAGCCAGGAAGCGATCATCGAACTCGCCACCGGCTCGCAGCACCCGCTCGACGAAGCCGCTTGACCTTCACCGCATACGCAAGAAACGTCCCTCAGGAGTACGACATGAAAAGCATTCTTCCCCGGCACGGTGTCGCGGCCTCGCCCACACAGCCCGCGCAAGGCGCTCAACCCGCACGCAGCGTCGCGGTCGACGGTCATCGCCAGCGCATGAAGTCGCTCGTGCGCACCGCCGGCATGCTGCCGGTGCTGGTGCTGCTGTGCATCGGCTTCGGTCTGCTCACCGATGGCTTCTTCACGCTGGAGAATCTTTCGATCGTCACGCAGCAGGCGTCGATCAACATCGTGCTCGCCGCCGGTATGACCTTCGTGATTCTCACGGGCGGCATCGACCTCTCGGTGGGCTCGGTACTGGCCGCTGCCGCCATGGCCGCCATGATCGGCTCGAACTTCGCGGGCTGGGGCTGGGTCGGCGTGCCCATGGCGCTCGCGGTGGGCCTCGGCTTCGGCCTCATCAACGGCGCGCTCATCGCGCTGCTGCGCCTGCCGCCGTTCATCGTCACGCTCGGCTCGCTCACGGCGGTGCGCGGCATCGCGCGCCTCATGGGTCACGACACCACGATCTTCAACCCGCAGTTGTCGTTCGCCTTCATCGGCAACGGCACGGTGCTCGGCGTGCCCTGGCTCGTGATCATCGCGCTCGTGGTGGTGGCCGGCTCGTGGTTCGTGCTGCGCCGTACCGTGCTCGGCCTGCGCATCTACTCGGTGGGCGGCAACCCGGAAGCGGCGCGCCTCTCGGGCATCAAGGTGTGGGGCATCGAGATGTTCGTCTATGCCGTGTCGGGCCTGCTCGCGGGTCTCGGCGCGGTGATGTCGGCGGCCCGTCTCTACGCAGCCAACGGCCTGCAACTGGGCCAGTCCTACGAACTCGACGCGATCGCCGCGGTGATTCTGGGCGGCACGAGCTTCGTGGGCGGCGTGGGCTCGATCATCGGCACGCTGATCGGCGCGCTCATCATCGCCGTCCTGACCAATGGCCTCGTGCTGCTCGGCGTCTCGGACATCTGGCAGTACATCATCAAGGGTCTCGTGATCGTCGGCGCCGTGGCGCTCGACCGCTACCGCCAGCGCGGCTCGGCCCGTACCTAAGCGTAGATTCGATACAGCATCAGCCAGAAACAGGCGCTAGCGCAGGCGGTCCTGCTGCGCTCGCCCGGAAAGCACCCAAACAGGACCCCTCAGGAGACAACCTCATGTTCAAGAAAAAAGTCGTTCTCGCCGCTGCCGCCCTCACGTTCGGTTTCGCACTGCAAGGCGCGCATGCCGCCGACAAGCAGCTCAAGTCGATCGGCATTACCGTGGGTTCGCTCGGCAACCCGTACTTCGTGACGATCGTGCAGGGTGCGGAAGCGAAGGCCAAACAGATCAATCCTAATGCCAAGGTCACGGCCGTTTCCGCCGACTACGACCTCAACAAGCAGTTCACGCAGATCGACAACTTCATTTCGGCGCACGTGGACATGATCCTCCTGAACGCGACCGATCCGAAGGCGATCTTGCCGGCGGTGAAGAAGGCGCAGGCGGCCGGCATCGTGGTGATGGCCGTGGACGTGGCCGCCGCGGGCGCCGACGCCACCGTGCAGACCGACAACGTGAAGGCCGGCGAGATCTCGTGCGAGTACCTCGCGAAGAAGATCAACAACACCGGCAACGTGATCATCCAGAACGGGCCGCAGGTCTCGGCCGTGATCGACCGCGTGAACGGCTGCAAGCAGGTGCTCGCGAAGACGCCCGGCATCAAGATCCTCTCCGACGACCAGGACGCCAAGGGCTCGCGTGAAGGCGGCATGAACGTGATGCAGGGCTACCTCACGCGCTTCCCGAAGATTGCCGGCGTGTTCGCCATCAACGACCCGCAGGCCATTGGCAGCGACCTTGCCGCGAAGCAGCTGCATCGCAGCAACATCGTGATCACGTCGGTGGACGGCGCGCCCGATATCGAAACGGCGCTCAAGACCGATACGCTGGTGCAGGCCTCGGCGAGCCAGGACCCGTGGAAGATGGCGCAAACAGCCGTGCAGGTGGGCTACGACATCATGAACGGCAAGAAGCCCGCCAACCCGATGATCGAAATGACGCCGCAACTCGTCACGCGCGACAACGTGGGCAGCTACAAGGGCTGGTCGTCGCAGCACTAAGCCCTGGCGTTGCATGAGCACGGGATGGCCCGTGCTCATGCAGTCAAGCAAGCACGGCGTCCTTCGTCACCACGCGGCGCGGAATGATTTTCAGGTCGTAGAATGTGTCCGCGATCTTCTGCTGCTGTGCGATCACGGCGGCGTCGATGGGCCGATATTCATGCGCGTAGTGCGTGAGGCCGGTCTGGATCGTCGCCGCATCGAGGCCCTGGATCGGTGAGAGTTTCGCGGCCGCTGCCGCCGTGTTGGCGCGCACCCATTGCCCCGTCTTGCCGAGTTCGTCCAGCGCGATCGCCAGCGCGTCCTTGCGGTTTTGCGCGAATTCGCGCTGGCTCAGGAAGAACTGATGATGGCTCGCCACGCCGCTGGCGTCGGCAAGCAGGCGTGCGCCGTCCTGCGATTCGACGGCAGCGAGGAACGGGTCCCAGATCGCCCACGCATCGATGGCGCCGCTTTGCAGCGCCGGGCGCGCGTCGGCGGGCGCCAGATACACAGGCTGCACCTCGCCAATGGAAAGACCCTGCTTTTGCAGCAGCGCGACGAGAAACCAGTGCACGTCCGAGCCGCGATTCAGGCCGATCTTCCTGCCCTTCAGTCCCGTCACGTCACGGATCGGCGAGTTTTTCGCCACCACCACACCTTCCGCGTGCGGCGTGGGCAACTCATACGCCGTATAGACGAAATCCGCGCCCGCGGCCTGGGCAAACACCGGCGGGGCTTCACCGACATAGCCGAAGTCGATCGCGCCCACGTTCAAGCCTTCGAGCAATTGCGGGCCGGCCGGGAATTCGGTCCACGATACCTTGATGCCGAGCGGCGCGAGGCGCGTTTCGAGCGTGCCGTTGGCCTTGAGCAGCACGAGCGTGCTCGCGGCCTTCTGGTAGCCGATGCGGAACTGGTCCGGCTGATATTTCGCGAACGCAGTGGCGGGCAGCGCCGCGCCGGCGAGCGTTGCGCCCAGCGTGGCGAGGAAGTGGCGGCGGGTATAAGGTCTGGGCGACGTGGGGCGAGTCATCTTCAGCGCTTCCGTGTTGGCATGGGGCATGCACCAACACGGCACAGCCCTCGAATCGTTGATGCTACCGGGCCGCACGCGTTCGCAGAACCGATGTTTCGCGCTAAGCAAATCACGCCGGCAGGAATACGCGGGCGCCCTACGTGCCGGCCGTCATGTGCGGATTGGGCGACATATGCGCCCCGTTCGCGCGATACCAGCGCACGAACGCCTCCGACGGCATGGGCCTCGCGTAGAAAAAGCCCTGGATATACGTGACGCCGCGCGCACATAGATAGTCGCGCTGCACCTGCGTTTCCACCCCCTCGGCCACGAGCCGCGCGCCAAGGCTATGCGCGAGATCGATAATGGCGTCGAGCACGGCCGCCTTGCTGCCTTGCGCATCGATGGTGAGCACGAAGCCGCGATCGATCTTCAGGATATCGAATGGAAATTTCTCGAGATAGGAGAGCGAGCAATATCCCATGCCGAAGTCGTCGATGGCGACCCTCACGCCCTCGCGCCGCAAGGTCACCAGATTGCTGCGCGCCTGCTCGGTATTGCGCACCAGCGTACGCTCGGTGATCTCCAGCGTGATCGTCGCGCCGTGCGGCGCCACGGCCGTGCGCAGCGCCTGCACGTCGCTCACGAGCTGTACGCCCGACAGATGCTCGGGCGCGAAGTTGACACCGAGGTGAAAGCCCGGCGCGACCTCCCATGTGGCGACGTCGCGCTCGATGAGCTTCAGCAGATGCTGCGTGAGCGGCACGATCACGTGCTCTTCTTCGGCAACCTGAATGAACTCGTCCGGACGGATCGCGCCCGTGCCTGGCCGCACCCAGCGCAGCAAGGCCTCCACGCCCTCGCAGCGCCCCGTTTCGACGCCGTAGAGCGGCTGATATTCGACATGGAATTCGTTCGCGCGTATGGCTCGCAGCAGTATTTCGCGGCGCGACTGCCCGTTTTGCTGCAAGCGGCGCACGAGCCAGACGAGCCACGCCGAGAAGGCAGCCGCCCACGGCATGTAGCGCAGCAACAGGGCACGCCAGTTCTCCAGAATGCGCTCGGGCCGCCCATAGATCTTCAGATCGATTGTGGCGCCCGACATGCGCTTTTGCACATCGACCAGCAACGGTGCGCCACGCACGTTCACGAGCGCCATGGCTTCGCGCAGCACGGCGCCCTCGCCCACCCTCAACTCGGCCTGGCGAAACACCGTGAGCGGGGCCGCGCCATGCAGCAGGTCCAGCAGGTACTGCACGTCCACCACGGCCACGACCGCGCGCCCCGCTTCGCCCGCGACGCCCACCAGCAGCGAGGGGCGGTTGCGCACCATCGGCGTGTCGTCGACGATCAGGAGCCACTCGTCCTGCGAGGCCTGCGCGCTGCCATTGAGCCAGCCGCCATCGGGGACCGCCTGTTGCGAGTACGCGGACGAGCAGTCGATGCGGCCTTCGTAAAGGATATTGAGCGTGCGCACATAGGGCACGGCGGCGGCCTTGCGCGTGAGATCCGGCGAGAGCGTATCGCAAGCTTCGTTCGCTCGCGGCGCGAACGTGCGAGCCGCACTCTGCGCCGTCTCGACGATCGACACCACCTGCCCGACGATAAACGCAGAAGCGAGGCTCGCCTCGCGCTGCGCAATGCGTTGGGCCTCGTAACGCCCGAGCGCGACGCACAGCAGGATCGGAATCAGCGCCACGACCAGCAGCACGAGCAAACGCGAGACTCGCGAGCGGACCGCGCCGGGGTTGGGCGAGACTTCGGGCAAGGCGTCCTCCGCACCAGGGCCGTCATGGGAGCGGCTACGGTATGACGCCAACATACACCAACGCGCCAGCAGCGGGCGCGCGCGGTGCCCCGCGCACGCAAACGTCAGCTAACGTGAACGCCCATCATGCGCATTCGATGCGGTTGCGGCCGACCTTTTTTGCGCTAGCGCGCGAAGTCGCTGCGCTTGAGCGCAGCTTCGGCGCTCACGCGCTCCTGAATGCGCCGCGCGACGCTTTGGGCGCCTTCGAGATCGGCGGCGACCCCGCAAGCCTCAGGTGTCGCCGCGCCGGCGGAACACCCACCATCCCAGCAGCGCCGTGAAGGTCGCGACGAGCACCACCATGAGCCAGAAGCCGTGGCGGTTTTCCGCGAGCGGAATGCCGCCCACGTTCATGCCGAAAAAACCCGCGACGATGTTGATCGGCAGAGCGAGCACGGTGACGAGCGTGAGCGTGAAAAGCGTGCGGTTGTTCTGCTCTTCGAGACGCGCGGCAATTTCTTCCTGCAGGAGCTTGATGCGCTCGACGAGTCCGGCCATGTCGCCCAGCACGAGCGAGAACTCCTCGGTCGCCTCGCGCAGGTCCTGCATGTCCGGTGTCTGGAGCCAGCGCGGCGGGCGCGCGAGCAGACGGAAAATCGAGCCCGGCTCCGGCGCGAGCATGCGTTGCAGGCGCACCAGAATGCGCCGCATGGCGGCGAGTTCATGGCGGCTCGCAGAGCGGCGCGAGGCGAGAAACTGGTCCTCGGCGCGATCGACGTCGACACTCGTGCGGCGCACGATCTCCACCATGAGGTCCGCCTGGTCGCGCATCAGGTGGATCAGCAGCTCGGCCGGCGAACGGAACGTCTCGCCGTTGCGCACATAGCCGCGCAGACGGTCGATTGAGCGCAGCGGCTTCAGGCGCGCCGTGACGAGAATGCGCTCGTGCGTGTACGACCAGAGCGTCGCGATCTGCGAGGGCGTGAGTTCGAAATCGAACATCACGTCGTTGACCACGGCGAACAGCCCGTTGTCCACGTGTTCGATACGCGTGGAGTGCGAGCCTTCCACGAGCATCTCGAAGAAGGCGTCGGGCAGGTCGAGATGCGCGCGCATCCACGGTTGCGCCGCGGCGTGGGCGAGATTGAAGTGCAGCCAGTAAAACGTGTCGTCGCGCGCGGCCTGCGGCTCGCCGCTTTCGTGCGTGTGCCGCAACGCCTCAAGGACGTCGTCGCACGAGACGGGCTGCCCAGGCTGGCCCGGCGTGAAGCGAAAACCGCAAATGAGGCCCGACAGGTCGGCGCCATACGTTGCGACGGACGAAGCGAAATCCATGGTCGTCATGGCCGGTTGATCGGCGCACAGCATGCCACACGCGTGCTTTGACAGGCAAGCGCGCGAATCGATGCGCCGACACGCGCGGGTCATGTGCCCATGTTAAGCCACGCCGGCCAAGCCGAGCTGAGTGCGGCCGAGCGGCGTGAGATCCGCCACGCCCGCCCGATCCGCCAGATCGGCTTCGATATGCTCGGGGGGGAAGTCGGGCGGGCTGCGGCCTTCGAGAAAGCTCGGCAACTGGCGCTGCAAATAAGCAGCGTTCTTCGCGCAACCCGGCGTGGCCGGAATGTACATCACATTGCTGTAGCCGGTGCCGCGGTGCTCGTCTTCCACGGAGTGAATCACATCGCAGTGCCAGAACACGGTGTCACCGGGCTGCATCTGAGGAATCGAAATCAGTGCGTCGATCAGCGGCGCATGCCACTCGGCGCTGATCGGCAGCCCACGGCCCGGCTGGGCGCCGCACAAGTCGTCCTCGGCCACGTCGTCCTGCAGCGCGCGCAAGAGGACGTACGCCATGGCGTTGGCGATGGGCACGATCTGCAGCGTGCCGTCGCCGGGGCCCTGCGGCGTAAGCGCGGTCCAGCCCTGGAAGGTGCGGAACATCGAAGAGGCGATGCGCGAGGGAATCTCGCTCGCGTGCGTGCGGTACGCGCCGTCGAACGGGTCGTAGCGCCGCCAGTCGCCTGAGAACACATGGCGATAGACCTGGCGGAAATTCTCGTCGACCCAGCGCTCGACCGCACCGCCGTCACAATGCGCGGCGAGGCCGGGCGCAGCCGTTCCGGGCGGCCGGCGCCGCAGACGGTCGGCGTAGACTGGCACGACATCGGGATCGAAATGCACGCGCCCTTCGCTCTCGTGACGCCACAGGCGGTTGAGGAAGACGCGCGCGGCCGTCAGTTCGGCGGACTCGCGCGCCTGCACCTGCGGCCGCGACCAGTAGAGGCCATAGATCAACGGGCGGCTCGCCTGCGGCGGGAGGGCATTGCGCTGGGCCGCGCGTTCGGCGGCACGGGCATCGAGGTCGTTGCGCGCCACGTACTCGGCAATTTCGGCGTCCCAGCGCGTGGCCTGCTCCGGCTCGAACACGCGGCGGATCACACAGGCGCCGCGCGCCTTCACGAGCGCGATCGCCTCCGGGCTCACGCGCTGCGCCTGAATGTCGGCGAACGCGATCTCCGGAATCACACCCTCGCCCGCCTCGCGCAGCCGGGCGATGTGCCGCGCTTCTTCGCCTATGGCCTGCGCGACCTCCTCGAACACTTCGCGATAGTTCGGCAGTTGCGCGCGCAACATCCGCTTGGCCTGCCGGATCGCGGCCGGGAGATCGTCGATTTGAAGTGCCGCCATGCGTGTCTCCATCGGGGTTGAATGCCGTCGTTTGATCGCAAGCATACGCCTCAATGGCGCTCGTCTGGCGTTAGCCGATTGGCATCGCTCCCTTCAAGCGTTCAAATTTTTAACAGGTAAACTTGTAAGTCTACCTGTTTATCTTCATGATTCGATGACACATCCCAGCCGAATCCGTGTGAATCGCCATGTCTGCCAAAACTCCTGAACCCGCCGTCATCGACCTCATGCAGGCGATCGGCATGCTCGTGCGTCGCACGCGCAACGAGTCTTATGCGGGCGCTCTCTCGATGACCGAGTCCGTCGTCATGTCGCGGCTCGCCAACGACGGTCCCGCCACGATTGCCGCGCTCGCCCGCGCCGAAGGCATGCGGCCCCAGTCAATGGGCGCCACCGTCGCGGCGCTCGAGGAGATGGCCCTCGTCACGCGTACGCCTCATGCGACCGATGGCCGTCAGCTCCTCATCGATCTGACGCAAAAGGGCAGGCAACTGCGCAAGCAGACCCGCGACGCGAAACAACTGTGGCTTTCGCAAGCCATCGCGGACCTCGAGGAAGACGAGCGCGCCACGCTTTTCAAGGCGGGCGGCATCATGAGAAGGCTGGCCGAACGATGAGCAGCACGCGTGAGCCCAGCGGTGCCGGCAACCGGATTCCCGCGTCGGTCTGGAAGGTCGCCATCGTCGTCTCCATCGGCTCGTTCATGGCGCAGATGGATTCGACGCTCGTAAACGTCTCCCTCTCGGCCATCGGCGATGCGCTCCACTCGCCCGTTGCCACGACGCAGTGGATCATGAGCGGCTACCTGCTGGCCATGGCGCTCATGCTTCCGCTCAACGGCTGGCTGGTGGACCGCGTCGGCGCGAAGCGGCTCTATCTCTTCGCCTTCACGGCCTTCACGCTCGCTTCGGTACTGTGCGGCGCGGCGCAAAACATGGGGGAACTGATCGGTGCGCGCATTGCTCAGGGCCTCGTGGCCGGGCTGCTCGCGCCCATGGCGCAGATGATGATCGGGCGCGTCGCGGGCAAGAACATGGAGCGCGTGATGGGCTACGCCACGCTGCCCATCCTGCTCGGGCCGATCCTCGGCCCGGTGCTCGCCGGCGCCGTACTCGCGCGGGCCGCTTGGCCCTGGCTCTTTTTGATCAACGTACCGGTCGGCATACTCGGCGTCACACTGGCCGCACGTTTGCTCGCGCCCGACGCCGCTCGACCGCAAAGGCGCCGCTTCGATTTCGCGGGCTTTGCGTTGATCTCGCCCGGGCTCGCCGCGCTTGTCTATGGATTCCAGAGCGCCATGCACGCCGAAGGCGCGGGGTTTCTACTAGCCGGTGCTGCGCTGCTCGCGGGATTCGTGTGGCACTCGCTACGCCGGCCAACGACAGCGCTGATCGACGTGCGCTTCTTTGCGAACCGGACGTTCGCGGTTCCCGCCATCACGCAATTCTTCGCCAACGGCATCATGTACGGACGGCAGCTTGCCGTTCCGCTCTACCTCATAGCGGGCTGCGGCCTGAGCGCCGCGCATGCGGGCTGGCTGCTCGCGGCCACGGGCGCAGGCATGATGGCCTCATTCGCCTGCATGGGTTTTCTCACCGAGCGTCTGGGCTGCCGCGCGCTCGCGGCAGGCGGCGCGCTGCTGGCGCTCGTCGCCACGCTTGCGTTCTTGTGGATGAGCGGCCATGCGTTTTCCACGAGCCTCGCGTTGGCGAGTCTCTTTATCGCGGGCGCGGGTCAGGGAACCATTAGCATTCCTTCGATTTCCGCCGCGTATGCCCGCATACCGAAGGCGCGGCTTCCCGTGGCGAACACCGCGTTGAATATCGCGCAAAGAATTGGCGGCCCGGTCGCCACGACGCTCATCTCCATCGCGGTTTCTCTCGCCGTGCCGAGTTCTTCCGCCGCCGAACCGCGGCAATTCCTGCCGGCCTTCGCGGCGCTCTGCGGGCTGCATCTCCTGTGCTTCGCGGCGGCCATGCTGCTGCCGGCGCGAGTACGTCGCGCAAACGATGGCTGACGCCCCGCTTACGCCATTTCATCTGCCGCACTTCGGCGCTGCCGCCGGAAGAACTGCCACATCATCGCCATCGCGTCGGGGCCTCGGTCCGAATGAAACGCTTCGCGCGGATCGCCGCCGCTCCATGCATGCCCGAGGCCGCGAACCACGCATACACGCACGACGAGCCTGCCCGACTTGACGTAGTCGGTATACGCCACCGCGTCGCGGCTATAGGTCCGGATCTCGCCGACGCGTAATTCGCCCTGCGTGTCGAGCAGCCGGTTGACACGCGCGAACTGCATGCCGAGCTGCACGGCGTTGCGCTTTGCCACGACCGCGTCGATTTCGCCCTGCACGACGAAGGCCGGCACACCGGGATGGGCGG
Organism: Paraburkholderia sp. BR14312; assembly: GCF_040948675.1. Taxonomy (NCBI): domain Bacteria; kingdom Pseudomonadati; phylum Pseudomonadota; class Betaproteobacteria; order Burkholderiales; family Burkholderiaceae; genus Paraburkholderia; species Paraburkholderia sp. BR14312. The sequence goes on from NZ_JBFPKI010000026.1 coordinate 42,845, forward strand.
CGACATCGAGAGCGGCATCGACCAGATGCACCGGGTCTTCGCGGCTGCCGTGGCGCATGACGCTCATCGCGCTCATGGTGGAACTGGCCGCGTCGAAAACCGGGCCCGAATGCAGGCCCACTGCCGCGAACCGCCACGGATGGCGCATCGCGAGCACGGACGCAAGACCCGCTCCCGCCGAGATGCCCGCCAGGTAGATGCGCTCGTGATCGAATCCGTGCTCGCGCGCGATGGCATCGACGAGCGAGCCGACCGCTGGCGCTTCCGACTGCGCATGATCGCCGTGCCAGTGCCAGCATCGCTGTGCGTGCGCCGTTTTCGCCTGCTCGGGAAGCAGCACGCCGAAACCCGCGCGATCCGCCAGCCGGCAAACCCGCGTGCCCGCGGCGAACGACTCCGCCGTCTGCTTGCAGCCGTGCAGCATGACCACGAGCGGCAGGCCCGTGGCGCTGGCCGCACCGGCGGGCAAATAGAGCGCATACGCGAGATGGTTGACGAGATGCCCGGCCCTGGGCGGCGCGGAATGATAGGAGCGGATCCACCTGCCGGCCGTGCCCGTCGGCTGCGCACGCCCCACATGCGCCTTCCCGGCGCGCCTCGCCGGTTTGGCTGCCGGCCTCGCGACCTGCGCGGCCTTGGCGGGCGCCGTTTTGCGTGCGGCGGCCCTTTTCTTCGGTCGCGGTGCGCTCATGCGGGTGAGCAATTCGAGACCTTTGAGCCAGACGCTGGTCTTTTTCCTGGGCATGAGCAATGGCGGCAGGGCGTTTTGTTCACGTCACGCCAGGCGGCACACGGCGGACAGCGCAAATACAACGATCGCAGCGATCGCGCCGCTGCGAGTACGACCATCATAACGGCCCTGACCTCGCGCCGAATTTTGCGTGACCGCGCGCCCTCCGCGTCACACGTGTTGCGGCGCTATAATTTCGGCCACCACCGCACGAGACGACCGCCGAACCGTTCGGCATTACCTGCTTTGCGTCATCCCCGTGACTGCTTCCACGCCAAACGCCTCGCCGCGCCCCACGCTGTTCGGACTCTTTCTGATCTTCAGCCGCATCGGCATGACGAGCTTTGGCGGCGGCTTGAGCGGCTGGCTGTTGCGCGAATTCGTCCACGATCGCGACTGGATCAGCGAAGAGGACTTTCTCAACGGCCTCGCCCTCTCGCAGGCGCTGCCCGGCATCAACGTGAAAAACATGGCGATCTGGATCGGGCACCGGCTGCTCGGCTGGCGCGGCGCCGCCGTGGCCGTAACGGGCATCCTCGTGCCGCCCGCGTGTCTGATCGTCGTGATCGGCAGCGTGGTCGGCGCGCTCATCTTCCATCCGCTCACGCAGATTCTGATCGCAGGCGCCGCCGCGGCGGCCACGGGGTTGTCGCTGTCGATGGGCGTCGTCACCGCTCGGCGCGTGAGGCGGCAGGGGCTTGCGCTGCTGCTCATGGCGGCGACCTTTCTTGCGATCGGCATTCTGCGTTTGTCGCTGGTATGGGTGGTCGTGGCAGGCGGCACCGTGAGCGTGCTCTACGAATACGCAGCGATCCGCCGGGGTGCGCGATGAATGGACGCCTGCTCGGTCAGCTAGCCGCCATTTTCGCGCCACTTTCGCTCGTGACGATCGGCGGCGGCCAGGCGATCGTCGCCGAAATCCAGCGCCAGGTCGTGGACGTGCATCCGTGGATGACGCATTCGCAATTCGCCGCCGACTTCGCGATTTCACGCATGGCGCCGGGTCCCGGCTCGCTGCTCGTCACGTTGATCGGCTGGCAGGTCGCCGGCTTCTGGGGCGCGCTCGTGGCGACCGCCGCGCTCCTGCTGCCAACCGCGATCCTCATCTACGGCATCACGCATATCTGGGGTCGCTATCAGGGCGCGGCGTGGCAGTTGGCGCTCGAGCGCGGCCTGCGTCCCATCGCGGCCGGCATGATGCTCGCGGCGGGCTGGGTGCTGCTCAAGTCGCTCAACGGCGGCCTGCCCGCGAAGGCCATCGCCGTAATGTCCCTTTGCGTGTTGCTCAGAACGCGGGTGAGTCCGCTTGTCCTTCTATTTGCCGGCGCACTCGCGCTCTTTGGCGTCAGCCTGATCGGCGCGGAACTGCCGCATTGGCTCCAGGTACAGCTCACATAGAAAAATACCCCGCCGTTGCAACTCCACGGGAATAGCAATCCACCTTCAGCGGTATACCCATTGCAGTCTCCGTTGATTCGACCGTGCTCCAGCCGGTCGCCGAACCATGCTATTTCATCAGGAGTTCGAAATGATCATCCGCCGCCCGCTTTTCGCCTTGCTCGTCGTGACGACTTGCATCGGCGCTGTATCCACCGCGTCCGCACAAGGACTCACGCGTGCCCAGGTGCGCGAACAGTTGATCGAAGCGCAGGCCAACGGTTCGCAATTCGTGACCGATAGCTCGTATCCAGACGTGAGCCCCATCTCCGCGCAGCAAGTCGCGCGTGCGAAGGCACAGCATCAACAGCAGGAACCGGGCGGCATGGGCGCGCCCATGCAGGGCACGAGCGACGCCGGCGCACCGCACACGACGACGTGTGTCGGGCCGGTGAGCTTCTGCAACCTGTATTCGGGTAGCTGAAAGCGATCGCGATACGCACTCGCGCCGCCCCCCAGAGCCGAACGCCCCGCTCGCAACGAGCGGGGCATCTCGCGCACCTGTTCGGCGTCGCCCCTTCCCTTTCCTGAGCAGCCTGACCAGCCGCAAAGTCAGCAAAGCGTCATCTTCGATGCGCCGCGCATGCGTCGTTACGCCTGAGTGCCGATTTGCGTGCGCTACAGGACAAACCCTGCCCCCCAATTGCCTTGTGGCGTGACTACACTATGGTCGTCGGCACTCGTTTGCTATCCGCGATCGCGTGCCGCCCGCCAGCACGATGACCACTGGGAGGTGTGCTGTGCTCCGCCTGACCTTCGCCCGCACTTCGCGCCCTGCGGCGGCGCTCGCCCTCGCGCTTGCCAGCGCTTTCTGTTACGAGGCGAACGCCGCAACGCCGCCTCCGGCCGCCGCCAAACCGCCCGCCAACAAAGCCGCCGCCAACAAGGCCGCTAACGACAAGGCGGCAAGCGCTACGGCGGCTGGCGACAAAGCGGCTGGCGACAAAGCCGCCGCCCCGAAGGCTAGCGCCGAGGCCACCGCGCCGGCGGCCGTGGCCACACCCGACTTCTTCTCGCTCGCCGAGCGCTACGGCCCCGCCGTCGTGCACGTGATCGCGCGCAGCCCCGACGACCCGTCCGCGCCGCCCGAGCAGGAAGCCATCGACGACGCCGATCCTTTCTTCGCGTTCTTCAGTCGCGCGCCGAAGCCGGCGTCCGACGCCGAGGCCGGCGGACCGCGCGTGATGACGGGCGCGGGCTCCGGCTTCATCGTCAGCCCCGATGGCGTCGTGCTGACCACGGCGCATATCGTCGACAGCGCCGAGCAGGTGACCGTGCGGCTGACGGACAAGCGCGAGTTCAAGGCGGAGGTCGTTGCCGTCGACCCGCAAAGCGACGTTGCCGTGCTGCAGATCGACGGCCACGATCTGCCGTTCGTGAAGCTCGCCGATACGGCGAAGGTGCACGCCGGCGAACCGGTGCTGTCGATCGGGTCGCCGGACAGCTATCAGAACACCGTGACGACGGGCATCCTCAGCGCGACCTCGCGCACGCTGCCCGACGGCAAGGCGTTCCCGTTCCTGCAGACCGATGTGGCGGTCAACCCCGACAACTCCGGCGGCCCGATCTTCAATCGCGCGGGCGAGGTGATCGGCATCGGCGTGCAGATTTACGCGGATGGCGGCCGCTACCAGGGCCTGACCTTTGCGATTCCAATCGACGCCGCCAACCAGTTCCGCGCCCAGTTGCAGGCACGCAAGGCGGCGCCCGCCGCCAGCGCCAATGCGGCGACCGCGGCAAACGCGGGCAACGGCGGCACGATCCGCACCTTCGGCATGCAGGTCGAGGACGTGAGTCCCGGGCTTGCGGCGGCGCTCGGCTTGCCGCACGCGGGCGGCGCGCTCGTCGACGCCGTCGATCCCGGCTCGCCCATCGGCAAAGCGGGTATCCGGACCGGCGACGTGATCGTGCAGGTCGGCACCAAACCCGTCGACCGGGCCGCGACGCTCGCCGCCGCGCTGGCTGCCGTGCCGCCGGCCACGCCGGCGTCGCTGAAGGTGATCCGCAACCGTCAGCCCGCGGTGGCCGGCTTCTCGAACACGGCGTTCGAGGCGAAGGCGGCGGATGCGGATGCGGCGGCGACAGGAGCGGGCGCTGGGACTGCGGGTGCGACAGCAGCTCAAGCAACCGATGCCGCACAGGCGGTGGAGAAGACCGACGCGCCGGTCGCGCCCGCAGTAGCCGATCCGGTGAGCAAGGCCCCACCGTCTGACGTGAAAGCCGTCAAAACGGTGATGGCGGACCCGAACGCGCAGGCCGCCACCGCAACACCGGCTCCGCGCCATGCCGCCGACCGACTCGGTCTGATCGCGCATGCGCTGAGCGCCGAGGAAAAGCGCTCGACCGGGTTGCCGCTTGGTTTGATGGTGGAAGCCTCCACTGGGCCGGCTGCGAGCGCGGGTGTGCGGGCTGGAGATGTCGTGCTGTCGCTCGATGACACGCTGGTCGAATCGCAGGAGCAAGCTGTCGCGCTCGAGGCGAAGGCGACGAAGAGCATGTCGCTGCTGATTCAGCGGAATAATGCGAGGAGCTTTGTGGCTGTGAAGGTCAGGTAATTGGCGCTGCGCTCGGTTCCTCGCCGCTTGTGCGATTACCTGTTTTCGCGTCGGTGTGCATGCGTTGCCCCTGTGCGGGGCGGCACCTACTTTTCTTTGCAGCCGTGTATGGACCGGAAACATGGGTAACAGGTGTGCGGGGACATGGGTAACACTTCGGGCGAGTGATTGGCCTGGAGCCGTTCATGCCCTGGAACCCGAGAAACACCATGAACCTGCGTCTGGAAT
>NZ_JBFPKI010000027.1:0-45917 GCF_040948675.1 Paraburkholderia sp. BR14312
ACATCGACTCGGTATAGCCGTCCGCTCCGCGCATCGCTTCAGTCTCAGTGTTGTCCGAATCTTTGTTTCAACGTTTACCCCTCCCGCCCGGATGACGTATGCGGGAGGTATTTCAACAGCCTGCTAGGTAAACGACCGTGGGACTGCAAGCGTATCGGGCGGTCGCGACGCGCCACTGCATTGTGCTTGGAACGACGGTCATGCTCACCCACACACCGCTGGAAATTTTAGCTCCCGCCCGTATTGAGTTAATCACTGAAGTGCTTTCTCATTCTGCCTAATGCGCCATCCTTGAAATGCCATTTGCATAATCGACGTCTTCGAGAAGCAGGGATCAGCTCTCCACCAAATGATGGATGTTTCATCCTGTTCTGGACAATATAGTAAGAAGTGTGTCGACAGCTCACCATCCAGTTCCGGTACGGAGAGCGATTGGAAAGGAACGATCATGGCGTGGACAAACGAACCCTCTCTTGGCGATGCCCGGAATGGCCTCGCGGCCGTTACGGCCGACGCTTCCGCCCCAGGGTCTGGATACCGAATCTATGCCGTCGGAGGCAGCGACGGGAACGAAGCGGTCGCAACGGTCGAGTCCTACGACACGCTAGCCAAGAATTGGAAGACGGTCAATTCGATGAACACGGTGCGGTTGAATCTCGCCATTGCCTCGAGCCCGGGTCGCGTCTACGCGATCGGTGGATCGGACGGAGGCGGCCCTTTGGCGACTCACGAGATTTACGACCTGGCCGCGGACACCTGGTCGGCGGCGCCGTCGCTTCCGACCGCGCGCGACGCGTTGGGCGCTGCTACCGGCCGTGATGGACGCATCTATGCCATCGGCGGTTTTAATGGCGCTTACCTTGCTACCGTGGAAGCGTATGACCCGTCGGCCAATGACTGGATTACCCGCGCGCCGATGCCAACGGGGCGATCCAATCTGGCCGTCGTTGCGGGACCGGACGGCCTCATCTACGCCATCGGTGGTCAAAACGCGAACGGCGTCGTCGATGTCATGGAGATCTTCGATCCCGTGAGTAACTCATGGGTGTCCGGCGTATCGCTGCCCGCGCCCCGTTGGGCGCTGGCGAGCGCAGTCGGTCCGGATGGGTTAATTTATGCCATTGGCGGGATTGGCGGAAATGGTGAGCCGCAGGCTACTGTTTATAGTTACGATCCAACGACGAACGGGCCATGGACAGTCGAGCCTTCGTTGCTGACCGCTCAGGGACTTCTGGCAGCCGATACGGGCCCCGATGGACTCATCTATGCCATTGGCGGCCAAAATTTCAGCGCACCAGCACTCAGTACGGTTGAGGCTTTCAGGGTTTCTACCAACCTGGTGACTCCGGATCCCTATATTGGCAACGGCACCTACCAGTCTCCCGACATCATCCTGCTGGATCCCAGCAATAATCCTGTTCCCCTTGGAGGCGCTCCCGGCGGGGCGTGGGATACACTTCTGCTTCCAAACACGTACTATGGAATCCAGACTGTCATATACAACGACTCCAATGTGGCAGCGACAAACACCGTAGTCAGATTCTGGCATTTCCTTGGCGGCGTTGGTACCGCCGGGGCGCAGGTCGATGAGCAGGTAACGACTGTTCCTGCGAATGGATCGGTCACGGTTTCTTCGGCAAACCCGTTTCTAAGCGGAGGAGCCGGGCAGCACGAATGTGTTGCGGTGAGTATCGCCAATCCGGAGTCACTTTACTTCAACGTCGATCCGATGAACGCGACAGACGTAATCGACCCAACCGTCGCGCATCCTCCGGGTTCAAGTCACTTCGGATCGGCCTGGCGGAACACGAATTCGACGGTACTGGGTCAGGGAGCGCGATGGCTATTTCCGTTCCAGGTGAGCTTTGAAGGAGCCGAACTGGCGAGCGTCAGGGTGGTCGTCACAGCGTCCCGAGTTCCGGCTGGGTGGGAGCACGTTGGCGCAATTGCGGAACTGCGGAGAACGCTGGACACCGCCGGCGTCAACCTGCGGATGCCGCTATTCCTCGTTCCCGAAATCCGCTCGCATCTACAAGTTGCCGATATGGGGTTGAAAATCCATCTGAGCGATTCCGAGGAAGAGGGGGAGCGCACCGCTGGCGTTGCTGCGCACAGGATGACGCTCAAGCCCGGCCAAAAGACGTCATTCTCGGTCTCCGGAACGGTTCCGCACAACGCGCGTCCCGGCGACGTCTTTCTGGTCAACGTCGAGGCACACTACCCGTCCAAGGTTGGGAGGAGGCCGGCGGTCGTCGAGTATCTGGAAGTAGTCTATGTGAAATAGGCGCACGACCCGTGGTCATTGCAATAGACGTGGTGCAGGGAATTGCCTGCTAGGCTTGGCACGTCGCAACTGAATGCACCCTGGCAGCAAGCGGCTGCGTTTCCTGCCAGGATGCATTTCGTGAGGGCAACCCACTCAGGGCCTAGCCAGCATTGAGCATAAGCGTCGCCACCGTAACGTGCGGCCATAGAACATTGTTAAAGATAAGGATAACCAATTGAGAGTACTGCAGCTGCAGGAAGGTCTGCTCCCCCCAATACGGTTCGATCGACCATATCGGGTCGTTGCTCTGCGGCCGGTGCACCGGATGCGGTAGAACTGGACCATCGAACGGAATGCGTACCCACTCTATCCAGAAGGTCGCGCTTGCAGAATAGACAAACGCATTGGGAATGGTGCCGGGTTTCGTCGCAGCGGCGGCTGGTTGTATGGCAGGGGCGGCAGTGGCGGTTCTGGATTTGCGACTCCCAGAAATGGGATGTTGCTGATGGATTCGATTCCGCTACCAATGCCGAGTGTTGGAAGTCCATTTAGCGACTGGGTGTCTGTGGTGAGATTTATCGTGATGGTACCCAGAATATCCTGATCAGCAATCGCATCACGCAGGACCGAGTTGGGATCGTTCACGAAACCCTGGAAGGCGTCCGGGTACGGGCCTGTGCTCTGCGAGCCGGGCGCCAGCGTATCCTGAGGGATGTCAATCTCCGGGACCTTGTGCTCACTGCCGTCGGGAGCGATTGGCTGGATTCCAACGCCCGGAGGGTTGGGTCCTGGAGGAACAGGCGGCGGAGGAACGAGAGGGTCGAAGGGCTGGAGGCCTGGGTAGCCCTCGAAAGGGATGAGCACAGGGATATTCGGCGCGCCAGGGGTTGGCGTGGTACCTGGGTCTGGCCCCTGCATCAGTACTGTAACCCCATGCGGTATGCTTGCCATACGCACGATCGAGGCTTGGTTTTGGGTAGCCTCGCTGCCTGGCACTCTCATGAACAGCCCAGGCTCGATATGCAACGCTTGGCCGGCAGTTTGAGAGTACCCTGGCGGTAGTACTTTGGGGCCCGGCGCTGGGTCCGCGTCGGTCACCCGCTGTAGGTAGTGCAGGCCGTAAAGATTAAGGTCAGCTTGGGTGTTGAACCCGCGGTTGGGTACCACTCCCGGGATGACCTGAAAGTGGAAGCTTTCACTCGTCAGATTGAGCTCCAGGAACCGGTGGATCGCGCTGTTTTCCGGCGGCTGGGTGTTGTCGGGCCGCCAGATCGCGTTGAAACCACTCCCAGTCCAGCTCCCTACCAGCGACGCGAGTGCGCCGAGTTGCAGCGCCGTAGTAAGTGGCCCCTGCTGAAACCGGGGTGGCCCCGCATGATGCCGACGGCCAGTACTTGAAGTCATGGTAGATCCTCCTTGATTCCTGCCTGATATCGCGGGGCGTAGTTCCGGAAGGCGGGAACTGGAATCATGGCCGCGACAGGCGGCGACCACTGCGCAATGAGATGGGCGCGCAAACGTGTCCTGCGCTGACGCATTTATCTGGATCCATGTAGTGTAGAAAATAAATAGACTGTTGCGCATCCATCATTTGATGGAGTACAACTCGGCTCCATAAGTCGGCTCTAATTATTCTGGAGTTCTTAAGATAGCATTCACAATATTGTAAGCGTCGAAAGATCCGGCGCCCACCTGCACGTTCTCGAATGCGTCGACCGTTGCGTGCGCACTGACGACCGTACTCCATTCCGAGTCCCAGTGCCTGACACTACGGCTGTCCCCTTCGCAAGGCAGTTAAGGTTCGTCGCGCGTACCGGCAAGCCGATCCGGCCAACGTGCTGTCCATAGCGAGTCTCCCGAGCGATGTGATTCTCTTTGTCGTGTTGCAGCGCTTGCGACTCCGTCATCCGTATTTGCCGACGCACGATCGAGGCGTTCCGCTAGCGCACGCAACCGTCGAGATTGCGGGTGGCTGAGACCGGTGTGTCGCCGCGACCTGCGTGATGCGTGAGCGCCAATACTGGTGACCGAAAATGGCCAGCGCGTCAGCGCAGATTACGCGCTCGAGATGGGCAATCGCGGCGTCGAGATTCCGGACGGTGTAAGGGCTCGGCAAACAGGGCGCTGCTGCTTTTTGCGTAGGGTCAGGCACAGAGTCTGCCGTACTACGCGCCACGACGCAGCCTCGCAGTCTGTCCCGGCGAGATCTGCACAGATATCTCCCCGATGCGGACCAGTTCTTCCCAATTGCACGCAATACCATGTTCGCATAGGTCTCGAAAAAGGCGGAACATGTGCATGTCCGACAACGCGTGCCGCAGCGGCTCGCATTCGTCGAGGCAACGTTCTTCGGGTGTTTCTGTGGCCGACGCCAGGACGGAAAGACCATCGAGCGTCGCCACCAGGTTTTCGCCGGTGGGATCGAAGCACGGATCGGATTCATGCAGGATGCAGAAAACGTCGACGCGAAGATCGGGCAAACCCGACGAGAAACGTCCATTCCCTTTCGACGGACCTGCTTCGCCACGCAAGGTCGCGGAGTGTCGACGAATCCAGTATTCGGCTTTCGAGAGGCTGTTGTTGAGCATGCGGATCGCAACAAGTTCGTTGGCGGACATGTCGGCGAGACTCCGGTGGCCGTATGAAGATGCTGTCATTCACTTCCCCATGCAATGGTGATGAGCGCATGATGGGGCCGCATTCGGACACGTCGTGTCCCGAAGCGTCGGGATTTTTCTATTGGGCCTGTCGCAGTCTCGATGAGGTTTGTCTCGATGGATATTTGCGTGGATGACATTGCCACCAGCGCGGTGCCGTTTGGATTCCCGTCAATGGCGAAGAGATATCGCGCTCCGAAATCTGCGCCTCCCCGGCGTAGCGGCCGCATGAACGGCGGGCGGAGTCCAGAGGCGAACGACAGACGATGAACTCCCCGTTTGCAATTTGCAGGGCTGGCGCGTTCACGCCGTACGGCGCATCACCCCAGGGAGAGTGGACACGGCGTCCCAAGGTCCTTTTCCGCTGGAGGGCCTTCAATCCCAATCGCTCGGATTTCCGTCGCCGAGGGCAGAGCTGACGGGTTGTTGCGCGGGCAATCGACCGCGCGGCTTCCATTTCGTTACGCAACTAACTGTCTGCGGCCGAAATCCGGCAGCGCCGGTTCCCGGCGCGTGACCCCGCTCAGTAGGACCGGCGGCGTGGCCGCTTGCCTCGTGCCGGGCGTCCATCTCGTCAAGGGTCACCGCATCCGGCATTTTTCCGAGGAAGTGAGGCTCGACGCGGGTTACATTGGAAAGGAGCGTCCACCGATTTCTCTCTCGTAACAGGGCTCGAAAACGAGCGTATTACGAGGAAGGAAAGCATGGAACCAAGACACGCCAAAGTGCTCACCCCCGCGAAATTCCGCCACCTTTTGCGCGTCACGGAAGCGACGAGCCGCTTCCCTGAACGTGACACGTTGATCCTGCTACTCGGCGTCACCTGTGGTATGCGGGTGACCGAGATCGCACGACTGGAGGTTACTCACGCGCTCACACGTTCGGGCGCGCGTCGCGAAGAAATCGCCTTGCGGGATCTATCACCAAGGGGTGCCGGCCGCGCTGCGTCTTCCTCTCACATCCCATGGCGCTCGAAGCCTTCGATCGATATGTCGAGTGGCGGTACATACGTGCTGATGGCGTCTTGCTAGACAAGTGCGAGTATCGCGGCCTCATGCCTCACTCACGACTCATCCTCACGCAGAAGGGTGGCCCGTTCGAGCTGAGTGTGAAGCGTCGTGTCAATATCGAAGGCGAAGCTGTCGAGTATCTGGCTGCCGACAGCCTGCAGAGTTACGTGACGAGTCTGTATCGCTCCGCTGGCCTCGGAGCAGGGTACAGCAGCCATTCAGGGAGAAGGACATTCGCCAGCCGACTTGTCGCCCAGGGGCACTCGCTTGAGACCGTTCAGATCCTCCTTGGGCATTCGCATCTTGATCATGTCGCACCATACGTGGACATCACTGCACGCGAGCAGCGGGATGCAATTGGAGCAATTGATTTGGGAGATTGACCGGATCATTAAAGATACGGCGGCTGGCGGCCGATAACGGTGCAGTAGACCTGTAACGGTAGAACTAGACGATGAAAGCGATCTGTTGGATTGTTACGCCAGATGGCGCGTCCACCGTACTCCGCAGCGTAGTTCACCGCAGCATATTTCAATATCCAATTCGCATAGTAGAAACCGAACGTGCTAACAAAATCGATCACGCTGTGCAGCCTCGCTTTGACGCTAACGGCTTGCACCGACACCGGGCCGATCAAGATTGGCCCGGACACTTACGCCATCTCGACGCGCGTGCCCCTTGGTGGGCCGGCGTCCGCAAAGGGTCAAGCGCTGCAGGAAGCAAACGCATTCTGCTCGACGCAAAACAGAGAGATACTGCTCCAGCATGAGCAATCAAGCGAATGCGCGCTGCATGGGGGCTGCGGTGAGGCAGAGATCGAGTTCTATTGTCTGCAGCCCGGCGATCCTATGCTCAAGCGCCCGGAATTGAGGGCTGAGCCCAATCAGCGGATCGAGGTCGAGCAAAAGTAGAGCGTTTGAAGTAGCGAAAAGGGGAGCGCCGGAGGGCAGAGTGGAAGCCGAATCGTTAAGCGGTGACGTTGTTAGGGCGAAGCATGCAACACATTCTGTTCTCCGCGAGAGAATCGTCGAACATGTCTTCATAGGCGACGCTATGCGGCGTCTTTGGCAACTCGGGGTGACGGACGTTGAGGTGCTTCGTGCGGAGTTCGACGCAAGCGGCTACGACCTGGTTATGTGTTGCGGCGAGTTGATGCGACACGTCCAGTTCAAAGCCTCATTGGTCGATGGCTCGCGCGGTGACGTCTCCATCAACCAGCGGCTAGCGCACGCGCCAAGCGGGTGCGTGATTTGGCTCGCAGTCACGGACGATCTTGAGATAAAGGAGTACCGTTGGTTCGGCGCCGAGCCGGGTTGCCGACTGCCGGACCTTACCAACTATGGGCTTGCGCGTCATACTCGGGCAAACGCGCAAGGTGTAAAGGCCGAGAGGCCGAATCAGCGCGTACTTGCGAAGAGTGCGTTCGAGCTTCTTGGCAACCTAGATGAGGTGCTCAAGCGCCTGTTCGCGATCAAGCGAACGGCATAGGAAAATTACGCGGTGATTTTCGCGCGCGCGAAACAGGAAAACGCACTCGGAGCGATCATGGACTCGCGGCAAACGCACTGTTCGCAGCTGGTGAAGTTCGCATTTCTCATCAACCTGCTGGGATTAGTTACCGTGGCGACAGCCGGAACATCGTTGACGCCGGAGCAACGACAGGACATCGTTTCGCACGGTGTGGCGACGTGCGTCGCGCAACAGGAACGGGATTCCTTGGCGCGGGAATTGACGCAGGAGCAGTTGCAGGAATACTGCCAGTGTGCAATGAATCGTACCGTGGATTCGCTGTCGGTTGAAGATCTTGGCAGATTTCTTCAATCGAAAGACATGGACGTTCTCCGGCCGTTCGTACAGAAAGCATCTGAGTCTTGTACGGCTGAGTTAGGGCCGAAGTGGGGCTATCCTCAATAGGAAAACGCGATGCGGTATCCATCGCACGGAGAACAAGATGACTCGCTTGCTGACCTTTGCTGTCTCATGTTTGCTTGCTTCCGCATGCGTTTCGGCGCGAGCAGATTCGTGCGACGAAGACACGTTGCAGAGTAAAGATAATGACGGCACGTACCTAATCATGCAGTCTGGCGCTGTCTACGAAGTAATGGCGGGCGATAACATCGACAGTGCGCTCTGGTTGCCAGCCGAAGATGTGATGGTGTGCTCGCGGACGATTGTCTATCAGGGGCGATCGGTACTGGTCTACGACATCATCAACAAAGACGAAAACGAGAAGGTGGGCGCGATCCGTCGCCGCTGACGCCTTCGCCATAGGAAAAAGCCATATGCAAGAGCGTCAAACACGAACGTCGCGAGACCGCGCTCTGTATAGAGGTGCGTGGCTTGTCGCACTGGTGCTGTTCGTCGTTATCTGCCAGCTGGGAAAGCGATAGGTAAACGGAGATGTCACTGTTGCTTCCATCCCATGCCACTAGTTATGCGTCAGCGCTGCACCGCATCAAGTTCGACTTTCTAGACTGGCGGCGCGCGAACCGGCCTCTCTCAGTTGACGTTGATAACGCGATAGCGCAGGTGCTTCGGTCGATTGAAGCGGCCCTGAATCCGCCACTGACGCATCAGCAGGCGTGGGACCGAGCAATCGGGGAGGTAAATTTTCAAATCGGGATGCTCGAAGTAATTGCGATGCACGACAACCTCTGTTACGCGTTCGTCTGCGGGCAGAAGGCACATCTGATCTCCTGCGGTGTTTTACCTTGAGAACAAGCAACTATGGAAACGATGATGTTCGCGGCTTCTTCGGGCAATGTACTTGTGTCGCGCTACGGTTCTTGAGAACTGGCGTGACGCATAGGAAAACAAGGGAAGCGAGATGAATCAACCGGTTGGCCAACAGTCTGGCGGGATCGCCGTAACGGCCGTGAAGAAATTTTGGTTCGCCTTTCTCTTTGGAGCGCTGGTCATCGCCTTCATTCTTCACCCGCCTGCCACGAGCGCAGACTACGCGGGTTGGGTCCAAGCTTTCGGGTCCGTCGGCGCGGTCTTCTATGCGCTCAGTATCGCCTCAAGCCAGCGACGCGAGGCGAATCGTCTGGACGTCATGCGGCGCTCGGGCAAGCTCGCTGCCGTTCGGCGGATCACTGAGCACGCAGTCAATATTGTTGGCGACGCAGTTGGTGCGCTTTTTGATCGCCGCATTGCTGAGCGCTACGTCGCGAGCTACAACGCAATCGCCTTCGAGGAAGCTTTTCGCGTCCTTCAGCAGATTCCAATGCTTGAGTTGGTGACCGTCGGCGCAGTGGAAGGCGTAACGCTCATCAAGGAAGCAGTGAACACGACGAAAGAGTATTTGGATACTTTGCGGCGCAATCCGACGATCATTCTCCAAGATCATGCCAAAGTCGCAAGAGTCGCCGCAGACATTCAAAATCAGATTGAGACAGGGCGCCAGAAGGTCGGTGCGGAGATCATCCGGCTCCTGAATGAGCTTGCACCTTCGTCTCAGATCGGCTAAACCGAGTCCATTGAGCATCGGTAAATTTCGCCGGTGCCGCCGGCACTGGAAAACACAGAGCGGAGGGCGGATGGGGCGCTTTGACCCAACGGAACAGATCGGGGTGAATGCTGTTCAACAGATCGTGCTGAACGAGCTGCGTTGGATTTTCCGCGAACAGCCGGTAATCGACATGGGTATCGACGCCCATATCGAGCTAGTCGACCGGCAGCCGACGGGAAAGCTTATCGCTGTCCAGATCAAGACCGGTCCGAGCCACTTCGTCGAGAAGGCGGGAGGGTACATCTATCGCGGATCGCTGACGCACCTCGACTACTGGACGAATCACTCTCTGCCGGTCATCCTCGTCGCCCATCTCATCGAGAAGGGCGAGACATACTGGGTGCAGGTCGAGGCGAGCCGGGTAAAGCGCACCGGCAAATCATGGACTATCGAGATTCCCAAAGTAAACCGGCTGGGCGCAGGTACGCGCGCCTCGCTGACGGATGTATTCGACGGTACCCCGGCACAGCAGCGCATGCGAAAGTTGGTGATCGACGAGCCACTCATGCGGCACGTAAGTAACGGCGGAAAGGTGTCCGTTGAGCTGGAAGACTGGATACACAAGAGCCTCGGGCGAAGTACCGTACAGGTCTTCGTTCACGATCATCAGGGAAACGAAACGTTGCGGCAGGAATGGCTGCAATATTTCACCGGGTACAACATGAAAGCCCTGGCCGAGGCGCTGTTCCCCTGGGCAGTCTCGACGGTCGACGAAGAGTATTATGACCTGTACGGCGAGCCATCTGCGGCCTCGGCTAGATTCCTGGAGGAGGGCGACGTTTACCCGTATGCCAATTCAGCTGGGGAGGTCGATTGCTACCGCCTCAGGCTCGATCTGAATGAGCTCGGGGAGGCGTTTCTGCTCGTGGCTGACTACGCTTCGGGCGACGAGGTATAGGACCGTGAAAGTTTCGAGTCGAAGTCGTCGTCAGCGTAGTGCTCAGGCATCGGTGCTATCGCACAACCGGCGGGATGTGAAATCTCAGACGTCGATCGATCTCCCTAAGATGCAGGGTCTTTTCATTCGCGATCTTGCAAGCTCGGGTGCGCGATTTCTCGTGATCGGTGGGAAAGCCATGCAAGCTCTTGGCATCGAAAGGGACACAGTCGATGTTGACATTTGGGTATCTCGGGACGAGCCGACAGTCGAGAGCGTCTTTGTAACCTTGAAGAGGTTTTGCGGTGCGCCCGATGTGTTTCGCGAACGCCTACGGGAGCCAAATATTCGCGTGCCAATTCCGAGCGAGCGAGATCCCGAGATTGACATCCTGACGTCGATCGGAGACTTATCGTTTGATGAAACGTACGGTGCCGCGGACGAGGTCGCCTGGCAGAAGCTCGTACTGCGCGTCCCGAATCTCGACGATATGATCCGAATCAAGCAGGTAGCGATAGCGTCGACCGAAGGTCGCATTGCGGCTGGCGAGTGGAATGCTGCTGGCGTCGAGGAAGCCCGACGTGGAATTGCTCGCGACGAGCGAGACATCGCACTCCTTCGCCAGCGAAAAGTATAGGAAAACCAAGCGGATCTTTACATGCTCAACCAGGAAGTTGTGCAACCGTATCACCCACCGCGATGTCCGAATTGTGGGCTGGATACCGACCCGAGCAAACCGTTTTGCGCTCGATGCAAATTCGATCTACGATATGGAACCGCGAAACGGCTCAAGTCAGGCCCTTGCATCTATTGTCGAAAAATTCGTAGGTTTAGCGAAGAACACATATTCGGGAAATGGCTTAAAAAGTACTACCCATCCCGCTACAGAGGGACGTGTCACTCGCTTTCTCGCCCCGAGCGTATTGAATTCTGGACGGAGGTACCGTTTCATAGCGAAAGCGAGCGCTCGACGAAGGCGCCTTACGACAAGGTAGTCATGAACGTTTGCGACGAGTGCAATAACGGATGGATGAGCAGGTTGCAAAACGAAGCCAAATCCGTAGTCAAAGAACTCGCTGACGGCAAATGGCCTGAGCTTACCGACGCGCAGCGAAATGCCGTCTCGCGTTGGGCGCTAATGGTGTCTATAAACTTCGAGTGCAATGCGCGGATGCTGCGGACAACACAGTTGCAGCGGACGCGGTTGAGGGATGGGACTATGCCACCCGGTTGTCGCGTATCGATCGGTCGCATGACCGACGCGAGTTTTGCTGGAGCTAGCTCCTGTCAAACTGCGGAGCTTCCGATTGAAGTGCGGGGCGGCGAATACTTGACAATCCAGAGCACCTATTTTTGCGTCGAACATGTGGCCTTTCATATGATCACCTCCTTGGGTGATCAGCTTCTCGCCATAGGCATGAGGTATGGCCTTCACGGGGCTCGACTTCCTAGGATGCTATGGCCAGTTCTGGAGTCTGCGGCAGCCACCGAAAGCGCTCGCTTGGATAAGCGCGATCTGGACAATTTGCAACCGTCCATCACGGACGGTTCACGAGGCGCCACGAGTTGACGTCTCGCGCGATAGACGCATAGGAAAACAAATATGGATAACACGCCGCAACGCAAGCGCCTGTTCGTCGGTGGTCATCTTCACGGACACGAATTGCCTGTGGGAACGGCCACGGTGACGGCCATTCGCTACCATTCGCCGGAAGACTTTCCTACCGATCCGATGCGGACGGACGAGTACCGTACTCTCAAGCTCACGCTGAAAACGCCAACTGGCACGAAACGGCAGCGTTTTCGAGTGTTGCGTGGAATCAAGCGCTCGCGGGCGCTACGGATGACCCGCAGCGACCCAGACCGTTTCTGGAACACGCAGTCAGATAAGTAAATCGGAAATTAGGAAGAGCGATGTCGCAAGTCGAAAACTTTCAGGCAGGCGTGGCCGCCGCAACGCAGGGCCCGGAGGGAAAAGTAAGCCTTAACAGGTTTCCCGTTCATGATGCGTCCGGCGACCTCTATGACTGGGAAACCCATTCGCAAGGGCAGCAGCTCGTCCATGTGGACGTGTGGCATGGATCCGGGCGGCGGTTCACGCAGTTTGACAATCGGTACTGCGGTTCGGGAGAAGGGGAGTCCCACGGTCGGGGTCACTACCTGACACCCTCGTGCCGGGGCGCGGAAAAGTACGCGAAATACGACGCTCGGGCGAACGGCACAGCCACCCCCCTGTTGTATCGCTGCCGGGTCGCGCTGGATCCCGGCCGGGTCATGAACTTTGATCCATCGTACGGAGGCGCGTTGCTCCTGCCCGACTCGCCCGTGCGCAGGCGCATGGATAGCGCGCAGCTTGCGCGATTCGCGGCCAATCCCAACGAGGCACTGCTCGCGCTGAAGGAAGCGTACGGGCCAGTCGGTGCCCGCGACAGGATGAACCGTGTATGGGGCATCCGAGCGATCCACGCTTGGGTGGATGGGCAGGTCCCCACTTTCGTCGTGCTGGATGGTGCGGATATCACAATCCGCGAGGTGTGGGAGTGGCAACGCGTCGACGCGAACTTGTGGAGTTGGGAACAGGTCGCAGGCGATCTTCCGGCACTTCATGCGCAGGAGGCGAGCCAAGCTACAAGCGAAAGCGCCAAAGCTGCACCTCGAGTTCCATCATCGCGTGTTTGAATGAAAATAGGAAAGACAGGGGGGAGGCGAACATGTCGAATCCAACTGATGCGAAGATGATGGATGTGCTGATGGGCAAGCAATGGACGCCTGAGCAGGCGGAGGCGGTCACCTCGATCGTCACCGAAAGCGAACGTGTCAGGAGCAAACAGACGCGGCGCCGACGCAGTGGTTCTAGAGTGGTGAAGGTGGCGATCCGCCGCTGTGAACGCATCTGGGGCGCCGCATACACTCCAGACGCCTATGCCGCGGTCCTGGCGGATTTGAGATCGTAGAAAGCAACGGAAACCAACGATGTCTCACGACTTATCTTTCCATGTCGTCAAATGAACCAATTCTTGCTGTCTCGTCTACCTGGAGTTGTGCCAATGCATAGGCCGCTATTCGTTGCGCTACTCGCCACAGCGTCTTCGCTTGCATCTGCGCAGCAAGCCCAACCTATCGACGACTGGAAGCAGATATCCAGCGTCACAACAGCCTCGTCTAATGGCGAGAAGCTCGTCACGACTGAGTCCATCGTCCCTATCTCAATTCAGCCACTTAGCAACGGGCTCGCGACCTCCAGCATGATGGTCCGCTATTTCGTTGATGGGCACCTCGATACATACGAGATTGGAACGGCTCAGTTCGATTGCGAAACGCACCGCCGCGGCTTTGTTGACCTAGTTTCGTTCAATCCGAATGGCACTCCGCGAAACTTCTCGCATGGGGAAATCGCTCGGTTCGATGACTTCTGGCGCGTAGCCGATCGGGATATGTATGAGGCCGCCGGCGCCTCGTTAACGACGTTGGAGTATGTCTGTCAGGCCGCGAAGCGATCGAAGCAAGGATAGGGCGGAAAATAGAAGCGAACGATCGGCGTCTGCCGAAACGGAATCAGGATCATGGAAAAGATAACAATCGCAACCGCATCAGGAAAGAAGATTTCAGTCAACGCCCGGAAGATCGAGGGGACCCCTCCCGAGGGTGTCGGCACTGTCTATGTTCTGCTCGACGCCCAAGGAGTTCAGCAACCAGCAAGTTTCGATAGTTTGGAAGGGAGGAGTCGAGAGATCGGCTTCTTCGACTGCATCGAATTGGTTGGCTCAACCGCTTACGCGTTCCGCTACCTCACCAGGGAACGTGTCATCGAAATTGGGAATTTGGTTACCCCGTCGATGACCAATGACGACGGCGAATCGCGGCAGATGTAAGACGCTTAGCTGGCCGTATTCGACCTCTTCAACCGAACACAGAGAACATCTTGCGCGTATGTGCTCCGCAACGGCCGGAAGCCGGGATAGAAGAGCTTTAGATGAGACCTGCACACGAACTCAACCAGATCGCCGGCTTCGGCGGCGGCTTCATAGTCTCGGCCGATCAATACTCGGTCGCCGAACTGAACCAGATGGCCGGGTTCGCATCCGCTAGCGGCGCGCGAATCACAATGAAAAACTGCGGTCATCTCGCGCTACATGAATTGAACCAAATCGCCGGCTTTGGCAAAGGGGCGGTCGTTTTCGACTTCACCGGCTAGGTAGGAAAACTGGTTGGGCGAGACGCCGCAGGTGGCTCGATGCGTAGCACGGAAATCCGCCCGAGCGCTATTGCATGAGGTACGAAGGCACGCCGATGCCAGCTGATCTGGATAGCGGTATGATCCTGCGCTTCAGAAGAACGTGACTGAGGCGAAGGAGAGTGCGATGAATAGCTATGTCAGAGTTAGGGCTTGCCCGGATCCCAACAATTTCTTTGACGAACTCATCCCCGAAACGGGGCTGGTGACTTGCGGCTGGCGACTGACCACGCACCGGATACCTGTGCCTGTGTACAGCCCGCAGTCGGACAAGGACGGGAAAGTCACCTTCGTCGATACGACGTGGCTGCACGCAGAGAGCGACTGTGAAGAAGGGGAGTTAGCTCGCTTCAGGCAAGACAAGTTACCTGTGCTGCTGCAACTTGTTCAGGCCCTCGGTGGCTATCGACAGACGTACCTGGCGGGAAGCGTCAGGTTCAGCATGTTCTATGAGGAGTTCGTGAAGGACGGCGTCAGCAGTAATATCGAGCCACATAAAATCAATATCGGCGTCGACATCCTTAACTTCCGCGTCAACGATGGGAATGGAAACATAACGTTCGATGCGCAGCAGGACAGCGCGGAGAAGGCGCGGCGGGCACTTCAGGACACCCGGGACAGGCTGCGGGCGGCTAGCGCCAGTTTTTCAAAAAATCTAGATGATGATTTTTTTCGCCGTGCTTGGGAAAGCTTCAATCTTGCCTTTGGCGCGGATGAACATGCGATCAGCCACCTGTACGACGTACGCGATGCCGTAAGCGAGAAATTTGATCAGGAAGGTCAGTCAGCCTGCAAGGCGCTCGGGCTAAAAAAGGCGGAATGGACAGACTTCGGAAAAGTGTTTAACGACGGATCTGTAAAAGGTGGTCGACACAACGGTCAGCATCCCGCTCCAATGAGGCCGATGTCCGATCAGCAGCGAGAAAAGGTCATACGGTTTGCCAGGACCATATTATCTGCATATCGAGATTATCTGGACAATCAGGCCGCCAATGACGCAAAGCCCGCCAGCTAGACCGGAGGCGGCTCCGGGGGGGGGCACTGAGGTTCCCGCCGTCTGGAAAGGTTGAGCCGCTTTCTAGGTAGCAGTTCTGATGGCTCCAGCCGGGCTGTGCAGATCGCGCATCGGCCTGTAAAGGGAACTGTAATTGCACCGGCTTCGCGCTGCTGTTCACCGCGATCTTCTTTCCCTTGGCGCGGCGGCTGTGCGCATGGATTTGGCCTGGTGAAGTGACTCGCTGCGCGTGTCTCGTTGCCACCGGGGCGATCTATACGCTAGCGCCAGCGCATATTGCAAGAAAGAGGGTGATGAATGAAACCACTGCGAGGCTTCAGCGCTGCTAATTCAATCCCTCGCTCACCGTGGCCATGAGTTCCCCGCTGGGTATTCCAATGCAAATGGCCGTCGTTTCGGATCTGGTCAAACCTGTTATGGCTGTGTCGGGAAGCGTGTGCTTTGCACAGGACTGGGCGTCAATTCGGTAATGTTTGCCCCAGGTACTTTCCACGCCTGCGTCGTCGCTCCATATCCGGGTATTTGGGGCAGGCAAGGTGAGCAGGCTCGTCTTGGAGTACGTTGTCTTATTTGAAAAGAGATGAAGCTCGCAAGCATGACAACGAGGTCGGCAGTACACGTGACAACAGAGCGCTTATCGAGGGGATTGAGCGGTATCGTTTCGGACGAATCTATCCAGCAGCGGGCGCGTTTGATTTCGACGGCGGCAAATTTGTTGAGTTCCATCCAGGACAGGAGGTGATGCAGATCCCGGATCGATGACGCTGGTATGCCATACACCGCGCGAAAGTAGGTTAAATCGAGATGATCGTGTGAAAAGTGATTTCGGTTTCTCGTCGTTGAAGTCCTGATCGATTAGACACGCGTCTGCTGGAGAATGGAGGCAATTGCGGCGAACAATGTTTGACAGCTGTAAGGTGCAATTCTCGCATTACGAAGGATGCGTGAGCTGGCAACGCATTGACCAGGCCACGAAAACCGCCGGACAATAGCCTTCTGGCAACATGGGAAAACGAGAACAGATCATGAATGTATTTGTTGCTATTGATGACGCAATGGGCGGAGACCAGTACGCTAGTGTTCGTCGGACTCGACCTGATGATCGGCCAGGAGCAAAGGTTCGTGAGGTCAAGGTAGTTGGTGCGCAGACCGGCCCGCAGTTTGTCTATGTCGCGCAGACCTACGACCGGACGATGGACGTCCATCGCTTTGAAGGCGTGTACGGTGATTATGAAACAGCGGATCGAGCATCCGGTCCTTAGCGTCAAGATTTGAGCCAAGGAAAATTCGAAGGAAGCCAATCAAATGTGTCTGGCGCCAGACGCGCCCCGTGCATCGGCCGGTAGCCGTCATCGAAAGTTATGGATTTTCAATTTCAACCTACAGCATGGTTTGGGACCACGCTACCGGTTTTCGCCGGAACGTACGAGGCAGAACTGAGTGACGGGCGGGCGATACCGGTCAAGTTTCAAGCTTCTGGATGGGACCTAGCCTCCGCAAGTGTGAGCCGCTGGCGTGGTCAGCAGGTCTACCTGACCGAAAAGCAAACAACTGGCTTACGACGGGTGATCCACGCGGGACGGTACGCGGCGGTTAAGCGCGAGGCGCAAGAAGCAGCATTGTGGTTGGCCAGAAGTTTTGTTATTCGCGCGGCTAATGACGCGCAACCAGAAGACCAACGGACTTACTTAAAAACAAACGCCTGCGGTTGGTACCAGATTGCGCGCCGTCTTGGTGTTGACATAGCCAGTAATGTTGCGCCCGCGTGGGAAGCCGACGCACAAGCGCTTGCAAAATTCTGGCCGGAGTTGCCTTCCGAAGCTCAGGCGCGAATTACTGTTATGGCAGACCGTTTTAAGGACGGTTCCGGCGACCGTCTGTTGTTTGACTAAGAAACCGCCCGCTTCCGCGGGCATCGGGAAATTACTGCGATGCGCGATCTGTTCATCTTGATTCTGCTCGCCGCAGTCTTCACCATAGGGAAGGCACTGGTCCGCGTTGAGAACGAGCGATATGCGCTTTGGCTCGGTATGTGCCCGAATATGGATCAGACGTTCAAGGATATGCGAGCCGGAAATCAAGATGCATGGAAATGCATGAAGACCGTTCAGACACGGACGGCGTGGTGGTGGCATCTGTATTACGCCGTCACTGACCATGACTGATGCATCGGAAAACGACAGGAGAAGCGGCGTGGCTACCATCAATGTCTATGTGAAGCTGAAAGGCGATGACGCTGTGAAGGCAATCCCCGCGACCGACGCGATAGATGACGGCTTTACTCTCATCCTGAAAGACGTGGACAAAGTGGTGGCGCGTTTCCGGCTTGATCGCGTTGAGCATTGGTATTCGGAACCGCTTCAAAGCTAATAGAACGGAAAATGCATTCGACGCGCGAGCGTCCCGCATCGGCCGGCAGCCGACGCCAAGGGTTAGGTATATGACAGTTATGTGTTTATTGGTGGTGTTGCAGACGGAGAGGCCTACGACCTTCCCGACCACGTCGCGACCTCGCGCCATTCATTCAAGCTCTCGGGCGACTTTCCGTCCGATTCGCTGCGTCATCACGACTACGAGCGCCAAGTGTTTGTTGTTCGTCGTCGTCACGCGGTGGAGGATGAGGAAGAGCCGTTCATGGTTTGGAATGGGCTTCCGAGAAGCGTGGTTGATGATCTGATCCAGGCACGCGCCGAGGTTAAGGTGGTTTCGAAAGTGATCTGATATCGACGCCAACAAAAACGCCCGTGCGCACTCTATTCACTCTCGTTCCTTGCGGTGGTTTTCGTGCTCGGCAAAACGCTGGTGCGGGTTGAAAATGAGCGGTATGCGCTTTGGCTCGGGATGTGCCCGAACATGCGCGAGACTGTTGCGGGGATTGCGGCACAAAATCCGAGCGCTTTGAATAAATGCACGGTGGAGACTCGGACCGCTTGGTGGTGGCACCTCTATTACGCGATCACGGACAACGGTTGAGTCCAAGGAAAACGCCTAGCGCGAGAGAGCACCGCACGCCGGCTGGTGACCATATTTGCAAGTCCATCTGCTAGAGCAACACTTAAAACATTAAGAACCGGGTCTATATGGCAGCGTCTACAGCGGTTGTAGCAAGCGCCGTCGCTGCAAGTGGCATCGTAGCGACGGCAAATAGCACCTTCTATTCAGCCTTGATGGCAGCGTTGGCTTCGTTTGCTGGTACTGCCTTGGCTGCTGGAGGTGCGTTCTGGGTAGCACACTTGAACCGCGCACATGAGCGGGAACGTGAGGCTGTCCGACGCGGCTTCGATTCCGCCGGCTCGCATATGGCGACGGTTGCCTTCGACAACTACGTACAATTTTGCGAAGCCTATGCGGAGGAGTATCGTAAAGCGCTGATAGTACTTATCCGCAATGGACCATGCGAAGAAGCTATGCACCACTCAGGTCTGCTTGCTCAAGTGCGCCAGAAGTGGATTTTATGGGTCACATCGGACATCGATGAATCGCTGAAAAAATTTGAGAGCGTAATGCTCAAAATGGGTGGCGACGCGCACCTGACGAAGCCTGAGTTGGCCGCAAGCGTGCCGGACCGCGGCGAGATTATTCAGCGGATGTACAGAAGCTTTTCGATGCTCGTGGGGTTCGGTGAGTGGTCCGGAGAACAACTCACGAAAGAACTGGCGTTTGACACCCTCATGGGCGCACTCCGAGAAACCCTAGGTACGGATCAGTTTGGACGTCTGAGACAAATGACCATAGAGCGAGCGCTGCGCGACTTTGACCGTACAACGAGCGAAGCCAAGAGTAGCCACGTGTAGGATGAATTGAAGAAGATATCCGGGCCCGCTACTGAGACAACGGAAAATTCGACACGTTGCGTCACGCTATAGATAGCGTGACGCAACATTCAAGATAACGAGAAAAAAGACTAATCAACACTATGGGAACGTTGGCACTGTGGTTTGAAGCATGCGTCCGATGGCGGCTTCCTCGCGTTAGTTTGAAGGAGACCCCGTTAGGTGATCAGGAATATCACTATCTGATCTCTGACCAAGGTGGGACTGCGGTGGGGGAATTCGCAACGACGATGCTTCCCGGCGATTCGATCATTTACGTGAGAGGTATCCAGGTCAAAGGCCAGTACCAGTGCAGGAGATTTGCCACAGCCGCCGTGTTCAAACTTGCACGCCAGCATGGAAGGCAATTGGTCCCGGTGAAGGAGACCGGGACGGGAAAGCACTTTTGGCCGAGGTTGCGCAAGTGGGCTGGAATTTCCTTTCTCGTCGGAGAGAAGATTGAACAACAGGAGTTGCGTGACATCGTGGCCTCACGTCACTCCGCGCCCTCCCCATGATCGGTGGCCATAAATCCGCAGAACACCGGAAAATTGACGGAGGTCGCGATGGCAAACCATCTGCTTCATGAGCTCCGGCAGGACGAACAGGACGGTTTTACCGCTGTGTGCAAGAACCACCACCGTTCGGTCGACGAGTTTGAAGTTCGGGACGAAGATCAGTTTCCGGCAGGTGGCACGGTTGGACCGATCAGGCGAGAAGTGACGGTGGCGCTGCGTGGCAAAGACGCAGCGCGACTGTACGATGGCGGCCACGTTAGCCACTGGATCGTGGACTTTGAGAAAGACCTGAAAGCCGGCTCCTTCGACTAAGCGGAAAACGCACAAAGAGCACAATGCAGACCATTACCCGACAGGCTTGCCCCGCGTGAGCGAAGCGCGAGGGGTTCCATTGATTTTTGGATTTCCGAGCGAAGAGGATTTTGAGCGGCAGGAGCGTGGAGAAGTGATTCTTGCTGGCTGTATGGTTGACTCGGACAGTGACATGCAGTGTCGGAACTGTGAATTCCAGTGGTCTTCGATTCAAGGGTGTGGAGAGAAGGCGGAGCGCGGCGCCGTAGAGAAAGCCACGGTGCCCGGATTGGGTCTCCAGTCGCGAGGGCGGTTGGGCGAACCATCGGCGCGAGACGCGGCAGGCCCGCGCCGATCGGCTACGCAACCGCGCCTGCCGACTCCGAGAGTATCGTTGATCCCAACGATCGCCGTGTTCGTGGCGGCAATGATCACGACGTCGTTTCTTGTAGGTGCAGTCGCGTGTTCGGATGGCTGGGCCTCAAGGTCTATAGGCCGATCGGGGGCGCGTTCTCATCATGGCGGCGTCAACCACCTTCCTGGGACGCTTCGGCTGTTGTCTAGCCTTTTTTTGGCTTGGTTTTTTCACCTGTGGCGCTCGAAACGGGCGGAAAAACGTTAGTACGCTTGAGGCGAAAGCATAGGAAAGCACGATGGATGAAATCACACAGTCTCAATTGGCGGATTCCGCTGAGACCGCGGCGGGGCCGGAATTTATGGCTAGCCGCGAGCTTGCGGTGCAGTTGGACCAAGTAACCGCGCGGACGGAACGGTATAAGAACCTACTTGACATGCCGCGGATTAAAGTTCTGGAGCCGATCGCCCTTCTCAAAAGCCTAGGCAGCAGTCTGCAACACATCCAGTCCTTGAGTGTGGTCAAGGTCGATTCCGCCAAAACGGCTAACCAGATAGTGACCATGAGCCGAGAGGGGTGGTATGTCGACAACAAGATGGGCGTGAGCCGACCGCGTACTTTTAAGGCATACATCGATGACGGTCGGACCGCGGAGGCCGAGGCCCTGATGGTCGAACATTTCACGCGGCGTTGCGGAGACATTCATGCAGAACTGGCCGCGGCCTATCCGGCGCGCAGAGCTATTCTGGATCAGGCGTTTGCGGCGCACGCCAGTGGCCAGTATCCGCTGTCGATTCCCGCTCTCCTTACGCAGGTAGATGGCATCTGCGCTGACGCGTTGCAAGCGTCGTTCTTTTTGCGCGCCAAACGTGACAAGGCAATCAGGGGGATGAAGGTGCGGGCAGGATCAGAACTGGCGCTGGCGTACCTTGCGCCGCTTGATACGGATATGTCCATCTCGATGTCCGAGTCGTCGCGACCCCCAGACTTTTCTGCCCTGAACCGGCACATGGTCCTGCACGGTGAGTCGACTGATCATGGGACGCTTTCGAATAGCCTGAGAACCATATCCCTGCTCAACTTCATTGCGCAGGCAATCGAGCGAGACCCCCCAGAAATCGCTCCCACGTAATGCGCGGGTCACACAGGAAAACGGATATAGCGGTGCAAACATACAGGGGATTGAGCCGTTGCATGTGCTTTATATCGATGTGAGGTGCTATCAAAACGAAGACTTGGTGGCCAGTTACGAAGGTAGTTTATCTGCCGTCGTTCGCACAAAGCTGGCCCAAGGCTGACCTGATCCGGAATCTTTTCAAGAATATGCTCTGGAAAATTAAAGACTCGAACACGTACGTTTTCGGCTCGGTCCACCTATCAAACTCGTCGATCCTGCAGCTTCCGGACGTGGTGGAGCGCGCGTTTTTTGAATCTACACGGTTGATTCTCGAGGCTGACCAGAGGTTGCCGCCAGATCCGTCGCTACTGATGCTGCCACCCGGCATACAGCTCGACAGCCTCGTTCCGAATGAACTTTTTCGCCGTGTTCGTGCTCACTGGAGCAGGCTCGGACTTCCAGAGGAAAATTTGGTGAAATTTCGACCGATTGTGGTCGGGATAAATCTGCAATTCCTGGAGGCAGCCCGTAATGGTTATGTCGTAGCGCTCGGTGTCGACACCATCGTCCGTGAACGGGCGGAGAAGGCCGGGAAAGAGATTCGTTACCTTGAGAAATTGAATGATCAGCTAAGTCTGCTATCGGGAACGCCGACGAATGAACAGATTTCATTTCTCAGCCATATTGCTAACCAGGCCGATGCAGGCTTGTCCGAGGTAGTCGACATGATCTCGGCATGGCGCAGTAGTGATATTCAATATTTCGAAGACCTTCTAGACCAACGGAGGAAAGATTGGCCTCAGATGATTGATGATGTACTGACGAAACGTAATATAACTTGGGCGCCACAGATCGCGGAACTGGCCAAAGGTCCCGGGCGGAATCTTGTGGTTGCTGGTGCATTGCATCTTTTAGGCGAGACAGGTCTTCCAACTTTATTGCGTGAATATGGACTTACTCTCGTCGAGTCATAGTGATCGGGAAACGAACCATCCGGTCTGCCTGGGCGTTGTTATCAGCTTCGATGACAGCCAGTAGCAGCGGGATAGTGGGTGTTGTGGGGCAAGCGGTCGGACGTGGAAAATCTGTATGTATGAGCGTTGCGGCGTAGTGACATGAGATCTGAAATGTCAAATGGCGTGAAACTACGACGAAGCCTGGAGATCACCTGACGATCTGCAACAGCAGCGCCTTCCACTTCACAATCGAGTGCGTCAGCCTTCAGCCAATAGAGACGCCGACGATCTTGCCGGTGCAGGCGCGGCGACACACCTCAATGCCGCGCGCTGGGATCAGTCGTCATCAGTCGCTTGAGATCCTTCGGGGGCAGTAAACCCTCAAAAAACCTAAAGAGCGCTGGACGCATTGCCGTTAATTGCTGCGTGCACGGTTTGACTACGAAGCCGACTCCCGCATGGAACGACAGCCGCGTTGGGGATCGCAACACCGACTTCGAACTGCGACGAACTCGCGAATCTTCAACCCTTCGTGCCAGTACCCATTCACCGCCTCTCGGACACGGGCAACACCGTCAGATACTTTCTAGAATGGCAATATTCACGATAAAGCGGATCAATACTCCGTTATTTGGATCGGTCCAGCAAGGCGGCGAGCCATGGCATGCTGAGTATTCCGCCGCGGGGATTCACACGCATATCAATATTGACGACCACTCCTTGGATGCCGTATGTGCCGCACTTGGCTTGGATGGCTCCGCCGCTACGAGCGACGCTGAGCGCTACGTCACCGGCCGATATCGGGAGTGCGCGGATGGGATGCATGGTACCGCTCTCGGTGATTTCGGGGAGATATTGACCTACCTGCTTTTGCGAAAAGACGGCTTTGAGGTTTTCCGGATCAAGTCTTACACGAATGAATCAAATGATGAGGAAGAGGAAGGTCGAAAGTTTCCGACGCCCGACTACATTGTCATCCGCGACGAAGAGCCAATTGCTTATGAAGTCAAGTCGACCGAAGGGCTGCAATACCTAGCGCTTCATCAAACGGCCAAGAGGTGGACGTATCTGCAACCCTGTTCGTCGATTGCAGTGTGCCGCAAACGCGCTCTACCTCAACTGGGTTGGGTGGCTGGCAAGTTCAACATTCAGAAACACAAACTGCGCCAACGCAACGGCGAAATCGTCCCCTTCCCTTCGAAGGCGGGGACTGCAGTGGCGGTTGTCGTCTTTGACGGCCGCCTTGATCAACTTCGTGGCAACGCTAAAAAATACAAGACCCCGGCCGATTGCCGCAAGGAAAACCGAGACTGTTGGACATGCGTGCCCAAAGGGCAACATATCGAACATGTCACTATGCCAAACTCACCTGGAAAGTTGTCCTTTTCAGGTGGTAGCAATGAGAATGCGATCGACGTGCTGCGTGCATACGAACGCTGGAAACAGGCTCTGGACATCTACGACGTAGCGGCGGCACGTCACACACTAGAGAAACTCCTGGGCGCGCTTGAAGGTTGGTTTGGGTCGAATGAGACCAACGAGCCTGAGACACTTCGCGACTTTTGGTCTGTCTACCTTCGAGACAGTATGCGCGCGCGTGGAATGAAGACGAATCTTGAGATGCCTTCGTCTGCAAGTGATCTGCAACGGTACGGCGTCGCGGCGCAAGGGCTGCAAGACGTCACCGAAACGCGCGAAGTCGAACAGGCCGCGCACGCGACGATGGTGCAAGAAGCGGTTGCGTCGTTTGACCATCGGGTGAAAGCCTCTACCGAGGCAAGGGACTCTCCGGACCGGCGAGTAACGATGTCCATGTCGGCGACTGTGGAAAAATTGGATTTCTGGTTGATGAGTCATTCATGGTGGGAGGGACGTACTATCGACGATGAGCAAACCTCGATAGCCGTCGCGGATGACTTACTCGTGCTCGTTCTGGAAGCTATCGGAGGGACGCCTCGATACAAGCCAGTTCGAGGCCTCCAAATGACCGAACTGACTGCTCGAGTCGGTGAGACGACACTCCAGTTCGGCTGGTCTCTAAAACAGGCTTACGTCGCTCGCTCCGTTACGGATAGATATAACGATTCGAGAAAAATACACCCCTCCGCCTGGCACATTCTTCTTGATGTGCTTGAATCCGGTGACCCAAGGGCTATGCTCACTGTTATGCGCGACGGACGAGCCAGACTTCGCATCGGACGCGAAATCTTCCAGCCGTAGAAAATTGAGTAGATTAGCGACTGCTCGGCCAGTCGTCCTGTCCTCTCGCGAGAACAGGCGACTGTGCGATATCCGTCGAGCATGATTGAGACATGATCAACAAACCGCTAGCGTCGACACAGTCTTCGCCTTGACAGCGCAATTCTTCCGATCCACCCGCGAGAATGAAGGATGGTGCTTCTACCGCCCGGACTGCAGGACTTCTTGTTCGAGTGAAGGCTCTCGGATGACGCCCCGTCAATCCCCTTTCTTCTGAATCAATATCCTGTAAAAGTAGTTTGACTTCACAAGGTGGTGCAAGTAGTGCATCTCTCGAAAAGCACAGAGCAGCTTACGCATGAAGTCGAGGAAGTACATCGTCTGCGCTTTCTCTTGCTCCATACCCTCCAGTTTCGGATAGTACGTGATGCATTGCGTCGTGTCGTCATACTCCGCTTTGTAATGTGCTATTGCATTGCGCAACTGATTGTCGACTGCATCCTTATCGAAGAAGAACCAACAGTTGTCCAGCCAGTCAGGCTTAGAGCCGAGCGAGACGTCCGCGTAATCGTGCAACGACTTCGGAGCCTTCCTCTTGGGTCCAAGGTCGGAAAACGCATTGTGGTCACCACGGTGTAGCAGATTGTTGATGCCTGCGACGATCACCAATTGCCGGTTGATGACCTCGGCAATGTCTTTGTATAAATCCTTGTACTGGTTGAACTTGTCGGTCGAAACCCGAGCCGGCGATAAACCACTGCCTCGGTACTCGTCGTCGAAATCGAGCATCAGTGCGGGGCGCAATGCCAACTCGGCGTCAAGAATCGCCGGATAGAGCTCCAGTCCATCAAGCTGAACGTTGCGCAAAAATCGAGTGCCAACCAGATGATCGATGAAGACATCGAGCTTGGCCTTATCCTTTTTCGCGAGATAGAACAGGAAATCCGGATAGCCTTCTGCCGTCTCCTTCACGCTGCGAAAATTCACAAATGGTTTGAAGGCGAACGAGATGAGAAGGTACAAGCCTGCGTTGATGTCTTCGGGTCTGCTCGATTTGAGCTTGGTCTTCAGAAATTTCTCGACCTTTATCCTGAAAAGCTGCTTGTCTTTTGCTGAGTACAACCGGATCAGGTTGCGAATCTCGGACTGCATCTTATAGACAAGGTTTAACTCGTTCAGCCTCTCGTTATGAAGAGCGAACCTGTCTGAACCAATCTGCTTGACCGCCATCATGAATGGCGTGTGGCCCATGACGTACTTCCCGAATTTGACCGGAAAATCCAGATGTAGGTCGACAAAATTCGTCTCGTCATCGAAAGGTCCACTTGCGGGGATTTCGCGTGCCCCGACCAGACCTTTTCCTTGGCCAGGCTTCCAGCCAATCGTGAAGTCGATTGGTGAGCCGCACGAAGGGCAGCAAAAGCGGAAAGGCTGCACTTCACGATTCGACATTCCAACGCGCAGGTTGGTCTGGACATCGCACGTGTCGCAGACGACGGACATCATTACATTCATGTTTGAGGTAGATATCAATTCGAGGCAGTGCCTCGATTCATCGAAACTGAACGATACCATGTGCACGATTGCCATTTCTGCAAGCTAGAGCGGGATTGTGCGGTTGATTGGAAAGTCTCCGGTCGGCCGGCGAGCGATCACTCGCTGGCGGCCGCGCTATCAAAGCTCGGTCTGTTCGGCCGACCGCTCGGGATTACTTGGCTTGCGATGGCGATACCAGTATGCTCTGCGTTGGATCAGTTCAATAATCCATAGCAGACTGAAGACGGTTGACATAGATTGCGTTGAGGTCAGTTCAAACAGCCTAGGGGTGTCCCGTGTATCTAGCCGAGATCCGCATAGAAAACTTCCGATCGTTCGGCTCTGGAGAACGGGCTTTCAAGTTGTCTTTAGACCCAGGTTTGACGGCGCTGGTTGGTGAAAACGATGCAGGAAAGACTGCCGTTATCGATGCCCTGCGGTACGTACTGGGTACCCGCGATCAAGAGCAGTTGCGCGTTGACGAGACCGACTTTCATCGTTCGTCGGAAAGCAAGCATGCTGATCAGATAACGATCAGGCTTATGTTCCGTGATTTGACCAAGACCGATCGGGGAGCCTTTGCCGAATTCCTGACATACGAGGGGGGTGGGGAAAGTCGGCAGGTCTGCCTTGTCCTGACTTGGACGGTAAAGCGCACGACCGCGGGTACATCGCGCCGCGCGGTGTCGCCCGAGTGGCGCACGGGGGCCAATGGCGACGGGCCGTTGCTTGACTTCGGTGCTCGATCCCTGTTGACCGCGACGTATTTGCGGCCTTTACGCGATGCTGAACGAGCCATGAGCGCCGGCAGGGGCTCCAGGTTGTCGCAGATCCTCCAGCACACCAGTGAGATCAAGGACACCGGGGTAGGATTTGACAGGAATAGTATGCCCTATCCGGATCCGACGACCTTGAGTGTTCTGGGCCTGGGTGATTTCGCAAATTACCTCTTTCATGAAAGCCAAGATATTAAGAAGGCTGGCGACAAACTCAACGATGAGTACCTCAAGCCGCTCTCCTTCGCGAAGGACCTTCTACGTGCTCGCATTGAGGTCGCGGGAAGCCGAGATGATGCAGCCCGTTTGCGGCAACTGTTGGAAAAGCTGGAACTGACACTTAGTGCTGCCACAGATGAGGGTAGTGCACACACGCGAGGTCTCGGTTCAAATAATCTGCTGTTCATGGCCTGCGAGTTGCTACTGTTGGCGGCAGAGAGCGACGGTTTTCCCTTGCTACTGATTGAAGAGCCTGAGGCGCATCTCCATCCGCAGCGTCAACTGCGCTTGATGGCGTTCTTGCAGGCCCAGGCGAAGAAGGTGCGCGCTGACGGACAGCACATCCAGATCATCGTGACTACCCACAGTCCCAGCATCGCTTCGGATCTGTGTCTCGACAGCCTCGTCCTCATCGAGCAAAGTCGGGCATTCCCTCTGCGAAAGGGGATGACCAAACTCGACAATTCAGACTACCGTTTTCTTGAGCGGTTTCTCGACGCAACCAAGTCCAATCTCTTCTTTGCTCGCGGGGTAATGATCGTTGAAGGAGATGCCGAGAACATCTTGATGCCAGCTCTTGCCCGTCTCCTCAATCGAGACTTCGCCGAGTACGGCGTCTCCGTTGTCAATGTCGGTGGTGTGGGCCTTGGGCGTTACGCCAGGATATTCATGCGTACCGATCCAATGTCGGACGGCGAAATTTCCGTGCCCGTCGCATGCGTGACCGACATTGACGTCATGCCAGATTGCGCCCCCGCGATCGTTGGGAAGGTCAAGCCGGGCGAGGAAATCCCAAAGCGCCCACCGTCGAAACGCCTGTGGCGGGTCAAAAGTGAGTTTTCCAGCACAGAACTGGCAGAACGCCGGCAGAGCCGGATCGACAAGGCGTCGGGGCAAAACGTCCAGACATTCGTTGCTGGCGAATGGACCCTTGAATATGATCTGGCCATCTCGGGCTTGGCAAAAGAGGTTTGGGAGGCCGCGGTACTCGCGCTGGCCGACGAGCGTATTCATAACGGCAAGGTGACTCGCGCCGACGCTATCAAGGAACGCGCTACCGAATTTGCCGCGCTTTCTGGACTCCATGCGGAGGCGTTAGCTTCACACGTCTACGCGAAGTTCGATGCGGAAGGAGCTTCAAAAGCGGTCGGTGCTCAGTATCTCGCGGAGCTTCTCGAAGAAGCGTTTAAGAAGGGAGCGCTGGATCCTGATGGACTGTGTTCAAAGCTGCCGGACTACGTGATCGACGCGATTGGCTACGTGACGAACCCGCTTATGAAGCCCGCTACGGCGTCACGCGCACCTGTGGCGGCGATGGAATGAATGCCGTGACTACGTTCAACATGGCTCCCATCACCGATCATGAGATCGCATGGGCGGCTGAGCTGATGGGCTTGGGTGCAGAAGGATTTGCCGTGATCGACGGCGATGACAGTCGCCTCAGAGCTATGCGGAATCTGGAGACTTGTGATTTTGAAGCTTGTCCAGGCAGCGGCAAGACAACGCTTCTAGTTGCCAAGCTCGCGATCCTCGCATCTCGCTGGCCTTATCGACAGCGTGGCATTTGTGTGCTGTCCCACACCACAGCAGCGCGTGATGAGATTGACCAACGCCTCAGCGTGACCGGTCCAGGTGCGGCGCTCGTTCGCTACCCGCATTTCATCGGGACGATTCATGGTTTTGTCAACGAGTACCTGGCACTTCCCTGGCTCCGCTCCAAAGGAAATCCGGTACGTCTGATCGATACGTCAACGGCGTTGAAGCGCCGGCACCAGAAGCTTGAATGGAAATGGCGGATGGCGATGGAAAAGCGCGGTCTCGACATACATGCGCTTCAGTACGACAAGCCGGACTATTCAGGAGCAAACAAAGGCACACTTTCGCGAGATACGGATCTTTGCCGAGCCATGGAGGCCGCTGCACGTTCCGTTAGCGAAGAGGGATACTTTTGCTTCGATGAGATGTTCATATGGGCCAACGAACTCCTCGATCTACGTTCGGAGGTTGGCACTGACCTATGCATGCGCTTTCCTCTAGTGTTCATCGACGAAGCGCAGGACAACAGTGAGCTTCAATCCGCAATGCTGTACCGCATCTTCCGTAGAGGGGGCGGGCAGTCTATTCGGCAGCGGTTTGGTGACTCGAATCAGGCGATCTATGCACATGCAAGTGCAGACGGGGCGCAGACGGATCGCTTTCCCTCGATGGCGCCGCAAAATCTGCCTCGGAGCTACCGCTTTTCCCAGGGAATTGCAGATGCTGCGAAGGGACTTGGCATTGTTCCTCAAGCCTTGAATGGTGCTGGACCTACACGGGCCCGCGTGACACGTGATGCACTACCGCCAGTGTTATTCCTCTTTGACGACAACTCCGTCCGTAACGTCTTGCCTCGATACGGCGAGTATTTGATGACCGCGTTCAGCGCCGAGGAGTTGACCGCAGGGATATTCACTGCGATCGCAGGCGTCCATGAAATGAATGAGGGAAAGAGCACCCCGGTTCCGCGGGCAATGGGGCACTATGCTCCTTTCTACAACCCCATCATGGTACGAAAGGAGGCAGTCCCTGGCACGTTCGACCAATATCTGTCGAAGGCCTTGCGCGAACTGAATGAGAGGGACAATGCCCAGGTGCTGGTGAACGCTTTGGCATCTGCTCTGACACGGTTGAGTGAACTTGCAGGTGCAGTAGGGTTGAAAACGCAAGCGCGAAAATCTTCGCATCGCAGGCTCCTAGAATCTCTTGAAGGCAGCGCAGGAGAGGCGGCCTACCTTGATCTCCTAGACAGAGCGCTCCTTGCGGAGGGTAAGTTTAGCGACGAGGAATGGGAGCAGGCGCTGCCGTTAGTCATGGGAATCGTGACTCAACTGACGGGGGGGCGCGCTCTCACTCAGGAAGCCTCCGCGTTCTTGGCCAGATTGGACGTTCCGCCGAGCCATGACCCAAATGATGACGGGACAGAGGTCATGTCGGACAACTTTTATAGTCATCCCCCACAAGATCCGAAGGTCCGCATTCGCTTGGGATCGATCCATTCGGTCAAGGGTGAAACTCATACGGCAACGCTGGTGCTAGACAGCTTTTTCTACAAGCATCACCTAAGCGAGTTAAAACCATGGATTTTGGGCGAGCGGACTGGCGGAATGAAGAAGAAGTTGCGAGGTAAGCCAGAACCGGAAAACTCGCGCATGCTCGGTCGTCTGAAGTTACATTACGTGGCGATGACGCGACCTTCCCACCAGCTCTGCCTTGCTATGCGACGAGATGCATTCAATGACGGCGAGTTGGAACTTCTCAAGTCGCGGGGGTGGCTGACGGTGGACTGTTGCTCTCATGAATTGTTCTTGGACCCGTGTTGAGGCGAAATTGTTTGGCTCGCCTACGAGCCGCGCGGATCATCGACGACGAGAATTTAGTCAAATCGCCATACTAGGAATATCGCGGGACTTAAAATGAAAGCATCAAATCTAAAACGAAGAATCAAACTGAAGGCACTTCAACTCAAAGCCAATCTTGCAAACGCCATCGCAAAGCCGCTGCCCTTCACAAAGGAGCAGTTTCTAGGCGATTGCGCCGAATATTCCTTAATTGTCGACGGCGTGAAGCGCTTGATTAAGCCTGCTCGATTCACCATCTCGATGGTTGACGAGTCGGAACTTTTGGCCGAAGTAAAAAAAGTCCCAGGGGACGACTATTACTTTGTCAAAGTTAGCAAGCCGGCTCTGCTGGCCCCGTGTTTTGATTTTCTTGAGCCTGGAATTGAAACGTATTTCAAGCGTCACGCCCCAGCGCTTGATGTGAACCGGGATCTCTTTCACAGAATGTGCATGTCGTGCGCCACCATCATGGCGTATTGGCACGAAGCAGCGCATGTTGTATGCGGTCACCTAGACTATCAGGAAAAGAACGGAAAACTGCCCGCACCCGACTGGACTGGCGACCCCGTGTCGTTTGAACCGTGGTTCGACTGCAAGGTGCATCCGCTGCTACCAACCAGAACCATGGAGCTTGACGCTGACATTCACGGGGCCCAGTTCGCTCTAGGCCATGCCATGCATACAAGCGAAGTATTTAGGAAGGTGAGTCAGGAGACATATCTCCGGGCTTTCGCAGTCGGAGTCAGAGGATTATTTGAATACCTTACCTGGGGGGAACCGCATGAAACCCCGGCCGCGACCACGCCACACCCCGCGCCCATCACGCGGGCCTACGTCGCCATCACGCATGCAGTGGCGCGGCTAGACAAGATGGGTGTTCGTCCCAACGACATAGAACGGCTTCAACAATTTGCACAAGCCGTCTTGCTCGATTTTGAAATTCAAGACCTCGGAATGACAGTGAATCCTGAGGCGTTGAAGGTGGCTCAAGAAACGGAACTGAAACTTTGGTCAAGACGGTATAAGGAGTTCGTTCCTTTTCAACCGATATCTGCAAACCGCAAGGCAGCGTGACGGTGATTGGTCCGCCGGTGATTGCCCAATTGCGTTTGGGCTGACCACACGAACTGCTCAACGCGTATCCACCCTGACGGGGCGGCCGTTCACGAATTCGGCATCGGCGCCTCATCAGTTTGTCATCTGCAAATCGCTGATCAACTGTTCCTTGGAAAGACTGCCAAACTCAGTTCGTTTGAGCTTCAATTTACTCAGCATAAAGTTATTTGAAAGCTCGAATGAGTTCAAAAGCGTATACCAATTGAGAACATAGAGTTTCATCTTGGGATCGCCATCCGAAACGAGACCTGGCTCCCCCTTTGAGTTGAGGCTCTGAAGTTCTCGCGCGATATGCTTGTCGGCTGAGGATATTTTTCTTCCTACTACAATTAATTCAAAATAAATATTATCCGCGTCGAATTCCGGGAAGCCTCGAATTATGTCTGCATAATCCTCTAGCTGACGTAGATGCTTCTTATTTAACGAGACTGCTGGGCGCTTTATTTCAATAATGAGACACTTGTAAATCTGCTTTCCACTCGAATCGAAAGTGGGGGTGCGTCTAGCCAAAAATAGATCTGTCTGCCTTTGCGCGCCTTTCAGATCTATCAGATCCTCAACGTCTTCCTCGTTGATCGAACCCTTCGCCATGGCTTCATCACGAAATTTCTTCGCAATTTTGGTAAAGGTGTCCTCTTCTGCGCCAAGAATTGCATATTTCGGACCAAAAAGCCAAGTATTGTTTTCGATGATCTGCTGGAGATCGGGAGTCTCGAGTACGTCACGATAGTGCTCATTCATGACATATCGTAGTTTGTCAACTGCAACGGCGCGTCGCTGAAGAACCTCAATGGTAGAGACAATGTTCTCCAATGTCGTTCGTTTCAACTGATCGGCAAGCTGCCTCGTGGACTGCTCGTCCAAATCCAGGGCACCATTGAGAACATCGAGTAATGCGTCATTTTCATTAGAAACTGCCAACCGATCGAGCAGACGAATAATGATTTTCAGTTGCTTCTTGCTGGCATTGTTGAAGACTTGAGGATCAGCAATGTAAATTTGCTTTATCAGCTCGCGAGCATGATCGTGTCGCCACGCCCTCTCGTGCTCATCCAATCCCTCATATAGAGGGAAATATCCTTTCTCGTCGTAATTTTTTACAACTTCATCTGCCTTCTTCCGAAGAAACTCTTCGTAGATGGAGTTTGTCACTGCTCCAAGCTGCCGCCAAAACTTCTTCCAGGTATCGGATGTAAGCGTATGAGCCTCAGGATCAAAGAGGCTGACTTTCGCCGAAAATGTATCGGCCCAAGAAGATGTAATGCATACACTGGTGAAGAAATTTGGCTTGTTGTTCAGTGTACTCAATGTTTTGTATATCAGTTCCCCTCGGCCATTCATCAGGTAAATGTATGATTTTTGGGAGGTTGGCTTGTCCTCCCATCTGATGACTTGGACGTCAAAGGAATTGTTCTCTGCAACAAGCTGCTTTTGGGTAACTTCGTTCGCGGGGACGTTGATGGATATGCCGTTAACTGTTAGTACCTTGCCTGGTCGAACTGCAAGAAACCACCCAAATTCGGTGGAGAATTTCTCACGCAACGTACTAACGCCAGGTAAGTTGACGGTAAAGTTGGTTAGTTCAACTAGTGTTCCTTGCCGTGCTGTCTGCAACGCAGCGCGCTGATCGATCGGCTTTAGTGGGGCACCTGAATAGGCCTTAATGTCTGTCGCATCGACTTCGATGACCGCATCGCCTTTAGGGGAGCGAGTGTACCAAGCGGCATTTCGGCACAATCGGTGGAAGGCAAGGCGACCGCGTCCATGTGCCCCGTGCTGGCCGGGATCGGCCTTCTTCGACGAGTCGTAGAAGCGACCAAACGTCTCTTTCAAGGTGGTGTGGTCAATACCTTCACCGTTGTCAAGCACACTCGCGATGTCCACCGCATGCATGTCGTTTTCAACGAGCGTCACATCGACTCTGTTCGCTTTGGCGTCAAACCCGTTCCATACCAATTCGAAGAGGGGCTCCCACCGTTCGATGCTTTTGAAGTGCTTCTTTATGCCCTCATTGCCAATCTGCGCAACACCTGCGAACTTCGCCAATTTGCTCATACCTTCCCCGGCCATCATTTATCTTTGCTGTGACTATTGTCCAGCGCTCGCTGGCAAACGCTCGACGCGAAGGCTCACGGAGACGATGCGAGCGTCAATGGTATATATGGTACCTGAAAGGGACTATTTCTGTTCTTTTGAATCTATCTCGCACGGTACCGGCTTGGAATGTTGCCTCGAATCGAGGAAGCCTTGCCCGGCCTGAACCCAAGGCTAAAGTGAGATCGGTGACCAGCTGACCATGACAGTATTGTCGGCCACGAACGAGCGGGGTGATGTGCCCGAATTGGTCATAATGCAAAATGCATAAATCGATTCGAGGCAATTCACTCCTTGCTTCATTTGTGCAAACGGACCCTCAGGAATGTTGGAAGTGCCTGGTTACTGGTCCTATACCTCGTGACACGGCTATTGCCGCATCAATCACTGCCATGCTTGAAGTTTCAGTTTGCGCCAGGGGTGTCCTCCCAATTTCGGTGATGACGGGCTCTACGGCTGGCGCGTCCCTGAGCCCGCGTCGGGTATCACGTGGGGCGTCGGACCATGATCCAGATCTTCTGCTCGTCGGCCGGCTGCTCGGGCCACACGTGTTGCTGGATCTCGAGAATGATGTAGTCAAGCGCCGGCAGATATGCACCGTCTTCTCCTGCCTCCGCGTCCTTCGGGATCGAGATCGTGTCGCCCGGCGTCAGGTGCGCGAGGGGCGCGGACTTCGTGAGTTTCAGTAGTAGCTCATGTGGCTCGGCCACGATGAACGCATATTCGTAGGTCGTCATGGTCACCCCCCCATCGTCGCCTTGCGCGCGCGAATGAGCGGGGGAACGCGATCCATGCAGTAGGCGAAGGCGAAGCTCGCAACAGACTCCTGGCTATACGCATCGTGGTGGTCGAAGATCTCATCCTCGATGTGCTGGCGCACGGGCTCGATCCAGTCTTCGTCGTGGCGCGTGGGCCGCCGGCCCTGCTCTGCCATGCGCCAGTAGAGGTCGCCCATCTGGCCGTAAACCTTGCAGGTCTCCAGTTCGTTGTTCACGTTCGACCAACTTTCCCCGTAGGCCAGCGCGCTTGCCGAGCTCGCCAGCATCACCGCGGCGATCGCCGCATGTCGCATATTCATTATGGTCCCCGGAATTCGATTACATTGCGCGCGCAATTGTCTCATCTCACCAGACTGCCCACTCCTCCTGATCAGGAGGCGAGCGCTCTAGCAGCTTGCCAATGAGCGCATCGAGCGTCTGGTCGGGCTCCGCGGGCCGCTGCGCGACCACGGGCTTCTTCGCCGGCTGCGGGCAGCGGGTCGGGTGGCGCAGCTGTTTCAGGCGGTCCTCCTTCAGGCCGGCCGCCACGTTGCGGTAGAGCTTGCGCGCCTCCTTCGGGTCTTTCAGGTCGCCGCTCGTGCGCACGAACATGCACCCGGGTAGCGCCGACTTGATCGGGTAGTTGATGCGGCGCATCACCTCGGCGACCGCATCGAGCCCGTTGCGCCCGATCTCAATGTCGCCGAAGAGGGTGGGCAGGTTGTCCGTGGCCCACTGCGCGGCCGCGGCGAGTGTGTTCATCGCAGATCCTGCATCGCGATCATCTGCTCGCGCGTCTCTTCGGTCGTCAGGGCGTCCACCGCGGCCGCCGCCCGGCGGCGCGCGGCGAGGCGCACCTGCTTGGCGTAAGCCAGGCGCGCGAGGCACGTGGGGATCATCTGGGTGATGTGCTGGTCGCCTGCCGTAGAACTCGATAGTCCTGTCACCGGCTCGACCTTGCGGCGAGGTGCTCAGCGCCGTACGTTTCGACACAATCAATGTGCTCTACGCTAAGTCGCCGTTGGGATTGTCGATCTCATGCCGCCAGTCGTCTTCCCAGGCGACGACGCGGGCGCCATCGTTACTGGGCAACTGCGTCTTCGCAACGAGGGACGGCCGGTGTGCGGCGCCCACAAGCAACACGCTCTTCATAAAGGAAGACTGCCTCGCAAAGGCCTCTATCCGTTAGCGACAGGTCTGCGCTTTGCGGTTAGGTCGACGAATACACATCCATGCAAATGACCGCTCTCGCGCGTTACGTCAGGTGCTATCCGGCCATCTCCAGTCGTTCGTAGGAAGCGTTGGCGAGACATTCAAACGACTAAGGCAACTCGATAGCAGATGTTGGCGCTCGTAGTTTCCGCTAACCATGACCACGGATTTTGCTAGCAACGGAAAGGCCTGAGTTTGGCGCCGGGCAAGTAATGCCCCCGATTCCGACACGACCAAGTCAACCGGACCGTCGTCCCAGATGCTCACGACGTTGGCTCGCAGCGGTGCGGTTGCCAAAGGCGACACGTAGCTGATCTGCTGGTCGATTGCTGGTTTGGTAATGGGAGTCGGAGTGCTCATGAATAGCCCTTGAAGAATGCAGACATCACGCGCCACCCAATCCAGTGCGTGACATCCGATTCGTCGGAGCTAGGTGCCGCTATGCTCGGTACCGCACACAGAACACGCCCAATCCTTTCGCGCCCCTGAACGCTGCCCTATGCTTTCCTGACAGCGAAAAGGGGAGACATGATGTCCGATAACCTTGATTTAACAAAGGCGCTCGATGAGCGAGCGGTGGCGATCTGCGGCAAGAATTGGTACTTCAATGGCGGCCTGGATGGCGAGCCGGCGATATTGGACGCGCAATATGGTGCTGTAACTCCAATATACGGGCCCGAAATCCCAATTACGATTCGAGAATTTCCCAACGACACCGATGTCGCGACCTCAGTCGTGTACGACGAAACACGAACGTGGGCCTCCTCAATGTCACAGACGCTGACGCAAAGCTTCACGGTGAACCAATCGATGACCATCAAGGTTCCCCTTCCATTTCCTATCCCGGGATTAGCCGGAGCCGAAGCCCAGAATGCCAGCAAGTTCGAGATTTCTAAGTCGCAGACACAGAGCAGCTCTTTCAATCAGCAGCTGCGCCTGACGTACAACATACCCACGATCCCGCCGCGGAAAAAAACGATCCTTACCGTTCTCCTCACGGAGATCATGTACAACGTGCCATTTACGCATCAAGTCGCGATCTCTGGAACGGTCGACTTTTCAACGCCGGGATTCAGCGGCCCGGACCCGCATACACATGTCGACCTCGGGGAGGTATTTACGAGATTTCCGCACCCAAAGATAACGGTTGCCGGACCGACATCGATCATCGTTGTGATCTCTGGAACGCTGGGCGCTCACTTCGGCAGCGATAGGGATAGATATCCAACAACGGTGTCGAATCTTCCTTAGCGATACGAAAATACTGGAGCACAACAATGTCAGACATCGGAACCCCAGACGGCATTCACTACACGGTTTTTTCCACGCGGGAGATCACGCAGCCCACGGCCGCATGCGGATTCAATGACATCGGCGTAGAGAACCCAGGTGTCTTCACCGTTGAGACACGCAACTACGAAGAGTGGCGCAATGGCAGCATCTTCACTCACTTGTAATGACGATTGACTCTGGATTACCGAGCTGGACGTAAAGCATCACATCAACCAAGGTTGCCCAGGTGCTAATCTTCGAACGAATCGCATCTTCACTCTCGCCAACGGAAGCGGAAAGGTTGGTCAGAAATTTTCTGTACCAATCTTGAACCTCCGCGTTGATGTCCACGTTGGCGGCCATCTGGAGGTCAGCAACTTGATCGCTCGTGAGCGCTGTTCCAGCGGCCTCCAGCTCCTTGAGGATTTCGGTCACAAACACCATTCTTTGCATCCCAGTGACCACTGATCTCCAGGTCAGCGGTCGAAAGAGGTTGGAGAAATTCGCCGCAACGGGGACGTAATTCGCAACACGGAGCAATAGGCGGGCGATAAATGAGGCAGAATACCTTGCGTCGACCGGCAAAAACGTCGCGATCGCAGAGGTCGCGCCAAGCATGAGCAGTGCATTTCCTACTGTGGCGTGGCCGCTGTCTACTGAGTGTGTGTCGCACGCGCTCGTGATTACGATCGGTGGATTTTGAGTTAAACGTTCGCGTAGCTCCCAAACATTAACCCGAGCTCCACCGATGATAAGACTACCGACGCCAGTGTCGTCTTCAGCAACGCCATGGCCGTCAAAAATGACGATCGCGCCGTCAAAAGCGTTCCACGCAGAAACGAAATCTTCAACGGTTTCCACGTCCACGATCTTCGTGGACACAGGCAAATCACCATTGTCTAGCTCCATTGCCCCGATGGCCGCCTCAAGGAGCCCACGAATTGGGTCATGCTTGTCGAAGGAACGAATGACGAGCACCTTCGAGAAATTTTCCACTTTTAGGTGTACAGCTCGGCTCACAACCAACTGCTCCAAATTGACATTGCCAGGAGTCACCGGCACTCGGCTAGTCTCGTACGCCATCATTAATGGTAGATCGTCGACCGGTACCCATTCAAGAGGTAGATCCGTGACAAGCTTGATACCCTCACGACACTCAGGTTTCGGATTTATAAGAAGCTGCTGATACTCAGGTGCGATGGAATCCGCCATGTGCTGCATCGCTTCTTTTGCAGCCGCATTGACTTTAAATCTTCTTCGATTGTTATTGCCGCGCGCCAAGTGAGCAATCTTCGATAGGATCGATCGGACAGAGTTTATAGAAGGCTCAATTCTTACAACCGGCGTAAGTGTGCGCGCGGAGAAGACGGTTAGGGACGTTGAGAACGTGGCTAACTCATCGGTACTGACCTGCGTTAAATATCTAACTGATTTTGAGCGCATGAACGCTCGTAACTTTTCGGAATCAGTTTTATAGAAATATGTGCTTTGGCGAATGGTTTCCAAAACAAACTTTTGCAATACCGGGTCCGCCTTCTTTAGATCGTTGTTTTTTGTGAATTTATTCGAATAAAAGCGTCCTAATAGTGATGGAGCAGCCAAGGCCAGTCTATAAGGGGGAGCTCCATCCTCTTTAAAAGAGGAGAGTTGTTCGCGCCGATGAAAAACCTCAGCTGCCGCCTCTACGACTGCGTCGCGA
Source organism: Paraburkholderia sp. BR14312 (assembly GCF_040948675.1). Classification (NCBI taxonomy): domain Bacteria; kingdom Pseudomonadati; phylum Pseudomonadota; class Betaproteobacteria; order Burkholderiales; family Burkholderiaceae; genus Paraburkholderia; species Paraburkholderia sp. BR14312. The sequence continues at coordinate 38,878 of NZ_JBFPKI010000027.1, forward strand.
TATGCCTGCTGTTCCATCAATATCGGCTTCACCTCGCGGGAACGAACGCCGTAGCAGCAAGCGGAAATTTGGTTGATTGAAGTTATGTTGTGTGCGGTGGGATCATACAACAGGTCTTCCGTCTCAGATGGCGGAGTCGAGCTTGTCACCTCGTCAAAAACTCTCATCAAGGGTCCCATAGGGCCTTCAAAAGCGCCTTCTGTCAAATGGAGATTTCGAAGAGCATCACGAAATGATGCCCAAGTAAGACCTGTAAGTGAAATTCGACCACTCTGGACTGGCGAGGTCGACAAGTGGACCCACTTCAGAGAAGTGTTTGGTAGCAGTTCGTCTACTCGATCGGCCGTTTCGTCGTCCGTCAATACGACCTTAAATGGGCGGTCATCGAAGGCTTGAGCCGCCTCGACGAGTGAATCGATATAAATTGGAATAATCAAATTCTCAATTATTCGTGCACGTCGAAATCGATAGATGGTTTCCCAGTCCGAAGATAGCTCCCGCACATCAGCCGGGAGTCCCGCAGCGCGTACGTGGAGCAATGAGGTCTTCATCAAGTTTTCAGAATACAGGCGAAATATGCTTGCATCCTCCAATGGTTCCCTCTCGAAGGGAACAAAATAGACTATTCGATATCTTCGATCGAGAAACCAACCACGGATCGCATTCATGCGTTGCGTATCTGATGATTTTTCCTTTCGCGCTTGTTTGTTAGCCATATAATGATCCATGCGTTTTAATCTCCGAAATGTCGGAGTGCTTTGCTAGATGTGCCTTGGGTTGCGACCAAGCGCCGACGAAGACGGAGCCGTTCTCTCGACTAGATTCGGTCGGTGTTAACATTGCCGCAGCCGCGCCTCTGCGCCGTCCAGTTTGCACCGGATCGGCTGTCCCGCGTGAAGTGAAGTGGCGCATTTAATGTCGCAACGGTGACATTTTTAATGCGGTCTACGATGTGGGGCGTATTCTACGCCTCGTGAGCCGCCATTCTTTTATATCGGCTCTAATGCCGTCGCGAGTGACCGGGGCGAACGTGGGTTGACAGATGAAAACGCATGGACTGACGCGAAGTGCAGGAGCTGCGCTTTCATCTCGCTGGCGTTGAGGATTGCGGGTTCACCGACACCGGGCAAGCCGGCAGGTTCGGCGGAGGGCGGGGCGCGCGACCGCATCCGGCGATTTTAGAAATCGTATAGTTTTATACGTAAACAATACTATTGTGATAAGAATACTTATCGTACAGTCGTTTTTGGCGAAGGTTTTGAGAAAGAATTGGGGCTTGGTACCTCAGCTGAGGGGCGCTGACGACTCTTCCGAAGGGTCTCTGCATCAAGACAGCAGACGTGCCGCCACTCACACCGCGACTTAGCAATGCAACTCTTACGGGGGCATCATCTCGACGACGTGGCCGTCGCTCAGGTCACGGCGCCGCGCGTGGCGAATTCAGGCGCACGCCAGGTTTCTTCGGTAAGCACTTGGCGCAGATGCTCAACGGCATCCCACACATCCACGTGGCGCGTATACAGCGGTGTAAAACCGAAGCGCAACACATGCGGCTCCCGATAGTCGCCGATCACGCCGCGCGCGATCAACGCCTGCATCACCTCGTAGCCGTGCGGATGCTCGAAGCTCGCGTGCGATCCGCGTTGCGCATGCGCGCGAGGCGTGACAAGCGTGAGGGGAAATTCCTTGCAACGCGTCTCGATCAGTTCGATGAAAAGGTCGGTCAGCGCAAGCGACTTTTGGCGGATCGCCAGCATGTCGGTTTGCAGGAATACATCGAGTCCACATTCGACCAGCGCCATCGAAACCATCGGCTGCGTGCCGCACAAAAAGCGGCCGATGCCGTCGTCGGCGATATATGTCGGGTCCATCACAAACGGCGCACGATGCCCCCACCAGCCTGACAGCGGCTGCTCGAACTCACTCTGATGACGACGCGGCACCCACGCGAACGCAGGCGAACCGGGACCGCCGTTCAGATACTTGTATGTGCAGCCGACCGCGCAATCGGCGCCGACACCGTTCAGATCGACGGGCACGGCGCCCGCCGAGTGCGCGAGATCCCACAGCACTAGCGCGCCCCTGTCGTGAACCAGCTTCGTCAGTGCGGCCATGTCGTGCATGTAGCCAGTGCGGTAGTTGACGTGAGTGATCATCGCGACGGCGACGTCGCCGGTGATCGCCGCGGACAGCTCGGACGGATCGTCGACGAGGCGAAGTTCATAGCCGCGATCCAACTGCTTGATGAGCCCTTGCGCGATATACAGATCAGTCGGAAAATTCGAGCGTTCCGACACGATCACGCGGCGCTTCGGGTCGCGCTTGTCCTGCATCCGCAGAGCCGCCGACAACGTCTTGAAAAGGTTGATCGAAATCGTATCGGTGACGACGACTTCGTTGTGCGCTGCACCGATCAGTGTCGCAAGCTTGTCGCCCAGTCGCCGCGGCAGCGAAAACCAGCCAGCCGCGTTCCAGCTGCGGATTAGCCCTTCGCCCCATTCGGCGCCGATGACGGTCTGCGCCCGCTGTGCAGCCGCGACGGGCGGCACGCCGAGCGAGTTGCCGTCCAGATAGATGACGTTCGGCGAGAGCGCGAACTGGTCGCGCAAGAGTGCGAGAGGGTCGGCCGCATCGAGTGCGAGTGCTTCTTCACGTTGATTCATGATAGTTCGCTCTTGTCATCCGAAAGAGAAGCGCGTTCGTGCGGAACGCGGTGATACGGTTGCATCGGTTTCAATGCCTGCGTACCGCAGGTTTGTTGCACGAATGACGCCGGAAAAACACCATCCACGTCACCTCGCAATCTTGAATACCGACACGGCGTCCTGCAGCCTGGTGGCCTGCTCATCGAGGGAAAATGCCGCCGCAGCGGACTGCTCCACCAGCGCAGCATTTTGCTGGGTAACCTCGTCCATCTGCAGGACCGCCTGATTCACCTGCTCGATGCCTCGGCTTTGCTGCTCCGACGCGATAGCGATTTCACCGACGATGCCTGAGACCTGCTTGATCGCCTGCTTGACAGCATCCATCGTCACACCGACCGCGCTTGCCTGCTTCGCCGCGTGGTCAATCGCTTGGACCGATGAATCGATCAACTCCTTTATTTCCTTCGCGGCTGCAGCCGAACGCTGCGCAAGGCCGCGCACCTCACTCGCAACGACGGCGAAGCCCCGACCTTGTTCACCAGCGCGCGCCGCCTCCACTGCAGCATTCAGCGCAAGAATATTGGTCTGGAAGGCAATCCCTTCTATAACAGCCGTAATTTCCGAAATCTGCATCGAGCTGCTGTTCATCTTTCCAATCGCACGGACCATATCCTGCACAGCATCGTTGCTCTCGTCTGCTATGACGGCTGCCTTCATTGCGAGATGATTGGCTTGCGACGCGTTGTCAGCATTCTGTTTGACTGTCTCCGTCAGCTGCGTCATGCTGGCAGCCGTTTCTTCGAGCGACGCCGCTTGAGCCTCGGTACGTGCGGACAGATCAGCATTACCACTAGCGATCTCTCGCGACGTTACCGTTACTGCATCGGTGGTCGCGTGGATGCCAGTGATGAATTTCGCTAGCTGGCTGTTCATCTTCCGCAATGATTGCATCAAACGTCCGACCTCATCCCGGCCGTAACTTTCGATACGTGAGGTCAGGTCTCCGCACGCGACGGTCTCCGCCACGGAGACTGACTTGCGCAGGGGAAGGACAATGGTCCTCGTGATCAGGAATGCGTGAGAGAGCCCGCCGCAAGCGCTAATCCAATCAACCCAATTGTGACTTCTACGGCCAGCCGGTAGTCCTCTGCTTCAGTGGTTCGAGCAATTTGGCTTCCGCTTCTGGTGAGCTGGACTTCCGCTTCGATCAATTTGGCGACAGCGGTGAACGCATCGGCAGACCCTCCCGTCGCGAGCGAGCGGGCCGAGGCAAAACTTCCCTCACCCTGTTCGGAAAGCGAAAGCAGTCTGTTATCCATCTCCAGATAGGATTTCCACGCCTTCCGGGTTTGCTGGTTGAGCTGATCCTCTTTCGCTGACGAGATGAGTCGCCCATATGCTTCGATTTTCGCGTCGAGTGTGCGAAGCGCAAAGTCCCTCATGATGCGCTGGGATGCTTTTTGCACGGGATCCGTTTCAAGCACACTTCGTAGCGTTGACTTGCGAACGTTGTTTGCCCATGTACGAATGTCCCCAAGCACATGTTTTCGGCAGCCAGCTATCGGCAAACTGAACTGCCCCGTTGTGCACCCGAGCTGTCTGGAACAGGGCGACGGAGCCTGTCGCGCAAAGAAGGATTAGCACGAGCGCAAAGCCAGCGCCAAGTCGGACGCCAATTCGGACGTTTGCAAGGGAAGGTCTGCACAACACGTTTTCAGAGCGCTGATCTTTCTCCGCGTTAGGCATATCAGGCGTAAGCGTTTGCTCGCACGTTGGTCGTCTGGTTTTTCAAACATGACGACCATTGTTTGCCGAGACTCACGGCCTGAACCCATGGGCGTTTCACGCTTTGCCTAAAGCCCTGCGCGACATCCAGAGGTTGCCCAGCGCAAACAGTGTCGTAATCTGCGCGGTGTTCTTCATCAATCCTCGGTACCGCGTCTTCGTATAGCCAAACTGCTGCTTGAGCACGCGGAACGGATATTCAACCGTGGCGCGCACACCAGCCTTCAGACGCTCAATCTGGTTGTATATCGCGTCCAGACGATTGTTCAGGTCCAGTTGTCGACGCTTGCCCGGTCGCATCGCAACATGCCAGCGTACCGGACTCGCCTGACAGCGCTTTTCAATACCCTGATAGCCGGCGTCAGCGTACACATCCTTTTCCTGGCCGTGCAACAACGCTTCGGCCGCATTGATGTCGTGAACGTTGGCCGCCGTACCAATGACGGTGTGGACCAGACCCGACTCTGCGTCCACGCCGATGTGCGCTTTCATCCCGAAGTACCATTGATTCCCTTTCTTCGTCTGATGCATCTCCGGGTCCCGTTTGCCAGAGCCGTTCTTTGTCGAACTGGGCGCGCTAATCAAGGTCGCGTCGACCGCTGACCCTGCCTTCAACATCAAGCCTTTTTCACTCAGGATCTCATTGACCAGTGCGAGCATCTGCGCGGCCAGACCGTGCGTTTCGAGAAGATGCCGGAACCGCAGAATCGTGCTCTCGTCCGGCAAACGCGTCATACCTTCGTCCAGCTGCGCAAACTCACGATACAGCGGCACGTCATAAAGCGCCTCTTCCATCGCCGGGTCTGACAGACCAAACCACTGCTGCATAAAGTGGATCTGCAGCATCGTCGCAACTGGAAACGGCGGCCTTCCAGTCTTACCCTTCGGATAGTGCGGTTCGATCAGCGCAATCAACTTCGACCATGGCACAACGCGCCTCATCTCATCGAGAAATTCCCGCTTGCGCGTGCGTTTCGTTGAAAGATCCAGACCAAGGCCGAACTGTGTCATCGAGGAACTCCTTTAACTCGCGTTCTTCCAGGATAGGCCAACCAGACATCAACTCCAGGACTTTTGCAGACCTTCCCAAGAAGGTTTCGCATAACGGGATCTGTCTGAGCGAAAATGCAAAAGCGCTGGAGTTCACGACCGATGGTGCCATTCCTGGTCGATTCCTCCAGCTTCCGCGGAAGACATCCTAGAACTTGTGCCGGATTCCCGTTACCGCCACGAACTGATTACCCGTTGAGGACGCTGAGAAACCCGTGATGTTCGCGACCGCCGATTTGTCAGTAGAGTCCGTTCCCCTCGCATGCTGGTAAATCGCGGAAATATAGACGTCAGTCCGCTTCGACAGGAAATAGTCGACACCTGCGTCGACCTGATGATAGGTCGCGTGATTGACGCCGTAGCCCTTCGTATAGTCGTAGGAGATACCCAGATTCAGCGCGGGGGTCACGAGATACTTGAAGCTGACCTCAGCATTGTGGAACGCGGCGTTGCCATGATAGTGCAGCGAATTCAGGGCACTTAGTGCGCCAAGTCCCCGGAACTGGGTGTTGGTGTACATCGCACCAAGCGTGGCCTGACCCAGCTGATACGCTGCGCCCGCTGCAATGATCTGCTGCGTGCGCGCTGACGCATAGCCCGAATAGACGGTACTGGCAGTCATGTTCGACGCTGTCGTGCTGGACGTCGAATTGTTGCCGAAGAACGAGAAGTTCGGGTCTCGCACATTCAGGTATGCTGCGCCGAGGGAAAGCGGACCGTTGTCGTAACCTGCGCCGAGGGACCAGATCTGGTTGGTGCCAAGGTGGCCGGCAACGCCACCCAGGCTGTACAGTCCGCCGAATTTCAGGCCTGCGTAGTCGACGCTCCTGAACTTGATTGCGTTGTTCACCCGATTGGTGTTCTGGAGGTTGTCAAGATCACCGGGATGCGCGCCATAGCCCGTTGCCCACTGTGCAGCGGATTCAAAGCGCGCCGTGTAATCCACTACCGCATCGTACTGGCGGCCCAGTGTGACGGAGCCGAAGCGATCCGATGCCAGTCCGACGTAGGCCTGGCGACCGAACAGGTCTCCGCCTTGCAGCAGTTTTCCGTTGGTCACGCTAAAGCCGTTCTCGACGGTGAACAGCGTCTTGAGTCCATCGCCGAGGTCTTCGACGCCACGCAGCCCCCATCGGCTGCCTTGCATGTTGCCGCTCGCCAGCGTGTAGAGCTTTTGACCGCCGGAATTATTATTGAAAGCGAAGCCCGCATCGACAATGCCATACAGCGATACGCTGCTTTGTGCGTAGGCGTGGCCAAATAAGGACATCATTGCCGCGCCGGCAAGCAGACTCTTTCTCACAGTGATCTCCAGGTGAATTTGAACAGACTGAATAGACGCTTCGCGTGTGACCCGCGATGTCAGCGTTGGCGCACTCTACCGCCTCTGTTCTCCTGGCGTATTCGAAATCAAACAAACTGGCTTTGCGCCATTCGCAAAGCTTTGCTATGCCGAGGGGGGATGCCGATCGTTTGTCCGCTGCAGGTCTGCGATCAGATGATCGAGACAGAGGGTGGCGAGCCCGGTCAATGGGCGCGTCGATGACGTCTTGACCTGCA
>NZ_JBFPKI010000028.1:0-30436 GCF_040948675.1 Paraburkholderia sp. BR14312
CATCCTATTGCCCCGCCGACGCGGCGCCGCCGGTGGTTCGTCGTCTCCGGCGGCTACGCCGCCTCCGACTCCTCACCACCGGCCAAAACAAACGTCAACGACCGGCCAAGATAATTGTCGCCGCCCAGGCTCGAACCGGTGCCAGTCGTGGCGCCGCTATTCGCGGCGACTTTGCCTGCGGGTGTGGACATGAAAATCTTCTGCCGGGTGATGAGTGACAGGTAGATCGTAGTGGCCACATGACGGAGCGATAATTCGCAGATTCTTCATAAGCCCGATTCCCGACGAGAATAGCCATGAGCGGCAGCAGCGGCCGCCCCAGAGCGGTTATGCTGTGCGTCAACGCAGGAGGCATGCATGGCAGAAACGTGGCAATTCCAGGTCCGCATCACCGTCGTGCCCGAGTTGGCCGATGCGCTGCGGGACAACCGCTCCTACGCGGGGCGCAACTTACTCGAAGCCGTCTTGCGCGATCACGACGCCTCCTTGAAGTGCCAGTTCGACGCATTCGCCGATTATGTCGAAGAGGCGGAACGCGCCGGGCGGGAACGTTATCCGCTATATCAATGGACGAAAGAGACGATCGCCAATCCAGCGAAAAAGGCGAAGTACCTGAAGTCGTTCGCGATATACGTTCGCGGTGAAGCGGTCTACGACAGGGAAAGCGCCGACGGGCTGTATGCTCGGCTCTCGGCCCTCGCTGACCAGCTGGGCATCGAAAGCGTGAACCGGTTCGACACGAACCCGGCCAACAATCCGCAGCCGCCCGCGCGCACGTGAGACAGACACCGGTTCTGCCGCATCGCACCATTGCCCCGGGCCACCAGGCGCTTTGTACTTGCGCCAGATAGCACAGAAAAATATGCCCCAGCCTGCAGACGGCATTCGTTAGAATCTATTTTCGTCGCGACAACCAACCCATCTGCATGGGTGCAGCAGCATCGAATCGCACATGCTGCTCACCTTGTTCATCCTTTATCGGAGGCGAGCGTGTCAGGTTTACTTCCCAATGTCGACCGCGAGGGACTCCTCGAATATTCAGTGGTTTACACCGACCGCTCGATCAATCACATGTCGCAGCTCTTTCAGGGCGTCATGCGGGATATCTCCAGCTCCCTGAAAAAAGTCTACAACGCGAAGTCGGTCGTGATCGTCCCAGGCAGCGGGACTTTCGGCATGGAAGCCGTTGCCCGGCAGTTCGCAACGAACAGGAAGTGCCTCGTCATTCGCAATGGCTGGTTCAGTTTCCGCTGGTCGCAGATTTTCGACATGGGCAGCATTCCCTCTGAATCGATCGTGTTGAAGGCGCGCCCGGTCGAACAGGGAAGGCAGGCCGCCTATGCGCCGCCCCCGGTCGAAGAAGTCGTCGCGGCGATCAAGGAGAACAAGCCCGATCTGGTCTTTGCGCCGCATGTCGAAACCGCATCGGGAATGATGCTGCCCGATGCGTATCTGCGCGCGGTGGCCGACGCCGTGCATGCCGTAGGCGGCATGTTCGTACTCGACTGCATCGCCTCCGGTACGGTCTGGGTCGACATGGAGAAAAGCGGCGTCGATATCCTGATCAGCGCACCGCAAAAGGGCTGGAGCGCGTCACCCTGTTGCGCGCTCGTCATGCTCGGGCCGCTCGCGCGCGAACGGATCGACGCAACGACCAGCACCAGCTTCGCCTGCGATCTTCGCAAGTGGCTGCAGATCATGGAAGCCTATGAGAGCGGCGGATTCGCTTACCACGCAACCATGCCCACGGACAGTCTCGCGACGCTGCGCGACGTGATCAAGGAAACCGAGGCATACGGCTTTGACAAGGTAATGGCGGAGCAGCTCGAACTCGGCAAGCGTATTCGCTCGCTGCTCGTGAGCAAGGGTTTCCGAAGCGTCGCGGCCGAAGGTTTCGAGGCACCGGGCGTCGTGGTCAGCTATTCGGACGACGACGGCATACGATCCGGCAAGAAGTTCGCCGATGCCGGCGTGCAGATCGCGGCTGGCGTTCCCCTCCAATGCGACGAGCCTGAAGACTTCAAGACCTTCCGTATCGGCTTGTTCGGCCTCGAAAAACTGCATGACATCGAAGGCACGGTCGCGAGGTTCGCGAAGGCGTTGGACCGCATTCTTTAACCCGCTTCGTCAGGTCATCGCGAAGCGAAACGAGCGCCCTTGCGGCGCTCGTTGTCGTTTTGGCGCCTCGTGTGAAGTCAAACGCTGCGGACTCAGGCGTCTGCCGGCGTGTCGACGTAGCGCAGACCCTTTTCGGCCAGGCGCTCGCGCATGCCGTAATAGTCGAGGCCGAGCGTGCCGCCCGCGAGCACCGCGCGCGTCTTTTCTTCCTTGGCGAGGCGCGCCTGGGTCGCTTCCACGACCTTCGCAACGGTGGCGAACGGCACCACGACCACGCCGTCGTCGTCGGCCACGATGACGTCGCCCGGATGCACGATCTGCTGCGCGCACACCACCGGCACGTTCACCGAACCGAGCGTTTCCTTCACCGTGCCTTGCGCCGAAACGGCCTTCGACCACACCGGGAAGTCCATCGCCTTCAGTGCGCGCACGTCGCGGCAACCCGCGTCGATGATCAGGCCGCGCACGCCGCGCGCCGCGAGTGAGGTGGCGAGCAGCTCCCCGAAGTAGCCATCTTCGCAAGGCGAAGTGGGTGCAGCCACCACCACGTCGCCTTCGCGACACTGCTCCACGGCCACGTGCAGCATCCAGTTGTCCGAGGGCGGCATGAGCACGGTCACGGCCGAGCCCGCGATCGCGGCGCCCGAATAAATGGGCCGCAGATGCGTGGCGAGCAGGCCGAGACGGCTTTGCGCCTCGTGCACGGTGGCCGTGCCGGCTTCCTTGAGGATTTCGATGTGACGCGCGTCGGCGCGCGGAATCTGGGTGACGACGACACCACGTTTCATGACAGATCTCCCACCACTGCGGGCGTCAGGCGCATATAGCCTTCCGCGTATTGAATGTCGCGCTTCGCCGTAATGCCGATGTTGCGCTTGGCCTGCACGCCGCGCTGTTGCGCGACACGCGTGTAGTACTCCCAAAGGTGTTCCTGGCCCGCCATGCATTCGATGGCGCGGCGTTTCACTTCCCACACTTCGGTGATGTCGAGGAAGGTGTTCGGAATCCACTCGCACTGCTCGGTCTGGTGCGGTTCGAATGCGTAGACCGGCGGCGCGCCGACGATCTTCTGCCCCGGATTGTGGCCTTCGGCCTGGGCGATGATGCGCGCTTCCTGCGCCACGTGCATCGCGAGCGGATGATCGAAGTTGTACGGGTCTTTCTGCGAATGGCTCAACACGAACGCGGGCTGCACGTCGCGATAAACGTCGACGAGGCGCAGAAGCGCTTCATCGGAAACGCGCAGCGGGTAATCGCCCAGATCGAAGAACTCGCACTCCGCGCCCAGAATCTCGGCGGCGGCGAGCGCCTCCTCGCGGCGCGCGGCCTTCACTTTCTCGATGGTCATGTCGGGGCCCTTGCGCCAGAGCTTCGCAGACTCGCCGCGCTCGCCAAACGAGAGGCACACCACCTTCACGCGATAGCCGTTCTTCTTGTGCAGGGCAATCGCACCGCCCGCGCGCCATACGAAATCCGCGCTGTGTGCGCTCACCACGAGCATCGATTTTTCAGTCATTTCCGGTTCACCAGACGTCGAACATCACGAAGCCTCATTGTAGGTTTGAGCGCGCCGTGCGAACCAACGAAAGGACTGCCGAAAGGCATCGAATCTGCTTATCGGCGCCGCATGGAACGCGCCTCGAAAACGGGCCAGGCCGCGTCTTGCCCATGCGGCGTCAAGCGTCGCGCTGTGCATTGGTTGAGCGCGCAACGACGCTGGACGACGCCGCGCGTTCGCGCGGCGCACGCAAACCTTGTGACCCCGAATTTCCCAAGCTTTCGTTGCGCCCACATCGAATGCCCGACACTGAAATTGTTGCGTAAACGCCGAATACACCTACTGACAGCAATATTTAAATAACACGCATTCTCATTTGCAATACAATCCGCATACTTTTCCGGGCCGCTCATGGGGCCAGCTCCGCGAGCCCTGTCTGGCCGGCAAAGCATAACCATTCGATCCGGCCGTGCGCACCGCCTACGGTTACGGCAACTTCCAGGAGGTATACGTCATTCGCGGCTTCACGCTCGACAGCGACGATATCTCGCTCAACGGCCTGTACGGCATCACGCCGCGCCAGCTCGTCGAGACGGCTGCGCTCGAGCGCGTGGACATCTTCAAGGGTGCGAGCGCATTCCTGAACGGCGCGGCGCCCAACGGCACCTCGATCGGCGGCAGCGTGAACCTGCAACTGAAGCGCGCCGACGACAAGCCGCTCACGCGCGTGACGCTCGAAGGCAGCGCCTCGGGCGAGTTCGGCACGCATATCGACGTGGGCCGCCGCTTCGGCGACAACGACCAGTTCGGCATTCGCGTGAACCAGTACAACCGCGACGGCGAAACGAGCATCGACAACGAAATGCGCCGCGCCAACCAGACGGCCGTGGCGCTCGACTGGCGCGGCGAGAAGCTGCGTCTCGAAGGCGACTTCATGTATCAGCGTCAGCACGTTTCGGACGGCCGCCCCGTCGTCTACGTGCTCGGCGACGAAATTCCGGGTGTGCCCTCGGCCACGCACAAGTACGCACAGACCTGGTCGTATAGCGACGCGGAAGACACCGTCGGCATCCTGCGAGCCGAATACGACTTCCTGCCCGGCTGGACCGCGTATGTGACGGGCGGCGTGCGCCACACGAACGAGCATGGCGAATACTTCTCGCCCTACTACACCGATCCCACGACCACGACCGGCTCGCGCCTGGGCGTCGTGCGCAAGGAAGGCGCGACCTCGGCGGAAACGGGCGTGCGCGGCCACTTCAACACCGGTCCGGTGAGCCACTTCGTAACCGCGGGCGCCTCGATCGTGCGCGTGGAAACGCAGTCGGGCTGGACGCTTTCCAATTCGTTCCCGACCAGCCTCTACAGCGGCGTGCAGGTGCCGTATCCGGCGACGGCCTATCAGGCCGGCATGGACGGCAACCCGCCGATCACGGCACTGAACCTGATGCGCAGCGTCTCGGCCTCGGACACGCTCGGCTTCTTCCACGACCGCGTGCTGTTTACGGTGGGCGTGCGTCACCAGGAGATCCTGTCGAACGGCTACTCGTCGTCGACGCTGCTGCAGACCTCGAACTACAACGACTCGATCACCACGCCGCTGTTCGGCCTCGTCGTCAAGCCGTGGGAGAACGTCTCGATCTACGCGAACCGCAGCGAGTCGCTTTCGGCGGGCGGCATTGCGCCCCAGGGCACGACGAACTACGGCGACCAGCTCGCGCCGGAGCGCACGAAGCAGTATGAAGTGGGCGCGAAGTACGACAACGGCAAGTACGGCGCGCAGCTCGCGCTGTTCCAGCTCGAAAAGCCGCAGACCTACACCAACAGCGCGGGCGCCTATGTGGCCAACGGCAACGAGCGCCATCGCGGCGTGGAAGCGTCGGTGTTCGGCGAGGTGTACAAGGGCGTGCGTCTGATCGCGGGCGCAACCTGGATCAACGCCGTGCAACTCGACACCGACGGGGGTTCGACCGACGGCAAGACCCCGGTAGGCGTGCCGAGCTTCCTGCTCAACCTGGGCGCCGAATACGACGTGCCCGGGGTGCAGGGCCTCACGCTTTCGGCACGCTGGACGCATACGGGTCCGCAGTATTTCGATGCGGCCAACACCATGTCGATCAAGGCGTGGGACACCGTGGACATCGGCGCGCGCTATGCGACGAACGTGTTCGGCCGTCCGACTACGTTCCGCGCCAATGTTTATAACCTCGCCAACAAGGCGTACTGGTCGTCGACCAACGGTGGCTATCTGACGATGGGCGCGCCGCGTACCGTGTTGTTCTCGATGACGACGGACTTCTGACCGGCGATCGTCAGCGCGTCGCTAGACGGACGAAGGGCCGGGCAGTTCATCTGCCAGGCCCTTTTTGCCTTTGGCGCATGTGTATGGGCGATCGACGTTTGCTACCCGCCCACCACCGTGATCGCAAACCCGTCCCAGCCTTTGCTGCCCACCGTCTGCACAGCCGTGGTCGCAAGCCGCCTGTCGTTTCCAAGCATGTCGAAGTAGCGACGCAAGCCGACCACGTCGTCCTCGTGATGCGCGGGGTCGGCCACGCGCCCTTCGCGCACCACGTTATCGGCCACGATCACCGTACCCGGGCGCGAAAGCTGCAGCACGCGTTCGAGGTAATTCGGGTTGTTGCTCTTGTCCGCGTCGATAAACACGAAGTCGAACGGCGGCACGCCTTGCGCGACGAGCGCATCGAGCGATTCGAGCGCGAGGCCCGTCATGACCGTCACCTTCGCATCGAGCCCCGCCCGCGCGATGTTGGCCCGCGCAACGGCCGCGTTTTCCGGGCTGAATTCGAGCGACACCATCGCGCCGTCATCGGGCAGCGCGCGAGCGAGCCAGATCGCGCTATAGCCGCCCAGCGTGCCGATTTCGAGGATGCGCCGCGCGCCCTGGATGCGCGCGAGCAGATGCAGAAACTTGCCCTGATTCGGGGCCACGTTGATCGCGCGAAGGCCCGCTTTGGCGCTTGCGGCGAGCGCGCCGTCGAGCGCATCATCGGGACCGATCAGCCGCTCGCAGAACCAGTCGTCCACTGCTTGCCACGTTTGCTCGTTCATTACCCTGCTCCGCTTCTGGATCTGAGCCGCCAAGATTACCTCACCGCTCGCGACACTGCACATGCGCGAGGCGGCTGCATGCCTCATCGATTCGACGTCCTTAGTAATTGAATGAACCGGAGGGCCGGCTTTTGGCGCACCATCTCCGGCGACCGCGTTGCGCGCTCGCAACGCCACCGCCTTTCGTTGCGCGCGCAGGAATTGTCAAGCGCGCCGACCCGCCAGCCCAATCCGAGCGCCCAACTGTCAAACCGGCCGTCAGGCCGCGCCAGCCCGTCATCTGCGCGCTTTACGCAACGGGCATAAACACGCGCATTCATAGGGCGCGATCCTTGGCTCTCCGCTAAACTCCACCACACATTGACGCCGTTTCGAGATAACGCTTGGCGGCACCACGCCGCCAATAACCATAGCCGCTGTCTTTGCAAGATAAAGACAGCCACTGCGAAGAAAACAAAGGGCTGTTGCGATGCGACTCTCCGTTCAAGTTGGGCTGGGCGCGCTCGTCGCCGGATTACTGCTGGGGGCGAGCCTTTTCGCGGTGGACAAATCGGCTGTCGCCGCTACGCAGACGACAAAGGCGGCCGCGGCGGGAGCAAGCGACGTTCCCGCCTCCGCTCCCGCCGCAACGCCAGTTACGGCCTCCGCTGCGGCCGCTGCTTCCGCCCCTGTGACGGGGCCCGTTGTCATCCAGACGGCACCGGGCTCCGTCATTCCCGAGCCTGCCGCTTCGACGCCGCTCGGGCAGCCGCGCACGCGCACGTTCACGTTGCGCCAGATGGGTGCGTACGGGCCGATCCCGCTGCGCGGCCTCGATCCCACCGGCGGCATGAATGTAGACGTTCGCACCGACGAAGTCGTGACCAGCGCAAAGCTCAAGCTCGTCTACACCTACTCGCCCTCGCTGATCTTTTCGCTTTCGCATCTCAGGGTGTTTGTGAACGGTGAAGTCGTCGCGACGATTCCGCTCGTGAAGGAGACGGCCGGGCAGCTCGTGACGAGCGAGATCGATCTCGACCCGCGCCTTTTCACCGACTACAACCGCATCACCGTGCAGATGATCGCGCACTACACGCTCGATCATTGCGAGGATGCCTATCATTCGAGCCTCTGGGCCGACATCAGCCCCGACACGTCGCTCACGCTCAACACGGCGGGCATCGTGCTGCCCGACGACCTCGGGCTCTTGCCTGTGCCGTTCTTCGACCGCCACGACAACCGCCTCGTGCGCGTGCCCTTCGTACTCGCCGCCAACGCGGGCGTGCCCGTGTTGCACGCGGCGGGCGTCGTCTCGTCGTGGCTTGGCGCGCTCGCGAGCTATCGCGGCTCGCGCTTTCCGGTCTCGCGCACCGTGCCGCCCGACGCCAACGCCATTGCGCTCGTGCTGCCGGGCCAGGTGCCGGAGGGGCTGAACCTGCCGGAAATCAAGGGCCCCACGGTCTCGGTCATGGCGAACCCAGCCGCCGATCCGCAGTCGGGCCGCAAGCTCCTCGTGCTCGCGGGCCGCACGCCCGAGGAACTGCTGAACGCCGCCTACGCGGTCGCGCTCGGGCAGGCCGGCATGGCCGGCAACAGCGTGATGGTGAAGTCGATCGATCTCGGCCCGGCGCGCAAGCCCTACGACGCGCCGAACTGGGTGCCCACCGACCGCCCCGTGCTGTTCCGCGAGCTGGTGACGGACCCGCAGCAGCTCCAGGTATCGGGCTACAACCCGCCCGCGATCCGCGTGAATCTGCGCGTGCCCGCCGACCTCTATGCGTGGGCGCGGGGCAACGTGCCGCTCGACATCCGCTATCGCTACACGGCGCCTTCCGCATGGAACGACTCGGTGCTCAACGTGAGCATCAACGATCAACTCGTGCGCTCGCAACGGCTGCGTCCCGTCACGCGCGCCTCCGACGAAGCGCGCATCAACGTGCCGCTGCTTTCGGGCTCGGACACCCGTTCATCAACGAATCTGGAAATCCCCGCGTTCCGCGTGGGCAGCGACAACCAGTTCCAGTTCCAGTTCCATATCGATTCGCAGAAGACGGGGTTGTGCACCTCGACTGCCAACGATGTTGCGCGCGCGGCCGTCGATCCCGACTCGGTCATCGACTTCAGCGGCTTCGCGCACTACACGTCGCTGCCCAACCTCGCCTACTTCGCGAACAGCGGCTATCCGTTCACGCGCATGGCCGACCTCTCCGACACGGCCTTCGTGATTCCGGACCAACCCGACACGAAGGATCAGGAAGCCGTGCTCACGCTGCTCGGCCACATGGGCCAGTGGACGGGCCTCCCCTCGCTGCGCCTGACGATCGTGCCCGCCAGCCAGGTGGACAGCGTGCGCGACAGCAACCTGCTCGTGATCGGTTCGGGCTCGGGCGCGCAACTGCTCGAGAAGTGGGGCAATGACCTGCCGCTTCTCATCGAGCGCGGCAAGACCGAGGTGACCACGCGCGACCAGCGCAGCGGCTGGCCCGGCTGGCTCGGCGGCACCGAGGACGAGGACCCGACGCCGTCGGGCCGCTCGATCGTTACGCTCGGCGGACCGATGGCGGCGCTGATCGCCTTCGAGTCGCCGCTGAAGTCAGGCAGGAGCGTGGTGGCGCTCGCCGCGACTTCGTCGGCGCAGTTCGGCGACGTGCTCGACGCGCTCCAGGACGGCGGCAAGATCTCGCAGATGCACGGCGATCTCACGCTCGTGCGCGAAGGCCAGGTGGAGGGCCTGCGCGTGGGCAACCGCTATTTTGTCGGCGATCTGCCGTGGTATGCGCGCGCCTGGGTGTTTATCTCGCGCTACCCGGCACTGATGGCGCTCGCGGGCATTCTGGCCGGTCTGATCGTTGCGCTCACCGTGTTCTGGGCGCTCGGCCGCATGGCCTCCCGCCGCTCCGGGACCTGACGATGCGTCCGGGTTTGGCTACGCTCGCGCCCGCTCTGGCGCCCCGGCTCATGCGCTGGCTCGCGGCGGCCGCGTTTGCCTGCGCGCCGCTCGCACCGCTCGCGACATTGGCGCTGCTGATGCCGGCTGCGACAGCGCACGCGGCCGCGCCGGCCGCCAGCGCCAGTGCTGCAAAATCCGCCAGCCCCGCGGCCTGCGCCTGGCCCGCGTGGAACGCGTTTCGCAGCACGCTGCTGAGCGCCGACGGCCGCGTGATCGACGCGAGCACGCCGCGCCAGGTGACCGTTTCCGAAGGACAGTCCTACGCGCTATTTTTTGCGCTGGTCGCGAACGACCGCGCGAGCTTCGACAAAGTCCTTACGTGGACCGAAAACAATCTTGCGCAGGGCGACCTCGCCACGCATCTGCCGGCATGGATCTGGGGACGGCGCGACATCGGCGAGGACGGCAAGCCGGTTGCGGCGTCGGCAGCGTCTGGCACTTCAGGCGCCGCGCATGCCGGCGAGCCGCAGTGGGGCGTGATCGACAGCAACCCCGCCAGCGACGCCGACCTCTGGATCGCCTACACGCTGCTCGAAGCCGGACGCCTCTGGAACGAGCGCCGCTACACCGCGCTCGGCACGGTGATGGCCCGCAACATCGTGCGCGAGGAAACCGCCGTGCTGCCGGGTCTCGGCCGCACGGTGCTGCCGGGACCCGTGGGCTTTACGATCGGCAAGGACGGCTGGCGCCTGAACCCGAGCTACGTGCCGCTCCAGGTCATGCGGCGTTTCATGCTCGCGCTGCCGGAGGCGGGCGAATGGAAGGCGCTGCTCGCCTCGTCGGCGAGACTCGTCAACGAGACCGCGCCCAAGGGCTACTCGCCCGACTGGGTCGAATATCACGCGAAAGGCGGCTTCGCCCCCGACGCGCAAACGCACGCCGAAAGCGCGTACAACGCTATCCGCGTGTATCTGTGGGCCGGCATGCTCGCGAGCGACGACCCTCTGCGCGCCAGCACGCTCGCCACCTTCAGGCCGCTCGCGGATTTCGTCGGCGCGCACGGTTTTCCGCCGGAGCGCGTCGACACGACCACGGGCACAGCGGGGCCCAACGAGGGCAACGGCGGCTTTTCCGCCGCGGTCGCGCCGTATCTGTCGGCACTCGGCCGCAGCGATCTCGCGAACGCCCAGGTCGACCGCAGCCGCACGCTCGCGCAAAAGTCGCCGCCTGGCTACTACAGCAGCGTGCTGATGTTGTTCGGGCTCGGCTACCTCGACGGGCTCTACCATTTCGACGCGCAAGGTCGCGTTGCCCCAGCATGGACGAGCGCATGCCCCACGCCGCGCTGAACGCTCTCGTGTCTGCCCGCCGCGCCGCCCATTTGCGCAGTGCGCGCCGTGAGGCGCGGCGCGCGGCTGCGCACGCCTTGCGAGGCGAAGCGGTTTCACGCATGCCGCAACGCTTGTTGCCGAACATCGCACCGCGCCTCGTACCCAAACTCGTACCAAAACGCGTACCAGGATTCGCACCCAGACTCGCGCCGATCGTCGCGCTGCTCTTCGCGGCCTCGCCGTATCTGGCATCCGCGCAGGCGGGTCCGCAGCCGGCGGCCAACGCCGCCACGCCCTCCGCCCAGGCAGCGCAGTTGCTCTCGGCCGCACGCATGTGGGAAGGCAAGAATCGTCCGGATATCGCACGCGGGCTCGTGCAAAAAGCGCTGCTGTTCGACCCGCAGCAACCCGAGGCGCTCGCGTTGCTCGGCGAAATCGAGCTGCGCTCGAACCGCCCGGCCGAAGCCGCGAAAATCCTCGCGCAGCTCAAGAAGATCGCGCCCAATGCGAACGCAACGAAAGAACTCGACGACGCCTACCGCGTCGCCACGAGCGGCAAGATGGAGATGGCCCAGATCCGCCTGCTCTCGGCCGCCGGCAAGAGCGAGGAAGCCTCGGCGCGCCTGCTCAAGCTCTTTCCGAACGGCGCGCCCGCAGGCGATCTCGCGGGCGACTACTACCGCATCCTGGCCGGCACGACCGCGGGCCGCGCGCAGGCGATCAGCGAATTGCGCACGCGCGTGAAGCAGAATCCGAACGATCCCCGCCTCGCGCTGATCCTTGGCGACCTGCTCACCGACCGCGCCGACACGCGCATGGAAGGCCTCAACCTCATCTATCACGTGTACCAGCGGCAGGACAGCAACCGCGCGTTCGCGCTCGAACTGTGGCGGCGCGCGCTCGCGAGCGCGGGGCACGACGATCCCGCCTATTACGTGTGGTATCTGCGCTATCTGCAGGAAGTACCCGACGACTCCGACGCGAAGCAGACCGTCGCCGATCTCGGCAAGAAGCTCGGCGCGAAGGGCCAGGCGCAGGCGCAAGCCCTGGCGCAGAACCCATCGGCCGTCATTAGCGCGCCGCCGGCCACGGCCGCAGGCAACGCGCAAGCGTCAACCCAGGCGCGTGCACGGCCCCCCGGCCCCGGCGCCGCCGATCGCGCGCGCGGTCTGGCGCAACTCGATCGCGGCGATCTCAAGGATGCCGAAACCTCGCTGCAAAGCGCGCAGCGCGCGAACCCCAACGACGGCGAAACCATCGGCGCGCTCGGTCTCGTGCGGCTGCGCGAAGGCCGCCACGACGAAGCGCGCGAGCTGTTCGCGCGCGCCCTCAAGCTCGACCCGGACAACGCCGGCAAGTGGCGCAGCCTCGAAAAGACGGCCACCATCTGGGGCACCATTGCGAAGGCGCGCGAAGCCAATTCGCAGGGCAAGCCCGAAGAAGCCGAAACGCTCGCGCGCGAGGCGCTCAAGCTCGATCCGGGCAACACGACCGCCAGCGATATCCTCGGCAACGCGCTCATCGCGCAGAAGAAGTGGCCCGAAGCCGAAGCCGTGCTGCGGCCGCTCGTGAACGCGCCCAAGCCCGACATGGACGCGCTGCGCGGCCTTGTGACGGTGCTGCGCGAAACGGGCCGCGAAAGCGAGATCGAGCCGCTCATCGCCGCCACGACGCCGCGCGTGAGCGGTTCGAGCGCGGAGCAAAAGCAGCTGCTCGCCGAACTGCTCTTGATCCAGGCGGACCAGCTGCTCGCGGACAACCGCAAGAGCCCGGCCATCGCGAAACTCGAAGAAGCCGTGCGCCTCACGCCCCACGACGCATGGACGCGCTTCAGGCTCGCGCGCCAATATCGCGATCTGGGCTTGCCCGCACTGGGCCGCCAGGTCATGGAAGACGGCCTGAAGGCCTCTCAGGCGCCCGACATGCGCTACGCCACGGCGCTCTATCTGAATTCCGTGGACGACGTCGAAGCGGCCGCCGCGCAACTCGACGCGGTGCCCGAAGCACAGCGCAGCGAAGGTATGCGCGAGCTGATGGGCAATCTCGCCGCGCAGAAGAAGATCGCGCAGGCCCGCCAGCTCATCGCTCAGGGCAAGGAAGACGAGGCGCGCGCGCTGCTCGATTCCGCCGCCGCCAACGCGAACGCGGCCAACGACCCGCAGATGCTCGCCACGGTCGGGCGCGAGTGGATCGCGATCGGCGAGCCGGACCGGGGCCTGAAACTCGTGCAGGACTGGCTCGCGGCGCACCCCGACGACCCGGCGGCGAACGGCGCGCGCGTGCGCTACGGCGAGCTGCTGGCGGCGGCCAACCGCGACGACGCGTGGGCGAACTGGATCGACGCGACGCGCGATCAGCCCGGCATCACCGACGAACAGAAGGCCAGTCTCGACGACCAGGAGCTGCGCCTCGTCGCGCGCGAAACCGGCCGTCAGATCGAGGCGGGCGACCTGACGGGCGCCCGCCATACGCTCGACGCCGTGCCGGACCGCCTCAAGACGACCAAGCGCTGGCTGCTCGAAGACGTCGATCTGCGCGAGGCGAAGGGCGACTACAAGGGCGCAATGGCCTCCACGCAGAAGGTGCTCGTGACGCAACCCGACGACGCCGATGCACGCCTCGCCGTTGCGCGTATGCTGGAGCGCATGGGCCGAGACCGGGAGGCCGCCGACATGGTGCGCGCAGTGCTGGCCGACACCGCGGAGAACGACATCGACACGCGCCTTGCCGTGGCGCGGCGCTTCACCGCGCTCGGGCTGAACGACGAGGCTTCCGCCGTGGTCGATCCGTTGCGCGAGCAGTATCCGGACAACCCGGACATTACGATCCAGGCGGGGCGCGTTGCGCAGGCGCGCGGCAACTACAACGAAGCCGCGAGCCTCTATCGCACCTCGCGCACGCAGGAAGTGGCCGAAGGCACGCGGCCCGACGCCGACGGCACGACGTCGGCAGGCCGCGCGCTGCAGGGCCTGGAAGACCGCAAGCAGGGGCAGGTCGCGACCGGGTGGTATCAGTCGAACCTCTCGGGCGACCCCGGCATTTCCGAGCTGCACGCCACCGAAGTCCCGCTATACGTTCGCATTCCTGATGGCTATACGGGCCACTATTTCTTCCACGCCGATACGGTCTATCTGAATGCGGGCACGCTGCCCGGCAACGACCTCGACATCGCGTACAAGTACGGCAAGATCGCCGCGCTCGGCAACGCCGGGCTCGGTTCTGTCAACGAGACCGCGACGGGCGTCGCGCTCGCGGCGGGCTACGAGTTCAGCGGTGCGAACAATAGCTGGCGCGCCGACATCGGCAGCACGCCGGTGGGCTTCCCGATCACGAGCGTGCTGGGCGGCATTCAGTACCGCCACGACTTCCCGAGCGGTTCGTCGCTCTCGCTCGACGTCTCGCGCCGCCCTGTGACCGCGAGCCTGGTTTCCTATGCGGGCGGCATCGATCCGGTCACGGGCGAGAAGTGGGGCGGTGTCGTGCGCAACGGCTTCACCGTGCGCGGCGCGCAGGACTTCGGGCCGGGCACGATCTTCACGAGCATCGGCTTCGGCCTGCTGACCGGCACCAACGTGGAGACGAACCAGGAGTTCAAGGTTCGCAGCGGCTACGACTGGTCGGTGTTCAAGCGGCCCGACCAGATCGTGTCGAGCGGCCTCACGCTCAATTACTGGAAGTACTCGAAGAACGAACACAACTACACGTTCGGTAACGGCGGCTACTACAGTCCGCAGAGCTATTTTTCGGTCAGCATTCCGCTCGACTGGACCGGACGCTACAAGAAGCTTTCCTGGGAGATCGACGGATCGGTGGGCATGTCGTTCACGAACGAGAACGAGTCGCCGTTCTACCCGACGCGCCCAGGCCTGCAGGCCCAGGCGCTCGCGTTCATGAGCGCCAACGACCTCGGTTCGCCGTTCTTTGGCGGCGGCTCGGGCGGCGGCTTCAGCTATGCGGTCGAAGCGGCGGCCGAATATCGCGTGACGGAGCACTTCGTGGTGGGCGGCCGCTTCCGGCTCGACCGCTCGCGCGACTATGCGCCGAACGTAGGCGTGCTTTACCTGCGCTACTTCTTCTCCCCGCAAAAGGGTCCGGTGCCGTTCCCGCCGCGGCCGGTCGTCCCTTATTCGGCCTACTGACATGGCCACGGAGCGAGCGCGCATGACGACGATGAAAACCGCGACGATGAAATCCGCGAGACGAGCAATACGATGAACGATCCCGCCACCCTTTCCGCTGCGCCCGCCGGCGCCGGCCGCGATACGCGCCGCTCGCTGTTCTCGCGGCTCGCGCGCCGCGAGCCGCTAGCGATCGACGGCCTGCCGGCCTCGCTCGCTTCGCTCGGCGCGGGCCAGGTGCACGTGGTCTACGCGAGCGCCTCGCCCGCGCGCGACGCGCTGTTCTGGCAAACCGCCGCCGCCGCGCTCACAGGTCCCGCCACCGTCCTTTCCACGCGCGACGGCGCGAGCCTCACGGCGGCGCTGCGCGATCAAGGCGTCGATCTCGACAAGAGCGGTTCGACGCATGCATGGGCAAACGTCTGCGCGCTACGCACACTGCCGGAGCGCGACGGCGCGCAGGTGCTGATCGAAGCGCTCAACGCGCTCGCCGGGCAGTGCGCCGCGCCCGAAAGCCAGTTCTTCATCGAAGGCGCGGAGGCGTTCTTCAACTGGCAGGACCCCGCCGCGCTCGCCGCTCAGGGCGCGCAGCTCGCGGGCTGGTGCGCGCAGCATCGTTACGGCGTGCTGATGGTGGCAGCGCCGCCCGGCCTCGGCGACGATCAGGAGCATCCCGAACTCGCCGCCTTCCAGGCGCGCTTCGCGGGCGCCGCACAATTGCACCAGGTGCAGGGGCAGTATCACTGGGAAGTCGCGTTCTGGCGCGCGGGCGATGCCGTGCACGGCAGCCGGAGCGTGCCGCTGCGCTTTTCCGCCGCCGATCACCGGCTCACGGTTTCCGGAGGCACCTTCGAAACCGAGATCGGCGAGGCGGGCCTGCTCGCACCCGACGAAGGCCGCGTGATCGTTTCGCGCGACGCGATGTTGCACGAGCGCGTACTGCCGCCGGCCTGGCAGATCGTCGATAACAACGAGGCCGCCGTGGCCGCCGCGCGCACTTCGGTCGCGGCCACGGTGATTCTCGAATTCAGCGTGAACCGCGACCTCGAAATGCTCGCGGAGCAGGTGCACACGCTGCGCCTGCAGTGCGGCGAAGCGCTCAAGATCATCGTGCGCGAGGACGCCGTGGCCATGCGCTACGAGTCGCTCATGCTGAACCTGGGCGCGAACCGCGTGATCGCGCGGCAGACGCCGCTCGCGCAGGTCGAGGCCATCGTCGACAGTCTGCAGGGCCAGGTATATTCGCGGCCCATGCCCGCCGACTATCGTGCGGCGCTCGCCGCCGTGGTGCATGGGGAAGAGAGCGGCTACGTGGGCGCGGCACACTTCGTCGAACTCGTGCGCGCGGCGGTGGAGCGCAGCCGCGTGATCCAGCTGCCGAGCGTGCTGATTCGCCTCGCGCTGATGCCGGAAGTCGCGCACGTGGATGCGCTCAAGGCGTGCCATCTGCGCCGCGCGGGCGACATCGTGACGGCGAGCGGCGACAGCCTCTACGTGTTCTTCTTCGCCTGCCGTATGAGCGACGCCGACGCCGTGTGCCGGCGCGTGTTCCAGCGTTCGCTCGCGGAGCTGTTCCAGGGCGAGGAGCGCTACGGCGACGGCCGCGCGATCACGGAGGCGCTGGACACGCTCGGCGAGGAAATCGACACCACGCCGCCGCCCGACTATTCGGGCTGGCTCGCGATCAATGAGGGGCAGCCCGCCGCGCCCGCGGCCGTCTCGGTGCAGGCCAACGGCCAGACCGTGCCGCCTGCGGCGGCTTCCGCGATCGCATCGGGCTCAGCGACGGCAGCCACGACAGAAACCGCAGTGCCGGAACCCGCAGTGCCCGTCAACTTCGCTCCCATAAACGGCGACCTGTTGCCCGCGCTCGACGCCGCCGCGCGCACCGACAACGCGAAACCGCGAGCCGCGCCGCAGCGCGCGCCGCTGCCGCTCAAAGCATAGGAGAGCGACATGAACATCTTCCTCGGTTACTTCGTCTGGGGCTTGATACTGGCCGTACCGCTCTACTGGATCGGCTGGCGCCTGCGGCTCGCGCGCTTCGTGCCCATGTGGCTGCGCCCCGCGCGCTCGCGCCCGCTCCGGCTCCCGCCGCAGGTCGACGCCCTGCTGATTCGCGGCCAGCGCCGTTTCAGCCAGACGGGGCCGCGCCGATGAAGACCATCGCCATCGTCTCCAGCGTGGGCGGTGCGGGCCGCACCACCCTCACCGCCGCGCTCGCGGGTCTGCTGGCGGCGCGCGAACATGTTGCGCTCGCCGCGGAATGCGACCCGCGCAACGTGCTGGCGCTCCATTTCGGGCTGCGCGAGAGCGCGCGCGAAGGCCTCGTCACGCATCTGGCGGGCGGCCCCGGCGCCGACGACGCCTGGTCGCGCGCCGCGCTGCAAAGCGACGACGGCGTGCTCGTGCTGCCGTGGGGCAGCCTCGCTGACGGCCATGCATCCGATGACCCGCGCGACGACGACGCCTGCGCCCTGCTCGACGCGCGCCCCGGCTGGTTGCGCGAACTGCTCGCCCGCGTGGACCTGCCGGCGCAGACGATCGCGCTCGTCGATGCGGGCACGTGGCCCTCGGCACACGCGCGTCAGGCGATCGATGCCGCCGACCTCGTGCTCGGCGTCCTCACACCCTGCGCCACCGCCTGCGCGACGCTGCCGCGCCTGATCGCCGCGCTCGTGCGCGCACACAAGCGCAGCGTGTTCGTCGCCAATGCGGTCGTGCCCGCGCGCCAGTTGCACATGGACGTCGTTTCACTGCTGCGCGCACGCCTGGGCGCCGCCATGCTCCCGTATCTCGTGCATGCGGACACCGGTGTGCCCGCCGCACTCGCCGCGGGCGAAAACTTCTGCCTGAGCGCGCCCAGCTCGCAGGCCGCGCACGACCTTCACGGCATCGCCTCGTGGCTCTCGCACTGGAGCACGGGTGCGAGCCTCGATGCGCCCGACGAACTGCTCGCGCAACACGTCGCGCACGGGAGCACGTCATGATCCGCGAGCGCATCGCTGCCCTGTGGACGGCGTTCTGGTTGTCGCTGCGCCGCGTGAGCGCGCCCGAGTTCAATCTCGCGCCCGACGCGCCGGGTGGCCAGTGGCTGCTGCGCGCCTTCTTCCGGCCGCCGCGCCCTGGCCAGCGCGACGTGCCCGCGCTCGCCTTCGCGCGGCTCGGCAAGGACATCCGCCAGCGCCTGAACATCGGCCGCGACCGCACCGCTGGAGCGTGGCTCCTGCGCATCTTCCTGCGCCCGCGGCGCCCGCGTCAGCGTCTCGCCGCCGATCTGCGCAAGCTTCACAAGGCGCCGCAAGGACACCATCGCTTCGCACTGCGCGCGTGGCTCGACAGGCGCCTCGAACCCGTCTATCGCCGCGCCTCGCGCGCGAGTGCCGCAGTCGGCGCGCGGCTGCCCGACGTGCCGTGGGAAGGCATCGAGCAGCAGCTCGAGAAGCTTTCGGCGGCGCTCGACAGCGTGCCCTACCTGCGCCAGGGCCTGCTGTGGCTCGCGTTCGTCGCGGCTGTCGCCGTGTGCACGACGCCGCTGCCGTTCGCCGGCCAGGTGCTGCTGTTCCTGCTCGTGTACGTCGTGGTGATGATCGCGCGCCGCCTGCCGGGGCGCCTCGCCACCATGCTCATGGTGATGCTCTCGATCCTCATGACGGGCCGCTACGTCTGGTGGCGCAGCACGCAAACGCTGCATCTTTCGAGCCCTGCCGAGGCCATCGTCGGCTACATCCTCTACGCGGCCGAGCTTTACACGTGGATCGTGCTGATCTTCGGCTACGTGCAAACCGCGTGGCCGCTGCGCCGCAAGCCGCAGCCGCTGCCCGGCGATCCGGCCGACTGGCCGACCGTCGACCTCTACATTCCGACCTACAACGAGCCGCTTTCGGTGGTGCGGCCAACCGTGTTCGCGGCAAGCTCGATCGACTGGCCGCGCGACAAGCTGCGCGTCTACATCCTCGACGACGGCGACCGCGACGAATTCCGCGACTTCGCGCGCGAGGCGGGCGTGGGCTACCTGCGCCGCGACGAACACACGCATGCGAAGGCCGGCAACATCAATCACGCGATGCCGCTCACGCAGGGCGAGTACATCGCGATTTTCGATTGCGACCACATCCCCACGCGCTCCTTCCTGCAAACGACCATAGGCGTCTTTCTCGCCGATAAGAAATGCGCGATGGTGCAGACGCCGCACCACTTCTTCTCGCCCGATCCGTTCGAGCGCAACTTCGACACGTTCCACCGCGTGCCGAACGAAGGCAGCCTCTTTTACGGGCTGATCCAGGACGGCAACGACTTCTGGGACGCCACGTTCTTCTGCGGCTCGTGCGCGGTCATCAAGCGCTCGGCGCTCGAGCACATTGGCGGCATCGCGACCGAGACCGTGACCGAGGACGCCCACACCTCGCTGCGGCTGCATCGCCACGGCTATACGTCGGCCTATCTGCGCACCGTGCAGGCGGCGGGCCTCGCCACCGACAGCCTCGCCGACCACATCGGCCAGCGCATCCGCTGGGCCCGCGGCATGACGCAGATCTTCCGCGTCGACAATCCGTGGATCGGCAAGGGACTCTCGTTCTTCCAGCGCATGTGCTACAGCAACGCCATGCTGCACTTCTTCTACGGCTTCCCGCGGCTCATCTTCCTCGTGATGCCCGGCGCGTACCTGTATTTCGGACTGCACGTGATCAACACGCCTGCGCCCGTGATCCTCGCCTACGTGGTGCCGTATCTGGTGATTGCCGCGATTGCCAACTCGCGCATCCAGGGACGCTACCGGCACTCGTTCTGGGCCGAAGCCTACGAGTCCGTGCTCGCGTGGTACATCGTGCTGCCCACCACCATGGCGCTCATCAATCCGAAGCTCGGCAAGTTCAACGTGACCTCGAAGGGCGGCCATATCGAGCACGAGTATCTCGACTGGACGATTTCGAAGCCCTACCTCGTGCTACTCGCGATCAACGTGTGCTCTGTCCTCGCCGGTATCGGCCGCCTCACGATCTGGCGGTCAGACGAGCCCGCCACCGTGTTCATGAACCTCTTCTGGGCCGGCGTGAATCTCACCATTCTCGGGCTCGCGCTCGGCGTGGCCAAAGAGGCGAAGCAGGTGCGCGTGGCGCACCGCATTCCGCTGCGCGTGCCCGCCATGCTCACGCTGCCCGACGGCCGCACGCTCGCGTGCAAGACCGAGAACTATTCGATGGGCGGCCTCGGTCTCATGCTGCCCGCCGACGCCGTAGCGAAGCTCGAACCCGGCGAGCGCATCAACGTGACGCTCGCGCGCGGCGTGCTGGAGCACGACTTCCCCGCCGTGGTCGCGCGTCTGGCCGACCGGCGCCTCGGCGTGCGCTTCGTCGGCATGACGATGGAGATGGAGCGCAAGCTCGTGGAATGCACGTTCGGCCGCGCCGATGCCTGGCTCGAATGGGAGGACGTGCCGCCCTCCGACGCGCCGCTGCACGGCCTCATTCAGCTGATCGAGCTGAGCTGGCAAGGCTACATGCGCCTCATCGATGCGTTCTTCGACGCGCTGGAAAACTTCTTCACGCGACGCCGGGCCGGCCAGGTCCGCCAGCCCTGATAACCGGAACCACCGCTACACCCTGGAACGCGAAACACTATGGGTCTCTGGAATCTCTACTTCCTCGCCAAGCTGTACCTCTACTCGATCGGCACGCTCAAGCCCGAGTGGTGGATGAACTTCGCCTTCGTCATCCTGCTGCTCGTGCCGCTGCACAGGCGGTGGCTGCGTATTGCGCGCGATGGGATCGCCGTGATCGTGGGTATCGCCATTGCGTACCACGAGTCGAGCATGCCCGACATCGGCCGGGCGATCTCGCAGATCCCCGTGCTCCTCACCTTCACGCCCTCGTACATGTTCGAGCTCACGCGGCGCGTGATTTCGCTTTCGATGGCCGTGTCGGCGGTGATCGCCGTGCTGCTCTACTTCCTCATCAACCGCTGGGTACGCGTGACGACACTCGTGCTGATCGCGCTCGTCGTCATGCCGGTCTGGCAGGGCGTGGGCTCGTTCGTGGCGAATGCGACCGCCAACGCTTCACTCGCCAGCAACGGCGACGAGGACGGCGGCACCGGCAAGAAGCGCGACGAGCAGTCGGGCAGCTACGACCAGCAGCTCGCGGCGTTCCGCGCCAACGAGGAAGGCCGGCACGTGAGTTTCACGCCGCTCACCACCGACGCGAACGCGCAGTTCGACATCATCATGGTGCACATCTGCTCGCTCTCGTGGAACGACATGGATGTCGTGAAGATGCGCAACAACCCGCTCTTCTCGCGCTTCGACTATATCTTCCAGAACTTCAGCTCGGGTGCCAGCTATAGCGGGCCCGCCGCGATCCGCGTGCTGCGCGCCACCTGCGGGCAGGAGCCGCACAAGGCGCTCTACGACCCCGCGCCTGCCGAGTGCCACCTGTTCGCGCAGCTCGCGCAGGCCGGCTACACGCCGAACGCGCTGCTCAACCACAACGGCCGTTTCGACAATTTCCGCAGCACGGTGATCAGTGAAATCGGCGTGCCGGGCGTGACGATCCCCGCGAACGAAGGCTTCCCGGAGTTCATGAAGGAGTTCGACGGTTCCGCGCTGGCCGACGACTACGACGCGCTTTCGCGCTGGTACAAGCAGCGCATTGCCGCTGGCGGCGGGCCAGTCGCGCTCTACTACAACACGGTCTCGATGCACGACGGCAACCGGCTGCCCGCGCCGAACGACAAGCTCACGAGCCTGCAGTCCTACCCGATTCGCCTGCAGCGGCTGCTCGGAGACGTCGACAAGCTGATCGACCTCGTCGCGCAGTCGGGCCGCAAGGCGGTGATCGTCTTCGTACCCGAACACGGCGCGGCGCTGCAGGGCGAAGAGAACCAGATTGCCGGCATGCGCGAGATCCCCACGCCGAACATCGTCCACGTGCCGGTGGGCGTGAAGGTGGTGGGGCTGCCGGCCGGCAGCGAGCACACCGGCGGCGTGACGACGATCGACACGCCCACGAGCTATCTCGCGCTGGCGCAGCTGCTGTCCAATCTCGTGGCGCACAGCCCGTTCGCCACCGGCGCGCCGCCGCTCGCGCAGTATGCGAACAACCTGCCGCAGACACGCATGGTCGGCGAAAACGAAGGCACGGTGACGATGACGACGCCAACCGGCTATGTGATCCATACGCCCGACGGCGTGTGGGTGGAGGGCAAGTGATGGCGATGCGCTTGTGGGGGTCCGGCCGGCGTTCGCGCAGTGGTCCCGCGTTGCCGAGCGATATCGACGCGCTCGCGCGTCTCGTCGAGGGCGTGGACCGCGACCGCTATCTCGACGTTCAAGCCGAGGACGCCTGGCAGGCGGCCGCGAAGCGCTGGCCGCTGGTGGCGGCCGTGCTGCAGTTGCCGGTGGAGGCGGAAAAGGGCTGAGCTCGCGCGCGAACTCGCCTCTGCGGCGCGCTCAGAAAGCGCTGCGCTCCACGCGCTGCGCGAGGACGCAGCGCTCCAGCGGCATGCAGGTCAGCGGACGGCCCATGGGCGCGAAGTCGCGCCGCGCGAATGCCGCGGGCTCGGGATGGTCGCCAGCGTAGCGGGACCCGTACCGGTGAGTGCCGCTTCGCGGGTCATTGCGCCAGTTCCTCAGTGATCCTGATGATCCCTCATCTGACGCGTTTGTACGTCAGTCACCGAATCGAACAACGCCTCGGCACGCGCCAGTTCGTCCAGCGCGTGATCGAGCCGTGATTGCGCGGCGCCATAGGCGAGCGGCGCGGCCACGTGGTCGTGGGCCTCGGCACGCAGGGCGCGAAATGCCCGGTCGACGTTGCGGCTCGCCTCAAAAAAGCGTTGCGCGGCCTCGGCCTCTTGTGAACGGATGTGAATCGCCATGGAAGAGTTCCATTGTGAGCTGGGTCCAGTCTCCCGCCCGGGAGACATGGCGCGTTCTTGCGCCGCCAAGCCGTGAAGACGCCGTGTGATCGGCAGGCGGCACGTCGAAGAGATCGCGCGTGACGCCGCGCGCCTGCTGCGCGCAGGCTTCGCTGCGCACGCGTTTGGTGAGATCTGTGTAGGTGTCGAAGTCGCACATGCGCGATGCCTCGTGAATGGCCGCGAGGTCGCGCGCCTTGACGAGCGTGGGCTGTGTGAGTCGCACGAAGTATGGCGCCTCCAGCTCCGCCGTGAACACGAGAGGATGGCTCTTGCCGCCCGCCTGGGCGGCGCGCTCGACGCAATCCACCACCACCGTGCCCTGCGAGCGGCATGGCGGTTTCGCCGTGCTCACGCTGCGCAGCCGCTCCGGAACCACCCGCAGTGAGCTGCCGACGCTCAGTTCGGTTGGCGAGACGCACACGAGCGCGTAGTGATGCTCGCGTGCGGCGCCCGAGGGCAGCGTGGCGCTGCTCGTAACGAACACATGCTGCGGAAGCTGGCGCACCTGACCGCTCGCGTCGACCCACGCATTCCAGACGACCACGCCGGCACGCTTGCCGCGCTTGTCTTGCATGGCGCGCGGGCGGTTTGCCGCCGGCGAAAACAGCGCGAGAAGCGAGCCGGTGCGCAGCGCGGCGATTTGAGCGCTGTTGCCAAGCGACTGGCCGATGCCCCACAGGAAGCGCCCTCCGCCCTGCCGACGCTCCCACTCCTTGCGCAGGATCAGCGTGGGGAGATCCATGCCGGCCTCTGGCCCGATACGGGACCAGCAAAACGTGGGCGGTAGGTGTTTTAGTGCCATCGACTTCCTCGGAATGCAGCCGCCCGCCGATTTCGGCGAGCAATTCAATAACCGTTACTGTATAGGTATAATGCATGACATGGAAGCCCCAGATACTCATTTTCCGGTGCAGGAACTGCTGCGGCGGTTATCGGACGATTCACGCTCTGCCAGCGAAATTGCGCGGCTTTCCGGGGTCAGCCAGCCTACTGTCTCGCGTCTTCGCACGTCGAACGGGCGGCGGGTACGCCGGAGCGCATCATTCAATAAGCTATGCAGTTTCTATGGTGTGAAGGCGCTGCCGTCCAGCCGGCACGCGGCTGCCTACAACGAATTGCTGCGCAATGCGATCGTCGAGGCGTGGGACGGTTCGGAAGAGCACGGCCGCGCGCTGCTTGTCGTCATCAAGGGATTGAAAGACTTGAGGGAACGGGGCGCGTAGATTCGCCTGGATGGGTTGGGGCGGTGCGTTTTGCGCGGGGGTGCCATAGGTAACCATCCATGGGAAATTCGGCGTGCATTTCGGGGCTACAGGGGCGCCACGAACTGTGCGGAGGCCATGACTGGCCGGCCAATCCCCATATGTGGTGACCTTTGCGTTTTCCTGCGCCGCGGGCAACTCAAACGTATGATGTGAGTGCGCACACCGCAGCCGCCCGATCGCAATGTTCGACACTTGCCACCAGAGCACCGCGCCCATCATGGCCGACACTGCCCCTACCCACACGAATGCTCCCGCCACGCTGCGCGGCCAGTGCCTTTGCGGCGCCGTGCGCTATGCGGTAGCCAATGCGTTCCGCTACGCATTCAATTGCCACTGCTCGCAGTGCCGCCGCGCCACGGGTTCCGCGTTCAAGCCGTTTGCGGGCATCGAAAGCGAGGCACTGCGACTCACCGAGGGCGCAGGGCAGACGCTGGTCTACGGCGATCCGCAGGCCGCCCACGACATCCATTGCGGCCGCTGCGGCTCGCTGCTCTATTCAGTCGTGCGCGAAGGAGCGTATGTGCACGTGACGCTCGGCACGCTGACCGATCCGCCGGCCATTCGCCCCGCCGGCCATATCTTCGTGCGCTCGAAAGCGCCGTGGTTCGAGATCGCCGACTCCCTGCCCCAGTACGACGAATTCCCGCCCTGACGACGCTGCGTGCAGCGTGGCCGTCGCGCGGCGCCAAGCGGCGAGCGTGGCAGCGGCCATACCGGTATCGCCGCGCGACTGCCTCTCGTTGCGTCGATCGGCTAGTCTCGAAGCGTCCCTTCCTCTTGTCACAGGAACCGCGAGCCCCATATGGACTCCATGACGATCGAGACGTACACGAGTGGTGCCGCAAACTACGCAGCCGAATGGGCGAACCAGTCTGCGCCCGACGACCTCTATGCGCGTCTCATGCGGTATTTCCGGCCCCACGGAAGGACCGTGGATATCGGCTGCGGGTCGGGCCGCGACGTGGCATGGCTGAACGCCCATGGTTACCCCGCGACGGGCTACGACGCGTCGGAGGGTCTGATCGCCCGGGCCACCGCTGACCACCCGCAGTGCGCTTTCGGTCTGGCCACGTTGCCCGAGCTAGAGGGCGTGCCCGCCGCGAGCTTTGACAACGTCCTGTGCGAGACCGTGATCATGCATTTGCCCGTCGCGCAGATCGGCCCGGCCTGCCGCCGCCTCGTCGAACTGCTCGAGCCGGGCGGCGTGCTCTATCTGAGCTGGCGCGTCACCGACGGCGACAGCGGGCGCGACCCAGCGGGGCGTCTATATAGTTCGTTCGATCCGGCGCTCGTCACCAGCCAGCTCGAGGGCACGACCATCGCGCTCGACGAGGAGGCGGTCAACCGGTCCTCCGGCAAACGCGTTCAACGCATTGTCGCGATTCGCGCGTGAGCGCTGCCACGCATGGCGACCGGACAACGGGGAATCGGCGGGGAATAACAGCGTGCCATAGGCGAGGCGAGTGACAAAAACGTGAACTTCTCACTTGAAAAATGGTCTAAGGGACTCATGTAGGAAATATGTAAGGTGGAGCGCTAGCCAAACGATACGACCCTGAAGGCGGTCAATGTGCCGCAAACACGACGATTCAGGTTGCCTCGCATGCCGTAACGCACTACCATACGCGGTCTTTCTGCATTGCACGAAAATCCAGGCTGCCACGTCGTCAGACGTTTGGCGCTCGCTTGGCGGGACCGGCATGCGCCCCCGCCCACTCCCCTGCAATTTCGTCATCGCCAGGACGCCACGCCGCTGGCGCGTGACCCTTTTTGCCCTTGTCGGGCTATCCCTTCGAGGAGAATGTATTGACAAGCCATGACCGGGACGACGCGCTGACCTCGTCTGCCCGCCCCGCACGCCGCTCGTCCAAAGACAAGACCGGCGATACGACGCCCATGGACGCAGGCTCGCAACTCGAAAAACGCCAGCATCAAATGCGGGCGCTCATCAAGCTCGGCCGCGAACGCGGTTATCTGACCCACGCGGACATCAACGACCATCTGCCCGACAACTTCGCGCAGACGGCCGCGCTGGAAACGATCGTCGCCACGTTCAACGACATGGGCGTGCAGGTGTACGAGCAGGCGCCCGACGCCGACACGCTGCTCATGAACGAAGATTCCCGCGCCGACCAGCAGGCCGACGACGAAGCCGACGAAGAAGTCGAAGTCGCGCTCTCGACCGTCGACTCCGAATTCGGCCGCACGACCGACCCCGTGCGCATGTACATGCGCGAAATGGGCTCGAGCGAGCTGCTCACGCGCGCCGGCGAAATCGAAGTGGCGAAGCGCATCGAAGACGGCCTCCAGGAAATGATCCAGGCGATCGCGGCATGCCCGTCGATCGTCGCGACCATCCTCGCCGACGCCGACCGCGTCGCGGCTGAAGAGATGCGCATCGATGAACTCGTCGACGGCATCGGCAGCGACGAAGCGGCGCAGGAACCGGCCACGGCAGCCGACGCAGACGCGAGCGAAGAAGTCGAAGCCCAGGCATCGGAAGAAGAAGAGTCGGACGACTCGAGCGACGACGAAGACAGCGACGCCGACAACAGCAAGGCGAACGAAGCCCTGCTCGCGCAACTGAAGGCAGACAGCCTCGCGATCTTCGCGCGCGTTCGCGCGCTGTTCGAACAGATGGCCTGTACGACGGACGCCAATGCGCGCGCTACGGCCCTGGAAATGAAGATCTGCGCCGACATCCAGACGGAACTCGCGCCGATCCGCTTCACGGCCCGCACGATCGACCGCCTGTGCTCGCTGCTGCACGAGCAGGTCGCGCAGATTCGCGCGATCGAGCGCAACGTGCTCTCCATCGTCGTCGATCGCTGCGGCATGCCGCGCGAAGCCTTCGTCGAGCAGTTCCCGGGCCACGAAACCGATCTGGACTGGGGCGTGCGCGCCGCAGCCGCGTCGAGCAAGTACGGTCCCTCGATCGAGCGCAGCCTGCCGGCTATCCAGGCGGAGCAGCGCAAGCTCGCCGAGATCGAAGCGGCCGCATCGCTGTCGCTGCAGCAGATCAAGGCGATCAATCGCCGCATGACCGTCGCCGAATCGAAGATGCGTCAGGCGAAGGGCGAGATGGTCAAGGCCAACCTGCGTCTCGTGATCTCGATTGCGAAGAAGTACGTGAACCGCGGCATGCAGTTCCTCGACCTGATCCAGGAAGGCAACATCGGCTTGATGAAGGCGGTGGACAAGTTCGAATATCGCCGCGGCTGGAAGTTCTCGACGTACGCGACGTGGTGGGTGCGTCAGGCCGTGACGCGCGCGCTCGCCGACCAGGCGCGCACGATCCGCGTGCCGGTGCACATGATCGAAACGATCAACAAGCTCAACCGCATTTCGCGCGAGATCCTGCAGCAAACGGGCATGGAAGCGCATCCGGCGGACCTCGCCGCGCGCATGGGCATGACCGAAGAGAAGGTGCGCGGCATCCTCAAGATCGCCAAGCAACCGGTCTCGCTCGAAAGCCCGGTAGGCGACGACGGCGACGCGACGCTCGGCGACATGATCGAGGACGCAGGTTCGGCCTCGCCGGCTGATGCAGCGATTCACGCGAACATGCGCGCTGCCATCGACGAGGCGCTCAAGGCGCTCTCGCCGCGCGAAGCGAAGGTGCTGCGCATGCGCTACGGCATCGACACGACGTCGGACCACACGCTCGAAGAAGTGGGCAAGCAGTTCGACGTGACGCGCGAGCGTATCCGCCAGATCGAAAGCAAGGCGATGCGCAAGCTGATGCACCCGAGCCGCGCGGACAAGCTGCGTCCGTTCCTGGAGCGCTAAGCGGTTTTACTGCTGCGCTCCCTTGAGCTGGATTGAAAAAAGCCCGTCACCTTCCAGTGACGGGCTTTTTCTTTATGCGGCGCGAGCGCCGCCGGTCAGTCCGTGCCGTATTTCGGCGAGTGCGGACCGTAGAGCAGGCCCGTCGGCGGCCCCGCGTGCAACAGACGATAGCTCGTGACACCTGCGATATCGTGGCTCTTGTCGGTCAGCGAATTCGCGACCTGCTTGATTGCCGCCACCACCAGCATGCCAATCAGGCCGCCGCCACCGCTGTTGTTGCCTTCGTTGCTGCTGGCGCTGGCCGCGCCTTGCCACAGCACCTTGCCGGTTGTCAGATCGACGAGTTTCGCCGTCGCCGTCACCACCGTCGCGCTGTCGAGCACACGGTATTGCGTCCCGAATTGCGTGATCTTCGAGTACACCACCGCATCGGCGCCGAAGATTTCGCGCAGCTTTTCCGGCGG
Organism: Paraburkholderia sp. BR14312; assembly: GCF_040948675.1. Classification (NCBI taxonomy): domain Bacteria; kingdom Pseudomonadati; phylum Pseudomonadota; class Betaproteobacteria; order Burkholderiales; family Burkholderiaceae; genus Paraburkholderia; species Paraburkholderia sp. BR14312. Next base: position 28,442 of record NZ_JBFPKI010000028.1, read on the forward strand.
GGTCTGCTGGATGTCGCCTGCCGTCGTCAGTCCGTTCTGCTTGAACGTCTCCTCCATGACCGCGACCGGAATCACGTAGTAGCCCGCCTCGGCGAGCGGCATCGTCATCTGGGAGAGCATGCTGTTCGATGCATTCACATCCGTCGTCGCGTTGTCGGGCGGCAGCACGAGGATCGAGCGCGGGCGCGCATTCTTGAACGCCGTGTAATCCGCGTGCTTGACCGGCTGTGCACAAGCGGCCAGCAATGCGAGCGCGGACAGAGCCAGCCAGAGCTTGAGAGTGGAAAATCTGGACATATCGGTACGCTCGCTTATTGTTGTTTCGGTTTCTTCATGAGGAAGTCCATATAGGTCGACGACTCCGGGAAGAGGTGCTTCTCGGCGTCGAATTCCTGCATGGCTTGCGTGTCGTTGCCGACGTTCGCGTAGAGCATGCCCAGTTGCGCGTGGAAGCCTGGCGGCGGCGTGTTGCCCTTCGCGCGGATTTCCTGCAGCGACTTCTCGAGCGCATCGATCTGTTGCTGCGGTGCCTTCTCGCCCTTCAGGTAGTCGTAGACCCCGGGCTGATAGCCGCTCCACTGGTAGAGCGGCGGCGTGGTGTTCGCGCAGCCTGCGAGCAGCAGCGTTGCCGCCGTGATGGGCAGGCAGAGCCCCCGAAGCGTGCCGATGTATTTCATGAAAGCCCCGTATGAGTAGTTGTTCTGATTCAGCGTGAAGCGCGGCCGACGTAGGCGGTCAGTGTGCGGAGCGCAGCGCGCCCGCGTCGACCTGGTCGGCCAGATGATTGACTGCTTCCTGGATCGCGAGCTCGAGCACCTTGCCATTGAGCGTCGAGTCGTAGCTCGCGGTGCCGCCAAAGCCAATGATCTCGCGGTTCGAGAGGCTGTACTCGCCCGCACCCTGCGCCGATGCGACGACTTCCGAAGTCGTGGTATCGACAACGTTGATGCTCACCTTCGCGTAGGCGATCTGGTTCTTTCCGCTGCCGAGAATGCCGAACAGCTGGTGATCGCCGACTTCCTTGCGACCGAACTCGGTGACGTCGCCGGTAATGACGTAGTTGGCGCCCTTGATCGCCTGGGCCTTCCTGGTGAAGCCCGCTTCCTGGCGGATCTCGTCAAGGTTGTCGCGATCGAGCACGCTGAAGCGGCCGCTTTGCTGCATCGACGTGATCAGGATGGTCTTGGCCTGCCCGCCGAGCCGGTCGATGCCGTCGGAGAAGATGCCGCGCATGTAGCTCGAGCGATTATCGAACTTGCCGACTGCGATCTGCACCGGCTTACCGACGGGCGGGCGCTGCGCGCTGGTGACAGGCGGCACGGGCAGCGAACGCGACGATTCGGTCGCGCAACCGCCAAGGGCTGCGATGGTGGCGGCGGCGAGAAGCGCACCCCACGTCTTGGACGACTTCATGAATTCTCCTTGTTGTCAGGGCAAAAGAGGCTGGACAAGGGAGATCGGCGAGATGCGGAGCCAGACGGCGGCGGCGTGCACGCGGAGCACGCAGGGCGTCCCTGCAAGCGTCGTTGCGGCGGAGATAGAGGGCGCAGTGCCTCGCTGCGCGCGCAAGTCATTCCATCGGTCGTGCATGTTTCTCGCTTCCCGCACGCGAGCGCATGCGCAGAAGCTCCCCGGTTTTTATTCGTGTAGCGTGTGATGTTTAGTTTGTAGTTAATGACTACACACGCGTCTATCGGCCGGATTAGGGAAAAACTTTAGGAAAGCTGCGATTTAATGCGAATTAGATTTTTATTTGCGCGACTTCTGAGGCGTATTGACGCACGCATGAAATGCTATTTAAAGCGATTTGGAGATTTTCGCTATCGACTGCGAATAAGTCAGGTCGCAGAAAATGATCGTTCTTTCTGGCGCCCAAACGCCAGAACCCCGGTTCTCTTTCGGAGACACCGGGGTTCTGGACGTTACAGCATAAGGAGCCTGACGATTACCTACTTTCACACGGGCAATCCGCACTATCATCGGCGTGGAGCTGTT
>NZ_JBFPKI010000029.1:0-27544 GCF_040948675.1 Paraburkholderia sp. BR14312
CTCGGTGCTAAAAACCCCCTCCAGATAGATATAAAGGACTGCGAAACAACCACACCCAGAACCAACCTCAACCCCGACATCTGTATTTAGCCGGGACCCCGACATCTGAAAATGGCTTTGACATTTGGATGTACGGGCTAAGTTGTAGTGTCCGCTTTTAGCCAAGTTCAGATGTCCGCTTTTTGGACGATCGTAAGCTAACAGATCGCTGGGAATCCAGTGTTTGGGAGCTTTAATGGCGGCAACAGAACGGATAACAATGACGATGCGCGAGCTGGACAGATTGAAGCTCATTCAGGACGTGGTGGACGCACGGCTCAAGCCGCTGCGCGCAGCGCAGCGGCTCGGGCTGACGACCCGGCAGATTCGCCGGCTGGTTGGCCGGTTTCGTGAGCACGGGCCGCAAGGCCTCGTGTCGCGGCGACGCTCGCGGCCCAGCAACAACCGGCTAGACCGCGTAACGGCAGACCGGGCGCTATCGATTGTCCGTGAGCGTTACGCCGATTTCGGGCCCACGCTGGCCTGCGAGAAGCTCCGGGAATGCCACGGCATCCAGCTGGCGAAGGAGACGTTGCGCAAACTCATGATGGACGCAGGACTATGGGTTGCGCGCCGGCAGCGGCCGCCGAAGATCTATCAGCCGCGCGCACGGCGTACGTGCCTGGGCGAGCTCATCCAGATCGACGGCAGTGAGCATGCGTGGTTCGAGGACCGGGCGCCGCAATGCACGCTGCTGGTGTACGTGGACGATGCGACGAGCCGGCTGATGGAACTGCACTTCACGCAGACGGAATCGACGTTCAGCTACTTCGAGGCAACGCGCGCGTACATCGAGAGCTATGGCAAGCCGGGCGCGTTCTACAGCGACAAGGCCAGCGTATTCCGCAACACCAGCGCCGAGCGTACCGGACGCAGCGTGACGCCGTTCGGTCGCGCGATGTACGAGCTGAACATCGACACGATCTGCGCCAACAGCAGCTCGGCCAAGGGCCGCGTGGAGCGCGCGCATCTGACGCTGCAGGACCGCCTGGTGAAGGAACTGCGGCTGCGCGGCATCAGTACGCTGGCCGAAGCCAATGCATATGCGCCCTCCTTTATGGCCGCCTACAACGCACGCTTTGCCAAGCCGCCGAAGAGTGAGTTCGATGCGCACCGGCCGCTGCGGGCCGATGAGAGCCTCGATACGGTGCTGACGTGGCGCGAACCGAGGAAGGTCAAGAAGTCGCTGACGGTGCAGTACGACCGTGTGCTGTACCTGCTGGACGATACACCGGAGAACCGCAAGCTGATCGATCGGTATATCGAGGTCTGGGAGTATCCGGACGGACGCATCGAGCTGCGGGCGGATGGCCGCGTGGTCCCGTACCGCGAATACGACAAGCTGACCGAGGTGGACCAGGGCGCAGTGGTTGAGCACAAGCGGCTAAGTCACGTACTTCAGGTCTCGCAGGTGATTCAGGCCCAGCGCGATAACGAACGGATTGGTAAAGCGCCTTCGCGAACGCACCGTGGGGACTCGACCCGAACGGAGCGCAAGCAAGGCCACGCGCGCAGGAAGAAGCAACGCGAATTTACACAGGCCGACATCGAGCAGGTGATCGTCGACCTGGCCGGGCAAAAGCAGCCTTCGCAGGCCCAGCGCAAACCAGGTCATCGATCAGCAGGCGTTAATGGAACAGGGGCGAATGCCCTGCCCGTTCATGATCCGATCTTCGACACTGCGTGAGCTGCAACCCGTGAAAGACAAAACCTGAACCCCGCAAAAGCGGACACTTGAACTTGGCCGGGAAGCGGACATCTGAAAATGGGTTTGACATTGGAATGTACGGGCTAAGTTGTAGTGTCCGCTGGCTCATTAGTGATGTCCGATTCCTGCCCTGGTTGAGGCGCACGCTCGCGTGAGGCGTCGACCAGGGGCAAACCATGAACGGACGTGAGCTGATCACGGCAAGCATGCACGAACTCGAGCGGGTCAAGGTCATCGGGGCGGTCGTTGAAGGCCGCCTGCGGTGTTTTCAGGCGGCTGAGCGGCTGCAGCTCGGTGAACGGCAGATCAGCCGGCTGTGCCGGCGCTATGAGGCTTGTGGCCCGGCGGGCCTGGTGTCGGCCAGACGTGGGCGGCCCGGCAACCGGGAGCTGCCTGTTGACCTGCGTGCCCGGGCCGTGGCGCTGGTACGTGAGTATTACGCCGATTTCGGGCCGACGCTGGCGTGCGAGAAGCTGCGCGAGTGTCACGGCATCCGGGTGGCGAAGGAGACGGTACGTCGATGGATGCGCGACGCGGGGCTATGGATACCGCGCGCGCAGCGTCCGCCGAAGGTCTACCAGCCGCGCGCACGGCGGGCGTGCCTGGGTGAGCTCATCCAGATCGACGGCAGCGACCACCGCTGGTTCGAGGAACGCGCCGCGGCCTGCACGCTGCTGGTGTACGTGGACGATGCGACCAGCCGCCTGATGCACCTGCACTTTACGGCCACGGAGTCGACCTTCAGCTACTTCGAGGCGACGCGGACGTATCTGGAGCGCTATGGCAAGCCGGTGGCGCTGTACAGCGACAAGGCCAGCGTGTTCCGCAGCCTGGGCGCGGGCAAGACCGGGCGCAGCGTGACGCACTTTGGACGGGCGATGTACGAGTTGAACATCGACACGTTCTGCGCCAACAGCAGCCCGGCCAAGGGGCGCGTGGAGCGCGCGCACCTGACCCTGCAGGATCGCCTGGTGAAGGAGTTGCGGCTGCGCGGCATCAGTACCGTCGCGGGCGCCAACGCGTATGCGCCGGCCTTCATGGCGGCCTACAACGCACGCTTCGCGAAGCCGCCGAGGAGCCCGTACGACGCACACCGGCCACTGCGCGCCGACGAGGATCTGGACGCCCTGCTCACCTGGCGCGAAGCGCGACGCGTGACGAAGTCGCTGACGGTGCAGTACGACCGCGTGATGTACCTGCTGGACGACACGCCGCAGAACCGCAAGCTGGTGCACCGCTACATCGAGGTGTGGGAGTACCCGGACGGGCGTATCGAGCTGCGGGCCGACGCTCGTGTGCTGCCATACCGCGAGTATGACCGGCTCAGCGAGGTGGATCAGGGCGCGGTCATTGAGCACAAGCGGCTGACCCACGCGCTGCAGGTGGCGCAGGCGCTGCAGGCGCAGCGCGATGGCCGGCGGGCCTCGGGCTCGCCCTCACGCACGAACCGCGGCATCGAGGTACGCAGGGCCGAACGTGTTCCGGGCACGAAGAAGTCGCGCGAGTTCACGCAAGCGGACATGAACGCAGCAATCGTGGCCGTGACGCAACGTAAAACGCAAACCATCCAGTCCGGTAAGCCAGGCAAGCGGTCTGCAACAGTTCGCTGAACGAACTTAAGTGCCCTGCTGCTTCACACCTGCCCCTTCAACACGCTGGAGGCTTAACACCAGAAAGACAGAAAACCCTTTAAAAACCGGACATTTCTTATATGGTCGCCTCCCATTTGCAAGGTGATTGTGCGTGGCGAGGAGGGTGGTTGCGGACTTATATCCGGACTCGATCGCGGGCATGCCCGCCGGCCCCGATGGATTTCGCCGCAAAGGTCCTAATCTAATTTGCGGACTCGAGGTCCGAGAAATGTCTCAGGCTTGCCTTTGCGCGGTCCAACCTGTCTTGCCATCACTCAGTACACCTGTGCAACCGTGAATGGGGTTACTGCCTTTGAAGCGTGGTCACTGCGCTTGAGCTGCTTCATACGTTCGGCCGTACGCGAGGAGCGCCCAGATTGTTCGCGCCATCTTGTTGGCGAGTGCAACAGCTACGACGTTCGTTGGACGACGGGACAGCATCTGGCGCAAGCGCTCCGGCAAGTGCCTTGCGCTTACGATGACCGATCGCGCACCGTGGATCAGCAGCGTTCGCAGATACACGTCGCCACGCTGATATGACTCCCGCTGTCAATCGGGATCGATTTTCAAGATCTACTCCATGGTTAGAGCAAATTTCCTGAGGGCGGCGTAGCAGTAAATCTCGACGGTGAATCACGCTGATATTCGCGGGTTGGTTGCCGCATTACAGAGGTCCGTCTCATGAGCCTGCCGCTTTCTTGCTACGCAAGTCGACTGATGCCGTTGCCAAACGAGGTCGCGGGCTACTCGAATACCGGGCTGCGCCGCCTTCAGGAAACTTCCGATGGTCGTTGGTCTTGCTTCAGTAGCGTCCCCTGTTTATGCCGTTTGCGCATTGTGCGGTACCGCCAAAGCTATCCCGAGTCGACCGACGTCCCAGATGAAGGCAGCCAGCTCGCGCGCGACAGCGATGATGGCAACATGTGCGGATTTGCCTTTGGCTACGAGTCTCCGATACCGGCGGCATAGCCTTAGTTGAGCGTCCCAGGCACGATCGATTATCGGTTTGGGTAGACCTTCATGCCGGCGCTGGATGTCGATACTCACCCGTGCAGGATGCCGATAGCTCCAGGCGGATTCGACCAACAGCTTGCGCGCGTAGCTGTTGCCAGTCTTGGTAATGCTGCCTTGGCGTCGCTTTCCACCGGATGAATGCTCTGATGGTGTCACGCCAATCCATGCCATCAGCTGTCGCGGATGTTCGAAGCGCCCGAGGTCGCCCAATTCGGACGCCAGGCCGATCGCCGACGTGAAGTTGATTCCCCGCATGGCCTGTAACGCGAGTACCTCCGGATAGAAACGCCAGTCGGGAACGGCCTCACGTAATGCCACTTCCAGTCGCTGGCATTGCGCGAGCCGGTCCTCAATCGTGCGCCGATGCTCGTTAAACGCAAGTTGCTGCCACGCACTATCGAATGAGAACGTACTTAACCAGCGCCTGTGTGTCGGTCCCCAGTTCGGACGGCCGAGATAGTGAACACCGTGGGCAAGCAGGAACGATTTGAGCCGGCAGCGCGCTGCCTTCAGGTCTTCCCTGGCGGCCGACCAGGCGCGTGCCAGGTCGCGAAACGCTTCGTCTTCAACCGTGGGCACATGCACTGCCGAAAGGTCGCCGGCGCGTAGCGAGCGTACCAGCTTGATCGCGTCACGGCGGTCCGTCTTGACACGCTCACCTGGCTTGCGGGGAATTAGTGATGGTGCGCAAACCATGCAATCGAAACCTTTATCGATCAGCCGTCGGTAGAGGCCGTAACCGCAAGGGCCGGCCTCATAGACAAAGAAGATATGTGGCACTTTCGATTGCAGACGTTTGCACAGCCGATCCACGTCAATCTGCATGGTGCCGACTTTGCCGAACAGTTCGACGTCGCCCATCCCAACTGCATAGGCGACCGTAATCGAATCCTTGTGGACATCCAGGCCCACGTACAGGGTGCTATCGTGTTCCATGCTGGCCTCCGCGTCGGAATGAACCGTTGAGCCGTGGTTTCGTCCCCGCTCAATGCGGCTCTGGCAGCAATGCTAACCCGCGTCTACAACCGCACGGCGGCCAGCCTTGCCGAACGGGAGTCATACTGACTTGCTGATGCTGCCGAGCTTCACCTTGCCGCCGGAGCTGTTCTGTCGCGGTACGAGCCCCAGATAGGCGGCAAATTCCCGTCCGGAGCGAAACGTCTGTGCCTGTCCGATGACCGATACCGCAGCAGTCGCCGTGAGGACACCCACGCCAGGAATCTCCGAGATGCGTTTGCATGCATCATCATTGCGGCGCCAATCGAGAATGCGCTGCTCGATCCGTGCGATCTGATCGTCGAGTGCGCGAAGCCGCGAGAACTGGTCCTGCAGGCTGTCTGCGAGCATGGCTGGCAGCTGCTCGGCCAGTGACGCCAGCGCGACTTTCGCGGCCTCGATCGATGCCCGGCGACCTTGCGGCAGCACGATACCGAATTCGTAGAGCAGCCCTCGAAGCTGGTTGACCTGCATGACGCGGATCCGGACCAGTTGCTGGCATATCCGGTGCATCGCCAGCATGGCCTCGTCCCGTACCGTCCGTAATGGCTGACTCGAAATCCTCTCCTCGGGTCGGGTGCCAGGCAGTCCTGGACCATACGTCTCAACGACACTCCCGAAATCGCCATAAGTTCCTCCATCATTTCGACGGCGACGGTACTGCGCCCCTGAAGATCAACAGTCGTTAACACGCGGTTGATAGCGCCACCAAGACCTAGACTTACTTGGGACTTGCGTTTCCGCGCTTCGGCGGCACATCGGTGCAGACGCCCTCGTACAGCTCGGCGGCCATGCCGATTGACTCGCCCAGCGTCGGGTGCGGGTGAATCGTCTTGCCGATGTCGGTCGCATCCGCGCCCATTTCCACCGCGAGGCAGACTTCGCTGATGAGGTCGCCCGCGTTCAGGCCGACGATGCCGCCGCCGATCACGCGATGCGTCTCTTCGTCGAAGATCAGCTTCGTGAAGCCCTCGTCGCGGCCGTTGGCGATCGCGCGGCCCGAAGCGGCCCACGGGAACACCGCCTTGCCGTACTTGATGCCTTCGGCCCTGCACTGGTCTTCGGTCTTGCCGGCCCACGCCACTTCCGGATCGGTGTAAGCCACCGAAGGAATCTGCAGCGCGTCGAAGTACGCCTTCTCGCCGTGCGCCGCTTCCGCCGCCACGTGGCCTTCATGCACGGCCTTGTGCGCGAGCATCGGCTGGCCGACCACATCCCCGATCGCGAAGATGTGCGGGACGTTGGTGCGCATCTGCTTGTCGACTTCGATGAAGCCGCGATCCGTCACCGCTATGCCCGCCTTGTCCGCGCCGATCTTCTTGCCGTTGGGCGAGCGGCCCACGGCGACCAGCACGAGGTCGTAGCGTTGCGGCTCGGCCGGCGCCTTTTCGCCCTCGAACGACACATAGATGCCGTCGTCCTTCGCCTCGGCGTTCGTGGTCCTGGTCTTGAGCATGACGTTCGCGAAGCGCTTCGCGTTGTACTTCTCCCAGACCTTCACGAGGTCGCGGTCCGCACCGGCCATCAGGCCGTCGAGCATTTCCACGACGTCGATCTGCGCGCCGAGCGTCGCGTAGACGGTGGCCATTTCCAGACCGATGATGCCGCCGCCGATCACAAGCATCTCCTGCGGGATCTGACGCAGTTCCAGCGCGCCGGTCGAATCGACCACGCGCGGATCTTCCGGCATGAACGGCAGTTTCACGGCCTGCGAACCCGCAGCGATGATCGCCTGCTTGAACTTGACGATCTTCTTGCCGTTCTCGCCCACCACTTCCATGTGGTTCGGATCGAGGAACGCGCCCACGCCCGTCACGACTTCGACCTTGCGCGCCTTCGCCATGCCGGCGAGGCCGCCCGTCAGCTTCTTGACGACGCCCGACTTGAAGTCGCGCAACTTGTCCAGGTCGATTTGCGGCTTGCCGAACGTGATGCCGTGCGAGCCGAGCGCTTCGGCTTCGTCGATCACGAGCGCCGTGTGCAGCAGCGCCTTCGACGGGATGCAGCCCACGTTCAGGCACACGCCGCCAAGCGTCGAATAACGCTCGACCAGCACGGTCTTCATGCCGAGGTCGGCGGAGCGGAACGCCGCCGAGTAGCCGCCGGGGCCCGCGCCGAGCACGAGCATGTCGCATTCGACATCGGCGCTGCCGCTGAAGCTGCCGGCTTGCGGCGCCGGCGCTGCTGCCTTCGGCGCTGCTGCCTTCGGCGCTTCAGCCTTCGGAGCCGGCGCCGCTGCGCCTTCTGAAGCCTCGACCAGCGCGATCACCGTGCCCTGCGAAGCCTTGTCGCCGGCTTTGATCTTCACTTCCTTGACGGTGCCCGCGACGTCGCTGGGCACTTCCATCGTGGCCTTGTCCGACTCGAGCGAGAGCAGCGTCTGCTCCTTCTCGATCACATCACCGGTCTTGATGTTGACTTCAATGACCTCAATGTCCCTGAAGTCGCCGATATCCGGCACTTTTACATCGATAAGCGTCATGGATTGATTTCTTCCCTGCGGTTGTACCGGAGCTCGTCGCGGATCAAAGCGATACCCGTCGATAGTCGGCCAGAATCGTGACGAGACAGGCATTGAAGCGGCCAGCTTCTGCGCCATCAATGACGCGATGATCCCATGAAACCGACAGGGGCAGCATGAGGCGAGGCACAAACTGCCTGCCATCCCACACCGGCTTCATCGCGCTCTTCGACAGGCCGAGGATCGCCACTTCCGGTGCGTTGATGATCGGCGTGAAATGCGTGCCGCCGATGCCGCCGAGCGACGAGATCGAGAAGCAGCCGCCTTGCATCTGGTCCGGCTTGAGCTTGCCTTCGCGCGCGAGCTTCGAGAGCTCGGCCATTTCCTTGGCAATGTCGACGAGACCCTTCTTGTCCGCGTCGCGGATCACCGGAACGACGAGGCCGTTCGGCGTGTCGGCGGCAAAACCGATGTGGTAGTACTGCTTGAAGACGAGGTTGTCGCCGTCGAGGCTCGCATTGAACGCCGGGAACTTCTTGAGCGCCGCGACGCAGGCCTTGATGACGAACGCGAGCATCGTGAACTTCACGCCCGCCTTCTCGTTTTCCTTGTTCAACTGCACGCGCAGCGCTTCGAGGTCGGTGATGTCCGCTTCGTCGTTGTTCGTGACGTGCGGGATCATGACCCAGTTGCGGTGCAGGTTCGCGCCGGAAATCTTCTTGATGCGCGACAGCGGATGCGCATCGATCGGGCCGAACTTCGTGAAATCGACCTTCGGCCACGGCAGCAGGTTCAGGCCCGTACCGCTCGCTGCCGCTGGGGCTACTCCAGCGGCAGCGCCAGCCGGCGCAGCGAGCGCGCCCGTCATCACGCCCTTCACGAACGCGGTGACGTCGTCCTGGCTGATGCGGCCCTTCGGCCCGGTGCCCTGAACTCGCGTGATGTCCATGCCGAGGTCGCGCGCCAGTTTACGCACCGACGGCGAAGCATGGCTTGATCCGCTCAGCCCAACCTCCTTCTCCGGGATCACGGCCGCTGGCGCAGGCGCGGATGGATGACCTGCCGGACTGCGCTCCTCATCAACAATGGGTGAGCCATCTCGACGCCCGGTCTTCTCGCTCGCGTCAACCTTACCGGTGACCGCCTCGGCCGCCGCACCTTGCGGCTCCATGAGCAGGATGACCGAACCTTCCGACACCGCATCGCCGACCCTGAGCTTTATTTCCCGAACGACGCCACCAAAAGGACTGGGCACGTCCATGGTGGCCTTGTCCGACTCCAGCGTAACCAGCGATTGCTCCTCCCGTACTACATCACCGGGGCCAACCAGTACCTCGATGACGGGGACGCCCTTGTAGTCGCCGATGTCAGGCACCTTAATCTCTGTTACACGCACTTCAGTAATCTCCCAATCGCGGTCCAAGGCGAGCGCAACGATCGTTGCGTAGTGTTTCTCGCGAATGCGTCAATGCCAGAACAGGCAGCAGGCGCCGGGCTGCCCGAAGTCCTGGCTATGTTGAACATTAGCCATGCTGAACTACCGGTCGACATCGCGCGAATTCATCAGCATGTCCGTCAGTCCCGCGCCCGCTCGAACCATAGGCCAGACGTTCTCGGACGGATCGATGGCAAAGTCCATGAATACCGTACGCTGCTTCATGGCAAGTGCTTCGCGCAGCACGGGCTCGACATCGCATGGTCGATCGATGCGAAAGCCGACATGCCCATAAGCGCGGGCAAGTGCGACAAAGTCAGGCAACGCGTCCATGTACGAGTGGGAGTAACGGTCGCTATAAGTCACATGCTGCAGCTGCCTTACCATGCCGAGATAGCCGTTGTTGAGGGAAACGATTTTCACCCCGAGGTCGTACTGCCTGCAGGTCGACAACTCCTGGATACACATCTGGATCGAGCCGTCTCCGGTTACTGTGACCACATCCGCGTCCGGAAGCGCGCGTTTGACGCCCATCGCATAGGGCAGTCCGACACCCATGGTTCCGAGGCCTCCCGAGTTGATCCATCGGCGAGGTTTATCGAATCCATACAGCTGCGCGGCCCACATCTGGTGCTGTCCGACATCCGAACAGATATAGGCATCGCCTCCGGTAGCTTCCCAAAGTCGCTGAATGACGAACTGAGGCTTGATTACATCTTCTGCCGGCTCATAGGCGAGGCAGCGCTTCTCACGCCAAGTCTCAATCTGTGTCCACCAGTCCTTCCGGTGCCCAGCATGAATACGTTGTGCTTCGAGCTGTCTCAGTATCGCGCGCGCCGCGGTCTTCACGTCTCCCACGATCGGAATGTCAACCTGCACCCGCTTGTCGATTGTCGCGGGATCAATATCAACATGAATAGTCGTCCTGCTATCTGACCGAAAGTCCCCGGTATTTCCAATGACCCGGTCATCGAATCTCGCACCGAGCGCAATCAGTACGTCGCAATGCTGCATCGCCATGTTGGCTTCGTACGTTCCATGCAGTCCTGGCATTCCGAGGCACCGCCTATCCGAAGCGGGAAAGGCGCCAAGCGCCATCAACGTGTTCGTCACCGGGGCATCGAGTCGCCGCACGAGTTCCGCAATCTCCCCGCTGGCAGCCGATGCAACCGCTCCGCCGCCAACGAGAATGCATGGCCGGCGCGAGCGCGCGAGCGCCTCGGCGGCCCGCCGCACCTGTCCCGCATGAGGTTCCGTGCGCGGACGGTAGGATCGCAGCGTGACGGATTCAGGTATGCGCAATGGCGTCTTCGCCTGAAGCACGTCTTTGGGAATATCCACCAGCACAGGCCCGGGGCGTCCGGTGCGGGCGATATGAAACGCGCTTTTGAGCGTCTTCGCCAGTTGAGAGACATCCAGCACCAGAAAGTTATGCTTGACGATCGACCGGGTAATTCCGACAGCATCGCACTCCTGAAACGCATCGGTTCCGATAGAGTGTGTGGGCACGTTACCGGAGATCACCACCATCGGAATGGAATCGAAATAGGCAGTCGCAATGCCTGTCACCGCGTTCGTCACACCCGGCCCCGATGTCACCAGCGCTACGCCGACCTTTCCCGTCGCGCGCGCGAAACCATCCGCCGCGTGGACGGCGGCCTGTTCATGGCGAACCAGCAAATGGGTAACATCGATGGATTCGTGGAGCGCATCGTAAAGCGGCAGGACCGCGCCGCCTGGATACCCCCAAACCGTCTCAACACCCTCCCCGCGCAGGACGGACAGGACAATCTGTGCTCCCGATGCATCGCCGTCCCTGCCCGAAGTATCCGGAGCGCCGGCTTTCGCAACCTGTTGGATCTCAGCACCCGCAATCTTCATTATTAGCTCCGGTAGTGCCTGCCCGTCACCGTTGCCACGGCGCGGCCCGGTTCGCGTCATGCTTGCCATAGCGATCAACGGCACGCCTGACGAGCTCGACCGCTACTGCACCGTCGTCCGCGAGCGCTTTCAGCGCGGCAATCGCGATCGAATGTTGGTCGACTTCGAAGAAGGCCCGCAGCGCCGCACGGGTGTCACTGCGTCCGAAGCCATCGGTGCCAAGCGTCACATAGCGCCGCGGCACATATGCACGAATGAGTTCGGGAACGGCGCGCACATAGTCTGTCGCCGCGATCACGGGCCCGTGCGTGGGAGACAACGCAGACGTCACATACGGAGCGGCAGCGCGATCCTCGTCGAACAAGCGATCGGTGCGTTCGGACGCGACACCGTCCCGGTGCAGCTCGGTAAAGCTGGTGACGCTCCACACTGATGCTTCGATGTTCCAGTCTTCCTTCAGCAAGCGCGCGGCCGCCTGCACTTCGCCCAGAATCGCCCCCGAACCGAGCAACTGGACCTCAGCCCGATCGAGCGATGTTGTGTCAAGCGGATACATGCCCTTGAGCACACCATCACGAACGCTTTCGATGGGTGCATCCGGAAGTGAAGGCTGTGCGTAGTTCTCGTTCGTCACCGTCAGGTAATAGAACACATCGCGCTGACGTTCAATCATCTCGCGCATGCCTTCGTCTACGATCATGGCCACCTCGTACGCGAATGCCGGATCGTAGGCGCGGCAGTTCGGTACCGTCGAGGCCGCCAGATGGCTCGTGCCGTCCTGATGCTGCAAACCCTCGCCACCGAGTGTCGTCTTCCCCGCCGTTGCACCGATCAGAAAGCCACGCGCACGCTGGTCAGCGGCAGCCCAGATGAGATCGCCGATGCGCTGGAAACCGAACATCGAGTAGTAGATGTAGAACGGCAGCATGGGCAGGTCGTGCACGCTGTATGAAGTGGCTGCGGCGACCCACGAGGACACAGCGCCCGCCTCCGAAATGCCCTCTTCCAGTATCTGTCCGCCCGTATCTTCCCGGTAATACAGCATTGAGCCCATGTCTTCGGGCTCGTACAGCTGCCCGAGCGGCGAATAGATCCCAACCTGCCGGAACAGATTCGCCATACCGAACGTGCGTGCCTCATCGGCGACTACGGGAACAATGCGAGGGCCGAGCGACGCGTCTTTCAGAAGGCTCCCGAGCATCCGCACGAGCGCCATCGTGGTCGACATCTCCTTGCCGTTCGCGTCCAGCGCAAATTGCCCCCACGCCGGCAATGCGGGAACAGGCAGCATTTGCGACGCGGTTGTCCGCCTGCGGGGCAGATACCCGCCGAGCGCTTCGCGCCGGGCATGCAGGTACCGCATTTCTGGACTGTTGTCCGCCGGCCTGTAGAACCGCAGCTGCTCGACGTCTTCGTCGGAGAGGGGCAAGCGGAACCGGTCGCGAAACGCTTTCAGTTGTTCGACGTCGAGCTTCTTCTGTTGATGCGTGGTCATCCGGCCCTGGCCGATCGAGCCCATGCCGAAGCCCTTCATTGTCTTCGCGAGAATCACCGTAGGCTGCCCTGCATGTTTCAGTGCCCTGTTGTACGCCGCATACAGCTTGCGTACGTCATGGCCACCGCGGCGCAGGCGGTCAATATCGTCGTTGCTCAGATGCGCGGCAAGCGCAGCCAGTTCCTCGTTCTGTCCGAAGAAGCGTTCGCGGTTGTAGGCGCCGTCATTGGCAGAGAAGGTCTGAAACTGTCCATCGACGGTATGAGCAAACGCTCGCAACAACGCGCCGGTGCGATCGCGTGCGAAAAGACCGTCCCAATCAGAACCCCACACGACCTTGATGACGTTCCAGCCCGCCCCCGTGAATTGCGCCTCGAGTTCGTCAATGATGCGGCCGTTACTTCGCACGGGGCCGTCAAGTCGCTGCAGATTGCAGTTGATCACGAAAACGAGGTTGTCGAGCCGCTCGCGTGCGGCGAGCGACAAGGCACCGATCGATTCGGGCTCGTCCATCTCGCCGTCGCCAAAGAAGCCCCAGACCTTGCGGCCTTCCGTTTTGAGCAGCCCACGGTTCTGCAGGTAACGCATGAAGCGCGCCTGGTAGATCGAGTTGATAGGGCCGATGCCCATCGATCCCGTCGGAAACTGCCAGAAGTCAGGCATCAGCCACGGATGCGGATAGGAACACAGACCCGGACCCGCGATCTCGCGACGGTAGTGCTCCAGATGCTGCTCGCTCAGGAAACCTTCAAGGAATGCGCGCGCGTATACTCCCGGCGACGAATGGGGCTGAAAATAGATGAGGTCACCGCCATGAGCATCGTTCGCACCGCGAAAGAAGTGGTTGAATCCAACCTCGAAAAGATCCGCTGCCGATGCGTAGCTCGCGATATGTCCACCGAGTTCGCCGTAAGCGCGGTTCGCTCGCACCACCATCGCGAGCGCATTCCAGCGTAGTGCAGCGGCGAGTCGCTCTTCGGTATCGACGTCACCTGGAAACGGCGGCTGCTGTTCGACCGGGATGGTGTTCGCATAGGGCGTGACGTTCGCACGCGCCGTTGCGATGCCGCTCGACAATGCATGCGCGGCCAGGCGGTCGAAAAGATACTGGGCACGTCCGAGCCCGACATGCTCCACCACGCCATCCAGTGCGGAGATCCACTCGGCAGTTTCCTGCGGGTCGTTGTCCATGCGGGCTTGATTGAGGGCAAGAACGGGCTGAACACCGCTCGATAGATCGGTCATGGAAACTCCAGGCTAAACAGTGAGATTCGTGAGCTTCGAGACTCGTGCGGGTCGGAATTTCGAGTTCGAGGACATGGGAAGAGCTTATCCATCCCATCACAAAATGTGCGTCTCTTTTGTGGGGGAGTTTTCAGCTCAAATAGGGTATAAATTCTGGTAACGATGCCTCACATGAGATTTCCATACTATGACGTCCGAAACAAAACTCCCGACCCGCCGGTTAGACCGCACCGACATCGCGATCCTGCGGCAGTTGCAGGACAATGCGCGTATCACAAACGCTGAGCTCGCCCGCGCGGTTAACCTCTCGCCCACTCCCTGCTTCAATCGCGTACGCGCACTTGAAAAGCTCGGCCTGTTCCGCCAACACGTGACCCTACTCGACGCCGGCGCGCTCGGGTTACGTATCAATGTGTTCATTCAGGTTAGCCTCGAACAACAGGTAGAAGACGCGTTACGCGTTTTTGAAAAGGAGATCGAGGATCGGCCAGAAGTGATGGAGTGCTATCTGATGACAGGCGACGCCGATTATCTGTTGCGCGTCGTCGTGCCGGACATGCAAAGCCTTGAGCACTTCATCGTCCAATGGCTCACGAAAATACCTGGCGTGTCGAACATCCGCTCCAGCTTTGCGCTTAAGCAGGTGCGGTACAAGACAGCGTTGCCGTTGCCGACCGTTGGCCTCACGTTGCCGAGTGGCGAGGAAACGCCTCAGGAGTGGACTTGAGGGTGGCAGTAGCCAACGTCTAGCGTTGGCACTGGTAACGCCCTTGTGCCGACAAGTAGTCGACCGGGAAGACAGTTAATGCAGAAGCTGAAATGCCCAGTCGCACACGGCCGCTGGTACCTCAACCGAATCGCGAACTATAGGATTGAGTCGAACTCGTTCCTTGAACAGTTAATACCTTCACACCGGCACTAGACGACGCGAGCTCGACACCTTTTTCCCCTGTCGCGCTGAGGCGAGATTGGGTCAACAGACATCGGTTTTCGAGCCCGCGTGATCTCATCGATTTGGTGCTTGGCTGAGTCGACTAGAATTTATGACGGAGCCCGAGGCGCAAAGCGAGCTGGCTGTTGCCCGAGGAAACACCGTACGCACCGGGTACATATGCGAAATCCAGCACTGAACCCGTCGTATCTCCTCCTACATGCTGATAGGCACCCTGAAGATAAACGTCTGTTCGCTTTGAGATGTTGTAGTCGCCCATCAACCCGACCGTCTGATAGTTCGGATGGAAGCTGCCCGCTGCCGTGGTCATCGTCGCGTGCGTGTAGGTGTACATCGCGCCAACATAGAACGCTGGCGTGAACTGGTACTTGCCATTGATTTCGAAGTTCTGGAAGCGGAGGTCCGAAGCCGGACCACTGACAGGCGTAATAGCGCCCACGTACCCGGAGTTCACCGGATTCTTCACATCCACGTTCGAGTATGCGAAGCCGAAAGTGGCACTTCCAATATAGTAGTTGATACCAGCACCAAAGATGCGCAGCCGGTCACCCACAAAATTTTCATCGCCACCATTGTTGATCGCACCGGTCGCGGTTGATGACGGATTGTTGGCCTGTAGATAGGACGCCGCGATCAGGATGCTTCCGGTCTCATATTGTGCTCCCAGACTATACTGACGATTATTGGCGAAATTGGTGTCATTTGAGAAGCTGTAAGTGCCACCGAATTGGAAGCCACCGAAATTCGGGCTGGTATATTTCGCCGTATTGTTGACCCGAAAAGTGCCATCCGTATTGTCGTTGTCGTATGGGTGCGAGAGCAGATAACCTGCCCATGTTCCATTTGCTGTCGTCGACGAGAAGTAGTCGACAACAGAGTCATACTGGCGACCAAAAGTAAGCTTGCCATACGTCGAACTTGACAGCCCCACGTATGCCTGACGTCCAAACATCAGGCCGCCCTGGCCGAGCTTGCCGTTGTTCACGTTGAACCCACTCTCGATCTGAAACACGGCCTTCAGCTGGCCACCGAGGTCCTCCGTACCTTTCAGTCCCCACCGACTACCCTGCACGTATCCGCTTTGAAGCTCGTATGCCCGGCTTCCAGCTGCATTATTCGTGAAGTCAAAACCTTCATCGATGAGTCCATACAACGTGACGGTACTTTGCGCATAGGCGGACACTCCGATCCCGGCCAATACGGACGCCACCAGCAATTTCGCCTTCATATCATCGTCTCCAAACGTGGTAGTTATTGAAAATCAATTTGTAGTACGTAACAACTAGTTTGCATAAAGTGGTGGTGCTCTCCCGTTTCCCGAGCCGCGCATTCTTCATCGCCCCGGTCGCATCGATCCTGCAATGCCACACCGATCCTCACTGCGCGGCAAACCTCGGCTGAAACCGCGGTCCCGCAACGTTGCCCGAACTACTCGGGCTTCCTCGCTCCGACAACTATGAGTGCGCGTTTTCCAATACGACCTGGGGGCCTAACGTATAAACCTCTCGGAGCGTAATGCCAGCGTTAGGTTCGTGCCCCGTCGAACGCCGGCAGGATTCTTTGTGGCCTCAATTTCCTCATCGATTCACGATGTTTTGGTGCAGCCGCCGATACCCTCCTATCGAAGTCGGCTGCGACCTCGCATTATTTGTGCAACAACTGACTCAGAAACTTCTTCGCTCTGATATGCGTCGGATTGCGGAAGAAGGTATCCGGCGGTGCACATTCGATGACTTCCCCACCGTCCATAAATACGATACGGTCAGCAACTTCACGAGCGAATCCCATCTCATGAGTCACACAGATCATCGTCATGCCATCGTTCGCAAGTCCGGTCATCACATCGAGTACTTCTTTGATCATCTCCGGATCGAGCGCTGACGTCGGCTCGTCAAACAGCATGATCTTTGGTTTCATGCAGAGCGCACGAGCAATTGCGACGCGTTGCTGCTGCCCACCGGAAAGCTGTGCCGGATACTTCTTCGCCTGGTCCGGTATGCGAACCCGGTTGAGGTTTTCCATCGCAATCGCCTTGGCCTCCGCCCGCGACGCTCGGCCAGTACGGATCAACGCCAGCGTACAGTTGTCGATCACGCTCAAGTGAGGGAACAGATTGAAATGCTGAAATACCATTCCGACATCTCGGCGCATATGCGACAACCCCTTCATCTTCGCGTGCATCTCGACACCGTCCACAACGATCCGGCCTTCCTGGTGCGTCTCCAGCTGATTGATGCAGCGGATCAGCGTCGATTTTCCTGATCCTGACGGACCGCAGACCACGATCCGCTCGCCGAACGCCACATTCAAATTGATGTCGCGCAAAACCTGAAATTCGCCGTACCACTTCGATACACCTTCAATTGCTACCGCGATCGACTCGGGCGTATTCGCTTGCAACCCCGCCGGTTCGCGTGGTTGCGTCATTTGGGATACCATGTCTTCCTCCACAACACTTCAAACGTCTTGATAGACTGCTGTCGGCTTATCGTTGAGGAGCGCCAATCCCAAGGTGGCGCTCGACCTTTCCGACCAATACGACCGCGATCAGGGCTAGTGCCAGAAAGAGCACACCAGCAACAAGCATCGGCTCAGCGTAACGGTAGGTTTCGGAAGCCACGTCCATTGCGCTGCCTAGCATTTCGGGAACCGCGATCACCGCCAGGTATGGCGTAGACTTCAGGATCGCAATGGCATACGCACCCAGAGGCGCGGCCACGTTTCGCAACATCTGCGGAGCGATAACGAAGGCCGTGGTGTCCCACCAAGTGAGCCCGAGGCTTTTCGCACCCTCGCTCTGGCCAACCGGAACGGCGTCGATGCCGGCCTTGAACACTTCGGCCATATATCCGGAGTAGTAAAAACTAAGTCCGAATACACCGATGAATAACGCGGGCAAGACGATTCCGTAAGAAGGGAGAACGAAAAACAGGAAATAAATCTGAACAAGTGCCGGAGTAGACCTGATCGCATCGATGATGAATTGAACCATCGGACGCACAACGGCATTGGAACGGCGCAGCATTTCCCAGACGAAACCGAGCGCCAGCGCACCCACGAAGCTCAGGATCGCAACGAGGATCGTATTCCCGACACCTTCCAGGACTTGCGGCACGATTCGCAACGCAAAATCAAAATCGAAGTTCATGACCGCCCTCGCCGGCTCCCGTGCGATGTCTCAAGATATCGCCCAAAAATAGTCACTGGATAACATAGAATCAGATAGGATAACAAAAGACTCGAATAAATTAACAACGGGTTATAGCTCAACTCCGAGATCTCCTTGGCACGGAACGTCATGTCAGACAACGTAATAAGAGATACCAATGCGGTTCCCTTGATCAGTTGAATAAGATCGTTGATGAACGTCGGAATCATGGCTCTGATTGCCTGCGGCAACTCGACAAGACAAAGCGCTTCAAAACGATTCAACCCCAAGGCCAAGCCTGCCTCGCATTGTCCGCGAGGCAGTGCTTGCAAGGCGGCGCGGACCGACTGACTGCTATATGCACCCGAGTTCAGTCCGAGCACGAGTGCGCCAACCGTGATCCCGGAAAGATGAATTCCAAAAGCGGGAAGCGTATAGTAGAACGCATAGAGCAGCACAATAACAGGCGAGCTTCGCCACAGCTCGATGATGAATGTAATTGCTTTGCGCGGAGTGCCAGTCGCGAAGTTCTGCAATATTCCAGCGACCAGCGCAAACGGCACCGCATACAGGAGTCCGAGTAGAGTGACCGCCGCGGTGATACCGAACCCCTTGTATATTCCGATAATGACGTCAGGAAAGTTCATGCGATCGCTCCTCAGATTGACAAATCCCGATCATCGATAATCCGCGCCACACACCGCTTTCGCCGTTACGTCAGTTGGCGCCATCTCGGTTTCCCCGAATCCATATTTTTCGAAGACTTTCTTGATCGAACCATCGGCCTTCATTTTTGCTAGCCCCGCGTTATACAGGTCACGCAGTTTCGAATCCTCCGTCCGGAATGCGATTGCCGCGTAATTGGCAACCTGCTGCCCATTCTTTACCAACCCGGTAAAGGGCGTCGCGCGCTCGAGCCGGTTGCCGACGTTTGGATCCTTGAGCGTACTGATTACAGTTGAAGCCGATTCGGTGTCGGCGTCAATGCGACCGGCCAGAATGGCTCCGACCGAAGACTCGACGTCTTTAAGCAGAAGAATCCGATCCTTGGGGATTCCGGCAGCGATCGCATGCTCGACAGCAGAACTTCCCCGTCCGCCGCCAAACCGAATCGCTGGGTTCTTTGCAACGTCCGCATAACTATGGATATTGAGAGGATTCCCTTTCTTCACCAGAAGCGCATCGCCGATAGCCAAATCCGGATTGCTGAAAATTACCTGTTTGCAGCGCGTCGGGGTAATTGCCAAGCCCGAAGCTACGGCATCGATCCGCTTGGAGAGCAGGCTCGGAATCAGCGCGTCGAAGTCGACGACGACAAAGTTGATTTTCTTGACACCCACCTGACCGAGAACGGCCCGGATCATGTCAGGACCGACGCCAGAAACGCTGCCATCGGCGTTTCGGTATCCCCACGGCACCTGATTGTGAATTCCTACCGTGATTTCCCCACCGTGGATCGCCTGGCTATCGCTTGACTGCGCCTGGGCGATGCTGCCGCCAATCAGCGTGCTCGCCGCAGCAAGAACAAGCGCCAGCCGTTTACTCCAGACCTGGATCGTCATAACTGTCTCCTTTCCTTTTGTTGGTGCGTTGAGTATACTTGGCATACCAGGCATGTCAAGCAACGATCTTCGACGGTGCGCTCGTGTTTACCCGAGTAGCGAAACTGGAAGGTCGATCTAAAGCCGCTTGAATAAACAGACCAATACTGGAGACAACTTTGTCCTTGTACGAGACAGTGCGCGACGAACTTCTCAAGCGGGTCAGGAATGGCATATACGCGAGCGACATGCCGATTCCGTCCACCGCCATGTTGAGTAAAGAATTCAATGTCAGCGTGATTACCGTGAAGCGGGCGCTGCGTGACTTGCAGGCCGCTGGCGTGCTGGTCACGATTCGCGGCAAGGGCGCCTACGTGAAGAAACAGCAGCGAATCCTGCGTCAACTCGATATGCGCATGTCGTCCCTGCATGGGGCCGACATCAGCTTGATCTCGGTGACGCGGGAAAAGATCGGTGATCCGTCCATGGCCACGCTTGCGGCCCCCGACCATACAATGCTCTGCGTCAGGAAAGTCATTTCATCGGACGGCTCACCACTTCTCTATGACGCCAGCTACCTCTCGGCGAACGTAGAAGACGAGATCATCGACGAGTTCGGCAGCAGCTTTATCGTCGACGCGCTGAAGCGCCGCGACATCCGGCTCGTCAAGACACAGATCGTTGTGGAAGCCTTTCCTGCTTCCGATCGCGCGGCCGAGATATTTGGGGTTCCGAACGGATATCCGATGCTGCGTCGCATTTACAAGATGATTACCACCGACGCGAATTTGACGATCTATGGCGTTGTTCAAGCTCCGTTTGATCGCCTCGCCTGTTCCATTGACTTTCCGTCTCATGACATGGAGATCTAAAGATGACTGCACTTCAACTCGACATTCCTGTCGTCTTCCGTGCGCCGGCTCCCCCGGTTCCCGAAAACGAACTCCGCCAGCGATTGACCAACATCCGCCGGGAAATGGCAAAAGCCGGGATCGACGTTATTGTTTTGACCGACAAGAAAAACGTTGACTATTTCACGGACTACCAGGAACTCTCTTGGGATCATAAAGCACGCCCGATCTTCGCTGCCATTTCATCCCAAGACTTCGCACTCTTCGGCAGCCTTGGCGAAGCAACAACGATCCAGCTCAGAGATCGAATTTTCGAGCCGGTCTACTACAAAGGCTATCTTGACGAAGCTGTCACCGCTGTTTCGGACTGGCTAGAGGGCAAGACGACCGGGAGCGGTGTCCATATTGCAGTGGACTATGGTCAAGACATGTTCGGACGTGGTTCGTTGGGATTGATCGACGCGCTCAGTTCGATCGATGCGAGCGGTCGCGTCAAAAGTGCAGCCGATGTGATCTGGAAAGTCAGGCTGGTCAAGTCCAGATTCGAAGCCGATCTCAATCGAACCGCATATGAGATCGTCAATACGGCATTCGACCAGACGATCAAGCACGCCTATGTTGGCATGACGGAGTACGAACTTTATTACCTCATGCAGGCACAGATCTATCTGAACGGCGCCGAAAGTGCCGATCCGATTGCGATGCTCTTTTCCAGCGGCGATTTCGCCTACGCTCGCACGGCGAAGGATCGGAAGCTCGAAGTAGGTCATTACGTATGGACCGATTTTCGCGCTACGTATGGTGGGTATCCGGCCGATCGCAATCGGATCGCTCGTGCCGGTGACCCCAAGGATTGGGAACTCGAGACCTACACGGCGGTGAGATTGCTGACGCTGGATGTTGTCAACCATATCCGCCCCGGAATCACGTGTTCCGAGGTGTACCAACACTTCGACGCACTGTGGCGCGACGCCGCATTGGGGTCGGTGTACGGCGCCGTATCGCGCATCGGTCATGGTGGTGGCCTCGACGTAACCGAGCCGCCGTCGCTGTCGAGGGCCGACACGACGGTCATCGAGCCAGGGATGATTCTGCACATCGAACCGAAACTTGAGCGCGATGGCGCTGTGTTTCAGTTCGAGGAAGTGGTCTTCGTCACCGAGTCCGGCATCGAGTTCCTGTGCCCACCCTCGCCAGAAACCCTTCCCGTGATTCGATAAACATCCGATCTCTCATAGGTTTCACATGTCAGGCTCTACACGAATCTGGTCGACGATCGACTACGAAAAGAACGGCAAGCAAGTCGATTGCTTGCGGCTGCCGATTTCCACCGACACGTCCGCGTATGGCTGGATTCCGATTCCGGTCGTCTGCGTGAAAAATGGCGACGGTCCGACTGCGGTACTGCTCGCGGGAACGCATGGCGACGAGTACGAAGGCCAGATCGGCCTTATGCGCATCGCGAGGCAGTTAGTCCACGACAATCTGCACGGACGCGTGATCATTCTTCCGTCACTCAACTTTCCGGCGGTCAAGGCGGGGCGAAGGGTTTCACCCATTGACGGAGGCAACCTCAATCGCGTCTATCCCGGGCGCGCGCACGGTACCGCCACCGAAATGATCGCGCACTATGTCTGCGAAGTGCTTCTGCCGATGGCCGATCTCGTCGTTGATCTCCACTCGGGCGGCCGCTCGCTCGACTATATGCCGTGTGCACTCGTCCGTAGCGCAAATACGGAAGCGGAAATCGAACGCCTGCACGACCTGCTGCGTGTATTCGGCGTGCCGCTTGCGGAATTTACCGACGGCGCCGGTGGCGGCGGCAATACCACACTGCCTGCTGCAGCTGCCCAATTCGGGGTGCCGGTCATCACGGCGGAGCTGGGCGGCGGTACCACGCTTCGAGGAAACGGCTGTACGCTGGCCGAAGAGGGCTCGCTCAGACTTCTCAAGCATCTTGGCATCCTGTCGTCATGCGACGTGCCCGATCCCGCGCAAGTCACGTTGATGAGTTGCGAGAGCATGGACCTGTTCGTGTATGCCGAATACGACGGGTTGTTCGAGCCCATGGCACAGCTCGGCGAGCGAGTCGAAGAAGGTCAGCTTGCCGGGCTCCTGCATTCGATCGACCGACCGCATGATCCGCCCGTCGAAATCTACTTCCGCCGTGCGGGACTGGTCGTTTGCAAGCGGCATCCGGCATTGGCGAGCCGCGGCGATTGTCTTTTCGGACTTTTGGAGGACGCGGCCACGTCATACCTCCCGGGAGCGAACTGATGAGCCGACTCAATCCCAACGTTTCCGGCATGAAGTGTATCCAGTGCGGGCTAGTACACGCGCTGGACGACTATTTCGAAGGTTGCCCGTCGTGCCAAAGGGCGGGCACACCGGCGAGCGTCGCACCGCATTACACCGCTTTTCCGGCGGACCTGAATACCGAAAACATCACGGACTGGCTGTCGTATCGCGGTGCTACGGGACTGGGAGAAGGCAACACGCCGCTATCGGCGCTGCCCCGGCTCGCCGTCGCACTGGGCATCGATGCATTGCATACAAAAAATGAATTCTGCAATCCAACCGGCTCCCACAAGGACAGGATGGGTGCAATCGTTGTCCAGCGAGCGATCGACGTCGGCGCGACGACCGTCGCGGTTGCATCGAGCGGCAATGCCGGGGTTTCGACGGCAGCCTATGCCGCCCGAGCCGGTATCGAATGTGTGGTCGTGACGACACCGGAAATCAGCCCGAACTGGCGCAGAGCAATCGAAATGCATGGCGCGCGAATCATCGCGACCAAAAATCCAGACGATCGCTGGGCCCTCATCGCCCAGCGTGTGCGGCAGGGCGAATGGTATCCGGTCACAAATTCGATCATGCCGCCCGTCGGGAGCAATCCGTTTGGCGTCGACGGTTATCGCGCAATCGCATTCGAACTCTACCTGCAATTTTCGGCGCGTCCGCCGACGGACATCATCGTTCCGACCGCACGCGGTGACGTGCTCTGGGGTATTGCGAAAGGCTACCGGGACCTTCGCGACTCGGGTCTGGTGCACTCCATTCCAAAGGTTCACGCTGTCGAACCATTCCCACGAATCAGTCTAGCGCAACAGGGGCATGGCATGGTTTGCAGCGACTATTCGGGGGACACGGTCATGGAGTCAATCGGAGGCGATACCGTTACTCGCCAGACTTTACTGGCGCTCGATTCGACTGACGGTGTGGGTGTCGCGGTCCGCGATGAACAGGTCATCGCAGACCAGCTTGTACTCGCGCGTGAGGGACTGTACCTCGAGCGCTCGAGTGTCGCCTCGCTCACGGGACTGCGCAGATTGATAGATCACGGGCAGATTGGACAGAACGCTCGCGTCGTCATGGTGGCCACTTCGCATGGCTACAAGGAGCAGCCCGAATTCGGCGATTCGCTATCCGCGATCAACGTTTCTCGCGAAGCATAATTCTAGACATAGAGGGCACGAATGATAAACGAAGAGGACTGCACTGCGTCGGCTGACGCGCAATCCGCGTCGTCACACCGGGACCATATCCTGTTTCCGAACAATCCAGTCCATGCACACGCCGGGCTGTTAGCGCGCTTTCTCACGGATCTCAGCTACGAGCGCATTCCCGAAGACGTCGTCCATAAGGCAAAACTGCTGACGCTGGACACGATCGGATGCATTGTTGCCGGAACGGACACGGTGCTCGGCCGCAAGATCCTGGCCAGCTACGGGAGCACCAAACAACAAGATGGCTGCACCGTTTTGGGAACCTCATTGCGTATGCCGCCATCGCTGGCTGGCAAGGTGAACGCGTGGTTGTCGGATGTTCTCGACTACGAGGACGTCGCGGTAGGCCATCCAAGTGCGACGGTCATACCTGCCGCGCTGGCGCTCAGCGAACATCTAAATACCCCACCAAAGCGGTTTCTCGCCGGTGTCGTCGCCGGTTATGAGGCAGGTCTCCGACTGCACGACGCCACGCAAGCCAGTCCCGAAGTGTATCTGCGATTCGCTGTATATCACGCATGGCACGGCCTGGCTGCCGGAGCCGCCGCCATGGTCGTCGCTGGCGGCTCGGAAGAGCAGTTCCGCTCTGCGCTAGGCCACGCCGCGGCCAATACCTGTCTGCCTCTGTGGTACGTCCAGTATGGACAGCCTGCGCATGCACTCAAGGCGAACTATGGCCAGATGGCCCTAGCGGGAATCGAGGCCGCACTCTGCGCACGTCACGACATCATCGGCCCCTTCGCGATGCTTAGTGACCCCCACAGAGGTTTCGCTAGCATCATTGGATCCGATCGATTCAATGCCAGCCTGCTTTCTGCTGATCTCGCCCACAATTGGCGAACGAGAGAATCGTCCTTTAAAGCATTTCCATGCTGCGCATTTCTCCATACGACCATCGAAGCAATTTCAAATCTGGCCGAACAGCACTCGATTGACCACAAAGATATACGCAGCATTCAGATTCGGACGATTTCAAGAATATCGGAATGGTTCTCCGACAGGCGACCGCCTTCCGATATCAATGCCCAATTGTCCGTCCAGTATGTATCTGCAATGGCGGCGCTCTCCCTCCAAGCGGGACGAGAATGGTATGAACCATCCTTGATGGCAAGCGAGGACGTTCTTGAATTGATGGAAAAGATCGACGTCGAAGTCGATCCGGTCGCTGAGGAAGCATTCTGGAAGATCGATCAGCATATGTCGTCCGTGACCATCATGCTATCAGACGGTCGTTTGCTCGAGACGTCAGTGAAATGGCCACTGGGTCACTGGCGCCGTCCGTTCGAGGATGCAGACGTGGAAGAGAAGTTTCTGCGCAACCTCCGAGGAACCGCCTTGGTGTCGAAAGGCGCGGAAATCTTCGAACAAGGAATGGACATGGAAAACCATGGCTCGATGCGCGAGTTCATTGAGTTATTGCGCATTGCAGATTGATGATGATCGCGAAGCAGCGGCAGTAGGACCCTTGGCGTCCGACGTAACGATCCCGATCGGCCAGCTCGTGATCTTCAGTGCGAGATCGGCAAACTTGAGTGCGCTCGTGATGTTGCTATCCCGGTGTTCTCGTAGAGGCTCAGTCGCGACGCCCGCGTTACGACCCCGGGGGCCGTTATGCCGTTTGGGGTCAGCTCCCCAAGCCATGGATGCCGGTCGCTGCGCCATATCGCCCTATTTTCAGTTGGCGGTTACACCGAAATGATACCTAGTATATTTTGCGAGGCGCATGAGCTTCAAGGTGAGACCTGAACCGTCGTTGATGTCGGTGCGCCGATTGTTTAGCGCCTTCCCGACATCCGACAGTTCGTCACAGGACGCCTGGGCTGTTTCGATGTAAAGCGGTGCGCCGGATGCTGCCCGTTGTCCGCAAAACGTTCCGTAAATGCTTGGGATACTAGGCATCCATGGACGCCCGGGCTATAGTCCCGTTGGTCCCATCGACCTTTCGCGCCCGAGAGTCAACTTGATCAAGCCCCAATTACAACCCTCCCCGTCGCTGCATGAAACGGTACGCGAGGAACTCCGTCGACGCATCGCAGTCGGCACCTATTCTCCCGACGCCGCGATCCCGTCGACGGCCATGCTTAGTGAAGAATTCGGTGTTAGTTCGATTACGATAAAGCGTGCGCTACGCGACCTGCAAGCCGCAGGGACGCTCGTATCGATTCCCGGGAAAGGAACATACGTCAAACAACAAAAGCGGCTGTTGCATCAACTCGACGCGATGCAGCCGTCGTTTGACGATTCGAGCATACGTTCAGTATCGGTCACGAGAGAGAAAATATCCGATCCGACCTTGAGTACGATCGCCCTGCCCGACCACGTGATGCTCTGTGTCCGAAAAACGATCTGGATGGACGATGCGCCAGTCGTGTACGACACGACCTATCTTTCTCCGGATATCGGCGACGATATTGTGGACGAGTTCGGAGAGCGCTTCGTCGTCGACGCTCTGGCCAAGCACGCGATCCACGTCACCCGGACCTATCTGGTCATCGACGCGGCACCCGCCACCGCCGAAGTGGAAGAAATATTCGGCGTTCCCAATGGCTATCCCGTGCTGCGGCGGCTATATCGGATGATGACGAGCGAACCCGGAATTATCGTTTATGGCGTCCTCCAAGCGCCGTTTGACAGGCTCGCATGTACCGTGGACTTCCCTTGAATGCAGGCAGTCCTCTCGTCGGCCTAACTCAATTGCATCGGGGACTTCGGCGAGAAGCCTCCTTTACCCTGCCGCGACTCGATACATGCCCGCGCATACGCGAACGAAAGCAAAGCCTGCGCAACGGCACTGAGTCCCGACAAGGGGTAGCGACAAGGTAAGCACAATTTCCTATCATAGGCGTCCAAGTTATGATGCCTTGGTCAAATCGCCGAAAATTGGCATATATGCCGGGCCAACTGGGCTCAGAGTTCATCCCAGATTTGCGGATTCAGCAGGTCAGGCCAGGGAGGCCAAGACCTGGGTTGCCACAAATACCCCGCTTTTTGCAGCCGGGCAAGCCAGGCGCCCCGCTTGCCATGACTCGACATCATTTGCGCCAGACGACGCCGGAATACGGCATCCCGCCTGGCGTTTTCATACGCTTCGGCGAGATCCTGCAACTTCTGGAATGCCTGATCGTAGGCGCTGCCCGTCGTGCGTCGCAGTTGTGCATCGATGCTTGACCACGCCGTGTCTTCCTGTTCGAGAAGTGATGTGAGGTATCGTGTGCGTTCCTCACGACGGCGGGCCTCGGCCGCCTGGCGTGCGTCCTGCTCCCTTCTTTCACGGATGGCGCGATGAGAGGCAACCCTTGATTCGATCCCGGATATTCGACGGCGCCCGGGAAAATTCAATTGCTTTGCATTCCTACCCTTCTACCATTTGAGAAAAGCGTTTCGAAGCGTTCGCTCCGCTTCACGGCTGCGTCCCTGTAGCAGCATGCGCAGTTTCGCCCGC
The DNA here is from genome assembly GCF_040948675.1 of Paraburkholderia sp. BR14312. Taxonomy (NCBI): domain Bacteria; kingdom Pseudomonadati; phylum Pseudomonadota; class Betaproteobacteria; order Burkholderiales; family Burkholderiaceae; genus Paraburkholderia; species Paraburkholderia sp. BR14312. Next base: position 27,346 of record NZ_JBFPKI010000029.1, read on the forward strand.
ATTTCCTCAACCGGCAACTCACGTAACCAGGGATCAAAGCGACTGTCTTCGCTCCCGCTGGGATTCTGGGGCCAATAATGACGGGCTGGCCTCGGCGGCGGCGGCGAGCCAATCCGCATCCAGCATCAGAAACTCGGTCAGTGCTACCTGCGCGGGCGTCAACGCCTGTAATCCCGCAGGCACCGGCGGTTCGATTTCG
>NZ_JBFPKI010000002.1:0-756968 GCF_040948675.1 Paraburkholderia sp. BR14312
TTCGCGCCCACCAGACCGATGACGATCGACGGCTTGCGCTTCTTGAGGTCTTCGCAGAAGAGCGCGTCGGTCGGGAACGACGGCGTGCTCGTGTGGATGATGACGAGGTCGTATGCGGCTGCAATCTCCAGCGTTTCTTCCACGCCCAGACCGTCGGCCGGCGCGTCGAGCACGCGGCTGTCCGGCACGAGGGCCGCGGGCTGCGCGAGCCAGGTGGGATACCAGAACGAGCGGATCTCGCGCTTTGCCTGGTAGCGCGAGCCCGCGCCACCGTCGAAGCCGTCATACGACGGGGCCTGCAGAAACAGCGTTTTCATGCGATGAGTGCTCCGGGTACCCGTACTGTGCCGGGTGATGATTGAGGTGACAATTCGGTAAAAAAGCGCGCTAGCGCGGTATCAAAGCGACGCCTCAGCGAGCGTCCGATCCCTCGACGGCAGGCCGCCGCGTGCTCGCGGGCCTGGCCATGGCGGAAGGCGCTGCGGCCTCGGGATTGGCGACGCTCACGCGCACGCCGCGCCAGATCACATGCGAGCCGAAGGCGGCGGAAAGCCACTGCAGCGCCAGCAGCACGTCGCGCAGCGGCACGAGCGGCAAATCGCGCCAGAACCCTCGCCAGCTTCCGCTCGCTCGCGCGTGCAGTATCAAACGCGCAATGATACCCGCCATCGTGGCCGTGGCGAGTCCGGCCAGCGCCGCGCGCGTCGTCGCGCACGCGCCGATGCCCGCGCCGGCCGCGAGCAGGCCGTAGAACAGCGCGCCCAGCACGAGCCACGGCGTGGGAAACGTGATGAACAGCGAAGCGAAGCCCGCCGGATTCACCGAGCGGATGGTGCGCAGCCACCGCGTCTCGCGCAGCCAGAGCGAGCCGAAGGTCGGCTCGATCACGTCGGTGGCGACCACGACGGGCGCCAGCACCGTGGCGAGGCCGTGATCGCGCGCATAGCGGGCGAGCAGGTAGTCGTCGGCGAGGCAGTCCTTGAGCGCGGCGAAACCGCCGATGCGCTCGAGCGTCGTACGGGAAAGCGCGAGCGTCGCGCCAAAACCGAACGCGCGCGAGCCCGTGGAATGCGCCACGCGCACCGAAGGCGCGAACCACTCGTTGATGAAGAGCGCACCCACGCGGGGCCAGAAACCGCCGATGCTGCGGGCGCTGTAGAGACAGGTCACGACGCCCACGTCCGGGTCGGCGAGCGGCGCGGTGACGATCTCCAGATAGTCGGGCTCGACGGCGATATCGCTGTCGGCCACGACGATCGCGTCGTAGCGCGCGCGCGCCGCCAGATTGATGAGGTTGCTCACCTTGAGATTGCTGCCGTGCACACGCGGGTCGATCACGAGTTCGATGTCGTGGCCGGGATACGCCGCCTGCAACCGGCGCACCACGGCAATGGCCGGGTCCGCCGGCGACGACACGCCGAACAGCAACTGAAAACGCGGATGCCGCTGCTCGCAGAAGGTCGCGAGATTCTCGTAGAGGCGCGGTTCGGCGCCGCACAAGGGCTTGAGCACGCTCACAGGCTGCGGTTGCGCCCGGCGCGCACGACGCGCGGCTTCGCGCACGAGCGCGGCCGAACCGAGGCGCGGCATCGTCAGCGCGGCAACGAGGCCGTAGAAAGCGGCCACGCCGCACAGCACGACCACGACCCAGACGAGCACGGGCCAGGCCGCCGGGATGGCGAAAACCTGCGCCACCGTCATGACGCGCCGCCTTGCCGGGTCACGTGGGCCAAGCCGCGCTCGCCGCGGGCTGCGCGCAAGGGGAGAAGCTCCTGCGGTGCCCCGACCGGAATTCGCGTTTCACCACGTACCATTTCCCTGCCCTGAAAATCCAGAAATAAGCCGCGCATCTTAGCCGCATTACGTATTTGAAGCGGGAAACCAGACAATGGATGCCGGTTTGCAGGATGCGAGGCAATTGAACAAACAACGAAGGGGAGATAAACCATCGTATGAAACATTGGACATGGTCGATCCCCGATTCGACGCCGAAAATTGTATCAGCAAGCTCCGTCAGTTGCTTCCGACGGACGCGGGAAAATGCGTTGCCAAAGTTGTAAAAGCGTAACTGTTTCAGCGATTAAACAGCCGCCTTCCAGCGCTTTTCCGACCCGAAAAAATTCGGTAAGCATCTAGAAATGGTTCTTTAATAATTCTGAATTGAAAGCGCGGCTTTTGCATTGAAACAGGAGTAGTTCTCGTTAATATTCAAATTGACTGGGCGAAAAGGCAATCAGCCATTTCTGAACCCACGCCGCCTGCATGGGTTCCCGAAGGCCGCCAGCACGAACGAAAGTGGTTTGGCACAATGGCCGCACCTTGCGACTGCCTTGCGGCCTCGCGTCGGGCACCCGGCGCACGGCACACGCGTCGCGCCCCTCATACCAGGCCCCACGCTAGCCCATGACCCTCTTCTCCGTACTCGACCTCTCGCCCATCCCCGCAGGCTCCCATGCCGGCGCCGCGCTGCACAACACGCTCGATCTCGCCCGGCACGCCGAGCGCCTCGGCTATCACCGCTTCTGGCTGGCCGAACATCACAACATGACGGGCATCGCCAGCGCGGCGACTTCGGTGGTGATCGGCTTCGTGGCGGGCGGCACGCAGACCATCCGCGTGGGCTCGGGCGGGATCATGCTGCCGAACCACGCGCCGCTCGTGATTGCCGAGCAGTTCGGCACGCTCGAAGCGCTCTACCCCGGCCGCATCGACCTCGGCCTCGGGCGCGCGCCCGGCACCGACCAGACCACGGCGCGCGCGCTGCGCCGCGACCTGCAGGGCAGCGCCGACAGCTTCCCCGACGACGTGGCCGAACTGCAGCGCTATTTCGCGGCGCCCGTCGAAGGCCAGCGCGTGCGCGCAGTGCCCGGCGCTGGGTTGAACGTGCCGCTCTATATCCTCGGCTCGAGCCTCTATGGCGCCCAGCTCGCGGCGGCAATGGGTCTGCCGTTCGCGTTCGCCTCGCACTTCGCGCCCGACCATCTGCTCACGGCACTGCGTCTGTACCGCTCGCAGTTCCGTCCGTCGGCGGTGCTCGCGAGGCCCCATGCGATGGTCGGCGTGAACGTGTTCGGCGCGCCCACCAACGAAGAAGCGCGCTTTCTCTTCACCTCGCTGCAGCAGCAGTTCGTGAATCTGCGGCGCGGTACGCCGGGGCAGTTGCCGCCGCCGGTCGAGCAGATCGCGGCAAACGAGTTCGAACTCGCCGGCGTGTCGCACTCGCTCGCCTGCTCCGTGGTGGGTGACCAGGAAACCGTGCGCGCGGGCCTCGCCTCGGTGATCGAGCAGACCGGCGCGGACGAGCTCATCGTCACCGCGCAGATCTACGACCACGCGGCGCGTCTGCGTTCGTTCGAGATGGCGGCGCAGGCGCGCGATGAATTGAAGGAAGCCGCCGCGGGACGGTAACCGCGCCCGCGTGCGAACGCCCCCTTAGTGCGAGGCGTTCAACGCGTCGAGGCCTTTGAGCAGCGCGGCATGAAACGCCCGCGGATCCTGCATCTGCGGCGCGTGCCCGAGATCGGCGAATTCCACCAGCGTCGCGTGGGGAATGGCGCGCTGCGCGGCCTTGGCCAGCACCGGATAGTGCCCGAGCTGCGCGCGCACCTCGGGCGGCGCGAGATCCTTGCCGATGGCGGTCGTGTCCTTGTCGCCGATGAGCAGGAGCGTCGGCATCTGCAACTGCCCGAACTCATAGATCACCGGCTGCGTGTAGATCATGTCGTAGAGCAGCGCGGAGTCCCACGCCACCTGCGTCTTGCCCGGCCCGCGATACATGCCCGCCAGCATCTGCACCCACGGCTCGTAGGCCGGCCGCCACTGGCCCGCGTAATAGGTGGCCTGCTCGTAGCGGCGAATACCGTCAGCGCTCGTCTTGAGCTCGCGCGCGTACCAGTCGTCGACCGAAATCGACGGCACGCCCTTGGCCTTCCAGTCTTCCAGCCCGATCGGGTTCACGAGCACGAGCTGCTCCGTTTCGCCCGGATACATGAGCGCGTAGCGCACCGCCAGCATGCCGCCCGTCGAATGGCCGACGATCGTCGCATCGTGCACGCCGAGCGCCGCGAGCAGCGCATGCGTGTTGCGCGCGAGCTGCTGAAAGCTGAACTGATACGAGGCGGGCTTGCTCGATTTGCAAAAGCCGATCTGGTCCGGCGCGATCACGCGGTAGCCCGTGGCGTGCAACTCGCGGATGGTGGCGTCCCACGTCGCCGAGCAAAAGTTCTTGCCGTGCAGCAGGACCACGGTGCGTCCGTTCGGTTTCGCGGGCTGCACGTCCATGTACGCCATGTGCAGCGTCTGCCCCTGCGAAACGAACGCAAAGTCATGCACGGGATGGGGATACTCGAAGCCCTGCAGTTCGGCACCATACGCGGGGCCGTCGGGCGTCTCGATCGCGGCTTGCGGTGACGACGCCGACGACGGCGCGGCATCGCTCGCCCCAGGGTCGGCAGCGAGGGCGACGTGACAGAGCGCGGCCGCACTCAGCGCGGCAACGAAGGGAGCGAAGGCAGCAAAGCGGGCAAGCGTGTGGTTCAGGATGGCTCTCATCGACGGGAGATCGGGCGAAAGGTCGGACAGAAGAACAGGACGGCGAGATGGCGCCGGTACAGCCAGCGATTCTAGCGGCCCCGCCCCGCTCATGCCGGCTTTCTCGTCCAGCGCGTCTGTAGGGCATGCGGTTTGCTGCTCATCAGCGCCTCGCACGATTGCGGCGCGCATCTCCGGCACCGGGCACCGGCAATTCGCGCTACGCTGCATTCGGTGCTAGAACAGTCAATACAGGACGCACGAGACGTCCGCGACGCGAGAGACGCACGCGTGTTGCACCGCGAAACGCGCCGCATCAGGGACGCGACAAGCACGCGAAAGAAGGACCGCACCGGCCCGGGCACGACGAGGCGGGCCGCGGCGGCCGTACCGGGGGGCACAACAAGGAGACGACCATGGAAACCCCGGCAAGCCTCAACGATCTGCAACGCACCACCCTCGCCATCGTGCTCGCTGGCGGCCGCGGCACGCGCCTCGGGCCGCTCACCAACAAGCGCGTGAAGCCGGCCGTGTACTTCGGCGGCAAGTACCGCATCATCGATTTCGCCCTCTCGAACTGCCTGAATTCGGGCATCCGCCGCATTGCGGTCGTCACGCAGTACAAGGCGCACTCGCTCCTGCGCCATCTGCAACGCGGCTGGGGCTTCCTGCGCGGCGAATTCAACGAGTTCCTCGACCTGTGGCCCGCGCAGCAGCGTGTGGAAGGCGCGCACTGGTATCGGGGCACCGCCGACGCCGTCTACCAGAACATCGACATCATCCGCTCGATCAGACCGAAATACGTGGTGGTGCTGGCCGGCGACCACATCTACAAGATGGACTACACGCGCATGATCGCCGACCATGCCGCAAGCGGCGCCGACTGCACGGTGGGCTGCATCGAAGTGCCGCGCATGGAAGCGCGCGCGTTCGGCGTGATGGCCGTGGATGAGTCGCGCCGCGTGACCGGCTTCGTCGAAAAGCCCGAGGATCCGCCCGCCATGCCAGGCCGCCCCGACATCGCGCTCGCGAGCATGGGCATCTATGTGTTCGACACGAACTATCTCGTCAAACTGCTCGAAGAGAACATCGCGCGCTCGGCCACCGACCACGACTTCGGCAAGGACATCATTCCGCGCGTGGTGAGCGACGGCCATGCGATCGCGCATCCGTTCAGCATGTCCTGCGTGTCGTCGGACCCGGCCGCCGAACCCTACTGGCGCGACGTGGGCACGGTCGACGCCTACTGGTCCGCCAACCTCGACCTCGCCTCGACCATCCCCGCGCTCGATCTCTACGACCGCAACTGGCCGATCTGGACCTACCAGGAACAGTTGCCGCCCGCCAAGTTCGTGCGCGACCTCAACGGCCTGCAGGGCTCGGGCACCAACCTGATCGTGTGTGGCGGCAGTGTGATCTCGGGTTCGCAGATCTCGCGCTCGGTGCTCTCGTCGAATGTCGTCGTGCAGTCGTTCTGCAACATTGCCGAGGCAGTCTTGTTGCCACAGGTGACGGTCGGCACGAGTTGCCGGCTGCGCAAGGTCGTCGTGGACCGCGGCTGCACGGTTCCCAACGGCACCGTGATCGGCGAAGACGCTGCGAGCGATGCCGAGCGGTTTTATCGCACCGAGAGCGGCGTCGTGCTGGTCACGAGCGAGGCGCTGGCGAAACTGCCTGGCTAGTCCATGCGCCCCGCGAAGCCGATCCGCGAGACCGGCTTCGCTTACGGGCGCGCCAATCCGCAAACAACCCGCAAGCAACCCGAGCACCGAGAGGACTGACTCCCGATGACCATTCGCGTCCTGCACGTAGCCAGCGAGCTGTATCCGCTCCTGAAGACCGGCGGCCTCGCCGACGTTACCGCCGCCCTGCCCGCCGCGCTGATCGAACAAGGCGCCGACGCCCGCCTGCTTCTGCCGGGCTTCGCGCCCGTGGCGGCGGGCCTCGAGGACCTGCGCCCCGTCGCGCGCCTTACGCGCACGTTCGGCGCGCCCGAGGCGACGCTCGAACTCGGGCGTCTGCCCGGCAGCGAGCTGGCCGTCTACATGATCCGCGCCGATGCGTTCTACGCGCGCCCCGGCAACCCCTACCTCGACGCCGAGCACGTGCCCTACGGCGACAACGCGCAACGTTTCGCGCTGCTCGGCTGGACCGCCGCGCAACTCGCGCTGCACCTCGATGCCGACTGGGCGCCCGCGATCGTGCAGGCGCACGACTGGCATGCGGGACTCGCGCCGGCCTACCTGCGCGCGGCGGCGCGCGAGCGCGGCGCGAGCTTGGCGCCCGGCGGCGCGCGCTCGATCTTCACGATCCACAATCTCGCGTATCAGGGCATCTTCCCCGCCCAGCAGTTCGACACGCTCGGCCTGCCGCGCGACTTCTTCGACATGCATGGCGTGGAGTTCTACGGCCAGCTTTCATTTCTGAAAGCCGGCCTCTATTTCGCCGACAAGATCACGACCGTGAGCCCGACCTACGCACGCGAGATTCAGACGGTCGCCCAGGGCGGCGGTCTCGAGGCGCTGCTGCGCGGACGCACGCACGACCTTGTCGGCATTCTCAATGGCGTGGACTACGCCGTCTGGAATCCGTCGAGCGACGCGGCCATCGCCACGCGCTATTCGGCCACACGCCAGAGCGGCAAGATGCGCTGCAAGGCGGCGCTGCAGACGCGCATGAAGCTCGCGCAGAAGCACGACGCCCCGGTGTTCGGCGTGGTGAGCCGGCTCACCGAGCAAAAGGGCCTCGACCTGCTGCTCGCGGCGCTGCCCGAGATCGTCGCGCGCGGCGGGCAGCTCGTCGTGCTCGGCACCGGCGACCCTAGCCTCGAACAGGGCTATACGCGCGCCGCGCACCAGCATCCCGAATCGGTGGCCGTGGAGCTGGGCTTCGACGAGACGCTCGCGCACGAGATCGTCGCGGGCGCCGACGTGATGATGGTCCCCTCGCGCTTCGAGCCGTGCGGGCTCACGCAGCTCTATGCGCTCGCTTATGGCGCGCTGCCGCTCGTGCACCGTGTGGGCGGACTCGCCGATACGGTGGTCGACGCCTCGCTGGAGAATCTCGCCGATGGTCTCGCCACCGGCTTCGTGTTCGAGCGCTTCGAGCCCGACGCGCTCACGGCCGCGATCCGCCGCGCCTTCGCGCTCTATGGGCGCAGCCGCGACTGGCGCGAGACGCGCTCGCGTGCAATGCAGCAGGACTTCGGCTGGGCCGCGTCGGCGCAACGCTACATGGCGCTCTATCGCGAGCTGGCCGGTCAACACGTCGTGGCCTAGCGCCCGCCCAGACGCATTGCAGCCGCTGGCAGCGAGCGAGCGCGCAACACCGCGCCCACGCATCCATCGACTGGGCGCAGCGAATTCGGTTATCGTTGCTGCACCTGCGCAAAGGCGCGCTGCTCGAAGCGCCGCAAGCGATAACGAAATCTGGACCGGCCATGAAAAACGTTTTGAGCATCCAGTCGCACGTCGTGTTCGGTCACGCGGGCAACAGCGCCGCGGTGTTTCCCATGCGCCGCCTGGGCGTCAATGTCTGGCCGCTCAACACGGTGCAGTTCTCGAATCACACGCAATACGGCCACTGGACCGGCGCCGCCATCGGCTCGGACGAGGTCGTGGATCTCGTCGAAGGCATCGGCGCGATCGGCGTGCTGCCGCGCTGCGATGCGGTGCTCTCGGGCTACCTCGGCGCCCCCGAGCAGGCCCAGGCCGTGATCGACGTGGTGCGCGCCGTCAAGGCCGCCAACCCGCAGGCGCGCTACTTTTGCGACCCGGTGATGGGCACGCTCAACGCCGAGAACGGCTGCCGCGTCGAGCCCGGCATTCAGGAGTTCCTCGTGCGCAACATGCCCGAGGTCGCCGACGCGATGATCCCCAATCACATCGAGCTGCAACGACTCGTGGGCCGCGAGATCGAGACCGCGGAAGAAGGTGTGCTCGCGTGCCGCGAATTGCTGCGCCGCGGCCCGAAGCTGGTCCTCGTGAAGCATCTGCTCGACCGCAACAGCCCTGCCGACCGCTTCAACATGCTCGTCGTGACCGAGCATGAAGCATGGCTCGGCCAGCGCCCGCTCTACCCGTTCGCGCGCCAGCCGGTGGGCGTGGGCGACGTGACGAGCGCGGTGTTCGTCGCGCGCCTGATGCTCGGCGACTCGCTGCGCCGCGCGTTCGAACACACGCTCGCGGCCGTGAACGCCGTAGTGAAGGCGACTTACGACGCAGGCCGTTACGAGCTGGAGATCGTCGCGGCGCAAGACCAGATCGCACGCCCGCGCGAATGGTTCGACGCCTGGGCGGTGGAAGCCGCCTAAACTGAAGCGGTGCGCGCGCGGCCTATAATGCCGTCCGCATGACTCGCGGCGGCCAGACACAGTGCACGGCCGCGGCGCCCACCGTCTTTAGAGAATGACCGATGTCCGATTCAATCCGTAGCGAGCAGGAAGAGTATTTCGAGCAGCTTTGCCTTGCCGTCGACGCCGGCGAGACCCACGAGCAGGAAGCCATCGAATACTTCGAGGAACACAGCCACGAAAGCGGTTTCGACGCCGCCGTGTGGCTCGACATCGCGCTTTACCATGCACCCGACGTCGCGCGCGGCATCATCGACTTCGTCGACGAGAGCGAGCGCGAACGCAGCGACATCGCCCAGACCATTGCCGACACGCTCGACATCTCGTACGGCGACGACGAATGCGCACGCTTCGAAGCGACGATTCGCTTCGCGCTCGCCAATGGCATTCCCGTCGATCTCGACGTGGTGCTCGACGGCTGCAACCGCGCGCTCGACGACCTCGAAGCATGGGCGAGCGCCGACACCATGGCGCCGCTCGTGCGCCTGCGCGACGCGCTCTTCGAACTGCAAAGGGGCGAGTAGCCCGAGCGCGCGGCACGGCGTGAGCGGCTGACCTGGCAGCCTGATATATTGCTCGCCATCCGCCGCCTCGCGAAGGCGCGCGCCCAGCCGGCGCACATGGGGAGCTGGCTGAGACCCCCACGAGACACCCCACCCACGCGCGCAGCCGTCGCACAGCCCGTTCCGGCAAGCCGCAGTCGCAAACAGCAAGACGCAAGGCCCGAAGACGAGACGCCCCGTCTACGCGCCACGCCGACGCGCGGCGCGGCGTACCCGGACAAAACGCACACAAGAACACCGCGCCGCTGTCGCGCAAGGAGTCACCATGAGTCTCGCTGCCGCGCCTGCAACCGCTGGCGTCTGCGCATTCGCCACGCCGTACCGGGCGTGCCGCAGGCTTGCGGCTGGGCTCCTGATCGGCGCGCTGGCCACCATCGGCACGCTCGGCGCGAGCCGCAGCGCTCTGGCCGCCGGCCCGCTCGACGTGCGCATCGGCTTCGTCTCGCCGCTCTCGGGCGACTCCGCCGACTACGGCCGCGATCTGCAAAACGGCGTGCAGCTCGCCCTCGACGAGGCGAACGCGCAAAACCTCAAGATCGGCGAGCAGGCGGCGCACTTCGAACTCGTGCCCATCGACGATCGCAGCGACCCACGCCTCGGCGTGCAGGCCGCCGCGACGCTGGCGAATCAGGGAGTGAACGCCGTGGTCGGCCACTTCAACTCGGGCTCGGCCATTCCGGCCTCGCGCATCTACGAGAGCGCGGGCATCCCGATGATCAGCCCCGCGGCCACCAATCCCGTCATCACGTCGCAAGGCTTCGCGAACACCTTCATGGTGATTGCAAACGACGCGCAGAACGCCGGCATCGCAGGCGCCTGGGCCGTGGACGTGATGAAGGCCAAACGCGTGGCCATCATCGACGATCGCACCGCCTTCGGTCAGGGCGAAGCCGACATGTTCGAGCGCGCGGTGCGCGAGCATGGCGGCAACGTGGTCGCGCGCGAGTTCGCGCAAAGCATCGCGAGCGACTTCGGCCCGCAGCTCGCGAAAATCAAGGCCGCCGATGCCGACCTGCTCTACTTCGGCGGCCTCGCGCACCAGGGCGCGGCGCTCGCGAAGCAGATGAAGGCGCGCAGCATGAACGCGCAGTTCGTGGGCGGCGGCGGCGTGGCGAACGCCGACTTCACCCAGGCCGCGGGCGCAGCAGCCGAAGGCGCGATGGCCTGGGAGTACGGCCGCCCGCTCGCGCAACTGCCGGAGGGCCCGCGTTTCGAGCAAGCCTATAAAGCCCGCTTCGGCGCTAACGTGCTCGCCTACGCGCCGTTCGGCTACGACGCGGCGTGGGCCGCGATCCACGCGATGGTCAACGCGAAATCGGCGCAACCCGAGGTCTACCGCAGCGCGCTCAAGACGCTCGCCTTCGACGGCGTGACGGGCCGCATTGCCTTCGAGCCAGACGGCTCGCTCAAGAACGGCGCCTCCACGCTCTGGCAGGTGAAGAAAGGCGTGTGGGTGCCCGTGACGACGCGCGGCGGCTGAGCGCCGCTCACGGTTGCTGCGGCGCGCTCGCCGCCCGCACGACGATCTGCGCGTGCGTGTCGCGCTCGATGCGCAAGAGCGCGTCGCGCATCTGCGCGAATTCGTCGGCCGTGCACATCTGGTGACCAAAACGCGCCGCTAGCCGCCGCTCGATCTGCAGCGTGCGCGAGCGCGCGTCGAACACGTAATGCGACGTGTAGTCGAGCAACGCGTCGCTCGCTTGCGTGTCTTGCGGCACGTCGGTCACGCTCGCGAACGCGGGCAGCACGATCTGCGCGCTCTCCGTGAATTCTCCGCCGATGCACGCCCAGGGCTGCGTGCGGCGCGGCTGCGCGAGCCAGCTGTCGATCTGCGTGGCAATGCCACCCGTGAAGCTGCTCGTGGTGGGGATTGCCGTCGTGCCGTCGCGCCAGACCACATGATCGAGAGTGCCTTCCATCGTCACCGAAAACGGTCCGTCGGTTGCCTCGGTCTGGGCCGTGCTGACGTGCGCGGTGCCGGCGAGTCCGGTGAGCCGCAGGCGCTGTGCCGCGAGTTGCTGCGCCTGCGCGTGCGTGGCGCGGCGAAACGCGTTGCGCTCGGGCTCCGCGCCCGCGCCTTCGTCTTCCACGTAGTAGCTGTAGGTGGCGTCGCCGGTCGCCCCCACCTCGAGCGACAGGCGCGCCGTGCGCTCGCGCCGCCCGGTCGCGGGCGTACGCGAAAGCACGCCGTCGTCGACGAGCAGCACGGGCCGGTCCATCACGCCCGGCGGCAAATAACCGAACGCGTAGCCGCCCGAAGAGGTGTCCGCATACACGCCGAGGTCGGGCAGCCACGCAATCGCATGGTTGATCGCGTGCGCGCCGTAGCCCGGCACGTCGGGCAGCGTATAGACGGGGCCGAGATCGAGCAGCACGGGCTCGGCGCGTATGCCCACCGCCGCGAGCAGCGCGCTGAAGAGCGCCACGTGGTCCTTGCAGTCGCCGTAGCGGTTGTGCAGGATGTCGGTCGCGCGATGCGGCACGGCCGCGGTCTCGCCAAGAAAGAGCGCGACATAGCGGATATTGAAGCGCATCCAGTCGTAAATGCGGCGCGCCTTCTCGCGCGGGTCGCTCACGCCCGCCGTGAGCGCCTGCGCAAGCGACGCGATGGCCGGATCGGTCCCGGTGGGATCGGCGGCGGCTTCGCGATAACGCGCGGCGAACGCGGCGAAGTCGGGCATTGTCGAGACCATCAGCCGGTCGCCCCAGTTCACGTAGGCGACCGCCCCAGCTTCGAGCGGCGGATAGGGGCCGTGCCGGTAGTCGAACGCGTAGCGGGTGCGGCCGTTCGCCGTCTCGGGGGCGAGCGCCGCGTAGCCGCGCGCGTCGGCGTGGAGCGGCACGCTGGCGGGCAAATCGAAGATGAGGCGCTGAAACTCGACCGGTTCGCCCGTCGGCTCGACGAAGTACGAGAACGAGCCCGCGTCGAGCGCCTTCGCGCGGCGTTTGGCGAAATGCAGATGCACGCGCGACCCGACCTGGACGCCCGGAAAGATCACCGTGCGCAGCACGCCGTCCTCGAACGTGGGCGCGCCCGCCGAGCGCGGCTCCTGCACGTCGCGAATGCCGCTTGCGCCGACCGCGTGCGCGGTGCCGTCCGGATCGACGGTTTCGGCCGACAGCTGGGTAATCGTTTCGATATCCTTATTGAACCAGACGTAGCGCTGGGCGATCTCGTCCACGCCGGCGGTGGTGTTGGCGCGCAGCACGGTGTCGTCGTCCTCGACGACCGAGCCGTCCTGCTGCACGACGAACAGATGCACGTCGCGCTCGAGCGTGTATGGCGGCACGTCGGTTTGCGCGGCGCGATCGGCGGTCTCGACGCGTGCCGTGCTGTCGGGGCTGCGGTCGCTCGCCTGGGCGCGGGCATGGCCGCTCACAACTGCCAACGTCAACGCTAGACACGACGCAACGCACCGGGCGGCGCGCCTGAGCCCCTCGCCTCGCGTCATGGGCGTCTCAGGCGCGCGCCGCGGCTTGCGCGGCGTTCGGCCATGAGGTCTGCGCGAGAGAGCGCTCGCGCTGCGCGACACGCCATGCGCGGGGACTCGCGCCGAACTCCGCGCGAAACGCCGCGTTGAAGTTCGACAGATCGTTGAAGCCGCTCGCGAGCGCAACATCGACGATTTTCGCTTCGTCGTCGGCGGCAAGACGCAGGGCGGCGGCGCGCAATCGCGCGCGCAGCAGGTATTGATGCGGCGTCACGCCGGCCACCGCCGAGAAGGTGCGCAGAAAATAGAACTCACTCACGCCCGCCGCGCTCGCGAGGCTGGCGAGCGTATGCGCATCGTCGGGCGTTTCGTCGATCAGCCGCAGCGTCGCAACCACACGTGCCGCCGCCGCGGCGCCCGGCGTGGCAGGCGTCGCCGCGTCCTTGCCGCTCGCGACCACGCGCAAGGTCGCGAGCGCGAGTTCCAGTGCAATTTCACTCCAGGCGACCACCCCGGTCGCATGGTCCCGCTCTTGCGCGAGCGCGTCGGCGCAAGCGTGCGCCACGAGCGGCGCGAGCGCGCGCACCGGCGGCACCCGCGCGGCCCGCCAGCGGCGCGCGCCGGGCGCGAGGCCCGCGGCTGCGGCCTGCTCGTCGAGCCAGCCAGGGTCGTAGTGGAACGAGAGGCAGCGGTCGCCCGCCGCGTGACGGTGGCCGCATTCGAAGCAGGCGCCGGTTTCCCCGAGCATGAGCGCGCCGGGCGTCATCAGCGCGCGCGCGTTGCCGCTGCGGTAGCCGAATACGCCCGCCGCCACGACGGCGAGGCACGCGCTCGTGTGGCGCTCCTCGTAAGGCCGGTCGCCGGGACCGAACGTGCAGACGACGTCGTCGACCGACCAGCCGGCGCCCGCCGCGAGCGGGCGCGCCGTGGGCGCACGGCCGCTCGCGGCGCGGCCTTCGCGCTCGCGCTGGGCGAGCGCGCGTTGCAATGAACGGCGAGACCTTGCACGGCAACCTCGCGTGAAGTTGGCACGTTCGTTGGCTACGTTCGTTGACTACGTTCGTAGGCTCCGTCTGCCGTTGTAACACATCGCCGCGAGCGTCGCCGGAGCGGCCCCGCCTGCTATCGCCGCCGTTCCTCGATGGCGCGCAGAAGCGACAGCGCGATGCCCTCGGCGGCAAGGCGCACCTCGTCGAGCGCCGGAAACGACGGCGCAATCCGCAGATGACTGTCGTGCGGATCGACGCCATACGGAAACGCCGCGCCCGCGGGCGTGAGGACGAGTCCCGCCGCCGCCGCGAGTTCGACCGTGCGGCGCGCGCAACCCTCGGGCGCATAAAGGCTGATGAAATAGCCGCCGCGCGGCACGTTCCAGCTCACGCCGGGCACGCCGGCGAGGCGCGCGCGGAACACCGCGTCGACCGCATCGAACTTCGGCTTGAGCAGCGCCCGATGGCGCGCCATCAACCCGGTGAGCGTCGCGCGGTCGCGCAGGAAGCGTACGTGGCGCAGCTGGTTGAGCTTGTCCGGCCCGATCGTGCGCACGGCTGAGTGCTTCTGCCACCAGGCCACGTTACGCGGCGCAGCGGCGAGCCACGCGAACGCCCCGCCGCCGAAGGTCACCTTCGAGAGCGACGCGAACATCAGCGCGCGGTCTGCGTGGCCCGCCGCCGCGCAGGCTTCGAATACGTCGAGTGTCGTGTGCGCTTCGTCGCTCAGATGGTGAAAGCGGTAGGCGTCGTCCCAGAAGAGCCGGAAATCGGGCGCGGCGGGCATGGCGGCCAGACGCCGGATCACCTCGTCGGACCAGATCGCGCCCGTCGGGTTGCTGTAGAGCGGCACGCACCACATGCCTTTGATCGACGCATCGTCGCGCACGAGCGCTTCCACGCGGTCCATGTCGGGGCCGTCCTCGCGCATCGGCACGGCGATCATGCGCACGCCCAGCGCTTCGCAGATTGCAAAGTGGCGGTCGTAGCCCGGCACCGGGCACAGGAATGCGATCTCGCCCTGCGCTCGCCATGGCGCGCCCACCTCTGCGCCCTCGCCCGCCGGCACGCCGTGCAGCAGCGCGAAAGTCAGCGCGTCGTGCATCAGTTCGAGGCTCGAATTACCCGCCGCGATCACCTGGGCGGCCGGCACGCCGAGCAGCCCGGCGCCCAGCTCGCGCGCCTCGGGCAAGCCGCTCGCCAGGCCGTAGTTGCGGCAATCGAAGCCATCGCGCGCAAGATAGCCCGCCTGTGCGGCTTCGTCGATGAGCGCCTGCGAGAGGTCGAGCTGTTCGGGCGAAGGCTTGCCGCGCGACATGTCGAGCCGCATCTGCAGTTGCTGGAATCGTTCGTAGGTCAAATCGACGGGCGGCGACATCAACATGGGCTTCTCCAGAAAGCGAAGGACGATGCGAAGAACAACGCGAAGGGTCGGTACGGCCCCAGTATCGGCGCGTCCCCGCGTTCAGACAAACGCGTTATATTGAAGCCTTCGATCAATTTTTCTTATACCAATGAAGACCCTCGACCTCGACGTGCTGGCCATGGTGGTGGCCGTCGCCGACGCCGGCAGCTTCGTGCGCGGCGCCGCGCTCGTGCACCGCTCGCAGGCGGCGCTCAGCATGCAGATCCGCGCGCTCGAGGAATCCATCGGCAAGCCGCTCTTTATCCGTGCACCGCGCAGCGTCACGCCCACGCCCGACGGCCAGACGCTCATCGCCTACGCGCGGCGCATGCTCGCGTTGCGCGACGAAGCGTGGGCCTCGCTCGCGCACCCGGAAGTGACGGGGCGCGTGTCGATCGGCGTGCCCGACGACTACGCGTCCTCGCTCATGCCGCCGGTGCTGCGCAAGTTCTCGGCGAACTGGCCGAAGGTGGAGATCCAGGTGATCGGGCTGCCGAGCAGCGCGCTCCTGCCGCTCCTGAAGGACAACAAGATCGACCTGGCCTGCATCACGCGTACGCGCGGCCTCGCGGGCGAGTTCATCCGCTTCGAGCCGATGGTGTGGGCCGCGCCCCCCGCGGCGGTGAGCGCGGCGAGCGGACGTGAGATCTGGCGCGAGCGGCCGCTGCCGGTCGCCCTCTTCGGCGGCGGCAGCGTCGCGCACACGAACGCGATCCAGGCGCTGGAGCGCGCGAAGATCGCCTATCGCACATCGTATGAAAGCCCGAGCCTGATGGGCCTGTGCAGCATGGTGGCCGCGGGTCTCGCCATCGCGCCGCTCGCGCGCTGCGCGGTGCCCGAGACGTTCGTCACGCTCGGCCGCCAGCATGGCTTGCCGGCACTGCCCGAACTGGAAGTGGTGCTCGCGCGCAGCGCACGCTCGAACCGTCCGCCGTGCGACTTTCTCGCCGACCAGATCCTCGCGGAACTGCGCGTTCAGGAGCGGTGATCTTCCGACGATGCTTCGGGCAACGAATCAGTCGATCAATCGTCGCCCAGCCGCGAAAGCAACGCGTAGAGGCGCGAGACATGCCGCAATAGCATTTCGCGATGCTTCTCGATCTGTTCGAGGCGGCCTTCGAGGTCGGCGCGCACGCGCTCGTCGGGGTCGGCGTAGTTGATCACGTCTTCGATACGCGAGCGCAGCACCGCGGGCTCGACCGGCGGCACGCTCAGGTAGCGCTCGAGCTTGCGCACGTCCTGCGCGGCGAGATCGCGGATCTTGCGCGTGCCCGCGAGACGCCGGTGCGCCTCGGGCGTCGCCGTCGCTTCCTCGCGCTTCGCGCCCTGGCCGAAGATCGGCTCGACGCGCAGCACAGGCGCCTTGCGTACCGGATGCGCGGTGCCGCGAAAGCGCGCGCGTGGCGTCTCGCTCGCGATCGCTTCGCGCGTCTCGTCGGGCACCTCGGCGCTGTCGTGCTTCACGTCCATCCAGCCTTCTGGCAAACCCGTGACGGCTTCCACGCCGCGCACGAACTCCGCGCTGAAGTCGCGCTGGCCCGACACGATCAGCTTCATGTAGCTCGCGGAAAACGTCATCATGCGCGCGAGCCGGGTGGCCGACCCGACCTCGCGCGTGAGCAGCGCCAGATTGGCACGCCACATCGGCATGAGCGTGGCGTTGGCATCGTCCATTGCGGAGCTCCTCCTTCGTTCGCGTCATCTGCCAATGATAAAGGCTGCGGCGCACCACGCGCGCTTTCGCGGGCCGTCTGCCCCGTACGCGCGCTGTCGTTAGCAATAGGGTCAGCTAACGGTAAAGGGAGCAAGGCACATGCCGACGACTGTCGGCCGTGCACGGGGAAATGACTGAGGAAATGACGGCGAGCGGCGCGGCCGGACCTTGGCAGGGCTTAGAAATGGCCCGTGAAGCGGTAACGGCTGCCCGGATGCCAGAGATTGGCGACCGAGGCGACGAGCCCACGCGAGCGGGTGCGCCGGTGCAATACGAGGCACGGCTCGGCCTCCCCCATGGCGAGGTGCGCGCGCGTCTGCGCCTCGGGGGCGAGCGCCTCGATGCGATACTCCACGCCCTGCAGCGGCGCGACATGCACGAGGTACTGGTTCGGCGTAATGTGCGTGAAGTCCTGCGCCGCGTAATCGGGCGCGACGGCGGGATTGACCCAGCGCTCTTCTAGCTGCACGGGCTCGTCGTTTTCGAAGTGAAGCACCCGCGAGTTGAACACCTGATCGTTCGCGGCGAGCCCCATTTCGACGGCGAGCGCCTCGTCGGCGCGATGCACGCCGATCTCGAGCACCTCGGCGCGGTAGTGGTGCCCGCGCGCGAGGATTTCGTCGGAGATGCTGCGGATGGCGACGAGCGTCGATTCGTACTTCGGCCGCGCGACGAAGGTGCCCGCGCCCTGCACGCGCGTGAGCACCTGTTCCGCGGTGAGTTCGCGCAACGCCCGGTTCACGGTCATGCGCGCGACCTTGAACTCGCGCGCCAGTTCGTTCTCCGAAGGCACCTGGTCGCCCTCACTCCACTCACCGGCGTGAATGCGCGCGAGGACGAAGTCCTTGATGCCCTGGTATGCGGGAGCGTTCATCGCGTTGGCCCGTGCTTTGGCTTGGCGTCTGCTTGTGCGTGATCGCGCGTGCTTGCGCTTTACTGCGCCTCGGATTCGAATGCCAACGGGCTGTGCGAAGCGATGGCACCGTTCTGCACGAGACGCGCAATCGCTTCGATATCCGGCGCGAAGTAGCGGTCGAGGTCGTAATGCGGCACCTCGGCGCGCACCGACTGCATCACATGCGCAAGCGCAGGGCTCGTGTGGTGCGGCGCGCGCAGGTCCACGCCCTGGGCCGCGGCGAGCAGTTCGATCGCGAGGATGTTGGCCGTATTGTCGGCGATGTCGGCGAGCTTGCGCGCGGCGAACGTCGCCATCGACACGTGGTCTTCCTGGTTTGCCGAGGTCGGCAGCGAATCGACCGAAGCCGGATGCGCGAGCGTCTTGTTTTCCGACGCCAGTGCGGCCGCCGTGACGTGCGCGATCATGAAGCCCGAGTTCACGCCGCCGTCCTTCACGAGGAAAGGCGGCAGGCCCGAAAGCGTGGCGTCGATGAGCAGCGCGATGCGGCGCTCGGCCAGCGCGCCGATTTCGGCCGCGGCCAGCGCGAGATTGTCGGCGGCGAAGGCCACCGGCTCCGCGTGGAAGTTGCCGCCCGAAAGCACTTCGTTCGTTTCCGGGAAGATCAGCGGATTGTCCGACACCGCGTTCGCTTCGATGAGCAGCACCTGCGCTGCGTGACGCATCTGGTCGAGACACGCGCCCATCACCTGCGGCTGGCAGCGCAGCGAGTACGGGTCCTGGACCTTGCCGCAGTCGCGGTGCGAGAGGTTGATCGCCGAGCCTTCGAGCAGCGTGCGATAGGCCGCGGCCGCCTCGATCTGGCCGCGATGGCCGCGCAGTTCGTGAATGCGCGCGTCGAACGGCTTCACCGAACCTGCCGCCGCGTCCACGCAGAGCGCGCCCGAGACGAGCGCCGTGCGGTAGAGGTCCTCGATCGCGAACATGTTGTAGAGCGCAAGCGCGGCCGAAGCCTGCGTGCCGTTGAGCAGCGCGAGACCTTCCTTGGCCTGCAGCGCGAGCGGCTTGAGGCCCGCAGCCGCGAGACCGGCTTCGGCGCTGGCGCGCTCGCCGCGGATGAACACTTCGCCGATGCCGAGCAGCACCGCCGACATATGCGCGAGCGGCGCGAGGTCGCCCGAGGCGCCCACCGAGCCCTTCACGGGAATGAGCGGCAGCACGTCGGCGTTGAACAGCGTGATGAGCGCGTCCATCACTTCGCGGCGGATGCCCGAATAGCCGCGGCCGAGGCTCGACAGCTTCAGCGCCATGAGCAGACGCACGACCGGGCGCGACATCGGCGCACCCACGCCCACGGCGTGCGAGAGCACCAGGTTGCGCTGCAGCAGTTCGAGCTGGTCGCTCGGGATATGCGTGCTCGCGAGACGCCCGAAGCCCGTATTGATGCCATAGGCGGGCTCGCCCTTCGCCGTGATCTCGGCAACGGCGCGTGCGCCTGCGTCGATGGCCGCGAAGCTGGCAGGATCGAGCTCGAGCCGCACTGCCTCGCGCGCGATCTGGCGCAGTTGGGGCAGGGTCAGATGGCCGGGCGTGAGGCGAAGGGTCGGGAGCATGGTCGAATCCTGTCTATACAAGTCGCGAAAGTGGCCGAAGTCTAGCCTGGCGCGCCTGTCTATACAACTCCCCTTTGCGGCCCGTGTAGCCTGGGATTATCCACGAGAGCGCCGCCGGCGCCCGTCACGCGTCGAGTTGCAGCCTGCCCCCGATAAACGCGAGAAAGCATTGCACGCGTGCGGCGAGCGCCGCGCTGCGGTAGTAGACCGCGTGGATCGGCTGGCGCGATTCGACCAGCGCGTCGTCGAGCACGGTGACGAGGCGGCCCGCCTCGCGGTCGGCCGTCGTGAGGAAGTCGGAGAGGCACGCAATGCCGCTGCCGGCGAGCGCGAGCTGGCGGATCGTCTCGCCGCTCGAGGCCAAAAGCGCGGGCGCGATCGTGTAGCCGGGCTCGGTCGCTTGGGTCTTTGCGGCCGTGTGCGTTTCGTCGCCGCCCGCCAGCCGCAGCGGCCAGCCGTTCAGATGCGCGGGCGCCGTAAAGCCGATCAGCCGATGCTCGCGCAACGCGGCCACGCTGCGCGGCGTGCCGTGTGCCTTGAGATAGCCGGGACTCGCGACGATGCGCAAACGGCTCGTGCCGAGCGAGCGCGCGTGCAGCGTGGAGTCCTGCAGCGTGCCGATGCGAATGGCGATATCCACGCGCTGCTCCAGCAAATCGACGATGCGCTCGTTGTTCGTGAGTTCGAGTTCGATCTCGGGATACGCGTCGGCGAATGCCGCGACGTGCGGCACGATGCAGTGAAGCATGAACGGCGTGGCCGCATCCACGCGCAACCGCCCGGAGGGACGCTCGCGGTGGCGCGTGACGGCCTCCTCGGCGTCCGCCAGCGCCGCGAGAATGGCGCGGGCGCGATCGAGGAACAGCTCGCCCTCTTCGGTGAGTTGCAGGCGCCGCGTCGTGCGCAGGATCAGCGCGACACCGAGCTGCTTTTCGAGCCGTGTCAGCGCGCGGCTCACGCCCGAGACGGTCTGCTCGAGCTTTTCGGCCGCGGCGGTAATCGACCCCGCATCGATCACGGTGACGAATACGAGCAGTTCGTCGGTCGACGTCTTCATCGTGGACATTCTTGATCCGCAGTCAATATTCATTTGAGACTAACACGGTTTTTGCAAAACCCGGATGCCCCGATACTGGCTTCCATCGCAATCAAGACAGGATCAGGAGCCACTCATGAAAGTCTTCGTGACAGGCGCAGGCGGATTTATCGGCGGCTCGATCGCGGCGCATCTCGTGCGCGCGGGCCACACGGTGCGCGGTCTCGTGCGCAGGCCCGAGCAGTTCGCCGACCTCGAAAAGCTCGGCATCACGCCCGTACAGGGCGATCTCGACGACCGCGCGACGCTAATGGCAGAAGCACGCGACGCCGACGCCGTGGTCAACGCGGCGAGCAGCGACCACCGCGGCGCGGTCGAGGCGCTCATCGACGCGCTCGAAGGCTCCGGCAAGACGCTCCTGCATACGAGCGGCTCGAGCATCGTGGGCGACGCGTCGGGCGGCGAGGCGACCGCGCACATCTATCGCGAAGACGCCCTGCCCGAGCCGACCGCCGACAAGGCGCCGCGCGTGGCCATCGACAATCTCGTGCTCGCGGCCGCCGCGCGCGGCGTGAAGAGTGCCGTGCTCTGCAATACGCTGATCTATGGCGTGGGCGCGGTGCCGGGCGCCGCGAGCGTACAGTTGCCGCGGCTCGTCCGCCAGGCGCAGAAGAGCGGCGTGATGCGTCACGTGGGGCGCGGACTGAACATCTGGTCGAACGTGCATGTCGACGACGTCGCCGAACTCTATCGCCTCGCGCTCGAAAACACGCCCGCGGGCACGTTCTACTTCGTGGAAAGCGGCGAAGCGAACTTCCGCGACATGACCACGGCGCTCGCCGACGTGATGGGTCTGGGCGCGCCGCAGGACTGGCCGCTCGAAGCCGCGATCGAAGAATGGGGCTACGAAATGGCGTCCTACGGCCTCGGCTCGAACAGCCGCGTGCGCGGCGAGCGCGCCCGCACGCTGCTCGGCTGGCAACCGCGGCGCACCTCGGTCACGGACTGGATCCGCAACGAGATGCTAAAAGCGCCGATCGCGCAAAAATAAGTGTTGTAGCGCACCTAATTGTTGCGTATCCGTAAGGTCGCTCCGCTAGAATCCGAGCGTCTTGCACTCGCCGCCGGCGCGCTGCCCGCCGGTACCGGATACGCCGATGCTCCTCGCGCTGAACTTCTACTGGCTAACCAACCTGCTGGCCATCCTGTTCATCGTCGCGTGCCTCTACGACACGCGCTACGACGAATATGGCACGCTGACGCTCGCCGCCGGCGCGATGGGACTCGTCGTGATGGCGATCGAAGTACTGCTGCGCCCCGCGTTCGACATGTCGCTGTAACGCGCTCTTTTCCCGATTCATTCGCGACCGGCGCAGCTTTCTTTCGTTGCGCTAACGACTGTCCGCCCAACGCATCTACTGCTTCTCGTGCGCACAGCACGACGCCGGCGCGGGCGCGTCTTCATAGCGATCGTGGTGGCGCATCCACTCGCGCATATCCTTCTCTTCGTTGCGTCCCTTTGCGGTCAACTCCAGCATCGCATAGGTGCCGATCAACATCTCTCCACCGCGCGCGTAGGTCGAATACGTGTGATACACGTTGCCCGCTTCGTCGCGATAAAACGCGCTGACGCCGGGCAGCTCGTCGCTCATGTAGTCCTGCTCGATGTAGTTGTAGATCGCCTTGCCGCGCGCCTTGTCGCCTTCGCTGAACGATACGTGATAGTCGAAGTTGAAGTCGCTCGCATGCGACGAAACCCACGGAAATCGCCAGCCCATGCGTTGTTTGAACGCTTCGATCTGCGCGAGCGGCGCGCGCGAAACGGCCACGTAAGTCACGTCGTGATGCTCCAGATGCGGCAGCATGCCGTCCACGTGATCGGACAGGAACGAGCAGCCCGGGCACCCCTCTTCCCACTCCGGCCCGAGCATGAAGTGGTAAATGATCAGCTGGCTGCGCGGCCCGAATAGCTGCGCAAGCGTGCGCGGGCCTTGCGGTGTCTCGAATGTATAGGTCTTCTCGACCTTCACCCACGGCAGTGCCTGGCGCTTGGCCACCAGCGCGTCGCGTGCGTGCGTGAAGGCGCGCTCTTCGGCGAGAAGCGCCTTACGGGCCTCCAGCCATTCGGTCTGCGAAACGATCTTGTGCGATTCCATCTTTCGATTCCTCCGTGCGCTTGAATGAGCGCCGTTCAGTCGAACAGCGCCACCAGTTGATCGATCGAACTCGTCCAGCCCTCGTTGTGCGAGTCGCGCGCCGCCTCGTCGAAGAAGCGTTCGTGCTCGAGCGTGAGGTCAGTGGCGGACCCGTCGGCGCGCAGCGTCACCGTGACGAGCGACTCGCGCTCCGGTGTGCTGCGCCACACCCACGTGAAGACGAGCTTTTCGTCGGGCACGACTTCGAGATACGTGCCGCTCACATCGTGGTCTTCGCCGTTCGCACCGCGCATGATCACGCGAAAGCGCCCGCCCTCGCGCACGTCGGCTTCGGCGTGAATGCAGGTGGTATCGAACGGGTGCATCCAACGCATCAGTTGCGACGGCTGCGTCCACGCCGCGTAGACCTTCGCGGCCGTGGCGTTGAGACGTCGCCGGATGGTGAGGCTGGGAGCTTGCGGGGCGTTGCCAGGTCCGGCTGCGGGTTGGGTAGACATGCATCTTCCTCCACGAAAGCGGCGAGTCGATCGAGCGTTTCACTCCAGAAGCGTTGATAGTGCGCGAGCCACTGCATCGCGTCCTCCATCGGCCCGGCGGCGAGCCGGCACGCCACGGTGCGGCCGGTCTTCGCGCGCGTGACGAGGCCCGCCTGAGCGAGAACGTCCAGATGCTTCATGACCGCGGGCAGCGACATCGCAAATGGCTGTGCGAGCGCGCTCACCGAGAGCTCGTCGTGCTGCGCGAGGCGCGCCAGCAGCGCGCGCCGCGTGGGATCGGCGAGCGCCGCGAAGGTGCGGTCGAGGGTGGCGTCTTCATACTTAACCATGTGGTTTAGCATAGGCGACGAGCGAGCGATGTCAAGACATGCGTAAGTCGTCCGCGAGCGGCGGTGCGCACGGCCGCATCGGCGCCACTAGAATGGCGATTTCTGCGCGCCGCGCCCCGCTCTCTCCGCCCCATCACGCCATGCCGTCCAAAATCCGCAACTCACTGCTCTGGATCTTCGACGCCTTCGAGCGCGAGGCCGGCTATATCCGCAAGCCGATGTTCGGCTGCGACGCCGCCTATCTCGACGGCCTGCTGTGCCTCGTGGCCGCCGACCGCGACCCGCCCTTCAACGGCGTACTGGTCTGCACGTCGCGGGAAAACCATGCGTCGCTCATCGAAGCGATGCCGGCGTTGCGAGTGCACCCCGTGCTCGGCAAATGGCTCTATGTGCCGCAAGCCGATGCCGCGTTCGAAGACACGGCCGCGCAGTTGAGCGCGCTCGTGCTCGCGCGCGACCCGCGCATTGGCGTGGAGCCCAAGCCACGCAAGCCGCGCAAAGCGGCCAAGGCTCGCAACAGCGTGCTGCCCGGGTAGCGCGCCGGAACATAGCGCGCAAAAGCCACACGGCCCGCGCCGCCGTGAAGCGACGCGGGCCGTGCAGCCGCCCGGGCGGGCCGCCATGGCCGCCGGGCGAATGACCGGGTCATCCGATGATCAGATGGCCCAGCCGCCCAGGTAGAACGCGGCCAGCACGCCGGCGATCACCACCGTGCCCACGTTCAGCTTGCGGATCTCGCCGCTCACCACGCGGCCGATCACGAGCGTGCAGAAGCCCAGCATGATGCCCGTGACGATGTTCGCCGTAAGCACGATGAACACGGCGCATACGAGGCCCGACATCGCGTCGACCATATCGGCCATGTCGAGGCGGCTCACGCTCGAGAGCATCATGAGGCCGACGTACATCAGCGCGGGCGCCGTCGCATACGAGGGCACGAGGCCCGCGAGCGGCGCGAAGAACATCACCGCGAGGAACAGCACGCCTACCGTGGCGGCGGCTAGGCCCGTCTTCGCGCCCGCGGCCACGCCCACCGTCGATTCGATATAGGCTGCCGCCGGCGCGCCGCCCAGGAAGCCCGAGAAGATCGAGCTGACCGAGTCGGCCGTGAGCGCGCGCCCGCCGTTGACGATGCGCCCGTTCGCGTCGAGCTGGCCCGCCTGCCCTGCCACGGCGCGGATCGTGCCGGTCGCGTCGAACACGGCCGTCATCACGAGCGCCAGCACGCTCGGCAGCACGGCGAGCGAGAGCGCGCCCTTGATGTCCATCGCGCCGATCAGCGAGGCATGGCCCGGCGCCGACAGCGAAGGCCACGCGAACACGCCATGAAAGCTCACGGCCGGATCGATGGCGAGACCGAGCGCGGAGATCGCGACGATCACGATCAGGATCGAGCCCGGCACGCGGCGGCGCACGAGGCCGAAGATCGCGGCGAGGCCGACCACGGAAAGGATCACGGGCAGCGAGGTGATATGGCCGAGCGAGACCGGCAGGCCCGCGCCCGGATTCTTGACCACGAGGCCCACGTCATTGGCGGCGATCAGCAGCAGGAAGAGGCCAATGCCGATGCCCGTCCCATGCGCGATGCCGTGCGGCAGGTTGCGCAGGATCCACGAGCGCACGCCCGTCACCGAAATGCCCGTGAACACGAGACCCATGAGGAACACCGCGCCGAGCGCGACTTCGGGCTTCAGGCCCTTGCCGAGCACGAGGCCGAAGGCGGTGAACGCCGTCAGCGAAATGGCGCAGCCGATGGCGATCGGCAGGCGCGCCCACAGGCCCATGAGCAGCGAGCCGAACGCCGTGGTCAGGCACACGGCCACGAACACGGCGCTGGTGTCGAAGCCCGCCTTGCCGAGCATGCCCGGCACGACGAACACGGAATAGACCATCGCGAGGAAGGTGGTGACGCCCGCAATCGTCTCCTGACGCAGCGAGCTGCCGCGCTCGGCAATGTCGAAATAACGGTCGATGAAACCCGAGGCCGGGCCCAATGAATCTGGGGACTCGACTTCGGCGGCGGTCGCACCGGCGAGCGGCTGCGCGTGGGGTTCGATCATGGTGAGTGCCTCCTTTATCAGCATGCTGAAACGGTTCACGGCTCACCAGCCCGATCCGTCATCAGGTTCGTCTCGAATTGAATTAGTCGTGTCGACGCGTTGCCGGCGCCTTCTTCCACTTCCAGGCGCTCATCGTTTTGACATCTCTTATGGATGGAGCGAAGGTTAGGCGAACACGATTTGCGCTCCCATCGCACGAATCGCATTGCGTTCATGCCGCGATGCTTATATGCCCGTGTACAGGGCACGGCGCGGAGGCCGGCCCCGCGTTTACACCTGGGCGTGAAGCGGGCCGTTGCCGCGTGCACCGGGGCTGGTTTCGTATGACGAAGCGCGATCGTCCCGGCGCGGCGCTTGCGGCGAGTCGACCAGCCGGCCGCCCACGCTGGTCGCCTTGACGCCGTCATTAAGCGGATCGGGCCGGTGCGCGGGTTACACTCACGCATCCCGACCCGGTTTCCCCTGCCGCGCGCGCGTCGCGACGGCTGCTCCAAGGAGTTTCAGTAGATGAGACGCGGCTTCCTGCGTTGCGCACGTCCCGTTTTTCACTTCCCGTACGCCCTTACGCTGCTGATTCTGCTCACGCTTTCGGGCTGCAGCCTATTCCGGCCGGCCCCGCCGCCCGAGCCGGAAGCGCCCGTAGCCACGGAGCCCGAGCCGGCCGCGAGCGAGCCCGAGGCCGCGTCCGCGCCCGAGATGGCGAGCGAGCCGGAAGCGGGGGGCACGGCGAAGCCGGCGCCGAAGAAGCCGCGCCCCGCGCCGGTGCACCGCCGCCGTCCCGCGCCAGCGCCGCCCGCGCCCGCCAGCGCCCCGCCGGCGCCCCCCCCCGCGCCCATCGTGCAGGTACGCACGCTCGAGCGCGGCACCTTCCGCACGCTGCTCGACAGCGAAGTGCAAAAGACCGACGGCAAGGTCGTGGGCCGCGCCGTCGACATGGTCACGGGCCCCGGCGGCAAGCCCGTCGACGTCGTGGTGAACCTGCAGGGCTTCATGGGCATTGGCGACCGCAAGGCCAACTTCCCGTGGAGTGGTGTGCGCGTGAATACCCAGGCGAAAACGCCCGCCATCACGCTCGCCCTGCCGGCCAGCCAGCTGCAGGTTCCCGACCGGCCCAAGGCCGGTGCGCCGCAGCCCGGCAACCCCGAGGCGAGCGCGACGCGCCTGCCCATGCTCGACGCGGACGTGGAACGCGCCAACGGCGGCAAGGTCGGCCGCGTCGTCGACGTGCTGCTCGACGGCAGCGCCGCCCCGCAGGCCGTCGTGCTCGACGTGAGCGGCACGCTCGAGAAACGTCATACGATCGCGGCCGACTGGTCGGCGCTGCACTTCGTCACGAAGAACAACACGCTCGAAGCGCAGCTCGAAATGAGCGACCAGCAGGTGGATGCCTCGCCGCCCTACGCACCCGACCAGCCGGTGCACGCGGTCACGCCCGCCGCCCCGCCGCCGCCGGCCCCGGCCCCGGCCGCTTCGGCCGCTTCCGCCACTTCGGCTGCTTCGGCTGCGCAAGCCGCGCCCGCTGCATCGCCCGTCGCCTCGGCGGCCAATGCCCACGGTGCCAAATGACGGACGGCACCATGCAACAACCCAATCCAGGCCAGCGCAGCGTGCGCGCGCTCGACTGGCTGAACTTCTTCGTGGCGAACGTACAGACGGGCTTCGGGCCGTTCATTGCGTCGTATCTGGCATCGCACAAGTGGACCCAGGGCGAGATCGGCCTGGCGCTTTCTGTGGGCACGATCAGCGCGATGGTGAGCCAGGTGCCGGGCGGCGCCGCTGTGGACGCCCTGCGCAACAAGAAGGCCGCCGCCGCGTGGGCGATCATCGCGATCATCATCTCTGCCGTCCTGCTCGCCGCGAGCCCGACCGTCGTGGCGGTGATGGCCGCCGAGGTCTTCCACGGCTTCGCCAGCTGCATGCTCGTGCCGGCCATGGCGGCGCTCGCCCTCGCGCTGGTGGGCCGCCAGAACCTGGGCGACCGGCTTGGCCGCAACGCGCGCTGGGCCTCGATCGGCAGCGCGGTGGCCGCCGGCCTGATGGGCCTGTGCGGCGAGTACTGGTCGCCGCGCTCCGTGTTCTGGCTGACGGCTGCGCTCGCGTTGCCCGCGCTCGTCGCGCTCGCGATGATCGAGTACGACCAGAACGCCGCCTACGCCAAACCCGCGGCCAGGCCCGGCAAGGCCGCCGCGGCAGTTGCCGGCGAACCGCGCGAAACGATCCTCGACCTGCTGCGCGACCGGCGCATGCTGACCTTCGCGGCCTGTGTGGTGCTGTTCCACCTCTCGAACGCCGCGATGCTCAACCTCGCCGCCGGCGAAGTGACGGCCGGCATGGGCGACAACGTTCAGCTCGTGATCGCGGCGTGCATCATCGTGCCGCAAGCCATCGTCGCGTTGATGTCACCCTGGGTCGGCCGCACCGCGCAGGCCTGGGGGCGCCGCCCCGTGCTGATTCTGGGCTTTTGCGCGCTGCCGCTGCGGGCGCTGCTGTTCGCCGCCGTCGGCAACCCCTACTTCCTCGTCCCGGTGCAGATGCTCGACGGCCTGTCGGCCGCCGTGTTCGGCGTGATGCTGCCGCTCATCGCCGCCGACGTGGCGGGGGGCAAGGGCCGCTACAACCTGTGTATCGGGCTCTTCGGACTGTCGGCGGGGATCGGGGCGACGCTTTCGACGGCCCTTGCCGGCTTTATCGCCGATCACCTGGGCAATACGGTGAGCTTCCTCGCGCTCGCGAGCGCGGGCGCCGCCGCCGTGCTGCTGGTTTGGCTTGCGATGCCCGAGACGCGCGACGCGCTCGAAGAGGAAAACGCCCGCGACGCCACCGTGTGAGCGGTGCGCCGCCGGGGCGGGCGCCGGTTGCGCCTGCGCCGACGGATGGCGGCGACCCGCCTTTCACCCTGCAAACGAACAACGGCGCCCTTGGGGCGCCGTTTTGTTCTTGTGCAGTTCATGACATGAGCATGACGAGGTGTGACCAGCCACGTGGCATGTGAACGGCGGGTGGCATACCCGCGCGGGCGACCGGTGCGCCCTGGGACGCCGCTCAGGCGGCCAGCGCCTCGTCCAGACGCGCCGCGACCACGGCGTTGGGCAGGTTGTCGAGCTTGCTCGCGAGGATCATCGCGTCGGCATTGGCCGGGCGGTGACGGCGATTGGGGCTCGGCCGGAACACCGCGTCGCCGCGGCGGATCTTCTCGCCGGTCAGCGCACAAACGGCGCTGCGGCGCGCCGTGCAGACCCGCCACAACTGGTCGGAGTAACGGCCATAGGTGGCGTCGCTCCAGCAAACGGTGATGCTGTCCGGATCATGCCGCCGGATCAAGGTGATGCCCTGCGCATCCCACGAACGGACGGTGGCGCGCCGCCGGTTCGCCGCCTCCGATGCGCCGCGTGTGATGGGTACCGGTTTGCAGCTTCTGCCGCCTTCGAATTCGCCGTCCAGGCTTAACGGCTCGGAAGCCGCGGACAGAAGGTCAATGGTTTGTTGCCAAACGCTGCCGGTATCTAATTTCGTCATAATGCACCTCGTGCACGTGGAAACGATTCAAATATGCCGGTCGAATAAGCACTCTGCCACGTCCGGATTATAGCGTGTCCAACTCGCAATCCACAGGAAAAACGCAATTTTCACACGATAATGCGAAACGCAAAAGACGAGACGGCAGAGCTTTCAGTTCCGGCTGTACGCCTCCAATGTTGGTTTCTTTACATCCGTGAACTTTTTTGCCGATTTGATGATACTTAACAATCTCACTGCGGAAAAAATAACCGGTTTCAGGCCTGGATGTCACGCGTCGCGCGACTTTCCACATAACTGAATTGTTACAGCGCCCGCTGCGCCACGCGCGCGCATAAAGCCCGAAATGCCCGCCCATGGCCGGTCTCGCGGTCTTTACCCGCATCGCGACGGCTCCACTCTTACACACGGGACGTGACCGATCAATGAAACGCAATGCATCTATTCGACATTGGTGCATCAGACATATCACATACTAAACGTCAGTCTATTGGACGCGAAATTCTCGCACGAAGCTTGCATTCTCCACACCCATAGAATATCGAAGCATTCCACTATTCGAAAAGCAATTAATGGATTTCGGATATTGCTTTAGATGCATTGCCGCGACCCAATGCTGACATTGTGCAACTCGCAGGAGAGAAATAGCAACAAAACGGTGATGTTACGAGCCCTGTCGTGCGCACCGAAAGTCAGCACACTAATCCACCATTGAATCCGTGGATAAAGACAAACGAATGAAGCTATCGCGCGGCGCGCATCTTATGTCCCGCGGCCCTGATCGAGAAATTCGCCGGCGCGCACCTTGAGCATGGCGCCGAAGTCGTCGAGCCAGCCAATGGAAAGCCGCCAGCTTTGCCAGTACAGTTCGACGTCGAGCGCGCGGCCGGGCGTGAGCTCGACGAGTTCGCCACGCGCGAGATGCGGCGCGATCATGCGCTCCGGGCACATGCCCCAGCCCAGACCGTTCAGGCAGCAGCGCAGAAACCCGGCCACATGAGGAATCCAGTGCAGCGGCGCGTCGATCTGCGCGCGCGTAATGCGGCGAATGAAGCGCTTTTGCAGTTGATCCTTGGGATTGAACTCGACGCACGGCGCGTGGCGCAGCGTGTCGCGCGTCACCCCTTGCGCGAAATGCCGCTCGAAGAACGCCGGCGAGCACACCGCGAGGTACCGCATGCGCCCGAGGCGCGTCGAGCGGCAGCCCTGCACGGGCTCGGCCTGCGTCGTGACGGCGCCCTGCACGCTCCCGTCGCGCATGCGTTGCGCGGTGTGATCCTGGTCGTCGATCACGAGGTCGAGCAGAACGCCGCGCTCGACGCAGAAGCCCGCCACGGCGTCGATGAACCAGGTACCCACGCTGTCGTCGTTCACGGCCACCCGTAGCGTCGGCCGCGCCGCCCCCAGCGCGCTCGTGAAGGTCGGCATCGCCCCGCCCAGCTCCGCCTCGAGCAATTGCACGCGCTCCGTGTGACGGCACAGCAGCGCGCCGGAAGCCGTCGCGACACAAGGCTGGCCGCGCTTCACTAGCACAGTGCCCACGCGCTCCTCCAGCAGCTTCACGCGCTGCGAAACCGCCGAGGGCGTAACGTTGAGTGCGCCCGCGGCGCGATCGAACGAACCATGCCGCACGACGGCGGCGAGCGCATCGAGCAAGGCATAGTCGAGCATTAGCGTTCCTTAATCCGGTTAATGAAAATGAGCTTTGCTTATGCGGCTCCTGGCGGCAGACTAACGCCATTCCCTGTCGATGTCCAATGACCGCAGGCGCTGCGCACCGCGCCGCCCGCGGCGCCTACTTTCTTCGCAACCGTCATGAACTGGCTCGCTTTCACCCACGGCGCGGCGCTCTGCGCCTCGCTCATCGTCACGATCGGCGCACAGAATGCGTTCGTGCTGCGTCAGGGCATCCTGCGCTCGCACGTCGGCAAGATCGTCCTGCTCTGCACACTGTCCGATTTCGTGCTGATCGGCGCGGGGGTAGGCGGCGCTTCGGCGCTCGTCGAGCGCTATCCGACCTTCGTGCACATCGTGCTGTACGTGGGGCTCGCGTGGCTCGTGTGGTTCGGCATCGGCGCGCTGCGCCGTGCGGTGCGCCCGTCGCACGCGGTGCTGGAGAGCCATGCCGCGGCGGATGCGCCCGAACAGCGCGCCTGGCCGATCATCCTCATGACGCTCGCGTTCACCTGGCTCAATCCGCACGTCTATCTCGACACCTTCCTGCTGATCGGCACGGCTGGCGCGAGAGAACCGCAGGGCAGCCGCCTCGCCTTCGCGATCGGCGCGATGTCCGTGAGCGCGGTGTGGTTCGTCGCGCTCGGCTACGGCGCACGCGTGCTTGCGCCGCTGTTCCGGCGTGCGGGTGCATGGCGCGTGCTCGACGGCGCTATCGGCGGGATGGTGCTGTTGATCGCCTTTGCGCAATTGCGTTGAAGTCCACGAAAGCGCGATGCGCGGCGAGCGCACTTGCCGCGTGTGCCGCGTTTTCCATGACGACCCGCTACCCCACGCGGCAAGCGTGCCGCACCGCCATGCTCAGGCCCGCTCGTTCGCGCCGCGATTGTTCAACGATTCGATATGGGGCGGCCCGTTATTGCGCCGAACGAGACAGACTCGATCGGAAGCGGCAGTCGGCCTTCTTGCGCGACGTCTGAACGATAGCTAACGATTCGACGGCACGTCGCGCTCATCGCGCATCGCGCCGGTTCGAAGTAAGCTCTTGCGACGACTGCAATCTCTTCTGCACTGCGTGCCTTTGCCGCCAGCAAAAGAACAGCGAGATGGACGACCTGATCCTCGACGCCTTCGATGCGTCGCAACTGATTCCCGGCTTCCACGCGCCAGCGTTGCCCGTCGAGCGTCCGGACCGCGAAACGCTCGACGCCGCCGAGCGCAACACGCGCCACTGGACGAGCCATGTCACCGGTGCGCTCACGCCGGGCTCCGACGTGCATCGCGACGAAATGTGCCGCATGTTCCGCGAGACCTTCAATCCTTACCGGCCCTCGGTACTCGATTGGCCGCAGCTCGAAGCCGCGGCGCTCAAGCGCATTACCGATCTGCCCATCTGGGACATCGCCGTGCAAACGGAAGGCCGCGCGCGCCTGCGCATGGCCGCCTATGCCGCCTCGCTCGACGACGCCGTAATGCGCGACGCGCTCGCACTCAACGCGTGGGAGGAGAACCGCCACAAGGAAGTGCTCTCGCGCATGGTGGCGGCGTACGGCATCAAGCTCGCGAGCGAGCCGCCCTACGTGTACCCCAAGGACGCCGAATGGGCTTACCTCGTGACGGGCTACAGCGAATGCGTGGACAGCTTCTTCGCGTTCGGCCTCTTCGAAGTGGCGCGACGCTCGGGCCTCTTTCCGCCCGAACTCATCGACACGTTCGAGCCCGTCATGCAGGAAGAATGCCGCCATATCCTGCTGTTCGCGAACTGGGTGGCCTGGCACCGCGTCCGGCTCAACTGGTGGCAACGCATTCGCTTCGAGTTGAAGGTGGCCGGCGTCTGGGCCTTTCTGGCGTGGGAACGCGTTGGCCTCGCGCGCGCCATGGATGCAGAGGGCAACGAACACCGGCACGACAACAACTTCACGATGAACGGCGCGCAGCAGGTGACGGACGTGGACATCAGCGTACCGGAACTCATGCACCTGTGTCTCGCCGAGAACGAGCGGCGCTTTGCGGGCTACGACAAGCGTCTGCTGCGCCCGGTGACCATGCCGCGGCTCGTGCGCTTCGCACTGCGCTTCGTGCGCGACAAGAAGCACTGACGCTCCCCCCTTCCCCTGCACGCGCGCCGCTTCGTTCGAACGGACGATTGCGACGCGCGCTGCTTTCATGCGACGCTTCGCGCCCATGCAGGTTGCGCGGTGCCGCTTTAGCGTGCTCGAAGCACGCCTTCCGCAAAGCTGAATTCCGCGCAGCTCACGCGTCTGTCACAGTGACGAAAGCATTGCCCCTATCGAGGAGAGAGAGCTTGAAAATTCTGGTGCCCGTCAAGCGCGTGGTCGATTACAACGTGAAGGTCCGAGTGAAGTCGGACGGCACGGGGGTGGATATCGCCAATGTGAAATTTTCGATGAACCCGTTCGATGAAATTGCCGTTGAAGAAGCGGTGCGTCTGAAGGAAGCCGGCGTGGCGACCGAGGTCATTGCCGTTTCGTGCGGTGTTTCGCAGGCCCAGGAAACGCTGCGCACGGCCCTCGCTATCGGCGCGGATCGTGCCGTGCTGGTGGAGTCGAACGACGATCTGCAGCCGCTCGCCGTGGCGAAGCTTTTGAAAGCGCTCGTCGACAAGGAACAGCCGTCGCTGATCATCCTCGGTAAGCAAGCCATTGATGACGATTCGAATCAGACCGGGCAGATGCTCGCTGCGCTGGCAAACTTGCCGCAAGCGACGTTCGCCTCGAAGGTGGTCGTGGCCGACGGCAACGCGACCGTGTCGCGCGAAGTGGACGGTGGCGCGGAAACGCTGTCGCTCAAGCTGCCCGCGGTCGTCACCACGGACCTGCGCTTGAACGAACCGCGCTACGTCACGCTGCCGAACATCATGAAGGCGAAGAAGAAGCCTTTGGAGACGCTCAAGCCTGAAGACCTGGGTGTCGACGTCGCGCCGCGTCTGAAGACGCTGAAGGTTGCCGAGCCGCCGAAGCGTTCGGCAGGCTTGAAGGTGCCCGACGTTGCGGCGCTGGTCGAGAAGCTGAAAACCGAAGCCAAGGTGCTGTAAGGGGAGCGAAACAAATGACGAATCTGGTGAATCTGGTAATAGCTGAACACGACAATCACTCGATCAAGGCCGCGACGCTGAACACGGTCGCCGCAGCACAGAAAATTGGCGGCGACGTGCACGTGCTGGTCGCGGGCCACAATGCGCAAGCCGCAGCGGATGCCGCCGCGAAGATCGCAGGCGTCGCAAAGGTGCTGCTTGCCGACGCGCCGCAACTCGAACAAGGTATCGCGGAAAACGTCGAAGCGACGGTCCTTGGCATTGCAAAGAACTACACGCACATCCTGGCTCCGGCAACGGCAGCGGGCAAGAGCGTCACGCCGCGTGTCGCCGCGAAGCTCGACGTCGCCCAGATCAGCGACATCGTCGCGGTGCACAGCGCCAACACGTTCGAGCGTCCGGTCTACGCGGGCAATGCTATCGCGACGGTGCAGTCGGTCGATCCGATCAAGGTCATCACGGTCCGTTCGACGGCGTTCGATGCAGTCGCTGCCGTTGGCGGCAACGCAGCGATCGAAAAGATCGAAGCCGCAGCCGACAGCGGACTCTCACAATTCGTGAGCCGCGAAGTGACCAAGCTCGACCGTCCGGAACTCACGAGCGCGAAGATCATCGTCTCGGGCGGCCGGGGTCTGGGCAGCGGCGAGAACTACACCAAGGTTCTGGAGCCGCTCGCGGACAAGCTCAACGCCGCACTTGGCGCCTCGCGCGCAGCGGTGGATGCTGGTTACGTGCCGAACGACTATCAGGTCGGCCAAACCGGCAAGATCGTCGCGCCGCAGCTGTACGTGGCCGTCGGCATCTCGGGTGCGATCCAGCATCTGGCCGGCATGAAGGACTCGAAGGTCATCGTCGCGATCAACAAGGACGAAGAAGCGCCGATTTTCAGCGTGGCCGACTACGGCCTCGTGGGCGACCTGTTCACGGCCGTACCGGAACTCGCTCGGGCAATCGGCTAATACCGCCGCCAGGCTGGCAGCAAAAAACGGAAGGCGCCTTTGTGAAAACAAGGCGCCTTCTTTATCGACTTCATCGCAGCAACTTCTACGACGACGGCAAGCGTTCAAGCACCCAGAATCCGCCGCGCCTTGAGGATCACCGGCATGTCGACCATCTTGCCTTCGAGCGCCACCGCCGCCCCGCCGCTCGCCTGCACCGCATCGAGCACGCGCTGCGCCCATGCGCGCTCAGCCTCGCTCCATGCGTACGCGCGATGCACAGGCTCGATCTGCTTCGGATGAATGCAAAGCTTGCCGCCGTAGCCGAATCGCCGTCCACGCCGTGCTTCACGCTCGAGAAGATCGGCATCGTCGAATACGGTCGAAACACCGTCCACGGGCGCCGCAATGCCCGCAAGCCGCGAGGCCAGCACGATCTGCGAACGGAACGCGTCGAGTTCCTCGCCGTCGCCGTCGATACCCATATCCACCTGAAAGTCGAGCGTGCCGAACGCGACGCGCAGCACGCCTTGTGCGCGACACACTGCGTCCAGGCCCGCGATGCCGCGCGCCGTTTCCACGATCGGCAACACGTGTAGCGCGCCGTGCGCGCCTGAGCGCACCGCCGCGACCTGCTCCGCGCTTTCCGCCTTCGGCAACATGATGCCCGCCACGCCCGCGTGCCCCGCGAGGGCCGCGACATCATCGGCGAACCAGGGCGTGTCGGTGCCGTTCACGCGCACCCACACGGGGCGCACGGGGTCCAGCGACGCAAGCACGGCGTCGCGCGCCGCGCCCTTCTGGTCCGGCGCAACCGCATCTTCCAGATCGAAGATCACGGCATCCGCCCCTGCGCCACGCGCCTTCTCGAAGCGCTCGGGCCGGTTGCCCGGTACGAAGAGATACGAGCGGGAAAGCACGGCGCTCATACACCCATCCTCTCGCCGAACAGCGCGCCCACGCGCTGCGCCTCGGCAATGCCCCACGCCGCGTCGAGCAGACGCTGCGCATCGCTTTCGCTCGCTGCGCCCGAAAATGCCGCGAGCCGCACGAACTTCGCGCCGATCTCCTCGCGCGAGAGCGTATTGCCCGGATCGCCCTTCGGCTCGTCCACGCGGCCCTGCAACGTCCGGCCGTCGCGCGTCGTCACGCTCACCTTGCCGATCCAGCGGGCGGGATATGCGCGATCCACTTCCTCGTCCAGCGCCATCGTCACGCGTTCGCGAAACGCGGCGATATCGTCCGCCGAGGAGTCGCGCTCGAACTCGTTCACGCCTGCATAGCCGCGATAGGCGACCAGTCCGAGCACCGTCCCCATGTTGAATTTCGCCTGGTGAACGGTGCTCGGCACGACCACGCTGCCGAGCACGTCGATGGCGCCTTGATGCACATGCGCTGTCACGCTCGCAATATCGTCGGGATTCAGACCGTGCGCTTCGATCACGGACAGC
This sequence comes from Paraburkholderia sp. BR14312, assembly GCF_040948675.1. NCBI lineage: Bacteria > Pseudomonadati > Pseudomonadota > Betaproteobacteria > Burkholderiales > Burkholderiaceae > Paraburkholderia > Paraburkholderia sp. BR14312. The sequence goes on from NZ_JBFPKI010000002.1 coordinate 36,165, forward strand.
AGCGCGTCAGCGGCCGGATGCGTATGACGGCACGCCGCGTGATACTTGAACGACGTTTCGACCGTGGCCCAACGCTCGCCCAGGCGATCGACCAGCTTCGCGGGATCGGCGTCGCTCGACATACCCGCCGCCATGCCCTGTGCACCTTCGAGAATGCGCTGCGCGCCGCGAAACCCGTCCGCCGCGAGCTGGGCGGCCATCAGTCCATTCGCAGCCGCCATGGCCGTGTGCAGTTGCTTCGAATCGGCCGCGTCGCGCAGGAACTCCCACAAGCCGCTCGCCTGCGTGCCCGCCGATCCGAATGCGTCGAGCATCTGCTCAGGGGTGAGCTTGAGCAGACGACCTGCGGCCGCGGCAGCCGCGATCGTGCCCACGGTGCCAGTCGTGTGAAATATCTTGTAGTGCGAACGTCCCATGAATTCGCCGACGCGGATGCCCACCTCGTAACCCGCCACCGAGGCTGCGATGAACTCGTGTCCCGAGGCGCCCAGTGCCTGCGCGAGTGCCAGCGTCACCGGAAACACGACAGTAGCCGGATGCAGCACCGAGCCGTTGTGCACGTCGTCCTGCTCGACGAAATGCGAAGCGGCGCCGTTGGTCATCGCGGCGAAATACGCCGTGGTGCGAGTGCGGTCGATGATGATGTCGCACGGCCCCTGCGCGTCGGTGCCACCGCGCGCGGCACGTGCGAAGCGCGCAATCGTTTCGACCGGACGCGCGCCCTTTCCGCCCAGCGCGGAGCCGAGCCAGTCCACGTAAAGATTGACGGCGCGCTCGACCACGTGAGTCGGAATCGCGTCGAAGCGCAGTTGCGAGGCGAAGGCCGCGAGCGCGCGGCTGGGATGATCTGTCATGGCAGCGTAGTTCAGTGGAGTCGGTTTGCGAAGCGCGAGACGCGATCAGATGGCTCCGGCTTCGCGCAGCGCGCCGATGCGCGCCGCGTCATAGCCAAGCTCACGCAGGATTGATTCGGTATGCTGACCGAGCGCGGGCACCGCATCCATGCGGGCATCGAATGCGCAAGGCGCGCCCGGCGGCAACAGCGCCGGAACGGTCCCCGCCGGGGTCTGCACCTCGCGCCAGCGCTCGCGTGCCTGCAGTTGGGGGTGCGCCCAAACATCGGCCATCGTGTTCATCCGGGCGTTGGCAATGCCGGCGCGGTCGAGCCGTTCAATGACCTGCGCGGCGGTCAGCTTCGAAAACGCATCGACGATCAGTTCGCGCAGTTCCGCACGGCGCGCGGAACGCTGGGAGTTCGAGGCAAAGCGCTCATCGGTGGCGAGTTCCGGCTGCGACAGCACGTGCTCGCAAAAGAGCTTCCATTCGCGATCGTTCTGCAGGCCGAGCATCACCGACTTGCCGTCGCCGGCGGGAAACGGCCCATAGGGATAGATCGTCGCGTGCGAAGCGCCTGCGAGTGGCGGAGGCGTTTGCCCGTCGATCGCGTAGTAGAGCGGATAGCCCATCCACTCCACCATGCTCTCCAGCATCGAAACGTCGATGCGGCAGCCGCGCCCGGTGCGACCGCGCATCAGCAACGCACTGAGGATGTTCGAGTAGGCATACATGCCTGCGGCGATATCGGCGATCGAGCAGCCTGCCTTCGCGGGCTCGCCGGGCGACCCCGTGATGGAGAGGAAGCCCGATTCGCTCTGGATCAGCAGGTCGTAGGCCTTGCGTTCGCGATAAGGGCCGTCGTCGCCGTAACCGGAGATGTCGCACACGATCAGCTTCGGGTAACGCTCGCTGAGCGCTTCGTAGCTCAGTCCAAGTCGCGCGGCGGCGCCCGGGGCGAGATTCTGCACGAGCACGTCGGCGTCGGCGAGCAGCGCGTCGAGGATCGGCGCGGCCTCTTTGTGCTTGACGTCGAGCGAGAGGCTTTCCTTCGAGCGGTTCGTCCACACGAAGTGCGATGCGAGTCCATGCACGCGCTCGTCATAGCCGCGCGCGAAGTCCCCGACGCCAGGCCGCTCGATCTTGATCACGCGCGCGCCGAGATCGGCAAGCTGGCGCGTGCAGAAAGGCGCAGCGATCGCGTGTTCGAGCGTGACGACCTTGATGCCGTCGAGTGGTCTCATGGCGCGCGCCTCCGGTCAGAACGAACGCGGCAGGCCGAGCACATGCTCCGCCACGTACGAAAGGATCAGGTTGGTCGAGATCGGCGCGACCTGGTAGAGGCGCGTCTCGCGGAACTTGCGCTCCACATCGTACTCGCAGGCGAAGCCAAAACCGCCGTGGAACTGCAGGCATGCATTCGCGGCTTCCCACGAAGCGTCGGCGGCGAGCAGCTTCGCCATATTGGCCTGCGCGCCGCAGGCCTCGTGCGCGTCGAAGCGGCGCGCGGCCTCGAAGCGCATCAGGCTCGCGGCTTCGACGTTGACGAACGCGCGCGCGATGGGAAACTGCACGCCCTGGTTCTGTCCGATCGGCCGCCCGAACACGATGCGCTCCCTGGCGTAGGCGCTCACCTTGTCGATGAACCAGTAGCCATCGCCGATACATTCGGCCGCGATCAGCGTGCGCTCGGCGTTCAGGCCGTCGAGGATGTACTTGAAGCCCATTCCCTCCTCGCCGATCAGGTTTTCCGCCGGAATTTCGAGGTTATCGAAGAAGAGTTCGTTGGTCTCGTGATTGACCATGTTGAGAATCGGCTGCACGGTGAGGCCGTTGCCGATCGCCTCGCGCAGGTCCACCACGAAAATCGACATGCCTTCGGACTTCTTCTTGACGTCGGCAAGCGGCGTGGTGCGCGCAAGCAGGATCATGAGGTCCGAATGCTGCACGCGCGAAATCCACACCTTTTGCCCGTTGATCACGTAGCGGTCGCCCTTGCGTACCGCCGTCGTCTTGATCTTCGTGGTATCGGTGCCCGTCGTGGGCTCGGTCACGCCCATCGATTGCAGACGCAGTTCGCCGCTCGCGATTTTCGGCAGGTACTTGCGCTTTTGCTCGGCCGAGCCGTGGCGCAGCAGCGTGCCCATGTTGTACATCTGGCCGTGACAGACGCCCGAGTTGCCGCCCGAGCGGTTGATCTCTTCCATGATGACCGAAGCTTCGGTCAGGCCCAGACCCGATCCGCCGTACTCCTGAGGAATCAGCGCAGCGAGCCAGCCCGCTTTCGTGAGTGCGTCGACGAATTCCTCGGGATAACCGCGCGCCTCGTCGATCTTGCGGAAGTATTCACCGGAGAACTGCTGGCACAGATCGCGCACGGCTTCGCGGATATCCTGAAACGAATCTTGTTGCGTGGTTTGCATGATCGATATGAATTCGCTATGTAGTTCGTGTTGCCGTTCAGGCCAGCGTGGCGGTGGCCTGCATCGTCAGATAGCCGTCGTGGTCTTTCGCCCAGAGTTCCACCGAGCGCGCGTCGTCCGCGAGCTTGCCGCACAGCGTGAACGCGTGGCCTGCGAACGTGGGCCGTACCGCGCGAAACGCAAACGTTGCGATGGTGGCGTCGGGCCGCTCGCGGTGCACGAGGTCGAGCAGCAGCGTGGCGATGAGCGGGCCGTGCACGACGAGGCCCGGATAGCCCTCTTCCTGCGTGACGTACGGGAAGTCGTAGTGAATGCGATGACCGTTGAAGGTCAGCGCGGAATAGCGGAACAGCATGAGCGCACTGGCGGTGAGCGTTCGCGACCATGTCTCGCCTTCGGGTGCCACTACCGGCTTGGGCGCGCTCGCGCCGGGTTGCGGCGCGTCGCGATAAACGATGTCGTGCTCTTCCTCGATGCACAGCGCCCCGCCGCTCTCGTAGCGATGCTGCACGGTCACGAACACGAGACGGCCGCTACGGCCGGTCTTGTCCTCGATGTTCGCGATGGTAGAGGTGCGCGCGGCCTCGCTGCCCGCGCGCAGCGGCGCGTGAAAGGTAAGGCGTCCGCCCGCCCACATGCGGCGCGGCAGTTCGACCGGCGGCAGAAAGCCACCGCGTTTCGGGTGTCCATCGGGACCCGCTTGCGCGAGCGGCGAGACGGGCAGAAAATAGAGCCAGTGCCACAGCGGCGGCACGGCGCTATCGGGGGCTTCGCGATCGAGCGTGGCCGCGAGGGCGCGCAGCGGAAACGCGGTGATATCGTCGGTGAGCGTTTCGGTCTTGTCGAGCCACGCACTGAGCGTTGGCGTTTGCGATTCCGGCATGGCGTTTCTCCGATTCGAGACTGTTGGCCATACTATGAACGGCTCACATCGTTTCGCGAAGTTGCCTTTGCCGAATCGGCCCTTTCGCTTTCGTTAATCCCCCGACCATCGCGGCCCGATACTTGCACGCGGCTTTCAACCACGGCCGCGCGCAGGCCTCACGCTTCGCCGCGCAGATGGGCGGAGGCTTCGTCTTCCACGCGCTGCCACAACTCGAACGACATGGGGCGCTCGCCTTCTTCGAGCAGATGACCCACGAGGCCAATGGCGCGCGCCATCACACCGAAGCCGCGCACGATACGCCACGGGAAGCCGAATTCGCAGCAAATCGCGCCGATCGCACCCGTCGCATTGATCGGCAGTGCTTTGCCCGACGCACGCTCGGCCTCCGCGCCAATGAGTTGCATGAGCGTCACATAGCGCCCCGACATGCCGTTTTGCGCGGCCAGTTCGAAAAGGCGCGGCGTGCGGGGATCGATGGGCTTGTGCAGCGGATGGCCGAGCCCCGGAATCGGCATACCACGCGCGCGCCATGCGGCGACGGTATCGACTGCGAGTTTCTCCAGGTCGTCGCACTGGCCGTCATAGGGCAGCGCTTCGGACAGCATGCGGCACGCGCCTTCCATGCTGCCGACGAACACCGAGCCAAGCCCGCATAGCCCCGCGGCGACAGCCGCCTGCAGCGACTCGGGCGCGCCCGCATAGGTCATGCGCGCGGCGATGGCGCTTGGCGTCATGCCGTGCTCGACGAGCGTGATGACGATGGCGTTGAACATCGCGGACTGCTGCGGCGTGGCCGCCTTGCCCGTGAGTTGCAGAAACGCGAAGTCGCCGAGATTCATGTGGCCGAGCACTTCGTCGGGCAGACTCTTGCCTCGCACGACGATACGATCGGGCGTGCTGTACGCGATATCGGAGCGCACGAGCGGTTTCGGTTGACGGGCCATAGTCCTGATTTCCTTCGTTATACAGAATAGCGCTCAGCGCAATTGTGCGCGCCCATGGTTGAGCACGAGCACGTCGCGTTCCAGCACGCGCGCGCGAAAACTCACTTCGTCGCCATCTCGCCACATCTCGGTGCGGATCGTCTCGCCCGGATACACAGGTGCCGTAAAGCGTGCGTGAAACGCCACGAGGCGTTGCGGGTCGCTCGCGCACATCGTCTTGAGCACGGCATGCGCGGCCACGCCCCACGTGGCGAGCCCGTGCAGGATAGGCCGTTCGAAACCCGCCGCGCGTGCGACCTGCGGGTCGGCATGCAACGCGTTGTCGTCACCGCACAGGCGATAAATCAGCGCCGTTTCCGGGCGCGTCGGCAGATCGCAATGATGATCGGGCGCGCGCTCGGGCATCGGCGGCGGCGGCGCGGGCGCTTCGTCGCTCAAACCGTTGTCCGCGCTGAAGCCGCCGTCCCCACGGCAGAACGTGAGCTGCGTGACGGTGGCATACAGGTCGCCGCTTGCCTTGTCGGTAATGCTACGCTGGATTTCGAGCAGCGCGCCCTTGCCTGCGCCTTTGTCGACCACCCGCGTGATACGCGAGCGGCCGATCACCGTTGCGGCCGGCGGCAGCGGCTTGTGCATCACGAGGCTCTGCTCGCCGTGCAACAGCCGCACCCAGTCGATGCCCGAGCGCGGGTCGCGCGCCCAGAAGCCGGGAAAGCCGAGCACGACGGCAAGCGTCGGCGGCACGCGCAACTCTTTTTCGTAGACGAATGCCAGGTCGTCCGGATCGACGGGATTGGCGCCGTATCCCACAGCGAGGCTGTAGAGCATGGCGTCGCGCGCGGTATAGGTTTGCTCGACGTCCTTGAACGGCCAGTTGCGCAGGGTGTGATAGTCGATCGTCATGGCGGTGCGTGGATGAAAGATCAGGCCTCGGCGGCGGGCCACTTGAAGAGCGGGTCGGCCTTCTCGCGAAAGCGCTTCACGGCTTCGCGATGGAATTCGGTCGTGAACGCAATGCCCTGCGCCGCCGACTCGATTTCGAGCATCGCGCGCAGGTCGCTGCCAAGCGACTGATTCAACGCGCGCTTGGCCAGACCGAACGCAATGGGCGACGCCGCCGCGAGACTGGCCGCCACCTGCGCGGCGCGCGCATGAAGCTGTTCGGGCTCGACGACTTCGAGCACCGCGCCGATCTCCTTCGCTTCCGCGGCGCGTAGTTCGCGCGCCGTAAAGACGAGATCCTTGGCGCGCGCGAGTCCCACCACGCGCGGCAGCGTATAGAACGCGCCGCAATCGGGCACGAGACCGACTTTCATGAAAGGCATGCAAAAGCGCGCCCGCGTGCTGGCAATCACGAAATCGGCGGCGAGTGCGAAGCTGAAGCCCGCGCCGTAGCACACGCCATCCACGGCCGCGATCACCGGGCGGTCGAGGTCGATCAGCATGCTCACCCAGCCATGCAGGTCGTCGATCCGGTCGCGTCCCGTTTCGGCGCTCGTTACGTTCATGCCGCCCACGTCGCCGCCCGAGCAGAAGTCATTGCCCGCGCCGCGCAAAATGACCGCACGCACGCCGCGGTCGGTACGTATGCGCTGCACGGCTTCGAGCAATTCCACGCGCATCTCACCGCTGAGGGCGTTCTTCGCTTCCGGACGATTGAACGTGAGCGTCGCGACGCCCGCGTCCTGTTCGACCAGCAAGGTTTTTTCGCTCATGCGCTCACCCCTACGCTTGCGAGTTCAGCGAGCGCCTTGTCGAGCGCCGTGATGAGATGCACCGGCTCGACGCCTGCGAACTCCACGTCGGGACGCGCGAGAAATGCCTCGATATGCGCCGCGCAGGCTTCTCGCGTGGCGGCAAGTCCGGTGAAGCCGTCTTCGAGCCAGGCGACCGAAGCCAGCGGACGCGGGTGCCAGTCGCCGTTGACGATCGCCTTGACCACCGTGCCGTCACGCACGAGCAGACTCAGCCAGATCAGCCCTGCCGGCGCCTTTTCGCGTCCGCGCACGATACGGTCTCCCAGCACGCTGATTGGACTGTAACGCGCGGCCTCGCTCTTCTCATGGAACCAGCTCTCTTCGTGCAACTCGCGCTCGTATTGCCGGGCAAAAACGAGTTCTTCACTGCCGAGCGCGCCAGATACGAGCGCCACTTCCCCGAACGTGCGGCGAACGCAGGCCGTGACCCATGCGGTCAACTCATCGGCGCTCACCTCGCGGCCGAGTTCCTGCTCCAGAAACGTGTAGCGCGACCCGAGATCCTTGTGCTTCTTGTCCTTCACCTTCTCTGGCGCCATGGGCATGGCGCGCGCCGCGATTGCCGTGTCGATCGCCTTCACGTTCAGCAAAATGCGGAACGTCAGCACGCCGCCTTCGATCTTCAGCGACGTGGCCACGAGCTTGCGTCCGTCGATCTCGACGTCGTTCAGCGGCCGATAAGCGGCTTGCAGGCCGAACACATCGCGTAGCGCTTCGGCGACGTGGCCCAGTATCGTCGGAAACGCTTGCGCCGCCGTTTGGGGCACGCCGGGCAGACCGATGGGCAGATAGAACGCGAGAAATGCCGAGCCGCGCCCCGCGTAAATCGCGCCGCCGCCGCTCACGCGCCGCCGCGCGAGCACGTTGTTGTCGCGGCAAAACGGCAGATCGAGCACCTGGTTCGGATCTTCGTTCACGCCTACGGTGATGCTGTCTTCGTTGAAGACGTTCAGATAGACCGTGGGCGGTACGAGATTCTCGGCCACGGCGCGCTCGACGGCCGGCGACACCGAAATGGAAAAGTCCGCGTAGCTGTGGCCGCCTACGACGAGTCGCCACGGGGTTGGGGTGTGCGTTGCGCTTGCATTCATGTCGTCTCTCTCCGTTGATCTTCTGCGAGTGCCGCGCCTTCGAGCTTCGCGACCGTCTCGATGGCGTCCGCGTGTATGAGCGTCTGGCGCTTGAAGCGCTCGGCTATGGCCTCGATCGCACCGCCCTGCACCGTCCCTTCCACCTGCAGCGTCAGATGGTCGCCACCATGAGTCTTAGTGCCGACCACGAGCCGATAGGCGCCCGTCGCGCCCTCCAGGCCCAGCAGCACCGTCTTCAATTCGGATGGGTAGACCTTCACGCCCTTGATCTTCACCATCGAATCCGCGCGGCCGAACACCACGCGCGGCAGCGCCACCGTGCGCCCATGCAAGGGCGCAGTGCGCTCGAGCAAGGTGAGGTCGCCAGTGCGATAGCGCACGAGCGGTTGCAGTTCCTTGTTCAGATGCGTGAGCACGAGTTCGCCACGTTCGCCCTCGGCAACCGGATTGCCGGTGTCCGGGTCGATGACTTCGGCGTACAGCAGTTCGTCGAACACATGCACCCCCGTACCACCGGGGAATGTCCGCGCCACCGGCAGGCATTCGGAAAGCGAGTAACTGTCGATCAACAACGTGCCCGGCATCGCTTCGCGCACGCGTGCGTACAGCGCGGCATTGCCCGTGAACGCTTCGCCACCCGCGAAGAACACGCGCGGCACGGGGCACCCCGCTTCGATGAGCTTGAGCGCATGCGACGGGTTGCCGGCCAGCACCGTCACGCCGCACTGCTGCGCGACACGTGCCGCGCGCTCGGTCTCGCCCGGGCCATGCGGAATGCACGCCACGCCGCGCGCTTCCATCTGGGTCTGATAGAAAAGCCCCGCAACGAAGAGGTGATAGCCGAACGTCACCATGCACACGTCGCCGGGGCCGATGCCGCACGCGTCGAGATGCTGCCCACACGCGGCTTCGATGGCACGCAGATCGGCCGCGCTCTGCAGGATCGGGACGAGCGAAGCGCCCATCGGCGTGAGGTGCACGCGCACCGGCGGAATGGCCGGCGCAAACGCGCCGTAGCCGGGGCAATTCATCTCGGCCACCAGTTCGGCGCGCGTCATGAGCGGCACGCGCTCGGCGAACTCCGCCGCGCTCGCGACGCTGCCCGGAAGACGTCCCGCATAGAACGGATGCGTTTGCAGCCGGGCGAGCTGCGCGTTGAGTGCATCGAGCATCGTCTCCTCCTTGTTATGTTCCGTAGGGATGCGAAGCGTTCGTACTCAAGCCGCCCGCTCGAAAATCGCCGCGATGCCCTGGCCGCCGCCTACGCACATGGTTTCGAGGCCATAGCGGCCCTTGCGGCGCTGCAGTTCGTAAAGCAAGGTCGTGAGCATACGTACGCCGGTCGCGCCGATCGGATGACCGAGCGAAATGCCCGAGCCGTTCACGTTCAGCCGCGCTTCGTCGTGCCAGCCCCAGCCCTTGAGCACCGCGAGCACCTGACACGCGAAGGCCTCGTTCAGTTCGACGAGATCGAGTTGATCGAAGGTGAGCCCGGTCTTGTGCAGCAGCTTTTGCACGGCCGGCACCGGGCCGATGCCCATCGTCGCGGGCTCGCATCCCGAAGCTGCCCAGCCCGTGAGGTAACCAAGCGGCGTGAGGCCCAGTTTGTCGAGCTGGTCTTCGGCGACGATCAGGCACGCAGCCGCGGCGTCGTTCTGCTGGCTCGCGTTGCCCGCCGTCACCGTGCCGCCTTTCATGAGCGGCTTGAGCTTCGCGAGCGACGCCTCGCTTGCGTCGGCGCGCACGCCTTCGTCGCGTGCGAACAGCACCGGGTCGCCCTTGCGTTGCGGCACCGAAACCGCCACCACCTCGTCGGCGAAACGGCCCGACTCCCATGCCGCCGCGGCGCGCTGGTGGCTGCGCACGGCGTACGCGTCCGCTTCCTCGCGCGTGATGCCGTATTCCTTCGCGAGGTTTTCAGCCGTTTCGATCATCCCGGAGATGTAGCCGAAGCGCGCTTCGGGCTGCGAGCGTTCGCGGCCACGCTCGAGACGGTCGTGCATCTTCACCGAGCCTGCGCGAGCGCCCCAACGCATGTCGGTCGTGTAGTACTCGATATTGCTCATGCTTTCCACGCCGCCGGCCACGACCACGTCCGCCGCGCCGCTCTGCACCATCATCGCGGCGGTCACGACCGCCTGCAGCCCGCCGCCGCAACGGCGATCGAGCTGCATGCCGGGCACCTGCACGGGCAGCCCTGCTTCGAGCGCAGCCCAGCGGCCGATGCAAGGCGTTTCGCTGTTCGCATACGATTGCGCGAAGACCACGTCCTCGATGCGTGCCGGGTCCACGCGGCTGCGCGCGATGGTTTCGCGCAGCACCGTGGCCGCGAGCGTTTCGACGGAAACAGGGCGCAGGCTGCCGCCGAAGGTGCCGACCGGCGTGCGTACGGGTGCGACTATCGCTGCTCTTCTCATTTCGGATTCCTTTACATGGAGTCTGGTTGTTGTTGTTCGCCGCGTCGTGTGCCTGCGTACCGTCAAACCGCTATCGCATCCCGCCGCGCATGGTGTTGCGCCGCCAGCTGTTCGCGCCATTCTGGCGGCGCGATGGCGAGCATGCGCTCGGTGCGCTGGGCGAGCGTGAGCCCGCGCAGATCGGCCACGCCGTGCTCGGTGACGATCACCGCGGCGTCGCTGCGCGGCGTGCTGACCGGCCCCGAAAGACGCGCGACGATGCGACTGCCATGCCGCGTGCTGGCTGCGAGCGCGACGATCGCGACGCCCCCGTGCGAGCGCGCCGCGCCGCGCATGAAATCGAGCGCCCCGCCCACGGCGCCCACATAGCGACCGCCGGCAGCTTCCGCATTGACCTGCCCCGTCAAATCGACTTCGAGCGCCGAGTTGATCGCCACGAACCGGTCGAGGCTGCCGAGCACGTCGATGTCGTGCGTATAGGCCGTGGCGCGAAACTGAATCTGCGCATTGCGGTGCGCATGCGCGTAGACCTTGCGCGTGCCCATCATCGTGCCGGCCACGCTCACGCCTCGATCGCGCGACTTGCGAGCATTCGTCACCACACCGGCTGCGATCAGATCGACCACCGCGTCACCGATGGTGCCGCTATGCACGCCGAGATCGCGCCGGTCGCGCAACTGCGCGACGATGGCCTCGGGCAGCGCGCCCAGCCCGAACTGGATTGTCGAGCCGTCTTCGATCAGGGATGCGGCGTGCTGCGCGATGCGCCGCTCGATGTCGCCGGCCTGCGTGGCAGGCGCTTCCAGCGGCGCGCGGTCGGTATGGATCAGCACGTCGAAATCATCGCCGCACAACATGCGCTCGCCGAAGGTCCACGGCGCCGCCGCATTTACCTCCGCAATGACCACGCGCGCACTGTCGATCAGCGGCACGAGATACTCATGGGCGATCGAGAGGCTGTAGCGGCCCGCCTCATCGGCGGGGGCAACTTGCAGCAGCAACACGTCGATGCGGTTCGGACCCGTAGTCAGCACGCTGCGAAACTGCGAGTAGTGACACGGCAGGATGTCGAGCACGCCTTCGCGTTCGAGCCGCCGGTTCGTACCCGATGCGCCATAGGCCATGAAGTCCACGCAGTCGGCATACGCGGGCTCGAGCGTGTCGGACCACGACGCGCCCACGAACACGCGAAAGCGCCCGCCTATCGCCTTGCGCTGCGCCATCAGCAGCGCGGTGAGCGTGCACGGCTCGGCTCCGCACTGGCCCCATGCGAGCGTGTCGCCCGGGCGCACGTACTGCGCGAGATCGAGCTGCGCGGCGTCGACGATGCGCGCCGCGCGCGGGCCGCGCGTCATCAGACGGGGTCCCAACTGAAGACATCGGCGGAAACATCGAGCGTATGGAACGATTTTCGCAGCGCCGGCATGGCATGCTCGGCGATCGTCTCCGGCGTCCAGCCTTCGCCGCGATGCACCGAACGCACGGGGCGCGGCTGGCTCATCAGGAAGATTTCGTTGTTGCGGACCGCGAAAATCTGGCCCGTCACGTCGGCGGCCTGTTCGCTCGCGAGGTAGACGGCGAGCGGCGCGATCTTCGCGGGCGTCATCTGCTTGATCTTGGCAACGCGTGCTTCCTGTTCCGGCGAATCGATCTTGATAGAGTTGATCATGCGGCTCCAGGCGAACGGCGCGATGCAGTTCGAACGGATACCGAACTTTTCCAGATCGAGCGCGATGGATTTCGACAGGCCCGCAATGCCGAGCTTCGCGGCGCTATAGTTGGCCTGCGCGAGATTGCCGATCAGCCCGGACGTGGACGTCATATGCACGAACGCCCCGCTGCGCTGCTCCTTGAAGTGGTCGGCGGCGGCGCGCGAAACGTAGTAAGAGCCGTAGAGGTGAACCTTGAGCACGGCGTCCCACTCCTCTTCGCTCATCTTGTGGAAGAAGCGGTCGCGCAGGATGCCCGCGTTGTTCACCACGCAATCGATACGGCCGAACACGTCCAGCGCGTTCTGCACGATGCGGGCGGCGCCGGCGGCGTCGGCCACGCTGTCGGTGTTCGCCGTGGCCTGGCCGTCGAACGCCGTGATCTCGTTCACCACGGCTTGCGCGGGGCCGTCGTTATGGCCCTCGCCGGTGAGCGTGGCGCCCACGTCGTTCACCACGACTTTCGCGCCGTGGCGCGCCATCATGAGCGCAATATCGCGGCCAATGCCGCCGCCCGATCCTGTCACCACCACGACCTTGCCGTCCAGCATTCGTTGCGTCGTCATCGTTTTCGCTCCTCCAGCCCGCGTTGCGCCGGGCATTCATTCGATTTGAATCGTGATGCGGCAAGCTGTGCCGTTCGTGTTGCAGCTTGACGCATCGGCCAAAGCTGCACAATTTGGATATGCCGAACGCCTGTTTCGGCCAGGATTAACCCGTACTATCGCTAATGGCGTGCGTTGCGCTGCGGCGCAATAATGGCTGGAGTCTGCTCGCCCCTCATGTTTTTTGCATCCCTCTAACGAACGAGCTGACGGACATTGGAGTCACGGCAAGTCAACCCATGCATTTCGATCTCGTCGACCTGAAGCTCTTCACCCACGTAGCCGAGGCGAGCAGCCTCACGCGCGGCGCGGAACGCGCGCACCTGTCGCTGCCCGCGGCGAGCACGCGTATCAAGAATCTCGAAGAACAGGTGGGCGTGAAGCTCTTGAGCCGCACGAGCCAGGGGGTCACGCTAACGGGCCCCGGCGAGACGCTGCTCGCCCACGCGCGCCGCGTGCTCAAGCAACTCGAGCAACTCACGGGAGACTTGCAGGAATATTCGCAGGGGGTGAAGGGCCATGTGCGCGTGTTTGCGAACACCACGGCGATGAGCGAGTTCCTGCCTGCCGTGCTGCGCACCTACCTCATCAATCATCCCGACGTGTACGTGGACATTCACGAGCGCCTTTCGCCCGATATCGTGCGCGCCGTGCAGGACGGCACGATCGATATCGGCATCGTGGCCGGCAATGTGCGCACCGAGGGACTGCAGGTGCTGCCCTACCGGCGCGACCGGCTCGTGCTCGTCACCGCGCTCAGCCACCCGCTTTCGCAAGCGAGCGAGATGGCGTTTGCCGATACGCTCGACTACGACTTCATCGGGCCGCCCGACGAAAGCGCGATTTTCTCGTTTCTCAAGCGCGCCTCGTCGGATCTGCAACGCACGATACGCTGGCGCATCCAGATCGGCAATTTCGAAGCCGCGTGCCGCATGATCGAGGCGAACATCGGCATCGGCGTGCTGCCCGAAGGTACGGCGCGCCGCCACGCGCAAACCATGTCGCTCAAGATCGTACCGCTCACCGACGAGTGGGCCGTGCGCAAACTGCAGATCTGCATGACCGACCGCGATGCGCTGCCGCTGTTCGCGCGCAAGCTCGTCGATCTGCTGGTGGCCGACGGCATCGGCCGCCTCGAATAGCCCCATGACGCGGCGCGCGTGCTGCGCGCCGCCCCTCTCGATTAGCGCCCGCCGGCCGCCCGAATCATATTGCGCGCAATGACGATCTGCTGGATCTGGCTCGTGCCTTCGTAGATGCGGAAGATGCGCACATCGCGGTAGAAACGCTCGATGCCATAGTCGGACATATAGCCCGCGCCGCCGAAAATCTGCACCGCGCGGTCTGCCACCCGCCCGCACATTTCGGATGCGAATAGCTTCGCGCACGCGGCCTCGGTGCTCACGTTCTGGCCGGCATCGCGGCGGCGCGCCGCGTCGAGCACCATGCAGCGCGCCGCGTAGAGTTCGGTCTGGCTATCGGCGAGCATGGCCTGCACGAGCTGGAACTCGGCGATCTTCTCGCCGAACTGCTCGCGCTCCATCGCGTAGCGCAGCGCGTCGTCGAGCATGCGCTGCGCCACACCCACGCAAATCGCCGCGATATGAATACGCCCCTTGTCGAGCACCTTCATCGCGGTCTTGAACCCCACGCCTTCTTTGCCGCCGATGATGTTTTCCGCGGGCACCTTCACGTCCTCGAAGATGACGTCGCAGGTATGCGCGCCGCGCTGGCCCATCTTCTTGTCGCGCTTGCCGAAGCTGATGCCGGGCGTTTTCGCGTCGACGATGAACGAGGTGATGCCGCCCGCGCGCGGCTCGTCGGGATTGGTGCGCGCCATCAGCGTAAACATGCCGGCCTGCGGCGCGTTCGTGATGAAGCGCTTGGTGCCGTTCACCACGTAGTGGTCGCCGCGCCGCTCGGCGCGCGTCTTGATCGATGCGGCGTCCGAGCCCGCGCCTGGCTCCGTGAGCGCGAAGCTCGCGATGATCTCGCCGCTCGCAAGCTTCGGCAGCCATGTTGCTTTTTGCTCGTCGGTGCCGTCGATCACGATGCCCTGCGAGCCGATGCCTACCGTCGTGCCGATGATCGAGCGAAACGCGGGCGAAGTCTTGCCGAGTTCGAACATCACGAGCACTTCTTCTTCCATCGTGAGATCGAGCCCGCCGTACTGCTCCGGGATGGTCAGGCCAAAGAGGCCCATGGCCTTCATGTCATCGACGATATCGGCCGGAATTTCATCGGTTTCCGCCACGCGCTCTTCGTTCGGCACGAGACGCTCGCGCACGAAGCGCGCGACGTTGTCGAGCAGAACGTTCATCGTTTCCTGGTCGCGAATCATGGTGTATGCCCTGCAATCGTTGATCGGGCGGCACGACGCCGCCCGTGAGGATGAGACAATCAGGAATGCTCAGTGAGCGCGCACGGCGCGTTTGGCCATTTCGCGCAGTGGCTGCTTTTGCAGCTTGCCGCTGGCCGTGGTCGGAATCATGTCGATGGTCACGATTTCCGAGGGGCGCTTGTAGGCCGAGAGCCGCTCGCTCAGATAATGGGCGAGATCGGCCGTGTCGATCGTCGCGCCGTCCTTCGCTTCCACGAACGCCACGACTTCCTCGTTACCTTCGGCGTCGCGCCGCCCCACCACGGCGCTCTGGCGCACCGCTGCGTAGGTGTTGATGACCGACTCGACTTCGATGGGATACACGTTGAAGCCCGAACGGATGATGAGATCTTTCGAGCGGCCCACGATGAAGAGCGCGCCGTCCGCGTCCAGCCGGCCGAGGTCGCCGGTCTTGAGCCAGCCTTGCGCATCGAGCACTTCGGCGGTCAGGCCCGGCTCGCGGTAGTAGCCGTGCATGACGCCGGGACCGCGCACCCACAACTCGCCCGCTTCGCCGCGCGGCACATCGTGACCGTCGGGCCCGACCACGCGCAACTCGGCACCCTCGACGATCTCGCCCGAAGACACGTCCTTGCGCGGACGGTCCATGCGTGTGATGAATAGCGAGCCCGCGTACTCGGTCATGCCGTAGCCGTGATGCAGCGGCATGCCGAAGAGCGCTTCGACCTGCTGCTTGAGCGTGGGATCGAGCGGACCTCCGCCCGTGTACAGATAGCGCAAACGGGGCGCATGTACCGTGCCGCCGTGCTCGCGCACATAGGCGACGATGCGCGTGAAGAGCGTCGGCACCCCCTGCAGGATGGAGATTTCGGAGGCGGCGAGCGCTTTCACGACCTCCTCGGCCGAAAAGCGCGCGGCCAGATGCAGGCTCGCGCCCGCCTCGAAGGTGGCGAGCAGCAGCGTGGCGAGTCCGAAAATATGCGACATCGGCATGACCGCGTACGCGCAGTCCGCCTGTGTCATGTCGCGCGATGTCGCCGAGACATGCGCGAAATGCAGCAGGCCGCGATGCGTGGCCATCACGCCCTTGGGCTGGCCCGTCGTGCCCGACGTGTAGATGAGCACCGCGACCTCGTGCGCGAGCGCTTCGGCCTCACGCACGGCGTTGAGATCGGGCGCGGCCATCATCAGCGGACCGAGCCCGGCGGGCGCGATCTCGCGCGCGCGATAGCGCACGCCATGACGCAGCGCGTCGGGCGAAGCACCATGCGTAAACAGTATGAGACGCGGCCCGCAATGGGCGCGAATCGTCTCGATCTCTCGTTCCGAGAGCCGCGCATTGACCACGGCCGGCCACGCGCCGATTTCGGATAGCGCGAACAGCAGCGTCACCACGGCCGAGCAGTTTTCGGCCACGACGAGCACGCGGTCGCCCACGTCCACGCCCTGCTCGCGCAAAAACCGCTGCGCCTGCCCCACGTCGCTCCAGAGCTGCCCGAAGCTCGTCACCTTTGCTTCTTCGCGTATCGCCACGGCTTCGGGCGACGCCTGCGCCCAATGCCGCGCGATATCGCTGATCTTGCGCGCCGCTCGCCTCACCACTGTCACCTCCCGTCGTTGCTCTTTGACTGCGTACGGCGCGCCGTGGCACGCCGCATCGCGACAGGTATCAGTGTGGTTCAGGCGCGGCCTGCCAACAATTCGTTTTCGATAAAGCCGGCATTCGTCTGCCGAGAAGTCGGAATTCACCCCGATGGCCGGGGCTTCGAGGTGATTATCTTCTCGACCGGGAGCGTGCTCGGCGGGCGCTCAGCCCTCGTGAGTGACGCGTGCGAGGCGCCGGTGCGGCCCTGCGCAGGCGCTGCCGCCAGTCACTCCATCTGCGCCGCCGCACGCTCGCCTCCCATCGTGCCCCTGGAAGCGCTATTCGCCCGATGAATCGCCACGATGCCCGCGAGCGACACACAGGCCGGCACGGCCGCCGCGAGAAAGAGCGCCGACGACGACCACTGCAGGTGCAGGAGCGCGCCGCCCAGCACCGGGCCGACGACCGAGCCGATACGCCCCACGCCGAGGCTCCAGCCGATGCCGGTCGAGCGCAGCGCGGTCGGATAGTAGGTCGCGGCGAGCGCGTTGAGCGCGGGCTGGCCGCCGATGATCGTAAAGCCCGTCACGAAGATCGCCACGAACATCGCGGCCACGGAGACCATCACGGCGGGATTGCCGATGGCGGCCGTCGAGACGATGGCGATCAGGAACGTCGTGGCGAGCACGCGCGTGAAGCCCGCAAGGTCGATGATGCGCCCGAGCAGCAGCGTGCCGATCACACCGCCGCCCCACAATGCCGTGCCCGCGAACACGGCGGTCCGGGTCGAATAGCCGGCGTCGCGGATCACGGTCGGCAGCCAGTTCGAGAGGAAATACATGGCGAGCAGGTTCGAGAAGTTCACGACCCACAGCAGCACGGTCACCCGCGCGCGCCCTTCCTTGAACAGCTCGACGAACGGCACGCCGCGCGAGCGCGTTTCCACGCTCGTGAACTGCACGCCGGCCGGCAACGCGAGCGCAGGGGCCACGCGGGACAGATTGCGGCGCACGCACGCTTGAGTGTGCTCACCACGGCCGCGAAACAGCAGGAACTGGATCGACTCGGGCAACGCGAGCCACATCAGCACGCCGAGCACGAGCGGAATCGCGCCGCCCACGAAGAACACGGCGCGCCACCCGAACGCGGGGATCAGCGCCGCGGTAATCAGGCCACCCACCACGCCGCCCAGCGTGAAGCCGCACGAGACGATCATCATGAGCGTGACGCGCATGCGGCGCGGGCTGTACTCGCCCGCGAGCGCCATCGCGTTCGGCATGATGCAGCCGAGACCCAGCCCCGCAACGAAGCGCCAGGCCACCAGTTGTGCGATCGAATGCGCGAAGCCCGTTGCGACCATGCACGCGGAAAAGAACAGCGTCGCGCCGATCAACACCGGGCGGCGGCCGATCTTGTCGGCGAGCGTGCTGAACGTGAGCGAGCCCACCAGCATGCCAAAGAGGCCCGCACCGAACACCGGCGAGAGCGTCTCCTTCGCGATGCCCCACTCGCGGATCACGACCGGCGCCACGTAGCCCATGGCCTGCACATCGAAGCCGTCCATCACGAGGCACAATGCGCACAGCGTGACCACGAGGAGCTGATACCGCCCGAACCGGCTTTCGTCGATGATGCCGGTAACCTCCACCGCCTTGTTCATGCAATGTCTCCAATCATTGTTATGTCGTGCCGATCGCTCTGTGGCGACTAAAGTTCGAGTACCAATCGCCCACTTTTCGCTCGCGAGCAACAGGTCATCATGCGGGTTTGCGTGTCGCGTTCGGCGCGCGTGAGCACCACGTCGCGATGGTCGATCTCGCCCGCCAGCACGCGCACCTCGCACGAGCCGCACAAGCCTTCTTCGCAATCGCTTTGCACGTCGATGTTCGCGCGGCGCAGCGCGTCGAGCACGGTCTGGTCGGCGCCCACGTTGAGTACGAGCCCTGAGTCTTTCAGCTCGACTTCGAACGCCTGCTCCCGCGAGGGGTCGAGCTTGCCGCCGGTCGCCGCGAAATGCTCCACGCGCAGTGCATCCTCGGGCCACGCCTCGCTGCACGCTTCGAGTGCTTCGAGCATGCGCGCCGGTCCGCACGCGTAGACGCGCGTATGCTCGTCGACGTACAGCGCGGCAAAATCGTTGCGCGAGCCTTCGTCCGAAACGTGCAGATGCAGGCGCTCGCCGTGCAGCTGCGCGAGTTCGTCGACGAGCGCCATCGTCCTGCGCGAGCGCCCGCTATAGTGCAATTCGTAGTCGATGCCCAGTTCGCGCGCGCGGCGCGCCATGGCGCTTACCGGCGTGATGCCGATGCCGCCCGCAATGAAGATCGCGCGCCGCCCCTCTTCGTCGAGCCGGAAGTGGTTGCGCGGGCCGCGTATCTTCAGGCGCATGCCTGCGTGCAACGTGTCGTGCACCCAGGCCGAACCGCCGCGGCTTTGCATTTCGCGTAGCACGGCGATCTCGAACGCGCCCGTGTCGGCGGGGTCCGAGCACAGCGAGTACTGGCGCGAGATGCCGGTGTCGCCGCACTCCACGTCGATATGCGCACCCGCCGCCCAGCGCGGCAGCGCGCCGCCGTCCGGCGCGACGAGGCGCACACGGACGATGCCTTCTGCCACGGCGTCCACACGCTCGACCACCACAGGCCGCGAAAGCGCGTGCGCCGACGGCTCGCCAATGCGCACCGCCACGTGCGCGCCGAGCAGCGCCGGATTCGCGCGCTCCGGGTTTTGCGCGGGGTCCCATTCCACGAAGACATGCTCAGGACCCCGGAACGACGTGTTGAGCACATACGTGAACGTCTGCTCGGCCAGACGCATGTGCGGCAAGCGGCGCGTGAATTCTTCGAGGAAGATCTGCATCTCCATACGCGCGAGGTTCTTGCCCATGCACTGGTGCGAGCCATAGCCGAACGTGACGTGGTCGCTCGCGTTGTCGCGGCGAATATCGAACAGGTCGGCATCGGCGAAATGGCGCTCGTCATGATTCGCCGAGGACGTCACGATGAGCAGCTTCGAACCCGCCGGAATGTCGATGCCGCCGATTTGCACGTCTTTTGTTGCGAGGCGCCGCCAGGCCGCTACCGAGCCGTTGTGGCGCAAGCACTCCTCCACCGCGTTCGGAATGAGGCTCGGGTCCTCGCAGATCTCGCGCCACGCATGCGGGTGCTGCAGCAGCAGCTTCATCGCGTTCGCCGTGGCATTGGCCGTGGTCTCGTGCGCGGCCACGATGCCGGCCATCATCATCGAATGCAGATAGGAGTCCGTGACGACTTCGGGGTGCGTCTTCTGCTTGCGGATGCCGTATTGCATCCAGCCCGGGCCGTCCGGGTTCTGGCGCATCTTGTCGAGCACCTTGCCCGCGAACCGCCAGAAGTTGCCCACCGCGTGCGCCACTTCGACCTGCTCTTCGGGGCGCGGCCGCCCCCACGTATTGACCGTATGCGCAATCGAATACTTGCGCAGCAAGTCCATGTCCTCCTCGGGCACGCCCAGAAAATGCAACGCCACGGTGAGTGGCACTTCCCAGAGCATCTGGTCCACGAGGTCGGCACGCCCTGCGTCGATGAAACGGTCCACGTACTCGCGCGTGAGGCGCCGCACCATCGGTTCGTGGTGCTTGAGATGTTCGGGCGTGAACGGCTCCATCAGCGCGCGGCGGCGCGGCATGTGGGCAGGCTCGTCCTCGTTCACGAGCGTTCGGTTCATGGCGTAGCCGTACGAGTCCAGCACCGCGTTCGCCTCGGGACCGGTGGGCGTGATCTTTTCGAGCGCAATGGAGGGCGAGAACGTGAGGTTGTCGCGAAAGATCGCCTTGATGTCGTCGTAGCGCGTGACCACCCAGTAGCCAAGCTGCGGGCTGTAGAACACGGGTTCCTGCTCGCGCGCCCAGCGCACGTACTCGGGCGGGTCCTGCTGGTAGCCGTCGCTGAAGGGGTCGAATGCCGCGGCATTGGCACTGACCGGGCAGCGCGACGTGGCGGCCGACGTCCGGTTCGCGGCGTGGGGAAACGGGCAGCGGCCCGTCGATGGGGAAGGTGTCTCGCTCATATGCCTCTCCTGCATCCTGCGTGCATTACGTTTTGCGTAACTCTAGTACGCATTGCGTAATTACGAGATAGGGGTTAACGTGCAAGCTCAGCAGGCACTATGCCGCCCCTACGCGCCCTAAAATCCGCGTGAACCCAACCGATATCCCAGCGTCCCGTCCAGTATGGAAAGCAGGAAAACCACTCCCCGTCGCACCACGGCCAAAGTGGCCGACGCTTCGACGTCGCCCAAAGTCGCGCAAGAGACGAAGGCCGTAGCCGCGCCGCGAGAGCGCCGCCAGCGCGTGCAATCCGCGCAAACCGGCATGGCCGTGCTCAAGGGTCTCGCGCGCCTGGGCGGCCGCGCGAGCCTCTCGGGTCTCGCCGCCTGCGTGGGCGAGAGTCCCGCAAAGGTGCATCGCTATCTCGTGAGCCTGATCGAGGAAGGCCTGGTCGCGCAGGACACCGCCACCCAGCAGTATCGGCTCGGCGTCGAGGCGATGATGATCGGCGTGGCCGCCATGCGTCAGGCCGATCCGGTGCGCATTGCGGAGCCCGCGCTCGTGCGCCTGCGCGAGACGCTCGAAGTGACGTCGTTCGTCGCGGTGATGGGCAACAAGGGACCCACGATCATCCGTTTCGAGGAACCGGGGCTGCCCGTGACCGTCAACGTGCGGGTGGGCTCGGTGATGTCGCTGCTATGGTCGTCCACGGGCCGCGTGTTTCTCGGCCTGCTCGACGACACGCGCGTGCTCGCGCAAGCTGAAGAAGAACTCGCCCACGCCGATGCTTCGTTGCGCGCGCAACTGAGTGCAAGCGATCCGATCGGCACGCTGCGGCGCGACGTGCAGCAAGCACGCTGCGCGAGCGTGCGCGACACGAATCTCAAGGGCATCAGTGCCGTTTCGGCGCCGCTCTTCGATCACACCGGCAAGCTCTGCGGCGTGCTCACGGCGCTGGGCGCCACCGGCGGCTTCGACGCCACGCCCGAGGGCCCGAACGGGCGCGCCGTACGCCGCGAAGCGGACGCCGTGAGCGCCCTCCTCGGCTACGTGGCGAGCAGCGCTTAACGCTTCGTCAGCGCATAAAAAACCCGGTTCAAAACTGACCGGGTTTTTCCTTTTTCTGAACGACGTTAGCGAGCCACCGTCTTTGCGTCCGCGTCGGTGAGGGTATCCAGGAACGCCATTACGTCGCGGATATCCGAGTCTGACCAGACCGGTTTGCCGCCGAGGTGATTCGTCAGCGGCTCCGTCCTGGTATCCACATTACTGCGCAGATTCTTCGGCAGGTCGTCAAACTTCACGACGTGGCCGTGCGCGTCTTTCGAATACCACTTCTCCGGGTTCGTGTCGCGCTCGACATAGAAGCGTAACGAATCTTCAAGCGTATGGTACATGCCGTTGTGAAAGAAGACGCGTCGCGTGGCGACGTTGCGAAGCGTGGGCGTGCGGAACATCCCGCAGAACCACTTCTGCTGCTTCGCCTCGTCTTGACGCAGCGGCCCACATAACCCCATATCGAAGAAGTTCGGATCGCGGTTGGCCGGAATTTCCATGTTGCGTGGCACACCCAGCGTCTGAAAGTTGTAATCCGTCAATGCCGGATGCGCGCCGTGAGCGCCTTTGTTGATCAGGTGACAGCTTGCACAGTTGCCCTTGTCCGGGTCGCTGAACAGCGCCAATCCGTGCGCTTCCTGTGGCGTGAAATGCTCCTTGCCGTCGAGCACCCGGTCGAATTTGCTGGAGTACGGCGCGAACGACGGATCGTTGAACTGGAATGCCTGCAATACCTTTCCGAGGTCCGCCAGCGCCTGCGTCGGCCGCGAGAAAATGTCCTGACCGAATGCTTCGCGGAACTGCTGTGCGTAGGCGCTTTTGCTCAGCTTCTGCGCTACGTCCTCCGCGCTGCTGTTTGCCATTTCATCCGGATTGAGCAGGGGAAATGCAGCCTGATCCGCGGGGGAGTTGTAGCGTCCATCCCAGGTGTACCCGCCGCTGGGCTGATTGTCGCCGTCCTCGAGACGCTCTTTCAGGCTATTTGCCTGCGTGAACGTCCAGTAAGGCACAGCACGCAGATAGCGCAGCGACGGCGCCGAGCGCAGTCCGGCTCGATCGAGGTTTGGACCACCCAACTGGACTGCCAGACCGTTCGGCGGCCCATAGGCATTCTCAGGGCTGTGACAGGAGGCGCATGACTGCTTGCCGGAAGCCGACAGCGACGGATCGAAGAACGCTGCCTTGCCGATGGCTGCCAGATCAGGCGCGGGTGCTTTGACCGTGGCTGCCTGAGCGTCCGGTGCATGTTGGTCGCATGCGCAAAGCAGGCAAATGCAAAGGGCCGTTGTGAGAACAGCCCTTAGAGGAAATTGGCACATGACGGATCAAGAAAAGAGCCCGGTTCGAGCCGAGAACCGGGCCAGGACAACAAAGTTCTTGTGAGACCGCTACGGATTAGCGGTTATCGATGTTGGCCGATGTGAAGATCGGCTTGAGCGATGCATCATCTGCGTAGCCGAGATACGAGCCGATGCCGAAGTTGTCTTCGAGCGAACGCAGCAGCGCGTAGTGGTTGTAGCCCGTACCATCCACGTGACCACCCTTGATGAACGGCGACAGCAGAAGCGTACCGATCTGATCGCCACCGACTCCAAGGTAGTTCAACGCAATCGACACGCTCCGCACGGATGCAGGCAGCGTCGCCGGGTTCATACCGAGCAGGGCTGCTTGAGCCACCGGCAGCGTGGACATCGTGACCTGTTCCGGACGCGTCACGTTCGGACCCGTTTGCTGGTTGCAGCCCGGGCACTGGTTGCCCATTTCCGGCTCCAGCAGGGAAAGCGTCGTGCCATCTGCGCTGAGCGACGTTGTCGGCGTCAGTCCGGTCACGACGCCTTCGTCCGTCGTGATGATGATCAGGCCGTCCTGCTTGTAGGCGGGCGAAGCCTGAATCAACGGGATCGTGTTCTTCAGGAACGCGTCGATCGAAGCTAAACCGCCAGGCTGACCGTTTTTGCAGCCCTTGCCTGCCGCGCCCGTACCGTCACCATCATGGCCGTCGTTACACAGGTTCGGCGTGATGAAGGAGAAGTTCGGCGTAGTGGCAATCGACTGAAGATCCGTTGCCAGGTTGTCTTGCAGGTTGACCACGTGCGCGTCGCAGTTGGCCAGATCATCGATGGTCGAATGGAAATACGGGAACGGATTGTGACGCGTTGCGTACTCATCGCCTGCCACGTCACCCGAAGCCGAAGGCGCCTGCGCGGCCTGTGTGCCGTCCACAGCCTTCGCCGGGTCCGAGCCCGCAAGCTGCGCGGTACGGCGCGGGAACGAACAGGTTCTCGTGCCGTCACGGTTCAGGTCGTTGCCCATGTCCTCGTTGTAGCTGCGCCACGTGAGCTTGGCCTGTTCCATCTGGTTGCCAATATGCTGCACGCGAGCCGGGAACACGCAGCCGCCGCTCGCGTGGCCGTTTGCGTCCGTACCTGCCTTGAGAACCTTGGGGTTCGCCGAGTCGTTGCCGGCGTCCACGATATCGGACCACAGCTGGAAGCAGTCCGTTTCGGTGTCGTGCGTCGACGGCTGACCCGACACCATCGATATGTAATTGTCCAGCGAAACGTGGCCGGTGCCGTAGTAGTTCGAAAGGAACGTGCCCTGCGGCATCAGCGATTTCAGGTACGGGTCCTGGTTCGAATCCGAGGCCGTCGTGCCGTACGTCGATTCCGCGCTCTTGTTTTCGAGCACGATAACCCAGACGTGCTTGATCGCCTTGCTCGAAACGACGGTTGCAATGTACTGATCGCTCGCGGCCTTCACCACGTTGTTGCCGTTGGTATTGAAGTCGCCCAGCAGGGCGTCCGGCGTCGTGCCGATCTTGTTCGCCAGTTGCGTTTGAGCATCCGACTGCGACAGGCCGCTGTCGATCAGTTGCGAAAGCTGCGTCGTGATCGCGCTGACGGAACCGACGCCACGCGGCGAACGGAACGTAGCCGTCCCGTTGAACGCCGTGCCCATGTTCTTGCCCGATGCGTCGTTCTCCGTGGCGCCGCTCAGGTCGGCCACGATGTACTTCCACGACCCATTGCTCGTATCGGAGATCGAGAACTTGCCCTGGGCATCCGAGCGCGCGACCGGCTCGCCCGGGTCGCACTTGCCATTGTTGTTCACATCCAGGCAGACTGCCGCATTCTGGATATAGCTGCCGAGCACCTGACCGGTGACCTTCGGTCCGCCATCTGAGCCGTTGCTTCCGCAACCAGATAACCCAGCCAATACGCCGATGCTCGCCAGCATCGCGAGCGCACCCCTGCGCGACTGTATTTTCTTCACAACCGTCCCTCGTTATAAGTCGGACACAGCCGACGGATTTTGACTCGCGGAAAGCTTATGAAAGTTGTGTTACACGCTTGTTAAGGAGTTGTTGGGTAAACATAAAATGACTGCGTTTTACGGCTCCACGTTCGAAAATCGTTCAAAGGAATCATGCTTGCGCACACAACCACATGCCGCACGGGGTGAGGCGCCGCTATCGCGATTCCCGGCCCGCCGCGGTGCAACCGGCTATCATGTGAATTCACACCGTAGATGGAACGAATCAATCACATGGCTTCCCCCCAGGAAAACATCAGCATGGCGGTGTTCTGCGACTTCGAGAACGTCGCGCTCGGCGTGCGCGACGCGAAGATCGACCGCTTCGATATCAAGCCCGTGCTGGAACGGCTCTTGCTCAAGGGCAGCATCGTCGTGAAGAAAGCCTATTGCGACTGGGAGCGCTACAAGGGCTTCAAGGCCGCGATGCACGAGGCGAGCTTCGAGCTGATCGAAATTCCCCACGTGCGCCAGTCGGGCAAGAATTCGGCCGATATCCGCCTCGTCGTGGACGCGCTCGATCTCTGCTATACGAAGTCGCACGTGGACACGTTCGTGATCGTGAGCGGCGACTCCGACTTTTCGCCGCTCGTCTCGAAGCTGCGCGAGAACGCCAAGAAGGTGATCGGCGTGGGTGTGAAGCACTCCACCTCCGACCTGCTCGTCGCCAATTGCGACGAATTCATCTTCTACGACGACCTGGTGCGCGAACTCGAGCGCGAACAGCACACGCACGGCAGGGGCAAGAACAAGGACGGCGGCGCTGCGAAACGCCAGGGCGGCGACGAACGACAGCCGAAGCAGGACGGCGACGAGCGCAAGTCGAAGGCCGTGGCCTTCGCGATCGAAACGCTCGACGCGCTCGTGCTCGAGCGTGGCGAAAGCGGCAAGATCTGGGCTTCGGTGCTCAAGAGCGCCATCAAGCGCCGCCGGCCCGACTTCAACGAAACGCGCTACGGCTTTCGCGCATTCGGCAATCTGCTCGAAGAGGCGCAGTCGCGCGGGCTGCTCGAAGTGGGCCGCGACGACAAGTCGGGGACCTGGGTGTCGCGGCTGAACCCGCCCCCGCTCGCGGCTGCCGCCGCCAGCGTGTCAGCGCCGGAAAGCACGGCGGCGCGTGCCGAGGAGCCGCGCGGCAGGCGCAAGGGCCGTCGCAATGGCCGCGCAAGCAGCGCGGCGGAGGTGCGAGAAACCGCAGTCGAGCAACCGGCCGAGACGCAAGGCGAAATTCCGTTCGAGCCGGTCGAGGCGCTCGCGCAAACCGCGCATCGGCACGAAGCCGAGCCGCCCTTCCCCGCCCTGCCATTCGACGCGAACGAGAGCACCCATTCGCCGCAAGAGGCCTACGAGGCGCATGCGGCGCCCGAACCGGCCGCCGATGTCGAGCCCACCGCGCCCGCCCCCGCGCGAGCGCGCAAGACGGCAGCTCGCAAGAGCCCCGCGCGCAAGAAGACAGCGAAGAAAGCGGCAGAAACACCGGCCAGTTCCGCGGATGAACCGGTGAGCGCGGCCGTTGCGCCGGCCGAGCCCGCTGCCAGGAAAGCGCCGTCGCGTGCGCGTCGCGCGCGCAGCAAGGCCGCAGCGGAAGAAAGCTGAAAATGGCGTGACGCGCGCCGCTCGAGGTGGGCGGCGCGCCGCGCATCGGTCAATCGCCGAACGGATTCGCGGGGCGTTTGCCCTTCGCAGGCGGCGCATCTTCACTCGCGGGCGCAGTATCGCCGAAAGGATCCTGCTTGCCCGACGGCCCCGCCACTCCAAACGGGTTTGCGGCCTGCGCGGGTTTCGATCCGCCAAATGGATTCTCAGCGCCGGCGCGCTTCGCTCCTCCGAACGGATCGCACGTGCCGGCCTGCTGGCCGACATCGTCCTCCACGGCTTCATCCTTTGCCTGCGTGAGGTTGTACTCGGCCTGCACCTGCTCCAGCACGCGCGCCACGCTCGCTTCGAAGCCAGCCGCGTTGTGAAAGTGCTGCATCGTCCAGTTGCAGCCGCTGCGGTCGGGCTCCTGCAACTGCGGGCGCGGCACGCCGATCTTCACGCCGTCTTCGACCACCTCCTGCAGCTTGTGGATGCGCCGATGCACTTCATCCTGCAGCCGCGAAGCATTGAGCGTCTTGCGCAACATTGGAACCTCCTTTCCTGTACGCGTCACGTCGCGCGAGTCTAGCGCAATGACTCGCTCGCGTCGCTACGTGGCCGACGCGTTCATGTGCGCGAGCGCATCGCGCATCGAATCGCTCGGCACCACGAGTTGTCCCGTGAACGGCGTATCGAGGTCGGCGATCACGTAGACGGCCGACGAAATCGACACCGCACCAAGGAAGATCAGCACGATCGCCAGCGCGTTATGCGGCGCGACGAGCCCGAAGCTCAGGAAGATCAGAATCAGCCAGAGCGCGAGCATCGTGAAGAACGGCCGCGAAATCGTGCCATGCGCCTCTTCGATCAGACGCCACCGCGTATCGGTCACGCGGTCGAACATCTGCGAGAGCGGGCCCACGAGCGCCTGGTGATAGGCGTCGCGTGGCGCGAGCATTTCGATTTCGTGCCCGACTGAGTTGAGCAGCGCGCCGAGCGGCCGGCTTTCGAGTTCGTCATTGCCGACGCCCGGATCGTGTGGATAGTAGTTTCCCGGCGGCGGCTTTTCCTGCGCCCAGGTCGAGGCGATGGCGCTTGCCGTATACGCGCGCAGCAAGGTGCGCGCCGCGGCCGCGTCGAGACCGTATTCGCGCAGGCGTTGATCGAGCTGAATCAGGTCGGCGGCGTAGGCGCGCATGTCGTTGGTCGCCGTATCGAAGCTCGATTTCGCGGACGCGGTGAGCAGGCTCAGCACGAGCGCCGCAAACGTCACCAGCATACCGATCACGAGTTGCACGAGCTGCACGGTTTCATGCTTGCGATGCTCCTCGGGCAATAACGGCCGCAGCAGCACGCCGAGGCCCGTACCGCCGAGCAGCAGCGCGAACACGAGCAGCGCCGACTGGATTTCGGTCATGGCGACGGCCTGCGCTCCCCGGCTGCGGCGTTTTCCATCGGCGCGACGGTGTCGGTGTGCGGCGCTATGGGTGCTGGGGGCTGCGCATGCGCATCGGCGCCGCCAACGCTCAATGCGTCGATGCGCGTATGAATCTCCTTCGCGTGCGTCTCGCCCGGCACGAGGTCCGGATGCGCCCGCGGCACGGCGAGCTTCCACGCGGCGTCCAGCTCGCGCCGGATCGAATCGTAGATCTCCTTCGAGATCGAGCGGTCCTCGTACATGGCCTGTACGCGTTCGCGCCCTTCACGCAGCGCGTACAGCAGCAGCATGCGCCGCTCGAGCACGTCCGAAGCCTGACCGAAGCAACGGCGCACGTCCGCGAGCCCATGCTCGGCGGTCGCGATGCGCGCCTTGAGTATCGTCTTGAGCAGCGCCGCGAGACGCTCGCCCAGCAGCGGCGTGAGGCTGCGGTCGTTGAAGACGATCAGCTGATGCAGCACCACGCGGCGACACATCAGGAGTTCGAAACGATCGGCGAGCGCGTCGCCGTACGGCTGCCGCACGCGCAGCCAGCGATAAAGCAGCCGCGCGACACGCATCTCGATCGTATCGGCCAGTATTTTTGCGGCCGCGCGCTGATAACCAAGCCGCCCGCCCACGCGCGCCTCTTCGATCATGGCATCGGTGTTGCGCATCATGGCGTCGAGATTGCGGATCGTAATGATGCCGCTGCCATACTGCGGGATGAGGTCGCGCTCCTTCGCCGCGAGCGTCACGAGGCCGATGACGAGACGCTCGCGGTCCGAGAGCGCCGCCTCGAAATCGAATGCCGTCGCGCTGATATCCACGCTGCGCCGGAACGTATGGCAGGCCTGGTCGGCGATCGCATCGGGAATGTGAAAGGTGCGTGCCGCCATATGCACGCGCTCGGATACGCCGATCGACGAAAGCTGCACCGCCTTTTGCTGCAGCGCCTGCTCCTGGGGCGACAGCAGATCGAGGCGCAGCCGCCGGATCAGCAGCTTGAGCGACGTGCCGTTCACGATGAGGCTCACGAGCACGAAGCCCGTCGCGAGGATCGCGACGAAGCGGCGCGTGGAATCGGGCAGCGCCGTGTCCTGCGCGAGGCCCAGCGCGAGCACGAGCGTCACCGCGCCGCGCAGTCCACCCCATGCAATCACGAGCTTGTAGGCTGCGCTCACGGGCTCGGTGAGCCGCAGGCGGCTCAGTAGCGGCAGCATGCCGAACACCACGACGACGCGCGCCGCGAACGCCGCCACCACCACGACGGCGAGCGCGACGAGATCGATCCATTGCGCGTCACGCAGCGTGGCCGGAATCTGCATGGCCGCGAGCAGAAAGATCGCTGCGCCCGCCATGGCCGCGATCTGTTCCCAGATCAGCTGCAGATGCTTCCAGTTCACAGGCGACAGGCGCGTGCTCCCGAGCCCGCTGATGACGAGCCCGGCCGCGACCACGGCCACCACGCCCGAGACGTGCAACATCTGGTCGGCGAGGAGATAGAGCGGATACGGCAGCGCGAAACTGAGCGAGATCTCGGCTTTGCCCTCGCCGCCCAGCGCCGGCAGGAGCCACGCGAATGCGCGCCCGGCCAGCGCCCCGACCAGCAGCCCGCCGCCGAGCGCGATGCCGAGCGCACGCAGCGCGGCCGTTGCCGAGACATTGGCCGCGTCTCCTGTGATCGCGGCGATCAGCACGCCGGCAATGGCAATGGCGGCGGCATCGTTGAGCAGGCTCTCGCCTTCCACGAGGCGCACGAGCCGCTCGGGTGCGCCCACTTCGCGGAACACGGCGAGCACCGCGGAAGGGTCGGTCGTCGCGATCATCGCACCGAGCAGGAGGCCGTCGGCAAGCGGACCGAGGCCCGTGAGCCGGACTGCGCCGCCCACCATGCCGGTCGCCACGAACACGGCCACCACGGCAAGCAGCAGAATCGGCGCCGCGTCGCCGAGCATCTCGCGCACGTTCACGCTGAGCGCGGCCTGGAATAGCAGCGGCGGCAGGAAGATCCAAAGGTAAGCTTCGGGCGGCAGCCGAGGCGCAAGCGCGGGCATCACGAAGTTCGCGGCGAGCGTGGGCCAGGCCTCACCGCTCACGAGGTAGATGCCGCCCAGCGTGAAACCCCACCCGGCGAGCAGCACCGATTCGGAAATCGACCAGCGCAGGCTCACCGCCTGCACGAGCGCGATGCTCGCCAGCAGAAAGCCGCTCAGGAGAAGGACGTGGATGACCATGGCGTGCAACCGTCACGGCGCCGGCAGCCACACCACCGTCAACGACCTCACCCCTTGTGCCCCCTGGATCAACACGCCTTCGATATCGGCCGTCGCGGACGGCCCTGTGACGAGCGCCGCGTAGCGCGCGCTGCGAAAATCGTCGCGCCGGTACGCGTCCTGCAGCCCCGCCACCAGCTGTGCGGGATCGAGCAGCACCACGAGATGCTGCACGATATAGCCGAGCGCGTTCACCACGTACTCGCACTCGCTCAGCCATAGCGATCCCGTTTCCGCCACGCCGAAGCGTGCGCGCACCACGCCCACGTCGACGTCTTCGAGCGAGGCCGGCTTCGTGACGGCGCTGATCTCGCGCGTGCCCTGGACCTCCGGCGTGGCCGACGCGATACGCGCCTCGCTGCCAAAGCGGCGCAGGATCATGGCGCGCACCTCGGCCCCGCTTTGCATCTGCGTGTCGCTGCCGCCCATCAGTTTGAGCGCGGCGCCAAAGCGCTCGCGCAGATCGCCGGCGGGCGCTTCGAACAACGGCACCTCGGGCAACGGTTCGTGCGCGGGTTGCGCGGCGCGCACGCGCGCGAGAAACGCCTCACGATCCGCCATCGCCGCCTCCCTTGCGGTTTTTCCGGTACCACGCATGGAACGTCGTGTGCGGCACGTGCGGCAGATCGCGCTGCTTGCCCCAGATATTGAGCGGGTTGTAGAGCATGAAGTTGGGCAAGCGCCGCAACGCGCCCTCGAGCGATTTCACCGTGCCGCGATAAAGCGTCGGACTGCCGAGCAACCGGCCAGCCATCTTCAGCACTTCCTGCTTCACGAAGGGCACCTCGTGCTGTGCCGCGATGACCTGCCGCCACTGGTAGATCTGCTCGTGAATATTGATCTTCACCGGGCACACGTTCGTGCAGCTGCCGTTGAGCGTCGAGGCGAACGGCAATGCGCTGAAGCGTTTGAGGTCGAAGGTCGGATTGATGATCGCGCCGATCGGCCCCGCATAGGTGCTGCCGTACGAGAGGCCGCCGCTGCGCCGGTACACGGGACAGGTATTCATGCACGCGCCGCACCGAATGCACTTGAGCGAATACCAGAACTCGGGCATGGCGAGCCGCTCGGCCCGGCCGTTGTCGACGAGCACGAAATGCATTTGCGCACCGGGCCGCGGCGCGCGGAAATGCGAGGTGTATTGCGTGATTGGCGAGCCGAGCGCGCTGCGCGAGAGCATGCGCACGAATACGCCGAGATCGGAAAGGCGCGGAATCAGCTTCTCGATGCCCATCGAGACGATGTGCAGCGGCGGCACGTTGGCGGAAAGGTCCGCGTTGCCCTCGTTGGTGCATACCACCACCGTGCCCGTTTCCGCCACCGCGAAATTGCAGCCGGTCATGCCCGCCGTTTTCTCGCGCACGAACCACGGCCGCGTATTCATGCGCTGGCTTTCCGCCAGATAGTGAATGTCGTTGTTGTGCGGGTCCGTGCCGATGGTGCGGCCGAACACTTCGGCCACGTCGTCGCGCAGCTTGTGCACGGCGGGCACGACGATATGGCTGGGCGGCTGCTTGTCGAGCTGCTGGATGCGCTCACCAAGGTCGGTCTCCATCACCGAAATGCCGCGCGACTCCAGATACGGACGCATCTCGCACTCGTCGGTGAGCATCGACTTGCTCTTCACGAGCGCCGTCATACCGCGCTCGCTCAGGATGCGATAAACGATTTCGTTGTGTTCCTCGGCCGTATCCGCAAAATGGACCTGCACGCCATTGGCTTGCGCCGTGCGCGTGAAATGGTCGAGGTAGTCGGCGAGATGCGAGAGCGTATGCGCCTTGATTTGCGAGGCGAGCGTGCGCAGCATTTCCCACTCGGGAATGGCATGCGCCTGGGCGTCGCGCTTCGAGCGCAAGTCCCATAGACGCTTGTCGTGGAAGGCGACATGCTCCGGCCGCGAGAGAAACGTGCCGGCGAGCTTCGCGTGTTCGACTCGCTTCATTCGCGCGCTCCGTTGAGCACCTGGGCAATGTGGATGAAGCGGATGTCCGCGCTCATGCGCTCGGCGCAGCCCTGCTGGTGCATGAGGCAGGACATGTCGGCGGAAACGATGTATTGCGCGCCCGCGCTCACGTGATCGACCACCTTGTCCTGGCCCATGCGCACCGACACCGCCTCTTCGGTCACGGCGAACGTGCCGCCGAAGCCGCAGCATTCGTCGGGGCGCGCCGGCTTCACGAATTCGATGCCCTTCACATGTTCGAGCAGCGCGAGGGGTTTCGAGAACGTCGGACCCGCGATTTCCGAAACCGAAGCTTCCTTCAAATGGCGCAGCGCGCTGCAGCTATTGTGCAAACCCACGCGCCAGGGAAATTCGGCCCAGGGGAATTCGCGCGCGCCCAGCACGTCGTGCAGAAACTCGACGAGTTCATAGGTGCTCTCGCGCACCTTACGTACGGTCTCGGTCTGCTCGATCGCGGTGAAGTGGTCGCGCACGTGATTCACGCAGCTCGCCGACGGGCCGACGATATAGTCGTAGCCCGCGAACGCGCGCGCAAATACCCGCTCCGCGCCGGCTGCCTCGGCCTGCGCGCCGCTGTTGGCCATGGGCTGGCCGCAGCAGGTTTGTTCGAGCGGATAGTCCACCTCGCAGCCGAAACGCTCCAGCAGTTCCAGTGTGGCGATTGCCACCTCGGGGTAGAACGCGTCGATGAAGCAAGGGACGAACAAGGCAACTTTCATGCGCGGGCTCACACGAAAAGCGGACCCGAACATTCTACTGCCGAACGGCGCGGGCGTCGCGCGAAGCGTGTATGCGCTGCGCGTTGCCGCGGTGCATCATGCTGCGCCGCGGCTTTTCACTCAGAAGTTGTGGCGAATGCCCGCGATCACGGCAAGCTGCTTGTCGGTGCTCGAATTCACGAGGTTCGGAATCTGCGCCAGATTCTGCGTCGCTCCGCTCGCGGCATCGATCCCGAGACCCGCCCCCGACGACTTCTGGCCGATCGCCACCGCATAAACTGCCGTGCGCTTGGAGAGGCTGTAGACCGCGCCCAGATTGATCTGGTGAAGCCGTGTGGATGAGCCGCCGTCCGGGTGAGCGTCGTTGAAGATATAAGCGAAGCCGAACTGCAGCGCGGGCGAGTATTGCCACGGCGTATTCAGCTCGGCGATATCGAACGAGATGTCCGCGCCCTGCGGCCGTGCCGCATCCGCGAAATACTGGCTCTGCGAAAGAAGCGTATGGGTATAGCTGAGCGCCACGCTAACCTTGTCGAACGCGTACGAGCCGCCCGCGCCGAAAATGCTCACGCGCTGCGCATTCTGTAGTTCGCAGTACGACGCATTCGGATTGCTGCAACTGAAGTCGCCGATATAGCCGCTCTCCCCGCCCAACGCCGCCTGCAGCGGATTGCGCAACTCGAGGTAGCCGGCAGAAAGCGAAAGCGGCCCGTTGGCGTAATTCGCCGCCACCGACCAACCGCGGTTCTGCGAGAAATTCCCCGCCACGCCGCCGAAACTGAACAGACCGCCTATCGTGAAGCCGCCGAAACTCGGGCTCACGTATTTGATCGAGTTATTGAAGTTGAACGCTTCGTTGAGATTGTCCACGTCGCCGAAGTGCGAGCCATAGAGCGTTGCCCAGTTATTGCTCGACACATAGGCGCCCAGATCGTCGGAAAACGGATCGGACTGGCGACCCAGCGTGAGCGTGCCGTAGTGGCTATTCGCCACGCCCACCCAGGCGTTGCGGTTGAAGAGCGTGCCGCCCTGCAGGAGTGCGCCGTTCTGCGAGAAGAAGCTGTTTTCGAGCGTGAAATTGACGCTCGTGCCGCCGCCAATGTCCTCGCTGCCCGTGAGACCCCAGCGCGACGGCACGAGGTTGCCGCCGCCCAGTTGCCAGTTGGCGTGGCCGCTCGTGCTGCCGTCTGCGTGCGTGGTCTGCTGGTTGGTCGAATAGATGAGGCCCGCGTCCACCGTGCCGTAAAGCGTGACTGAAGATTGCGCGAGTGCGCTCGTCGCGAGGGCGCACGAAGCCAGCGCCAGCGCTGTGCGCTTGACGAGATTTGCCATGTCGTTGTCTTGTCGAAGAGAGATGGGCCGCTGCGCTGCATGCGCGTGCGCGGCCGAAGCGCGGCGCCGGGAGCGCGCCGCACGAGTCAGGAACTGCGGGAATCGAGGGCTTGACGCGAGACGCGTCCCGGGCAAGTCGTTATTGGCCGAAGCGCGCGTAGATGTCCGGCCGCGAACGCTTGAGCACGAAAGCAATCAGCACGCCGATCAGCGCCACCGCGAGCACGACCCACGGGAACGCACGTACGACCGGGCTATCAGAACCGGCGAGCGCGTCGAGATTGCCGATCAGCACGATGCCGATGGAGAGCAGACCGCAGCCGCCCAGCACCGGCGCGAGGAACGCGTGCCACAGTCGCGTGTCCTTCTTCGTGGCGCGGAAAAACGCCGCCACCGAAAAACTCGTGACCGCCTGCAGCATGACGATGCCGATGGTGCCGAGCGCCGAGCCCCAGCTGAACACGATGTTGAACGGATCGCTGCCCGCGAGAACGAAAAGGCCCACCGGCACAGCGACCGAAAGTGTCTGCAGATAGCTCGCGAGATACGGCGATCCATACTTCGGATGCAGGCGATCGAGCACCGCGGGAAGAATCCCCTCGCCCGCAAGCGCGTGGATGTAACGCACGATCGTGTTGTGGAACGACAGCAGGCTCGCGAAGATGCTGGAAAGCAGCAGGAAGCTCATCGTCGTGGTCATCGCGCCGCCCAGGTACTTCGTCGACTGGATGAACCAGAAGTCGCCCGGCTGTTTCGTCGCGACGTCCGTGACGTTGCTGATGCCATAGGCGCAAACGATGGCCCACGTGACGAACGCAAAAAACACGAGAATCAGCGTGACGGAAACATAGGTGGCGCGCGGCACCGTCACCTTCGGGTCGCGGCACTCCTTGCCGTAGATCGCCGTGGCCTCGAAACCGATGAACGACGCGAGCGCGAACATCACCGCGATGCCGAGGTGGCAGCTGAAAACGTGGCGCGGCGAAAACGGCTCGAGCGTCAGGCCATCCGGTCCACCATGATGAATCACGATCGCGAGGCTCAGCAGCAGGAGGATGCCGAGTTCGAGACACATGAGCACGCCGAGCAGGCGGCTGTTCAGGTCGATGCCGCGAATGCCGGTGAACTGCACGACGACGAGGCACGCGAATGAATACGCGTACCACGGCAGCGAACTATGCAGCAGTGGCCCGAGCACCACCGTGCAGAAGAAACCGAACAGGCCGTACAACGCGATCTGGATGCTCGTGTACGAGAGCAGCGCGACGAGTGCGCCGGCCATGCCAACAGGTCGGCCGAAACCCGCCGTGATGTACGCGTAGAACGCGCCGGCACGCACGATGTGGCGGCTCATTGAAGCGAAGCCCACGCTGAACACGAGCAGCACGACGCCCGCGATCACGAATGCGCCGGGAATGCCCGCGCCATTGCCAAGGCTGATGGCGGGTGGCACCGCGCCCAGCATGCCGGTGAGCGGCGCCGCCGCGGAAATGACGAGAAAGACGATCTGCCAAAGCCCGAGCAGGCTGCGCTGTGAGTCCACTGCCGCGTTGTCTCCAACGAGGTGAGCGGGAGAAGAATACGGTTCGTTCATCGTTGCCTCTGCGGGTGTCTGTTCTGGGTTCGCCATACGACACGATGAAGAACCGCGTGCCTCCGGCGCTCGACGAATCGAATTTCCCGATTCGGATTGAGCGCATGGTAGGCAGCTAATAAACTCGCCGGCTTGGCGCAACGCGCCAATTACTCGATAAAGTGCGCCAGGGCTGGAGCGGGTTTTCACTTAACCGCGCTGAAGCGGCCGATATTACCTTCGGCATCCTGATTAATGCCGCGAGCCGGGAATCCGTACTTCAGCCCACAAGCTTAGTGAAAGCCGTCAATTCTCTTTCACGATTTGCGCGCTAGCGGGGTCGCTTGGCGCCTGCACGGCCCCAGTTGCGCGTCGCACGCCATAGCACGGTGGCGTCGGCATAACCCACGGCGCGGGCCACGGCCGCGTTGGTCATGCCCTCCTGCTCGCGCAGCACCGCCACGCTGCGCTCGCGCTCTTCGCGAATGATCTGGCGCACAGAGGTCCCGGCGTCGGCGAGATGCCGCTGCAAGGAGCGGTCCGAAAGCCCGAGGTCCTTGGCGATATCGCCGACCACGAGCTTTTCGCGCGCGAGCCGGCGCGTCACGAGATCGCGCACCTGGTCCACGAGCGTATGCGGAATCGTGTCGCGCGAAATCAGGTCGGTGGCGTGGCGCTCCATCATGCGCGCCATCTGCACGTCGGCGCTCTTGAGCGGCGTGTCGAGATCGTGCGGGTGCAGGACCACACCGTTGGCCGGCTGCTGGAAGCGCACGGGCACGCGAAAGAGGCGCAAATAAGGCTTGAGGTCCTCGGGCGCGGCGTGCTCGAAATGAATCTCGCACGGCGTCCATGCTGCGCCTCGCACCTGGCGAATCATGTGGCACATGGCGGAGACGCTGTACTCGGCGTCCTGCCGGCGCGGCCAGATTTGCGTATGCGCGATGCGATAGCTCCACATCGGCCATGCGTTGTCGCTCACGAGATCGACGGCCGTCGCGCTTTGCCACGAGCCGAGCGTGTCGGTGAATTTACGGATTGCGGCGCCGAGTGTAGGCGACGACATGAACACGAGGCCAGCCGGCCCCAGTTCCGTGAGCTGCAATTCGGCGCCTAAGCGCAGGCCGAGAAAGGGTTCGTCGAGGACCTGCGCCGCGCGTTCGAACGCGCCCACGTAGCGCCCGAGCGCCACGATTTCATACGGATTGGAAAGCTGCCGGCGACTCAGGCCGAACTCGGCCAGCAATGCATCGCAGTCCGCACCAGCGGCGTCGAGTGCACGCACGATGGGACCCATCACGGCACCGCGAATCATCGGGAAGCCGCTATTGACAGGCACTCTTTTCATGTCTCGCTCCATTAGGGCCTGTATGCGCCGACGGATTTAACAGTCGATCGTCTCTGGCGCACTCTATCGCCCCTTTGGCGCGTTTCGCAAGCGCGAAAAAAATACGGCGTTTCTACGATTGACCCATCGACATCGCATGAGACGAATGCGGATTCTTCATACCGTCCCATGCCCTGTTGCGCCCAACGCCATCCTTACGAAATGCTTATGAACACGAATCCGAACGCGCATCCGCTCGACCCGTTGAGCCTCGCCGAAATGCAGCTGGCCTGTGACATCGTGAAAGCCGCCGAGCAGCTCGATGATTTTGGGCGCTTTCCTGTCACCGAACTGTGCGAGCCGCCCAAGGCGGAAGTGCTCGCGTACAAGCATGGCGATTACTTCTCGCGCCGCGCCTTCGTCATCGCGATCGATCGCACCCGCAGCCAGACGCTCGAATTCGTGGTGGACCTGCGCGAGAAGAAAGTGGAATCGCGTAAGGCGCTCGCCTTGCAAAGCGCGCCCTATGGCCAGCCGCCCGTGATGATCGAAGACTTCATGAACGCGGAGCGCATCGTCAAGGAAGACGCAGCATGGCGCGAGGCCGTGAAAAAGCGCGGCCTCACCGAAGACGAACTCGAGCGCGTGCAGGTCGATCCGTTCTCCGCTGGCGCGTTCGACCGCCTGAACGAGAATGGCCGCCGCCTCGTGCGCTGCGTGAGCTACTACCGGGAGTCCCTGACCGACAACGGTTACGCGCACCCCATCGAAGGCGTCGTCGCCGTGGTGGACCTGCTCGCGCACAAGGTGATCGAACTGATCGACGACGGCCGCATCATCCCCATTCCGCGCGCCAGGCACAACTACGACACGCCGAGCCTCGGCAAGCCGCGTGACACCGTCAAGCCGCTCTCAATCAGTCAGCCCGAAGGCCCGAGCTTCACGATAGACGGCTGGCAGGTTAGCTGGCAGAACTGGAAATTCCGCGTGGGTTTCACGCCGCGCGAAGGGCTCGTGCTGCACCAGATCACATGGGACGACGGCAAGAGCGCGCCGCGCCCGATCGTCTACCGCGCGAGCGTGACCGAGATGTGCGTGCCCTACTCGGACCCCACCACGAACCATTACTGGAAAAGCGCGTTCGATGCGGGCGAATACGGACTCGGCAAGCTCGCGAACCAGCTCGAACTGGGCTGCGATTGCCTCGGCACGATCCGCTATTTCGACATTCCGTCCGCCGACGACTTCGGCAACGGCTTCACCATGAAGAACGCCGTGTGTCTGCACGAAGAGGATTACGGCACGCTCTGGAAGCACTACGAGTTCCGCACCGGTGTGTTCGAGATGCGCCGTTCGCGCCGCCTCGTGATCTCGTTCTTCGCAACAGTGGGCAACTACGATTACGGCTTTTACTGGTACTTCTATCAGGATGGCACGATCCAGCTCGAATGCAAGCTCACGGGCATCATCCAGACTTCCGCGGTGGCGGATGGCGACAGTTACCCGTGGGGCGGCATGGTCACCGAGAACCTGGGCGGCCCGACGCATCAGCACTTCTTCAACGCGCGCTTGCACATGATGGTGGACGGCGAGAAGAACTCCGTCACCGAGCACGAATTCGTGCCGCGCGCGATGGGTGCCGGGAATCCATACGGCAACGTGTTCGATACGACCAGGCGCGTGCTCAAGACCGAGCAGGAAGCGGCGCGTAACGCCAGTGGTCAGACGGGGCGCTTCTGGAAAGTGGTGAACCCGAACGTGAAGAATCGCGTCGGCGCGAATCCGGGCTACAAGCTCATCATCAACGACTCGCCGCTCATGCTCGCCGATCCCAACTCGAAGGTGCGCCAGCGCGGCGGCTTCGCCACGCGCCACGTGTGGGTCACGCCGTACGACACGACGCAGCGCTACGCGAGCGGCGACTACCCTAACCAGCACGCCGGCGGCGACGGCCTGCCCCGCTATATCGAGGCGAACCGCAACGTAGAGAACGAGGACATCGTGCTGTGGCACAGCTTCGGCCACACGCACGTGTGCAAGCCCGAGGATTTCCCCGTGATGCCGGTGGAGTATGCGGGCTTCATGCTCAAGCCCAACAACTTCTTCTACGGCAATCCCGCGATGGACCTGCCGGGCGGGCGCGATCCGCACAGCGTGCAGGACCGCACAGACGCGCCCGAAGCAAAATCGTGCTGCCACAGCAAGCAGTGAGCGCGCGATGATGCCGCGCGAGCGCCGCCTTGATGTAATGCACGCCGCACGCCTGCTGTGCGTCTGGGCGTCGATCACGGGCGGCGCGAGCGCGCTTGCGGGAGGCGTCATGATCGCGGCGATGCCGGCCGGCGCGCCGTTTGCCGCATTCGCCGCGAGCGCGCTTGCCCTGCCTGCGATGTCGTTGATTCCGGGCGTGCTTGCGCGCAGCTTCGCCACGCACCCCACGGTGCCGATCGCGAGCGCACTCGCACTCACGATGGCGGCAATGGGCGCCGGCGCGCATGCAGGAGCGACGCTCGCGCAGACGCCGCTCATCCTGGGCGGCGTCGCCGTGATCGCCGCGGCGTGCATGCACTTGCGGCGCAGGCGCGATAGCGCGGCAAGGTCGGTGCATACGCACGCAACGGCGCCCGTGTGGCGCAACGGCTTGCTGCTCATCGCACCCGCGCTGCTTGCAGGCCTGTCGAGCGGCGCGCTCGCGCGCTTCCAGTTTTTTGCGCTCTGCGGCGGCACTGCGATGTCCGTGACGCAGGTTGTGACGTCACTCGCCGTGGTGAGCCTCGCAGGCTGGCTCGCCGATCGCGTCGATTACCGGCGCGCACTGCTCGTGCTCTTCGTATTGCGTGGCGGACTGCTCGCCGCGCTGACGGCCGATTGCCTCGCGCCGTGGGCTGCGCTTGCTGCCCCCGCATTCGCCGTGCTCGACTACCTGACGCTCCCCACGCTCATACGCGGCGGGCGAACGTCGCGCGCCTCGGGTACCGGCTGCCCGGGCCTCGCACATC
The DNA here is from genome assembly GCF_040948675.1 of Paraburkholderia sp. BR14312. Classification (NCBI taxonomy): domain Bacteria; kingdom Pseudomonadati; phylum Pseudomonadota; class Betaproteobacteria; order Burkholderiales; family Burkholderiaceae; genus Paraburkholderia; species Paraburkholderia sp. BR14312. The sequence goes on from NZ_JBFPKI010000002.1 coordinate 76,336, forward strand.
ACGCGGGCATGCTGGCAGGCGCGGCGCTCGCCACCACGTCATGGGGCTTCGGACAGGGTTTTTACGCGCTGTTCATCGTTGCGGGCGCGCTCAATCTTGCATGCGCATACGCATTCGCAATGCCACGCCGATTCCGTGCACACACGCCCTACCCTGCGTCAGCCGCGCTCGCTACGGGCAGCACAATCGACTTACGCTGAAACACTCACCGAAAAACGTTCGCATTACTACCGAAATCAGGAGACGGTATGGACCGCCAGGACTTCACGCACACGATCCGCACACAAATGTTCGTCGACGGACGTTTTAGCGAAAGCGGCAACGGCCGCACGTTTGCCGTATTCAATCCCGCCACGGGCGCGGAGATCGCGCAGGTGCCCGACGCCAGCGACGCCGACATCGACGCTGCCGTCATTGCCGCGCGCCGCGCCTTCGAAGCCGACACGTGGCGGCGTATGGTGCCCGCCGCGCGCGAGCGCCTGCTGCTCAAACTCGCCGACCTCGTCGAACAGCACGGCGACGAACTTGCTGCGCTCGAAACGCTCAACCAGGGCAAGCTGCTCGCCTTCTCGAAGATGCTCGAAGTGGGCGGCAGCGTGCAATGGCTGCGCTATATGGCCGGCTGGGCCACGAAGATCGAGGGCAGCACCGTGGACCTCTCGCTCGCTTTCCCGCCCGGCGTGCGCTATAACGCCTCCACGCGGCGCGTGCCTGCGGGCGTGGTCGCCGCGATCGTGCCGTGGAATTTCCCGCTGCTGATGGCGGTCTGGAAAATCGCGCCCGCGCTCGCCTGCGGCTGCACCGTGGTGCTCAAGCCCGCCGAAGAAACGCCGCTCACGGCCATCCGCCTCGCCGAGCTCGCGCACGAAGCCGGCTTTCCGCCGGGCGTGTTCAATGTCGTCACGGGCCAGGGCGAAACGGCGGGCGCAGCGCTAGGTCGTCATGCGCAGGTGGACAAGGTCACTTTCACGGGCTCGACCGAAGTGGGCCGCCTCATCGGCAAGCAATGCGCGAGCGATCTCAAGCGCGTCTCGCTGGAACTGGGCGGCAAGAGCCCCGTGATCGTGCTCGACGACTGCGATCCGCAGCGCGCGATCGAAGGCGCAGCCGGCGCGATCTTCTTCAATCACGGCCAGGTCTGCACGGCAGGCTCGCGCCTGTATCTGCCGCGCGCGCGTTTTGAGCAGATCGTCGATGGCATCGCTAAGGTTGCGCGCGCAACCGTGCTCGGCTCGGGTTTCGATGCGGCCGCGCAGATGGGCCCGCTCGTTTCGGCGCGCCATCGCGCCAAGGTCGCCGGCATGATCGCGCAGGGTCGCGCCGAAGGCGGCGAGGTCGTTGCGGGCGGCGGCGGCGGCAATCGGCCCGGCTTCTTCATCGAGCCCACGGTGATTGCGAACGCGACCAACAAGCCGCTTACCGTCGTGCGCGAAGAGGTGTTCGGGCCGGTGCTCGTCGCCATGCCGTATGACGACGTCGAAGAAGCCGTTGCGGCGGCGAATGCTTCGGAGTACGGTCTGGGCGCGAGTGTCTGGACCAACCAGCTCGACCGCGCGCTGCGCGTCGTGGACGGCGTGCAGGCGGGCACGGTATGGGTCAACACGCACAACATGGTCGACCCGGCATTGCCCTTCGGCGGCTTCAAGGCCTCGGGCATCGGCCGCGAGCATGGCCGCGCGATCATCGACGCGTACACGGAGACGAAATCCGTCTGCATCGCCTACTGAGCGCCGCCGTGCAGCATTGTTAATCGAAATGGAATGATGAAACCCGGCGGCGCGCAATGATCGCCGCCGCGGTTTCGTCCATGATCGAGCCCGTTCTCACCACTTACGAGAAGGACTCCGATCATGAATGCCTCCACGAATTCGCGCGGCGTCGCCATCGTCACGGGCGCCTCGCGCGGCATCGGCGCCGCCATTGCCGAACGTCTCGCGCGCGACGGTTACGCCGCCGTCATCAACTACGCTTCGCGCAGCGCCGAAGCCGAGGCGCTCGTCGCGAAGATCGCGGCGGGCGGCGGTCGCGCGATTGCGGTGCAAGCGAACGTCGCGAAGGCCGACGACGTGCGCCGTCTCTTCGACACCACCGCCGAAACGCTGGGCCAGCCCACACTGCTTGTGAATAACGCGGGCATCATGAAGACGGTGACAGTTGCCGATTCGACCGACGCGATCTACGACGAAACGTTCGACATCAACGTGCGCGGCACGCTCAACACGCTGCGCGAAGCGGCGACGAAACTCGCGGATGGCGGCCGCGTGATCAACTTCTCGACCTCCGTGCTCGCGATGGATCTGCCGGGCTACGCGCTCTATACGGCCAGCAAGGCGGCCGTGGAGACGATCACGCGCGTGTTCGCACGCGAGCTGCGCGGCCGCTCGATCTGCGTGAACGCGGTTGCGCCGGGGCCGGTGGCGACAGAGCTGTTCCTCAGCGGCAAGACCGAAGAACAGGTCCAGCATTTCGCGAACATGCCGCCGCTGCAGCGCCTCGGGCAACCCGACGACATTGCAAATGTCGTGTCGTTCCTCGCGGGCCCGGACGGCGGCTGGGTCAACGGCCAGGTGCTGCGCGCGAACGGCGGGATCGTCTGACACGCCGCCCGGCGTGGCTTCGCGGCAGAACCCGGGCGGGACGTGGTCTCAGGGCAAACCGCTGCGGCGTGAAACCGGCGGTCCCGGCCGGTGCTACACTCCGTGGTCGAAAAACGGTAGAAAGACAGAGCCGGAGGCATGGCGCGCCGGCTCATATTGCGCCCTCAACCACTCCAGACCATGTATCTGTCCATCCTCGCCGTCGGCATTGGCGGCGCGCTCGGCTCGCTGTTGCGCTGGGTTCTCGGGCTACGCCTGAATGCCCTCTACCCTGACCTGCCGCTCGGCACGCTTGCGTCGAACATCATCGCGGGCTATGTGATCGGCGTCGCAGTCGCCTATTTCGGGCGCATGCCCCAACTCTCCGCCGAATGGCGCCTCTTTGTCATTACCGGCTTGATGGGCGGCCTCTCCACGTTCTCGACCTTCTCAGCCGAAGTCGTTTCGCATCTGCAGCACGGACGTTTCGGCTGGGCCGCGGGCGAAATCGCCATTCACGTGTGCGCCTCGGTCGTCATGACGATCCTTGGCATTGCAACGGTATCGGCACTGGTTCGCTGATCGGCAACGAAAACGGCCGCGTTCGCCATTCGCGAAACGCGGCCGCATTAATGATGCGACGGGAAGATCAGGCAGGACGCTGATACCCGCCCAGCAAACCGTTCTTCGAAAACACCCACTGCCACAACTGGATGTCGCGCGCACGGAACGCTCCGGCGCACGAAAGCAGGTAGTAGCGCCACATGCGATAGAAGCGCTCGCCCATCTGCGCCTTGAAACGCGGCCACGCGGCCTCGAAATTCGCGTGCCAGGCCATCAGCGTGCGGTCGTAGTCGGCGCCGAAGTTATGCAGGTCTTCGGCCACGAACAGGCCGCCCGAAGCGTCGGCGATCTGGCCGATGGTCGGCAGCTCGCCGTTCGGGAAGATGTATTTGTCGATCCACGGATCGGGCGTGGTGTCGCGGCGGTTCTTGCCAATGGTGTGCAGTACGAACAGACCGTCGTCGGCAAGACAGCGGTGCGCGACTTCCATATAGGTGCGATAGTTCTTCGGGCCCACGTGCTCGAACATGCCAACGCTCGCAATGCGGTCGAACTTCTCGTCGAGCAACCGGTAGTCCTGCAGGCGGAATTCAACCGGCAGATCCTTGCAGCGCTCGGCGCCGAGCGCGGCCTGCTCCTTCGAGATCGTCACGCCCACGCACGACACGCCATAGTGTTCGGCCGCGAACTTCATAAGGCTGCCCCACCCGCAGCCGATGTCGAGCAGGCGCATGCCAGGCTTCAGGCCCAGCTTGCGGCAGATGAGATCGAGCTTGGCGTCCTGCGCCTCGTCGAGCGTTTTCGCGCCGCCCGACCAGTAGCCGCAGGTGTAGGCCATGTTCTTGTCGAGCATGGCCTCGTAGAACTCGTTGCCGATGTCGTAGTGCTGCTGGCCCACTTTCCATGCCCTGCGCACGGTCTGGCGGTTCACGAGGCGTGCCTTGAGCGCGTAGAAGACGAGACGGGAGGGATCGATCTGGTCGTCTAGATGCGCGCGCAACACATGTGCGAAGAATTCGTCGAGTTGCTCGCAATCCCACTGGCCGTCCATGTAGGCCTCGCCGAGGCCCAGGTTGCCGAGCGCCAATACGCGCTCGGGTAACTGCGGATCGTGGATGCGCATGTCCCACGGCCGTGTGCCGTTGAATTTCACGTCAGCGCGCGCCAATAGCTGGGCTATAAACCGCCAGGCCCCTGAAACGGTGGCCTCACGAACGGGTTGAGCTGCTTCGAGATCAGTCGTTGCCATACGTGCTCCATGCGGCAGGAGTCGGGTCCTTGGTACCTTGCTCCGATGCCATTCAAGAGGTTGCTATCAAGACATTCGTCGTCGCGCGCGCTGCGAGAAACTCTATGATGCACCTACTTCAAAAATTGTGCAGGAACACGCACAAGCCATACGGGGCGGGCCATAATCGCAAACTCGATGAAACCCATCGCCCTGGCGCCAGCAAACGGCGCGCCCGAACTGGAGATACCGACAATGGCCTACGACGACAAGAACATCTTCGCGCGCATCCTGCGCGGCGAAGCACCCTGCATCAAGGTGTACGAGGACGACGCTACGCTCGCGATCATGGACGTCATGCCTCAATCCGAAGGCCACCTGCTCGTGCTGCCGAAGGAAGGCGCCGAGTTCATCTATGAGCTTTCACTGGAAGCCGGCGCCGCCGCGATGGCGACGGTGCAGAAGATGGCGGTCGCGATGCGCAAGGTGCTTGCGCCCGAAGGCCTCTTGATCGCGCAGTTCAACGGCGCCGCCGCCGGGCAGACCGTACCGCACGTGCACTTCCACCTGATTCCGCGCCGCGCGGGCGAAGAACTGCGCCCGCATGCGCGTGAAATGGCCGACATGGCGCAGCTCGAAGCGCTGGCCGCGCGCATTCGCGCTGCACTGTAAGCAATATGTATTGCTAACGTTAGCTATTCTTGACGCTTAAACGCCGTCGAATTGCACGAATTCGTCGAGCGGGACCCGCGCCGAGCGCCACTGGTTGATGGGCGCGTCCGGGTCTTCGTGACCGATCGCCATGCCGCAGAACACCATGCGTTCGCGCGGCAACGCGAGAAACTGGCCAACGCTTTGCGCGTAGCGCGCCCAGCATTCCTGCGCGCAGCTATGCAGGCCGGCTTCGCGCAGGAGCAGCATCACCGTCTGCAGGAACATGCCGAGGTCGGCCCATTGCGGCGGCCCCATCTGACGATCTACGCTGCAAAAGAGCGCGAGCGGCGCGTCGAAAAACGCGTAGTTGCGCGCGAATTGCCGTAGCCTGCCCGGCCGGTCCTCGCGCGCGACGTCGATGCTGCGGTAAAGATCCTCGCCCACCTGATAACGACGCTCGCGATATGGCGAACCCAGCTCGCGCGGATACACGTCGTACTCCATCGGCTCGCCCGCAGGCACCTGCGCAATGCGATCGGCCATGATCGACTTGAGCTTCGCGAGCGATTCGCCGCCCACGACATGAACATGCCACGGCTGCAGATTGCCGCCCGAAGGCGCGCGCGCAGCGGTATCGAGTACCCGGCGAATGACGGCGGGGTCCACCGGATCGGGCAAAAACTGGCGCACGGACTTGCGGCTCGTGACGGCTTCGCTGACCTTCAAGCAGATTCTCCTCGGGGGATCGACGAAGCATTATCGGCGATCCCCTGCGCGGCTGCCGACGCTCGCCACGTGGCTCCGTTCTGGCGTCAAAACTTGTGACGGATACCCACTACGACAAGCGCCTGATTGTCGGCGCCCGAACTCACGCCGAAGTCGCCGATCGATGCCTGCGCAACGACACTCGAACCCTTTGCGTCGAGCGTGCGGCCACTCGCCTTCTGGTAACCGGCGAGCGCGTAGAGATCGGTGCGTTTGGAGAGCGAGTAGTCGCTGCCGAGGTTCACCTGGTTGTAGTGCGCTGACGAGGGCCCGGTGAGCGACGTGTAGTTGTAGCCCGCGCCCGCGCGCAGCGCCGGTGTGATCTGGTAATTCAGGAACGCCGAGCCGCTATTGAATTTGGCGGTTTGGTGGAAGGTCGAGTACGCATCGTTTGCGTATTGGGTGTTCGAGTAGGCCAGCCCGAAGCTCAATGCGCCCACCGCATAGCTGCCGCCTGCGCGCACGATCTGGATGGAGGTTGCGCTCGCAAAGCCCTGATTGATGACCGTGTTGAAGAGGCTATCCGAGCTGCTCGTCCAGCTGCGCACGCCGGCAGTGAGCGTGCTGCCGCCATTGGCGAAGAAATAGCCGGCCGCGAGCGAGAGCGGCCCGTTCGAGTAGGCGGCGCCGAAGCTGTAAGTCTGGCCGCTGCCGGTCGCGCCGGCCACGCCGCCAAAACCGTACAGCGCCTCGAACTGCAGCCCTGCGACGAGCGGGCTCGCGTACTTGACCGAGTTGCTCACGCGCAGGCTGTTGTCGTAGTTGTCAAGGTCGCCAGGCGTGCCGAACACGCCGCCGAACGGACCGTCAGCGGTGAGCGGCTGCACGAGATCGACGAGCGGATCGTACTGGCGGCCGAGCGTGAGCGTGCCCCACGTCGTGCTGGCAAGACCGACGATCGCCTTGCGCCCGAATTCGCGGCTGCCCTGCCCGAGCGCGCCGGTACCCACGTTGAAGCCGTTTTCGAGCTGGAAGATGGCGGCGAGGCCGTTGCCGAGATCCTCGGTGCCGCGCAGGCCCCAGCGGCTGCCCGAAAGGTTGCCGCTGCTGAGCTTGACGAGCGTGGACTGGTTCAGGCCGTTCGCGCCCTGGGCGTTGTGTACGTAAGCGAGGCCCGCGTCGACGATGCCGTAGAGTGTGACGCTGCTTTGCGCGTGGGCACTCGTGGCGATAGTGGCGCCCGACGCGGCGAAGGCGAGCGCGAGAGCGGCGGTTAGCGGGCGGCGTGTGAAAGAGGCGTTTTTGTTGTTCATGCGGGGCGTTCCGTTGCGTGTGGTGGTTGTCGCTACGCGGTCCTTGCGAGGCGGCTGCAAGGCCGGTGCGGCAACGTTACGGAATGCCCGGCAAGCGGGGAACGAACGAATTCTGCGTTGCTTAGGGTGCGCGAGGGACTTTGCAAAGCGCAGATCGTGCCAGGCGCTGCGCGAGCGCTTTCCTCCGGCGCGCGGAGTCTGCTATAATTCGCCTCCCGCCGGAGAGATGGATGAGCGGTTTAAGTCGCACGCCTGGAAAGCGTGTATAGGTTAATAGCCTATCGGGGGTTCGAATCCCCCTCTCTCCGCCAGAACAAAACGCCGAAACCCCGTAAGCGCAATGACTTACGGGGTTTTTGTTTTTCCAGCCCATCAAATAGCCCGCCAGAGAGGGGATAACGTGCGCGGGGCACGTCCAAACGCCCTCAATTACACCCGCTCACAGTGCAATACTTGTTGTACACGAGCCCTTTGCCATCCATCCCCGAGATCGTTCGCGTGCCGTTGCCGTAGTTCGTGATCGTCTCGGTCCACGTCGACCCATCGGCAGCCTGCCCGGTGATGAACGTCGTGTCGCCAATCGACGCGCCGGTCTGCTCCCAGGCCTCGCCCGGCAGCTTCTGCTGATACCCGTTGACGGTAGACGTATTGCCGAAGCGCTGCACCGTGTACGAATTGCCCGATTCGTCGACGCAGTTCTGGAAGGCATCGTTGCCCCAGCATTTGGCAAAAGCGGCGGGCGCCGTAAAGGCGCCGAAAATGATCAGGCTGAGTGCAACGCGCTTCAATGATTTCCCCGAGAAAACGCCCTTTTTCCGGCTCGATTCACCACGAGTCCGAGGCCGGCGGCGCGCGAAATTGTACCGTAGCCGCCAGGGCGATCTACGGATGCGCCGGACACGCGTGCATCGCACGCTCCCGCTAGTTATCGGACAAAAAACGGATGACTTGATGGGCGCAACGAGAACAGCAGCGCCGCCGGTCGTTGAACACGCAACGTTGGAAGGAAGTCCGAATCGACCAGAACAGGCAAGCAGAAAAAGGCGTCGGGCCGCAGCCCGACGCCGAATTCCCGCGTACTGCTTCGAGGACCGGCGCGGGAACGAGAGGACTTCAGTATCGCCTCGCCCGCCCGTTTTTTAAGTGCTCGACCGCACACCGGCAATCAGGTCCCCACTCTCACGGATGGCGGATATAGTCCACCAGCGCGAGCGTATACGCGTCCGGCTTGCGATCGATGAGACTCACGCCGATCGCCACGAGAAAGCCTGCGGGCACACCGAACACACCTGAGCTGATGGGCTCGATGCCGAACCATCGCGGGCCCGCGAAGCCCGTGAGCTGCGTGAAGAACGGGTACGTCGAGACGATGTAATAGACGCACACGGTCAGTCCCGCGATCATGCCGGCCACGGCGCCCAGGCGCGTCGTGCGCTTCCAGAACACGCCGAGCACAAGCACCGGAAAAAGACTCGACGCCGCGAGCGAAAACGCCGCCCCCACCAGAAAAAGAATGTTGCCCGCGTTGAGCGACGCCACATACGAGGCGAACAGCGCCACGCCGAGCAGCAGGATCTTCGACATCGTCACGCGCCGCTGGCTCGACGCGCCCGGACTGACAATGTGGTAGTACACATCGTGTGAGAGCACGTTCGAGATCGTGAGCAGCAGACCGTCTGCGGTCGAAAGCGCAGCCGCGAGCGCACCCGATGCGATGAGCCCCGACATCACATACGGCAACCCCGCGATTTCCGGCGCAGCGAGTACGACCATGTCAGGCTGCATCTGGATATCGCTCCAGCGCACCACGCCGTCGTTGTTCATATCCGCAATGCTGATGAGGTATGGCTCGACGCGCCGCCATTGCATGACCCATTGCGGCAGATCGTCGAAGCGCTGCCCCACCAGATGCGTGAGGATCTCGAACTTGATCAGCACCGCGAGCACCGGCACGGTCAGATAGAAGAGCGCGACGAAAAACAGCGTCCAGCCCACCGAGCGCCGAGCCGAGGCCACCGAGGTCGTCGTGTTGTAGCGAGTGAGGATGTGCGGCAGGCTCGCCGTGCCAAGCGAAAGACACAGGAGCAGCGACAGGAAGTTGCGTTGATGAATGCGCCGCTGGGCATCGTCGTCGGCGGGAAACGGTTCGTTCATCGGCACGGGCGGCGCGGCGCGCTCGAGCAGGTCGTCGCGCTGGCGCGTCCACACCATGCGTGCGGCATCCACGTCGCGCGGGAAGGCGCTCAATTCACGTTCGAGCGAATCGATATCGCGCAGCGGGCCGTTGTTACGGCGCAGGTTCGCAAGCGATTCGACGAGGTGCGTCTTCTCCGCAACGTACGACTGCGGCAGCGTGTCGAGCCGCGTCTGCCATTGCGCCGCGCGCTCGCGGTAAGCGTCGCGCACGGTGGCTTCGGTGCTTGCACCGCGCACGTCATGCTCGAGCGCTTCCACGCGCTGCATCACGTTGCCGTAGTCGACTTGCGGCAGCCAGCCGAGGCCGTCGCGATGCGCGATCAGCGAAACCGGAATCAGAATGGCCGCGATGAGAATGATGTATTGCGCGACCTGCGTCCACGTCACGGCGCGCATACCGCCGAGAAACGAACACACGAGAATGCCCGCCAGCCCGCAGAAAATGCCGATGGCGAAATCCACGCCGATGAAGCGCGTGGCGATCAGCCCCACGCCCTGGATCTGCGCGACGAGATAGACGAACGAGCAGAGGATGGTCGCGAGCACGGCGAGCGCACGCACGAGGTTGCTCGAAAAGCGCGTGCCGAGGAAGTCGGGGATCGTGTAGCGCGCGAGCTTGCGCACATACGGCGCCAGCAGGAAGGCGACGAGGCAGTAGCCGCCCGTCCACCCCATCAGGTAAGCGAGGCCGTCGTAGCCGCTCGCGTAGAGCGAACCCGCAAGGCCGATGAACGACGCGGCGGAAAGCCAGTCGGCGGCCGTCGCCATGCCGTTGAAGAACGACGGCACACGCCGCCCCGCCACGTAGTATTCGACGAGGTCCGAGGTGCGCGAAAGCAGCCCGATCACCGCATATACCGCGATCGGCACGAACAGGAACACATAGCCGATCCACATGCCGGGGCCGGTGGAAAGCTCGATACGCCACATCACGTAGACGAAGGCGAGAAAGCCGAGCGTGTACAACGCATAGGAGCGTATGAGCCGGTGCGCAAGCCTCATCGTTGCTGTGCCTTGCTGGCTTCGCGAATGGCGATGTCGGCTTCGAGCGCGGCTTGCAGTACGCGGTCGGCGCGCTGCATCAGCACGATATAGATCGCCACGAGCAGCACGTAGAGCAGGATCGCGCCCTGTGCGCCGAGGTAGAACGGCAGGCTGAAGCCTGCGAAGCGCAAGTCGGCGAGCTGCCGCGCAAAGAGCGGCGCGACGAACGAGACCAGGAAGCCGATCGTCATGAGCACGGCGATCAGCGCGAGATTGAAGCGCCAGTAGCGCCGATGCGCGCGCGCCATCGCCTCGCTCACCGGAGGTGGCTCAGGCAATGGATTGAGATTGTTCTGCGGAGTCGTGTGTGGCGCGGCCATGCGCCTGTGTAGCAAAAACGCGTAGGGCCGGCAATCCGGGGCAATGCGGGGATCGATGCGGCGCGCGGCGCCAGGCAAGGCGCCGCGCGAGCCTCGGCGTTTAGAGCGATTCGCCGAGCTGGTCCAGAATCGCCGGGTTTTCCAGCGTGGAGACGTCCTGCGTGATCGCCTCGCCCTTCGCGAGCGAGCGCAGCAGACGGCGCATGATCTTGCCCGAGCGCGTCTTCGGCAGGTTCTCGCCGAAGCGGATGTCGCGGGGCTTGGCGATCGGCCCGATCTCCTTGCCCACCCAGGCGCGCAGATCGTTGGCGAGCTTCACGGCCTCGTCGCCCTGCGGACGCGTGGCCTTGAGCACCACGAACGCCACCACGGCTTCGCCGGTGGTGTCGTCGGGGCGGCCCACCACGGCGGCTTCGGCCACGAGGGGGTTCGCGACCAGCGCCGACTCGATCTCCATCGTGCCGAGGCGGTGGCCCGAGACGTTCAGCACGTCGTCGATACGGCCCATGATCGTGAAGTAGCCCGTGTCCTTGTCGCGCACGCTGCCGTCGCCGGCCAGATACAGCTTGCCGCCGAGTTCCTCGGGGAAGTAGCCCGACTTGTAGCGCTCGGGTTGTCCCCAGACGTTGCGGATCATTGCGGGCCACGGACGCTTCACGACGAGAATGCCGCCCTGCCCGTTCGGCACGTCCTGGCCGGTTTCGTCGACGATCGCGGCCATGATGCCCGGCAGCGGCAGCGTGCACGAACCCGGCACGAGCGGCGTCGCGCCCGGCAGCGGCGTGATCATGTGGCCGCCGGTTTCGGTTTGCCACCACGTGTCGACGATCGGGCAGCGCTTGGCGCCCACGTTTTCGTAGTACCACATCCACGCTTCGGGATTGATCGGCTCGCCGACCGTGCCGAGAATGCGCAGCGAAGAAAGGTCATAGCTCTTCGGGTGCACCTTCGCGTCGGCTTCGGATGCCTTGATGAGCGAGCGGATCGCCGTTGGCGCGGTATAGAACACCGTGACCTTGTGCTTGGCGATCATGTCCCAGAAGCGGCCGGCGTTCGGGTACGTGGGCACGCCTTCGAACACGACCTGGGTCGCGCCGATCGTGAGCGGGCCATAGGCGATGTAGCTGTGGCCCGTGATCCAGCCGATGTCGGCCGTGCACCAGAACACGTCCGAGGGCTTGTGATCGAAAGTCCACTTCATCGTTTGCGCGGCCCACAGCAGGTAGCCGCCCGTGCTGTGCTGCACGCCCTTCGGTTTGCCCGTCGAGCCCGACGTATAGAGGATGAAGAGCGGGTGTTCCGCGCCCACCGGCACCGGCGCGCACGTATCGCTCTCGGCCGCCGAAAGCTCGTGCATCCACTGGTCGCGGCCTTCGTGCCATGTAACCTTGCCGCCCGTGCGCTTGTAGACGATCACGCTGTGCACCGCTTCGCAGCCGCCCATGGCGAGCGCTTCGTCGGCGATGTTCTTCAGCGGCAGCGCCTTGCCGCCGCGCATCTGTTCGTCGGCGGTGATGAGCGCGACCGCGCCCACGTCGACCATGCGTTCGTTGAGCGACTTCGACGAGAAGCCGCCGAACACGACCGAGTGCGTCGCGCCAATGCGTGCACAAGCCTGCATCGCGACCACGCCTTCCACCGACATCGGCATGTAGATGACCACGCGGTCGCCCTTCTTCACGCCGCGTTTCTTCAGCGCATTGGCGAAGCGCGACACGCGCGCGAGCAGATCCTTGTAGGTGACGTTCGTGACGGTGCCGTCGTCGGCTTCGAAGACGATCGCGACGCGCTCGCCATTGCCCGCCTCGACGTGGCGGTCGAGGCTGTTGTACGAGGCATTGAGTTCGCCGTCTTCGAACCACGTGTAGAACGGCGCCTTCGATTCGTCGAGCACCTTCGTGAAGGGCTTTTGCCAGCTCAGGGTTTCGCGCGCGAGGCGCGCCCAGAAGCCTTCGTAATCGCGTTCGGCTTCGGCGCACAGCGCCTTGTATGCGTCCATGCCGGACACCGTGGCGCCAGCCACCGTTTGCTCGGAAGGCGCAAAGACGCGGCGTTCCTGAAGAACCGATTCAATCGCAGACATCGACAACCCCTTGGTGAAGATGAAACGTCAAACTCGTGGACACGCATGAGCATCTTCAATGCCCGTGCGCGCCGTCTCCGTGCGCCGCCGCCCGCATGCGGGCACGGCGCTATTGGCTTGCGCCGGGAGCCGCCATTGTGGCATCCGGCATGCATGGGCGCGCGATACAGGCACGATCGTGCGCGATCTTCGCAAACTACCCATGCCGGCAAGATTAAGCGTAGCAACTTACCAGCCACTTACGCGCGCCCATGCAGCGGCGCGCCATGGCACGCAAGTAAGCAGACATTTAGAATGCTAACTGAACTGCGCACCCGGATTCCAGCTTGAATCGCTATTCCCTGTTTCTCATTGCCTCGATGCTGCTCGCGGGCAGCAACGTCGGCATCGGCAAATCGATTGTCGCCTTCATTCCCGTTCCCCTCTTCGCGCTGCTGCGCTTCGTGATCGCGCTCGCGGTACTGGGCCCGCTCCTGCGTCGCTCCAAAATGCAACAGGTGAAGCGCGGCGAATGGATCAATCTGTTCCTCCAGGCGCTGTTTGGGACATTCGGGTTTACGCTGCTGATGCTCGGCGGCGTGCATCGCACGAGCGCGGTCGCGGCCGGCGTCATCACGAGCACGATCCCCGCCGTGGTCGCCCTCTTCTCCTGGCTTTTCCTGCGCGAGCGCCCCGACGCACGCGCACTCGCTTCCATCGTGCTCGCCATTGCGGGCATCGCGGTCATCAATTTCGCGCACGTGGGCGGCGGTGGCGACACCGGCGCCAGCTCGTTGATCGGCAACCTGATGGTGCTCGGCGCGGTGTGCTGCGAATCGCTCTATGTGATCCTGTCGCGCCGTCTCACCCAAACGCTCGCGCCGCTCGACATCTGCGCGTACACACACCTGTTCGGCCTTTTGCTGATGCTGCCCGTGGGTCTGCCGGGCGCACTGTCGTTCGATTTCGCGAGCGTCCCTTCGGGCATCTGGTGGCTGGCGCTCTGGTACGGGCTTTCGGCAAGCGTGTTCTCGTTCTGTCTCTGGATGATGGGCATACGCCATGTGCCAGGCAGCATCGCCGGCGTGTTCACGGCCGTGCTGCCGGTCGCGGCAGCCGTGTACGGCATCGCGTTTCTCGGCGAGCGCCCCACGCCCGCGCACGGCATCGCCCTCGCCTGCGTGGTGGTCGGCATCGGCCTCGCGAGCCTCAAGATCAGGCGCCTGCCGCCGGTGGCCTCGTGACCATTCCGTAATGCGATTGAAAGTATCGGGCGCGGGCGGCGCTGCCGCAATCCCGGCGAGCCCTTCCTGCGACGCTGTACAATAGCGCCCGCCCGGCCCCTCGCGCGCGCCTTCTGGCCCTAACCAGACGGCCCCGCTTGAGCAGCCCCGCTTGAGCAGCCCCGCTTAGGCAGCCCCACTTAGGCAGCCCCGCCCGAATTCGCCATCGTGATTGCCCATGTCCGCCGCACGCCCCCAGCCGCCTTCCGCCGCCGCCCCGGGTAAAGCCCGTCGCCGCATGCGTCCGTTGCCCAGCATCATCTTCATGAGCCGCTGGCTGCAGGTGCCGCTCTACCTGGGCCTGATCGTCGCGCAAGCCGTGTACTGCGTGCTGTTCCTCAAGGAGGTCTGGCACCTCGTGAGCCACGCCACCACGCTCGACGAAACGAGCATCATGCTGGCCGTGCTCGGCCTGATCGACGTGGTGATGATCTCGAACCTGCTCATCATGGTGATCGTGGGCGGCTACGAGACCTTCGTCTCGCGCCTCAACCTGGAAGGCCATCCCGACGAGCCCGAATGGCTCGACCACGTGAACGCCGGCGTGCTCAAGGTGAAGCTCGCCATGGCGCTCATCAGCATTTCGTCGATCCACCTGCTCAAGACCTTCATCAATCCGGACGCCGCTTCGGCGCATACGGTGATGTGGCAGGTGATCATCCACGTGGCGTTCCTCGCCTCCGCGCTCGTGATGGCGTGGATCGACCGCATCACCACGCATACGCACCCCGAACACTATCAGGAGCTCGCCGCGCGCCATCCAGCGCCAGGCGGGCACGCCGCTGCGCGTCGAGCGGTTCCCGAGCACGCCGAGTCCGACTGAACCGCGCACACGGCAGACATGATTCAAAACACCCGTCCCCACAGAAGCTAGCCATGACCGTCATCAAACAGGAAGACCTCATCCAGAGCATTGCGGATTCGCTGCAATACATCAGCTACTACCATCCGCAGGACTACATCGAGGCGCTCGGCCGCGCCTACGAACTCGAAGAGAGCCCGGCCGCGAAGGACGCGATCGCGCAGATCCTCACCAACAGCCGCATGTGCGCCGAGGGCCGTCGCCCGATCTGCCAGGACACCGGCATCGTCACGATCTTTGTGAAGGTCGGCATGGACGTGCGTTGGGACGGCGCCACGATGGGCGTGACCGACATGATCAACGAAGGCGTGCGCCGCGGTTACCTGAACCCGGACAACGTGCTGCGCGCCTCGATCGTGAGCCCGCCCGAAGGCGGCCGCAAGAACACGAAGGACAACACGCCGGCCGTGATCCACTACGAGATCGTGCCGGGCGACAAGGTCGACGTGCAGGTCGCAGCCAAGGGCGGCGGCTCGGAGAACAAGTCGAAGTTCGTGATGCTGAACCCCTCCGACTCGATCGTCGACTGGGTGCTCAAGACCGTGCCGACGATGGGCGCGGGCTGGTGCCCGCCGGGCATGCTCGGCATCGGCATCGGCGGCACCGCCGAAAAGGCGATGCTGATGGCGAAGGAATCGCTCATGGAATCCATCGACATCCAGGACATCATCAAGCGCGGCCCGAAGGACTGGATCGAAGAGCTGCGCGTGGAACTGCACGAGAAGGTCAACGCGCTCGGCATCGGCGCGCAGGGTCTGGGCGGTCTCGCCACCGTGCTCGACGTCAAGATCATGGCCACGGCCACGCACGCGGCTTCGAAGCCCGTCGCGATGATCCCGAACTGCGCCGCCACGCGCCACGCGCACTTCGTGCTCGACGGCTCGGGCCCGGCAAAGCTCGAAGCGCCCTCGCTCGACGCATGGCCGAAGGTCAACTGGGAACCGAAAACGGAAACGAGCAAGCGCGTCGACCTCAACACGCTCACGCCGGAAGAAGTCGCTTCGTGGAAGCCGGGCCAGACGCTCCTGCTCTCGGGCAAGATGCTCACGGGCCGCGACGCGGCGCACAAGCGCATCGCCGACATGCTCGCGAAAGGCGAGAAGCTGCCGGTGGACTTCAAGAACCGTGTGATTTACTACGTCGGCCCGGTCGATCCGGTGCGCGACGAAGTGGTCGGCCCGGCAGGTCCCACCACGGCCACGCGCATGGACAAGTTCACGGAGCTGATGCTCTCGCAAACGGGCCTCATTTCGATGGTCGGGAAGGCCGAGCGCGGCCCGGTCGCCATCGAGGCGATCAAGAAGCACAAGGCGGCTTACCTGATGGCGGTGGGCGGCGCGGCTTACCTCGTGTCGAAGGCGATCCGCGGCTCGAAGGTCCTCGCGTTCGAAGACCTCGGCATGGAAGCCATCTACGAGTTCGACGTCCAGGACATGCCGGTGACGGTCGCCGTGGATTCGTCGGGCACCTCGGTCCACAAGACCGGCCCCGCCGAATGGCAGGCGAAGATCGGCAAGATTCCGGTTGCCACGGTTTGATGTCTGCCTGATGCCTGTTTAAAAACCGGGGCCGCGCGCCCCGGTTTTTTTTGCATCACGCGAGGCGTACTGAGATTAGTTCCCAGCACTGAGTAAATCGCCGATATACACCGCAATTCAATGTGGATTCGGCCTTGGCTTTTGTGTATTGAGCGTTTATTGTTGGAAACCAGTCACCGCCCCACAAAGAAAGGAAAGACTATGCAAGGCGACAAGAAGGTCATCGAATATCTGAACGCGCAGCTCAAGAACGAGCTCACGGCTATCAATCAGTATTTCCTGCATGCCCGCATGTACAAGCACTGGGGCCTCGAGAAACTCGGCAAGCATGAATATGACGAATCGATCGGCGAAATGAAACATGCCGATATGCTCATCGAGCGTATTTTCATGCTCGACGGTCTGCCGAACCTCCAGGACCTGCATAAGTTGTTGATTGGCGAAGAAACCGGGGAAATTCTCGAGTGCGATTTGAAGCTCGAACAGATTTCCCAGTCCACCTGCAAGGAAGCCATTGTTTATTGCGAATCGGTGCGCGACTTCGTTTCGCGAGAGATTTTCGTGACGATTCTCGAAGACACCGAAGAGCACATCGACTGGCTCGAAACGCAGATCGACCTCATCGGCAAGATCGGCATCCAGAATTACCAGCAGTCGGCCATGGGTTCGGTAGAATCCTGATCGCGCGCCTCGCGCCCGCGCGCATCCGTCCGCCTTGCGGGTGCGCCTCAACCCTATTGCGCCCATCCCCGTGAACCTTCCGGCCTCATCCAGCGCTGCGCCCATCGGCATCTTCGACTCTGGCCTCGGCGGCCTGTCGGTGCTGCGCGCCGTGCGTGCGCTACTGCCCGCCGAGCGGCTAGTGTATGCCGCCGACTCGCGCTACGCCCCCTACGGCCAGCGCGACGACGACTTCATCGCCGACCGCACGCTCGCGATCTGCGAATGGCTCGTGGCGCAGGGCGCGAAGGCGCTGGTGGTGGCCTGCAACACGGCGACGGCGCAGTCCATCGCGCTCGTGCGCGAGCGGCTCTCCATCCCGCTCATCGGGGTGGAGCCGGGGATCAAACCGGCGGCGCTGGTTTCGAAATCGCGCGTAGCGGGTGTGCTCGCCACCCAGGTCACGCTGCGCAGCGCGCGCTTTCAGGCGCTCGTGGAGCGCCATGCAGCCGACCTGCGCGTGCTGTGCCAGCCGGGCCATGGCCTCGTGGAGGCCGTGGAGCGCTGCGACATCGGTTCGGCCGACTTGCTCGCGCTACTGCGCGCATACGTCGAGCCCATGCTCGACGCGGGCGCGGACACGCTCGTGCTCGGCTGCACGCACTACCCGTTTCTCGACACGGCGATCCGCTCGATCGTCGGGGAACGGATGACGCTCGTCGACACGAGCGTCGCCATCGCGCGGCAGCTCGAACGCGTGCTCGACCAGCACGGCCTGCGCGCTAGCGGCGAGCCTGCCGGCGCGGGCGGCGACGAGATTCGCTTTTGCTCGACGAGCGACGGCGCGCACCTGCACGAACTGGCGGCCGCGCTGCTGGGTCTCGACGCCCCTGTCGAGCGCGTAGTCATCCCCTCGCGCCGCTCGCGGGAACTGGAAGCGAACGCCGCCTGACGCACCGGCGCCTCACACCGCGCGTGATACGAAGTTCGCGATTCGCGCCTCGCCCGGAAGAGCGCGTTTCAACCCCGTTTCCGCCTATCTGACTCACCCGCCTCGTTCCGCTTGGCTCCTGCCAGGAGTCTCCTGGTGAGCTCCCGCGGCAATGCTCAATCCTGCTGACAGTCACGCAACGGCTAACCGCTAGCCGGCCCGTCAAACGCCTTGACGAGCGCTCTACAAAGGCTTGCCTTTTCCTGACGCAAAGCAAAACCCCTGCTAAGCATCCGGTTTTGTTACAAAAAATCCGCCTACGCGCTTGCCAAACCCAGCAAACATAATGATAATAATTCGCATTAACTCTCTCTATTGCGGTCCATCATGATTGTCTGCGTTTGCAAATCCGTCTCCGACCGGACGATCCGCGCCTCCATTCAGGAAGGCATGGATTCTTTCGACGAGCTGCAGTTCGAGCTCGGCGTCGCGACCTGCTGCGGCAAGTGCGAAGAATCCGTTCGTGACGTGATGGCGCAAAGCGGTGTCTGTGCGAGCCGCTGCGGGGTCACGCAACCGGCGCACCCCGCCGTGGTCCCCCATGCGGTTCCGCTCACGTTTTACGAGCGCAAGGCTGCCTGAAGCCATGGCGCGCATCCGGCCACCGATGCGCGCCCGCCCCGTCCGCCCGTTTAGCCGGCGGCGCCTCAGGCGCCACGCGCCGCGGACGTCAAATCGCCGCCGACAGCAAGCCCGTCTCCCGACCAGCCAGCTACCGCTCGTACCCCTCAAAGGAGGTCGTGATGGAATTGCTGCTCGGATTCGTAACGACGTTGTGCATCTCGCTGTTGATCTTTCGCAAATAAAGCTGCCCGACACGACGCGTAGGTTTGCCTGCGCGCCGTCGTCCGCATGGCAGCCACGCTAAACATGCAGGCTTTCCAAACCACCGCTGGCACGCTGCCGTCTCCCTCCATTCGCGTCAACCGCCGTGTCGTCACCGCGAGCGCGATCGTGGTCGCGCTGCACGCCGCGCTCATCGCCGTCGTGCTGATGAAGCGCGAACCCGTGACGCCCGTCGCGCTCCAGTCGCAGACGATGATGGCCGAACTGCTCAAGCCCGAACCGGTCGCCGCCCCCGCTGCGATTCAGTCCACGCCCACGCCGCCTCCGCCCAAGCCGGTCCCGCACGTGACGCGCGAGAAGCCGAAAGTTCAGCCCAAGCCCAAGCCAACACCGCTGCCCGTGGCCGAAGCGCCCTCGCAGCACGCGATCGAATCGGCCGCGCCCACGGCACCCACGCCGCCGGCTCCCACGCCGCCCGCACCGGCACCGCAAGCCGCGGCGGCCACCGACGCCAGGCCGACCATGGCGCTCTCGGCGCCGAAGAACGTCTCGCACCTCGACTGCCGCATCGTGCAGCCCGACTATCCGACGCTCTCGCGCCGGCGCGGCGAAACCGGCACGGCATTCGTGCACTTCGTCGTGGGCCTCACGGGCAAGATCGAGAACATCGAGCTGAAGAAGTCGAGCGGCTCCACCCGCCTCGATGACGCCGCGCTCGACGCGATGCGCCAAAGCTCGTGCAAGCCGTACCTGGAAAACGGCGAAGCCGTCCGCGCGGCCTACACGCAACCATTCGAGTTCAGCCTGAACAATTGACGGGCTGAAGTCACACGCTTTCATGAATTGAATAAAGAGGATCAGGAATGCAGAACTACGGTATCGCCCACGTGTGGGCGCAAGGGGATTTCGTGACACGCGGCATCGCGCTCGCGCTGTTGATCATGTCCGTGCTGTCGTGGTGCGTGATCGTCGTGAAAGGCTGGAATGTCGCGCGCCTGAAACGCCTCACGAAGAACGCCGAGCAGCAGTTCTGGCATTCGGACGATCTCGCCGACGGCGTGAAGAAGCTCGGCAGCGGCTCGCGTGAAGACAACCCGTTCCTCGCACTTGCGCTGTCGGGCCAGGAAGCCGCCGACCACCATCACCAGACCCAGCCGCATCTGCACGACCGCATGGACGTGTCGGACTGGGTCACGCGGTGCCTCAAGGACACGATGGACGAGTCGGTCGCGAAGATGCAAAGCGGGCTCGCCATTCTCGCCTCGATCGGCAGCACGGCGCCGTTCGTCGGCCTGTTCGGCACGGTGTGGGGCATCTATCACGCACTGCTTACCATCGGTGCAACGGGTCAAACCTCGATCGACGCCGTGGCGGGCCCCGTTGGCGAAGCGCTCATCATGACCGCCTTCGGCCTCTTTGTCGCGATTCCCGCCGTGCTCGGCTACAACGCCCTCACCCGCGCCAACAAGGCGATCGTCACGAAGCTCAACCGCTTCGCGCACGGCCTGCATGCCTTCTTCGTGACGGGCGCGCGCCTCACCTCGACCGCACGCGGCGGCGCGAAGGAAGGCAACACGAGCAACCTGCGTGTCGCTGCGCGCAGCCACTAAAGAGCGGAGGCAAGTATCATGGCGATGAGCCCCTTTGCCGGCGACGACGACGATGGCCTGATGAACGAAATCAACATGACGCCGCTCGTCGACGTCATGTTGGTTCTCCTGATCGTTTTCATGGTGACGATTCCGGTAATCCGTCACGCCGTGAAGATCGACCTGCCGCATGCGAGCAGCCAGAAGGAAGACACGAAGCCCGCGCAGATCAATATCTCGATCGAAGCGGACGGTACTGTGCTGTGGGACGGCACGCAGGTCGACGACGCGGCGCTGAACCAGAAGATCGCAGCCGCGGCGCAAACCACGCCGCAACCGGAACTGCATCTGAACGCGGACCGCAAGGTGCAATACGAACGCGTGGCCCAAGTGATGTCTGCCGCGCAAAGCGGCGGCCTCACGAAGCTCGGCTTCGTCACCGACCCTGCGCATCACTGATCGCGTCACTGCACGCAACGCGCAAAATTGAGCGGTACAAAGTAAAAGGCCTTCATCGTCAGATGAAGGCCTTTTTTCGTGCGCACGCGGCGCATTCGGGCGGTGGCGGCGACTCCCCGACAATCGATCGGTTCACGCCGGCACATGCGACTGCCGTGGGCAACACGGACTGCGCTTTCGGCCCTGAAGGCCCACTATGATAGCGGCCATCAATTCCCGCTCAAGACCGGTGCTTGGCGAGAAGGACTTCAATATATTCCTCTCGCTTCGCACCTTCAAGAGCCAGGCCATTGAAAGTAGCGATGGCCGCTCACGCTTGAATGCCTAAAAACAAATGGCGCTATACGTTGCGCACAAATGCACTGCGTGAAAACTCAAGTTTCATACAAGCGCACGTGCCTGCACGTTCGCAAAGCTTCATGCAGTTTCGATCTTGCTCGCGCTCTTTGTGCGCGAGAGCCCAACCTGCCCGGCGGGTGCACTCTGCCCTTGCGCTTTCGGCGCAAGCGCGGCGATGTCGCTTTTCAGCGGACATTCCTGCTGCAAGCCCTTATCGGCATCGAGCACTTCGACGAGGTAATCGACGAAGGCACGCACGGCCGGAACCATGCCCTGGCGCGAGAGAAATACCGCATAGAGCTGCGGCACCGGCAGCGTCCAGCCCGGCATCACCGGTGAAAGCTTGCCCGAGCGCAGCGCGGCACCGTACATCATCTCCGGCAATGCCGCGATGCCGAGGCCTTCGAGCGCCGCTTCACGGATCGTCGTGAGGTCCGCGGTGATGAGGCGCGGCTCGTGTTCATGCGAGTGGCGCGTGCCATCGGGTGCGATGAGCTGAAACACGTGGCGGCCGTCGCCCGTGGGCGTGTCGAGCGTTTCGAAGCGCGCGAGGTCTTCCGGCGTGAGCGGCGGCGCGTTCTGCGCGAGCAGGCTCGGCGCGCCCACCAGCATCTGCTCGGTGCGCCACAGCGGACGCACCACGATATTGGCGTTCTGCGGCGGCTCCGAGCGCACGCGCAGCGCAATATCCACGGAGTCTTCGAACAGGTCGATCACGCGGTTCGTCACGCGCATCACTACCCGCACTTCGGGGTAGCGATGCATGAATTCCGGAATGACCTGCGAAAAGATCGTTTGCGAAAGCGTGACGGGCACGCTCACGCGCACCGTGCCGCGCGGCGACGACCGCAGCGACTGAACGACGTTCACCGCGGCCTGCGCTTCGGCGAGCATCGAGCGGCAATGCTGGTAGAAGAGTTCGCCCGCTTCAGTGAGCGCGAGCTTGCGCGTGGAGCGCTGCAGCAGGCGCACGCCGAGCGAGGCCTCGAGTTCGCTCACCCGCCTCGACAGACGCGACTTCGAGATGCCGAGCACGCGTTCGGCAGCGGAAAAGCCGCCATGCTCGATCACCTGCGAAAAGTACATCAGATCGTTGAGATTATGCGAATCGATTTTCATGTCGTCGTTCCAGCGATGGGACAATCCATTGCGATGAGGCCGTAAAACAGGCCAAATTGGCTACCTATAATAGCGGTTTGTTTCGCATATAACGCAATTCCCACAATTCGAGGTGATATCCATGACCATGACCCGTACGATCGAACGCGTGTATCCCGCGGTTCGCACCACCGAGGGTGGCGGATTCATCGTCCATCGGCCGTTTCCGACCCGCCAGCTGATGGACTTCGATCCGTTCCTGCTGCTCGACGAAATGGGCCCCGTCGATTACGCGCCCGGCGAGGCCAAGGGCGCGCCCGACCATCCGCACCGCGGCTTCGAGACCGTCACCTATATGGTCGAAGGCCGCTTCGGCCACAAGGACTCGGCGGGCCATTCGGGCACGCTGCGCCCCGGCGACGTGCAATGGATGACGGCCGGCGCAGGCGTGATCCACAGCGAGATGCCCGACCCCGAATTCACGCGTACGGGCGGCCGCATGCATGGCCTGCAGCTGTGGGTGAATCTGCCCGCGCGCGACAAGTTGATGGCGCCGCGCTACCAGGAGCTGCCCACCGAGCAGATTCCGGTGGGCCGCTCGAAGGACGGCAAGGTCTCGGTGAAAGTGATCGCCGGCGAAGCGCTGGGCGTGAAGGCCGCGATCGAAACGCGCACACCCATCCTCTACCAGCACTTCACGCTCGCGCCCGGCGCGCGCGTGGAGCAGCCGGTGCCGAGCGACTATCGCGTGTTTGCGTACGGTCTTTCGGGCACGGGTCTGTACGGGCCCGATGCGCAAGCGATCGATGCCCAGCAGATGGTGAGCTTCGCGAGCGACGGCGACACCGTCACGCTCGCCGCCCCGGCCGACGCGAGCGCGCCGCTCAGCGTTCTGTTGATCGGCGGCGTGCCGCTGAACGAGCCGGTCGTGCGCTACGGCCCGTTCGTGATGAACACGGAGCAGGAGATCCGCCAGGCCGTGCTCGACTATCAGGCCGGGCGCATGGGGCGCATCGCTCACTGAAACCGGGTTGCGCGGAGACGGGGGTTTCCGAAGCATCGCTACAGGGCGGCCCGGTTTCCGTCACAATAAGGTTCCTGGGGCGCGCCTCGCAGGTTGCGCGCCCGTCCCTCTTTAACCGTCCCGCCCGCGAGGAGCGCATGGCCGAACCCGCAGTCACCGCACACATTGGCTCGACGAACTATCAGGTCCAGTTCGACGACGGCACCCACACCTGGATCGCCGACGAACCCGCCTCGCTCGGCGGCGGCGACCGCGGACCGTCGCCCTTCTCGCTCTTGCTCTCGAGCCTTGGCGCCTGCACCTCCATCACGCTGAAGATGTACGCGCAGCGCAAGGAGTGGCCGCTCGAAGGCGTACGTGTGAAGCTCGCGATGGAAACCGGCAGCGAAGGCACGAAGATCGATCGCCAGATCGTGCTCGAAGGCGCGCTCACCGACGAGCAGCGCGAGCGCCTGCTGCAGATCGCCAACGCCTGCCCGGTCCACAAGGTCCTCACGAATACGATCACGATCCGCACGGGTCTCGCCGTCGCTTGAGCGACGGCGCGCGGACACAGACACAGGAAGGCGACGCCTTGAATTTCGAACACCTCATCCAGATCAACGATCCGCTGAACCCGCTCGTCGAGGCCATGACGCGCGAGCAGCTCTGGGAAGGACTCGTGCTGCGCGCCGAGCAGCCGCAGCTCTTCGTGATCGGGCTCGACAGCTGCACGATCCTCTCGCGCACCGAGAGCACGATGGAGCGCGAGTTGCACTATGGCCACGCCACGGTACGCGATCGCGTCACGCTCACGCCCAACGAGAGCGTGCGCTACGACATCATGGCAACCGCCGAGTACGTGGGCGGCTCGCTCACGATGACGATCGAGCAGCCCGATCCGCTACAGCTCTTTCTGCGCTTCGAGTACCGCACGACGCTGCCGACCGCCGATACCGAGGATGACCGGCAAACCTCCGAGATCGTGAAGTCGGCCTATCGCGAGTCGGACATCGACACCGTGCGTCTCATCCGCCAGTTCGTGCAGGGCGACGGCAGCGCGCCAAACGCGCTGCACTGAAGCCCCCTGGCGCTTGCCCTACCGCCCTGCGCGGCGCGGCAAGCGCCGATTCACGCTACAGCGCGCTTCGGCTCAGGCTATCGGCATTCGATTTCGATGAATATCTCGTAGTTGCAAATACGAACTATTATCATTTAGAATTCATCCATCGAATCGAGACAAAGACGTCACGTTCATGACCGAACTGAACCGCACCTCCACGCTTAGCTTGCGCCGCAACGGCAGCTCGGCAT
Source organism: Paraburkholderia sp. BR14312 (assembly GCF_040948675.1). Lineage (NCBI taxonomy): Bacteria > Pseudomonadati > Pseudomonadota > Betaproteobacteria > Burkholderiales > Burkholderiaceae > Paraburkholderia > Paraburkholderia sp. BR14312. Next base: position 100,920 of record NZ_JBFPKI010000002.1, read on the forward strand.
TGACCAGCGCGCGGCCCAGGCCTGCCGTCACACAGCCCCAGCCGCGCAAGGGCGCCGAGCCGGCGGCAGCTGCGGCAAGCGACGAGAGGAAACTGGATAGCGCGGCGCTGCTGCAAGGCCGCAGCCACGTGAGCATCATGCACAACGGCGAAACGTATCAGCTGCGGGCCACCCGGCTCGGCAAGCTGATCCTGACGAAATAGGCTTTACGCAGTTTTCAACCGGGTATTGTGGGGACCGCCTCCACCGAGAGGCGTTGGGGCATTAGCCAGCAACGACGGCTTGCACGCGAGATCTAGACCCCTTCGTGCAGACATCCTTCAAGCTTCAGCCAGCCGTCGAAGCAAGCCACGCCATTTTTTTGTTCTCATACCAGATCGGGGCGGCGCGCGAAGCGTGAGCCGCCCGGGACAAAAGCCGCGGCATCCGTCCGCGGCTTTTGTTTTTTCCGGCGCCGCCCGGCGCGGCAAAGGATTGCTTACTCCACCTTCAGCGCCGCGATGCCCGCGCGCGCGATGGCGGCGTCCTGGTCGGACTTCACGCCCGAGACCCCGACCGCGCCAATCACATCGCCGTTCACGCTCACGGGTACGCCGCCTTCCAGCATGCCCGTGAGCGGCGCACTCAGGAACGCCGTGCGGCCCTGCTTGATCACGTCCTCGTACACCTTGCTCTCGCGGCGGCCCAGCGACGCGGTGCGCGCCTTGGCCACGGCGATCTCCGCGCTGATGGGCGCTGCGCCGTCGAGGCGGCGCAAATGCAGCAGATGGCCGCCATCGTCGACGATGGCGATCGTCACGTGCCATTCATTCGAACGGGCGTGCGCGACGGCTGCCTCGGCTACCCGGATCACGTCTTCATCGGTCAGTACTGCTCGCGTTCGCATGCGTCTCTCCGAAAAGTCAAAAACCGGATTTGGCGAAATCGCCAACCCGGTTTTGAGAGTAACACCCAGACTTGTGCCGCGACGCGCTGATCCTTCGTATGTCGCCTATATCAGCGGCAGATGAAGAAGCGTCGAAACAGGCTCAGCGCACCCAGCCCCAGAACATGAGCCACCAGGCGCTGTCCACCACGGCGAGCGCGAGCGCAAAGCCCGCGAGCGCGAGCGCGCGCTGCCAGAACCGCGAGCTGTAGCGCCCTGTCACGCGCCACGCGAGCCACGCGCTCCAGAGGTTCGTGATGACCAGAATCGCAATGCGCACCTCGGCGGCCCAGTCGAGCGGCACGTGCTCCGCGCGCAGCAGCGAGAGCGTCGTGGCGGACAGGCCGAGGAACACGCCGGCCCCCGCCAGCGGGATCAGCGACTGTGCGAAGTGATGCAGACGGCGCATCTCGAAACGCCCGAGCACGGCAGTCGAGCCCGCGAGGATCGCGAGCAGCACGGTGCCATAGACGAGCCCCGTCGCAACGATATAAGCGACGATCATCGCGCCGTCGAGCCACGAGAAGACGTCGTTCTGCGCGGGGTAATGCGTGAGCAGGAACCACGGCGCGTTGGTATCGAGCGGCCAGGTGATGTCGCGGTCGATGAGCCAGCCCGCGAGCCACTGCTTGATGCCGATGAACCACGGCGAGCCGGTCCAGTGGAACGCGCCGATCGCCACGCCGAGCAGGCCGTAGAGAATCAGCGCCGTGTCCCACCCGCTGGCCTGGCTGTCGCCGAGTTCGACCACCTCTTGCGCCGGCGATCGCCACGAGAGCGCGATGGCGTCGCGATGGCCACTGCAGCGGCCACACATGTGGCACTGCGCCGCGCCTTTCATGTTGCGCAGCGGCACGAGCGGCGCGCAGTTCACGGGAATCACGCGATGCCCGCCGTGCTCGCCGTGCGTGTAGGAGTTGCGCCAGGCGTCTTCGTCGACCTTGTAGCGAAACGGCGCGAGGCGCGCCAGAAGCGCGAAAACCCCGTTCACGGGGCAGAGATACTTGCACCACACGCGCTTTTCGCGCCCGTACAGAAAGCCGATCACCATCGCGCCGAGCGTCGATCCGCCCAGCACCAGCAACACCGCCTTGGGGTACTGGTAGACGCTCACCATCTGTCCGTAGATCGTGGTGAGACCGAAGGCCACGAAAGGCCAGCCGCCCCAGCGCATCCAGTGCGGGATGGCGCGGCCGCGGCCGAACTTGCTCGCGAACTCGGTGAGCGCGCCTTCGGGGCACAGCACGCCGCACCACACGCGGCCGAGCATCACCATCGAGAGCAGCACGAACGGCCACCAGATGCCCCAGAACACAAACTGCGCTGCGAGCGTGAAGTTGTTCCACAGGTGCGCCGTGTCGCCGGGCAGCGGCATCGCCGCCGGCACGAGAATCAGGAATGCGTAGACAGCGACGACGACCCACTGCACGGCGCGGATCGCCGCGCCGTTACGTTGCATCCACTGGCCCGCCTGGGCGAGCTTGCCTGGGCGACCCGTTGCCTGCGTCGGGCGAGCGGATGCACAACTCATGCTGCCTTCCTCTTCGCAACCGCACCCGCGCGGCCGCTGGCGCGCCGCACGAGGAACCACACCACGAGCCAGTACACGGCATAGGCGATCAGGTTCATGAGCGCCGGATGCGCGCGGTAGCCCGTAAGCGTCGCGACGAGCGAGCCGAAGGTGCTCGAGTCGTCGAGGATCGCCGAGGAGTTCCACACCTGGTCGACGATGGTCGGCAGGATTTCCTTGTCGATCAGCTTGTCCACGCCGGTCTGGAACAGGCCCGCGCCGAGGAACAGCAGCATGATCTCGGTGATGCGGAAGAAGTGCCGCCACGAGAAGATCTTGCCGCCCAGCTGCAGGAGATAGAACGTGAGGAACGCGAGCGCGAGGCCGATCAGCACCGCGAGGTACTGACTCGCGTCCACATGGCCCGACTGGCCGAAGCCGAGGCCGTAGAGAAAGATCACCGTCTCGCTGCCCTCACGCGCGATGGCAAGCGTGACGAGAATCGTTATGCCCCACCAGTTCGCGTCCTGCGTGCTCTTTTCCAGCGACTCTTCCATCTCGCGTTTGAGCGTGCGGCCGTGCTGCTTCATCCACAGCACCATTTGCACGATCAGCACGCACGCCACCAGCACCATGCCGGTCTGGAAGTAGTCCTGCGCATCGCCCGACAGCACTTCGGTAAAGCCGACCAGCGCCGCGCCGAGGCCGATGGCGGCAAGAATGCCGAGCGCCACGCCGCCCCACAGGTACGGCACGCCGCGCCGCGCATCCGCGTCGCCGTTTTTCAGCCACGCATAAAGAATCCCGACGACGAGCAGCGCCTCGACGCTCTCCCGCCATACGATGAACATCACCTGACCCATTCAACACCTCCCGCTACCGGCGATACGCGCCGGCGGCCTGACTTCTCAATGCCCATTTGGCGACGCTCATTTGGCGACGATCACGCCCTGCGCCTGCTGATGGAAATCGTCGAAAAACTTGTACTCGCCCGGATCGAGCGGCGCGATCACGACGAAGGAGTCCGCGCCCGGCGCCAGGACTTTTTCCTTGCGCAGCTGAACGCTCTCGAACTCCGCTGCGCCCTTGCCCATATTGCGCACCTCGATCTTGATGCGCTTGCCCGCCGGCACTTCGATGCGCGCGGGGTTGAGCTTGCCGTCGGCCATTTCGAGCTTGAACGTGGGCAGATCTTCGGCGTGCGCCGTCGTAGCCACGCCCGCCAGCGACACCGCAAACGACGCGCTGAGTGCGAGCGCCGCAAACTTCCGCATTCCAGTCATTGGTTTTACCTGCTCCTTGCTGCCATTCATGCGGCGGCGCTGCACGCGATGCGCGCCGCCGCCCGAGCTGCTTCGCGACGGCTTAGTAGCCGCCCTTCTTGCCGATGCCCGCGAACGGGAAATCGTATTCCAGCGTGATGGGCTTGAACCACGGGCCCACGCCCGTTTCCTTGTCGACGTGACGGCCGAACGCCATGTGGCCCGTCTGCATCGGCGCATCCACGATCAGCTTGAGGTGGTACTTGCCGGGACCGGCCAGCTTCACGTTGTCGCCATAATGCGGGCCGTCGTTCGCGACCATCGGCATCAGGTCGCCCTTTTGCACATAGCTCGAACCCGGCTTCGTCAGTTCGTAGTGAACCTGCAGATACGGCATCCAGTCGCCTTCCGCGAAACCGGTCGGGTTGTTCTTGACCGCGTGGATATCCGATTCGAGGTGAATATCGGAATCCGATGCCTTGCGCATCATGCCTTCGGGCTCCATCGTGATCGGCTGCAGATAGACCGCGCCGATTTCCATGCCGCCCTGGATGGCCTGCTTGCCGATCGGGTATTCAGCCGCATTGGCAGCCAATGCCGCCGTGGCGGCCGCAATGACGGCAGTGCCGCGCACGAGAGTGTGAATCCGCATCGAAACTCCTGTTTTTTATATGAGGGTGACTTCCCACTGAGCCTGCCGCATGCACATAAGAAAGTTAATGCGAACAATTCTCAATAATGGCGAAGTTTAACACCGATGCAGATGAGGGACAAATTCGGCGCCAGGAAAAGCCTCAGTGGAACAGGGTTTTAGCAGCGCCTGGTTAACACAGGCTTAGGGCGCCTTACAGCGGGGTTCCCGGGCCGGGAATACACGAAAGGCAATCGAAGGAATACTTGGGGGCGAGACAGGCGCAGGGTGGCGCCCATGCCGCCCTGCCCGCCCGAGGGGATAGCCCGCTCGACGCCCATCAGATCGGATGATCGCCCACGTCCGCCCCGAACACGCGCCGGCGCAGCACGGCGAGCTGGTCGCGCGTCTGTGCGGCCTTCTCGAATTCGAGGTTCTTCGCGTAGTCCATCATCTGCTTTTCGAGCTTCTTGATTTCCTTCGCGATCTGCTTCTCGGACATGTCCTCGAACTTCGCGCGCTCCTGCTCCTCGCGCAGTTCGGCGCGGGCTTCATCGACGTTGTAGACGCCGTCGATGATGTCCTTGATGCGCTTCACGACGCCGCGCGGCACGATGCCGTGCTCTTCGTTGAAGTGCATCTGCTTGGCGCGGCGGCGCTCGGTTTCGTCGATGGCACGGCGCATCGAATCCGTGATGCGGTCGCCGTAGAGGATCGCCTTGCCGTTCACGTTACGCGCGGCACGGCCGATCGTCTGGATGAGCGAGCGCTCGGCGCGCAGGAAGCCTTCCTTGTCGGCGTCGAGAATCGCCACGAGCGAGACCTCGGGAATGTCGAGGCCCTCGCGCAGCAGGTTGATGCCCACGAGCACGTCGAACGTGCCCAGACGCAGGTCGCGGATGATCTCCACGCGCTCGACCGTGTCGATGTCGCTGTGCAGATAGCGCACCTTTACGCCGTGGTCGGCGAGGAACTCCGTGAGCTGCTCGGCCATGCGCTTGGTGAGCGTGGTCACCAGCACGCGCTCGCCCGCGGCCACGCGCTCGTTGATCTCGCCGAGCACGTCGTCGACCTGCGTCGATGCGGGCCGCACTTCGATCACCGGGTCGACGAGGCCCGTGGGCCGCACGACCTGCTCGGCGATCTGCCCCGTCACTTTCTTCTCGTAGTCGGCCGGCGTGGCCGAGACGAATACCACCTGGCGCATCTTGCGCTCGAACTCGTTGAACTTGAGCGGCCGGTTATCGAGCGCCGAAGGCAGCCGGAAGCCGTAATCGACGAGATTCTCCTTGCGCGCGCGGTCGCCGTTGTACATACCGTTGAACTGGCCGATCAGCACGTGCGACTCGTCGAGAAACATCATGGCGTCGGTCGGCAGGTAATCGACGAGCGTGGGCGGCGGCTCGCCGGGCAGCGCGCCCGAGAAGTGCCGCGAGTAGTTCTCGATGCCCTTGCAGAAGCCCAGCTCCTGAAGCATTTCCAGATCGAAGCGCGTGCGCTGCTCGAGGCGCTGCGCCTCCACGAGCTTGCCTTCCGTGTGGAAGAACTCGAGGCGCTCGCGCAATTCCGACTTGATGGTTTCGACGGCGCGCAGCACGGTCTCGCGCGGCGTGACGTAGTGCGACGACGGGTACACCGTAAAGCGCGGAATCTTCTGGCGCACGCGGCCCGTGAGCGGATCGAAGAGCTGCAGCGTTTCCACTTCGTCGTCGAACAGTTCCACGCGCACGGCCATTTCGGCGTGCTCCGCCGGGAAGATGTCGATGGTATCGCCGCGCACGCGGAAGGTGCCGCGCTGGAAGTCCTGCTCGTTGCGCGTGTATTGCATGGCGATCAGGCGTGCGATGACGTCGCGCTGGCCGAGCTTGTCGCCGTGGCGCAGCGTGAGAATCATCTGGTGGTATTCGGACGGATTGCCGATACCGTAGATCGCCGAAACCGTCGCGACGATCACCACGTCGCGCCGCTCCATGAGGCTCTTGGTGGCCGAAAGCCGCATCTGCTCGATGTGCTCGTTGATCGACGAATCCTTCTCGATGAAGAGATCGCGCTGCGGCACATAGGCTTCCGGCTGGTAGTAGTCGTAGTACGAGACGAAGTACTCGACGGCGTTGCGCGGAAAGAACTCGCGGAATTCGGCGTAGAGCTGCGCGGCGAGCGTCTTGTTCGGCGCGAACACGATGGCCGGGCGGCCGAGGCGCGCGATGGTGTTCGCCATCGTGTAGGTCTTGCCCGAGCCCGTCACGCCGAGCAGCGTCTGGAACGAGAGGCCGTCTTCCACGCCTTCCACGAGCGTTTCGATGGCCGTAGGCTGGTCGCCGGCCGGCGGGTACGGCTGGTAGAGCTGGAACGGCGAGCCTTCGTAGTGGACGAATTTCGACTCGTCGAGCGCGGGCGCGTCGGCGACGGTGTGGTCGGACATGGGGGCATCCTGTGCGCGGAGCAAACAACTATTCTAGCGTCTCGCCGCCTCTTGCCGAGGGGCGAGCCTGGGGCGAGACGAGGTGGGCTGGAGCCATAGATGGGGCGTAACGGCGGCGCTGCAAGGGCCGCGCGTCGCAGCGACGGTGAACGTCAGCGAGCGTGCGCCAGAAATCGCCCAATCGTGCCGGAAATAGCCCTCAAAACGGCGCGGAGAATGGCAAATCCGCGGAAATCCTGCTTGAGGATTCGTTACAATAGCGAGTTCCGTGGCCGGTGCAGCATGCGGCCCAACCGATCTTCCTTCACTCTAGCCGAACGATCATGTCCCTCTTTTCCGCTGTCGAACTCGCCCCCCGCGACCCGATCCTGGGTCTGAACGAAGCCTATAACGCCGATGCGCGCGCGACCAAGGTGAATCTCGGCGTGGGCGTGTACACCAACGAAGAAGGCAAGATTCCGCTGCTGCGCGCGGTGCGCGAAGCAGAAAAGGCCCGCGTGGAAGCCGGTCTGCCGCGCGGCTATCTGCCGATCGAAGGCCTCGGCGCCTACGACGCCGCGGTGCAAAAGCTGCTGCTCGGCGACGACTCGCCGCTGATCGCCGCGGGCCGCGTCGTCACGGCGCAGGCGCTGGGCGGCACGGGCGCACTCAAGATCGGCGCGGACTTCCTCAAGCGCGTGAACCCGAGCGCCAAGGTCGCGATCAGCGACCCGAGCTGGGAAAACCACCGCGCCCTCTTCGAAAGCGCGGGTTTTGAAGTCGTCGCGTATCCGTACTACGACGCGCTGACCAACGGCGTGAACTTCGAAGGCATGCTGAGCGCGCTGAACGGCTACGCCGCCGGCACCGTCGTCGTGCTGCACGCGTGCTGCCACAACCCGACCGGCGTGGACCTCACGATCGACCAATGGAAGCAGGTCATCGAGGTCGTGAAGGCCCGAGGCCTCGTGCCGTTCCTCGACATCGCCTATCAAGGCTTCGGCGACGGCATCGCGGAAGACGGCGAAGTCGTTCGCCTCTTCGCCGCTTCGGAACTCAACGTGTTCGTCTCGTCGTCGTTCTCGAAGTCGTTCTCGCTGTACGGCGAGCGCGTGGGCGCGCTGTCGATCCTCACGACCAGCAAGGAAGAGTCGGCGCGCGTGCTCTCGCAACTCAAGCGCGTGATCCGCACGAACTACTCGAACCCGCCGACGCACGGCGGCTCGGTGGTCGCAGCCGTGCTCGGCTCGGCCGACCTGCGCGCCATGTGGGAAGCGGAACTCGGCGAAATGCGCAACCGCATCCGCGCGATGCGCACGGGCCTCGTCGAGCGCCTCACGGCCGCCGGCGTGGACCGCGACTTCAACTTCATCAACGTGCAGCGCGGCATGTTCTCGTACTCGGGCCTGACCGCTGCCCAAGTCGACCGCCTGCGCGAAGAGTTCGGCATCTATGCCGTGAGCACGGGCCGCATCTGCGTGGCCGCGCTGAACACGCGCAACCTCGACGTCGTGGCGAGCGCAGTCGCACAAGTGCTGAAGTAAGCGCGTTCGCCAGCAAGACAGGCCGCTGCGAAGCGGCTTGCCGGCGCGATAAAAAAAGGCGTCCGTTCTTTCGAACGGACGCCTTTTTCTTTGGTGAAGACTGCGGAAAACCCGCCGGCAAGTATCAGCCGCCGTGGCCTCGCGAATCGCGATGGATATCGTGCGTGACGAAGCCCGAGTCGTTGTCCGGCTTGTCGAGCCAGTCCGGCTGCGCGAGCGAGGCGCGGATGTCCTGCAAGCCGCTAGCCCAGTGCTCGTGCATGGTCGAGAGGCCGAACTGGTAGTCCTTGAAGTGCCCCTCGTATTCCTTCTGCCGGTAGATGAGGTGGATCACGTTGTACTTCTTCGAGCACGAAAGCTCGTCCGCCAGCGCGACCCACGGGTCATTGCGATGCTCGGGCGCGACGCGGTCGAGAACCTCGCGCAACACATGCCGGTAACGCTGCGAGCGCTGCAGGATATCGGTCACGAGGCGCGTGCGGCTCGAATACTGAATGTCCTTCACGCGCCCCTGCACGTCGATGAGGTTGTCGGGCACCGGCCCGCGCGCGCTCCAGAGATCGACCTGGAACGCGAGCGTGTCGCGCCGCGGCGTGGTCTGGATCACCTCATAGAGCGGCGTGTTCGACATCAGGCCGCCGTCCCAGTAATACTCGCCGTCGATCTCCACCGCCGCGAAGCCCGGCGGCAGCGCGCCCGAGGCGATGAAATGCTCGGGTCGCAAGGTCGTGGTCTTGTTGTCGAAGTAGACGAAGTTGCCGCTGCCCACGTTGACCGCGCCCACTGACGCGCGCGTTTCGCCCGAGTTGATGCGCTCGAAATCGCACAAGCGTTCCAGCGTGGCCTTGAGCGGCTTCGTGTCGTAGTAGCTGGCCGTTTCGGGCGAACCCGATCCGTTGGGCAGCGGCGGCGGGAAGCGCGGCACGAAAAAGCCCTTCTGCCCCTCCACGATCGCGCCTGCCGCCTGCATCGCCGTGAAGGTCTTGCGCACGGCGGCGTTTGCATTGAAGAGCGCATGCTCGACGAAGGGCGGCAGCGGGAAGCTGAAGGCGGGCTGGCAGATCGTCTCCCAGAACTCGCGCAGCCGCGCCACGCGATGTTCGGGCGCATTGCCCGCGATGACGGCGGTATTGAGCGCGCCGATCGAGATACCCGCGATCCAGTTCGGCGCGATGCCGGCCTCGACGAGCCCTTCGTACACGCCGGCCTGATACGCGCCGAGCGCACCGCCCCCCTGCAGCGTGAGCGCGATGGTTTCCCATTCTTTCGCTTGCGCGCCGCAGTTCGAAACATGCGGCTGCGGTGCGTTCCCCTGCGGTGCGTTCCCGACACGCGCGCCGGTATGCGCGCCGACCTCGTCGTCGACTGCGCTCGACTGGACCTGCCCCTTCTTGCGTTGCGCCATTGCCGCGCCTCCTCGGCCCGATGCCTGCGTTATTGCATGAACCAGCCGTGGCTCACCACGAAAGACTGGCCGGTAAACGCAGCGCTCGGGAACGCCGAGAGGAACAGCACGGTTTGCGCGACGTCTTCGACGGTCGTGAAGATGCCGTCCACCGTGCCGCCGAGCATCACGCGCTTGACCACTTCTTCCTCCGAGATGCCGAGTTCCTTCGCCTGCTCCGGAATCTGCTTTTCCACGAGCGGCGTGCGCACGAAGCCCGGACACACCACATGCGAGCGCACGTTGTGCTTGCCGCCTTCCTTGGCGAGCACGCGCGCGAGGCCGAGCAGCGCGTGCTTGGCCGCGACATAGGCCGACTTGAGCGGCGACGCTTCGTGCGAGTGCACCGAACCCATGTAGATCACGACGCCGCCGCGGTCGTCCTTGTACATGTGCTTGAGCACCGCCTTGGTGGTGAGGAACGCGCCGTCCACGTGGATGGCCTGCATCTTCTTCCAGTCGGAGAACGCGTAGTTTTCGATCGGGTTCACGATCTGGATGCCGGCGTTCGAGATAAGGATGTCGACCGGTCCGAGTTCGGCCGCGACGCGGTCGATGCCCTGATTCACGGCCTCTTCACTGGTAACGTCCATGGCGACGCCGATGGCCTTGCCGCCTGCGCCCTTGATCTCTTCGGCCACGGCATCCGCGCCGCTCTGGTTCAGGTCGGCGATGGCGACCGCGGCGCCCGCCTGCGAGAGCGTGAGCGCGATCTGCTTGCCAATGCCGCTGGCCGCGCCGGTAACGACGGCGACCTTGCCATCGAGTTTCGTGTTCAGAGAGAGAGACGACATCGGGCACCTCCAGGTGAGTGAACGGGACAGGATGAAACCTCGGAGCGCGCGCCGTCAAACCTGACGAATGGCTTATGCCATCCGGCCGGATGTTGCGTCGCGGCCAACGAGGCTATTGTGCATGAAGGCGCCTCGTCGAAGCATCGAGCAGGACAGGCAAAAGAGATTTTCGCCGCACTGCAAGGCGCGGCGCGCACGGCGCAAGCCGTTCAGCAGCGACGGCCAAGTCGTGCTAGCTTTATCGGCTCACAAGGAGGCGTTCATGAACTATCGGCGACTGGGCCGCTCAGGCCTGCAGGTAAGCGAACTGTCCATCGGCTCGTGGGTCACCTACGGCAACCAGGTCGACGCCAGGCTCGCGCGCGAATCGCTCGCGGCGGCGCGCGACGCCGGCATCAACTTCTTCGACAACGCCGAGGCCTACGCCGGCGGCAAGTCGGAAGCGCTCATGGGCCAGGCGCTCAAGGAACTCGCGTGGCCGCGCGTGAGCTATGTGGTCTCGACCAAGTTCTACTGGGGCTTGAACGAAGCGCCCAACCAGTACCACACGCTCAACCGCAAGTACCTCATGAACGCCATCGACGGCTCGCTCGAGCGGCTGCAGCTCGAGTACGTCGATCTCGTGTTCTGCCACCGCCCCGACCCGAACACGCCGGTCGAGGAAACCGTCTGGGCAATGAGCGACATGATCACGCGCGGCAAGGCGCTCTACTGGGGCACCTCGGAGTGGAGCGCCGACGAAATCCGCGCCGCGTGGGAGATCGCGGAGCGCCATCACCTGCACAAGCCGGTCATGGAGCAGCCGCAATACAACCTGTTTCACCGCACGCGCGTGGAAGACGAATACCGCCGGCTCTACGAAGACATCGGCCTCGGCCTCACCACGTGGAGCCCGCTCGCCTCGGGTCTGCTCACCGGCAAGTACCGCGGCGGCGTGCCGACGGGCAGCCGTGCGGAACTGCAGGGCTACGACTGGTTGCGCAAGAACGTCACCGACCCCGACAAGAACGAGATCGTCGGCAAGCTCGCCGAGTTCGCGAAACAACTCGACTGCTCGGTGGGCCAACTGGCGCTCGCGTGGATCCTGAAGAATCCCCACGTGAGCACGGTCATCACCGGGGCCTCGCGCATCGAGCAGATCGGCGAAAACGTGAAGGCGCGCGACGTGGCGGAAAAAATCACGCCGGACGTCAAGGCGCAGATCGAGGCGATCGTCGGCGACGCTTACGACTGACGTGGAGCGCGTACCCGCGAGGCGCGGCGCACCCGACACCGCGGGGCGGATTCGCGCGCAGGCATAGCCGGACGGACGGCGTACCGCGGGTCGCGTCTTGCGGTGGCGTACAATACGCGGCCTCGCGGGCGGCGCAGTCATCGCGCCGCCGCTGCCGTCTTCCCCGTATTCACCGGACCTCGTGTCCCGTCCATCATGCTGAGCTACCGTCACGCCTTCCACGCCGGCAATCATGCCGATGTCCTGAAACACGCCGTTGTCGTGCAACTGCTGCATTACCTCGGCAAGAAGGACAAGGCGTACTGGTACATCGACACTCACGCGGGCGCCGGCGCCTATGCATTGCGCGAAGGCTACGCGACGAAGAACGCCGAGTTCGACACGGGCGTCGGCAAGCTGTGGGGCCGCAACGACCTGCCTGCGGCGCTCTCGGACTACGTCGACGAAGTGGCGGCGCTGAACCCCGACGGTGAGTTGCGCTTCTATCCCGGCTCGCCCTATCTCGCATGGCGCCTCATGCGCGAGCAGGACCGCATGCGGCTGTTCGAATTGCACAGCACGGAAATCGACGTGCTGCGCCACCGCTTCCACGACGCAGGCCGCCGCGTGATGATCTACGCGGGCGACGGCTTCGACGGCATCAAGGCACTCCTGCCCCCGCCGCCGCGCCGGGCGCTCGTGCTGATCGACCCGTCTTTCGAGGACAAGCGCGACTACGCGCGCACGCTGACGTGCGTCGATGAAAGTCTCAAACGCTTCGCGAACGGCACCTATGCGGTCTGGTATCCGCAGGTCACCCGTCCCGAATCGCAGCGCTTCCCGGAGCAACTCAAGCGCCTGCAGAACAAGAACTGGCTGCACCTCACGCTTTCGGTGAGCAACCCGCCCGAAGACGGCTTCGGCCTCTACGGCAGCGGCATGTTCATCCTGAACCCGCCGTACACGCTCGAAGGGGCGATGAAAGAGGCGCTCCCGTGGCTCGTGAAAAATCTCGGCCAGGACGCCGGCGCGCAATTCAGGATCGAGTCGCGCGGCGACTAGGCCACGGACTCAAACCCGCCTGAACGGCGTCACTGCCCGGACGGTAGCGGCTGGGGAAGCGGCGGGTTTGGGCGATGAGGGGGGCGCGGCGGCCGCGGCGGTGTCGGCCTCCCGCCGCCCTGCTGCACTTCCACATACGGCGCGACGACATACGGCTGCGAAGAATCCGGCGCGAGACCCGCCGGTTGCGTCGCCTGAACCATCGGCTCGTGCGAGAGCGGCGCGTTTTGCAGCACCAGCCCCGGTTGGCCGTCGCTGATCCCTCTTTGTGTATCCAGAATGAGCGGCTGCCCGGCATGCGCGCCGGCGCTGGCGCACGCCATCACGACGACGATCAGGCCCGCACGCGCAACAGAAAAACGACGCAACGCGCGGCGCGGCAACACAGGCATGCGGTGGGAAATGCGGTCTAGCACCATGAACGGCCCCCGGAGAGAAAGCGACACCATTGCTATGACGGCTTGTCGCAAAAAGACTTTACCTTACCCCGGTGGGAAGGCTCAGACTCGGTTCCATCGGCGGTGCAGAAACGACAAAGCCCCGCCAATGCGGGGCTTGAGATCGTGCTGCTTCAACGGGACTGAAGCCCGGTCAAAGCTGGCTTACAGCGAGTTGTAGCCGTTCGTTTCGATCGAACGAAGGCGCTGCTCGAGCTGGACGATATCGGCCGACGAGGCGAGATACGCTTCGCGGCGACGACGTTCGGCAGTTTCAAACCAGTTGCTCAGCTTTTCAAGAAGGAATGCAAACATGACGGTGTGCTCCAAGGATTCGGTTCGGCGATCCCCGGTGAATTCGCATCAGGGATAACCCTCATCAGGGATAACCCGCATTGTAACGGTTGCACCGAACTTTGCCAGTGAATTGCCCGAATACTGTGCATTCCATTTTGGAATGACCCCTAAGTGCGAATCGGCAACATCATGTTCCATCGACACATTTTCCAGCGAATTCACGGAGACTTGACGGCAACCACGTTACATCGCACCAATACGGTGCAAACAGCCCATGTGGTTGCGTCAATTTGCCCGCCGCGGTTGCACCTGCGCTCAGTGCACGTGGCCGGGCTCGTGGAACTCTGTAGTCGCGGCGTCGGCAAGCCGTTCGATGATCGGGCAGTCGGGCCGGTCGTTGCCCTGGCAGTGCGAAGCCAGGTGGGCGAGCGTGTCGCGCATCTGGGAGAGTTCGGCGATGCGCTGGTCGAGTTCCGCGACATGTTCGAGCGCGATCGATTTGACCTCGGCGCTTGCGCGGGAGCGGTCGTGCCAGAGCGCCAGCAGGCGCCGGATGTCCTCTACCAGAAAGCCGAGCCGGCGCGCCTGGCGGATGAAGCGCAGCGAATGCACTTCCTCTGCGCCATAGACGCGGTAGCCGGACTCCGTACGCCCTTTGGGCGCGAGCAGCCCGACACTCTCGTAGTACCGGATCATTTTTGCCGTAACGCCCGATTCGCGCGCCGCTTCACCGATGTTCACGCCGTTCTCCCGCTGTCTGGTCGATCGTTTGATCAATGCACGGATCGTACACCTTCCCACGATGGGAAGGTCCAGCGCGACATCCGGTCCCCGCTGGCATAATCCGCCGACGGCCTCATATCGAGTAGGACAAGCCTCAATCTCTGAAAAAGGAACACACGATGATTCAGTTCAACGTCGAAGGCATGAGCTGCCAGCACTGCGTAGGCGCCGTCACGCGCGCGATCCACGAACACGACGCGCAAGCCCGGGTCGAGATCGATCTGGCCGCTGGCCGCGTGAAGGTCGAATCGAGCCAGAGCGCCGAAGTCCTGAAAACGGCGATCGACGAAGCCGGCTACACCGTCGTCGGTACGGCCAGCTGACGGTCCGGGCCATGTTCAAGGTTGCCGTGATCGGCGCGTCTGGCCTGCTTGGGCGCGCCGTGGTGCGCGAACTCGCCGCCGATACCGCCTGGCAAGTCGTGCCGACCGCGTTCCGTCACGGCGGCCCGCAACAGACTGTGCTCGATGTGCGCGATACGCAGGCCGTGAACGCGTTCGTCGAGCGCGAGGCGCCCGACGCGATCGTGCTGGCCGCTGCCGAGCGCCGCCCCGATGTGTGCGAGCACGATCCGGCAGCGGCGCGCGCGCTCAATGTCGATGCGGTGCGCAGCGTCGCCGCGGCGGCGCGGCAGCGCGGCGCGTGGGTGCTGTCGATCTCCACCGACTACGTCTTCGACGGCACCAAGCCGCCCTACCGCGTCGACGACACGCCGAATCCGCTCAACGCCTACGGCCACAGCAAGCTCGAAGGCGAACGGGCCTTGCTCGAAACCAGCGACAACGCACTCGTGCTGCGCCTGCCGTTGCTGTACGGGCCGATCGTCGGCTGGCACGAATCCGCCGTCACGAGCCTCGTGCCGGCCATCGTCGCTTCGGGAGAGCCCGGGGCGCAGGCGGCGCCGATGGACGCGTGGGCCACGCGCTACCCCACTTTCACGCCCGACGTGGCGTTCGTGATCCGCGAACTGTTGCTGCGCTGCGCAGACGGCAACGCGGTGCGCGGGGTCGCGCAGTGGTCCGGCGACGAGCCGATGACGAAGTACGACATCGCCCAACGGATCGCGCAGGCGCTTGGCGTAGAGGCGCGTCTGCTCGCACAGCCCACGCCCACCGACGCCACGCCGCGCCCGCGCGACTGTCATCTCGATTCGAGCCGCCTCGAGACGCTGGGGATGGGCCGCCGCACGCCGTTCGACGTGGCGATTCGCGCCGTGCTCGACGCTTTCATGAGAGACGGCGCGCCGGCCGCTCGCCAGTGAAAATTCAGTGAAAATTGCGGCTCTCTGTGGCGAGCCGCCCGAGCAGCCGGCTGTGGTCCTCCAGCCGATGCGCCACGAGGTGCACGACCTCGCCCTCGCGCTGCACCACGCCCGCCACCGCCAGCAGCGAAGACCCTAGCAGTTCCTTGCGCTGCGACTCGACGAGCGACGCGTGCACGATCACGTTGACGCTGCCGGTCTCGTCCTCGAGCGATACGAAGATCGTGCCGTTTGCCGTGCCCGGCCGCTGGCGCACCGTCACGATCCCGCACACGCGCGCGAGCATGCCGTGCCGGCAGTGCGCCAGTTGCTCCGCCGTGCGAAAACGCTGCTTCGCGAGGCCGTGGCGCAGCAGTTCGAGCGGATGGCGATTGAGCGTGAGACGCAGGCTCGCGTAATCGGCGACGATTTCCGCACCTTCAGAAGCGCGCGGCAGCGCGAGCGGCGCCTCGGCAACGGGCGCGTCGCGCAAAAGCGCAGGCACCGCGTGCTGCGCGGTCACGGCCCACCATGCCTCGCGCCGGTGGCCCGCGATGCTCTCGAGCGCGTTCGACGCCGCCAGCGCCTCCAGCTCGCGTCGCGTGAGCGCCGCGCGGCGCGCGAGATCGTCGACGTCGGTGAACGGTGCGCGCTCGCGCGCCTCAATCACACGCCGCGCGGCATCTTCGGAAAAGCCCTTGATGAGACTGAAGCCGAGGCGCACGGCCGGCCCGCCGCGTCCATAGCGCTGCGGCGCAAGCGCAATGCGCAAGTGCACGACGCGCTTGAGGCCGTCCATGAACCTGTGCCGCCGGCCGCCGCGCTTGAGCGTGCCCCTGCGCGTCAGCACGGCCGCACCCAGCAGCGCGCGATAACGCAGCACCTCGGCGGTGCGTGCGCGAACCGCCTCGCCATCGAGCCGCTCGCCGGGTGCGCCGCGCTGCTCCAGCACCGACGCCCAGTCGCTCAACGCGATATCGGGCGCGCGCACCGGCACGCCGTGACGCTTCGCATCCTGCACGAGCTGGGAAGGCGAATAGAAACCGAGCGGCTGACTATTCAGCAGTCCTGCAAGAAATGCGGCGGGCTCGTAACGCTTGAGCCACGAACTCGTGTAGACGAGCAGCGCGAAACTCGCCGCATGGCTTTCCGGAAAGCCGTAGTCGCCGAAACCCTCGATCTGCTTGCAGATGCGCTCGGCGAATTCCGGCGAGTAGCCCTTCTTGAGCATGCGCTTCGTGAGATCGGCCTGATACGGCCGCAGATCTCCATCGCGCCGCCATGCGGCCATTGCGCGGCGCAGCTTGTCGGCTTCCTCGCCGGTGTAGTCCGCGGCGACCATCGCGAGATGCATCACCTGCTCCTGGAAGATCGGCACGCCGAGCGTGCGTTCGAGCACCGGGCGCAATTCTTCCTTCGCATATTCCACTGGTTCGTCGCCGTGCCGGCGCTTGAGGTACGGATGCACCATGTCGCCCTGAATCGGCCCCGGTCGCACGATCGCCACCTGGATCACGAGGTCGTAGTACGTGCGCGGCCGCAAACGCGGCAACATGCTCTGCTGCGCGCGCGACTCGATCTGGAACACGCCGACCGTATCGGCCCTGGCGCACATGCGGTACACCGCCGGGTCCTCGACCGGAATGTCCTGCACGCGCATCTCGGGCAACCCGCGCCTGAGCGCCACGAATTCGAGCGAGCGCCGGATCGCCGAGAGCATGCCGAGCGCGAGCACGTCCACTTTCAACAGCCGCAGCGCGTCGATATCGTCCTTGTCCCACTCGATCACGTAGCGGTCCTTCATCGCCGCGTTTTCGATCGGCACGAGGCGCGAGAGCTTGTCGCGCGCGATCACGAAACCGCCCACGTGCTGCGAAAGATGGCGCGGAAAACCGCGCAGCTCGCGCGTGAGGCGGATGAGCTGCTGCGTCACGTGCGAGTCGGGCGAAAAGCCCGCTTCCTCCAGATGGCGCGCGATCGAATCGGGGCCGTCCCACCACTGATGCGCGCCCGAGAGCTTTTCGACGAGCGCATTGTCGAGGCCGAGCGCCTTGCCGACATCGCGCAACGCGCTGCGCGAGCGATAGGTGATGAGCGTCGCGGCCAGCGCGGCGCGGCGCGTGCCGTACTTGCGGTAGATGTACTGAATGACCTCTTCTCGGCGCTGATGCTCGAAGTCGACGTCGATATCGGGCGGCTCGTTGCGCGCGCGGGAGAGAAAACGCGCCACGAGCATGTTCATGCGCACGGGGTCGATCTCCGTGATCTTCAGGCAGTAGCAAACCACCGAGTTCGCCGCCGAGCCTCGCCCCTGGCACAGGATCTTCTGATCGCGCGCGAAGCGGACGATGTCGTGCACCGTGAGGAAGTACTTCTCGTACTTCAGCTCGTCGATGAGCCCGAGCTCCTGCTCGATCTGATCCCGGCGCTTGTCGTTCAGGCCGTCGGGCCAGCGCTCCAGTGCGCCCTTCATCACGAGCTTGCGCAGCCACGACTGGGGCGTCTCGCCGGGCGGCACCAGCTCCTCGGGATATTCGTAGGCCAGCTCGCCGAGCGAAAACGTGCAGCGGCGCGCGACGTCGAGCGTCGCGTCGAGCGCCTCGCGCGGATAAATCGCGCCAAGCCGCACGCGCGAGCGCAGATGCCGCTCCGCATTCGCTTCCAGCGCGCGCCCGCACGAAGCGAGCGGCTTGCCGATACGGATCGCGCTCAGCGTATCCTGCAACGGCTTGCGCGAACGGGCGTGCATCAGCACACCGCCCGCCGCGACGAGCGGCAGGCCGCTCTCCTGCGAGACATGGCGTAGCACTTCGATCTGCGTGTCGTCGCCGCCGGTCTGCCAGAGTTCGAGCGCGAGCCAGGCGCGCTCGGCCGCGAAGCCCGCGAGCCAGTGCGCGGCGCGCAGCGTTTGCGCGAGCGTGGCCGCGCGTTGCGGCACGAGCAGCAACACGCACTCGCGCAAGTGCTTCAGATGTTCGAAACCGGGCTCGGGCTCGGTGAAATCGGCGGGATGCACGCGATAGCTGCCCTTTGCCGCCCGCGAGCGAGCCAGCGTGATCAGCTCGCAGAGGTTGCCGTAGCCTTCGCGTGTCGTTGCGAGCGCAACGATCGTGCAGAACGGGGCGCCATATTCGTCGACGAGATTCAGCTCGCTGCCGATCAGCAGGTGCAGCGACGGCTCGAACGGGCCCAGCGCCGCGGCGGCGGCATGGCCGCCGCGTTCGCGCGCCTCGCGCACGGCTTCGTCATACGCCTTTTTGCGCGCCTCGTCGTATTCGTTGAGCGCACTCCAGGCGCGCACGACGCCCGCGAACGAGCATTCGTCGGTGATCGCGAGCGCGCGGTAGCCGTGGCGGATCGCCTGCTCGACCATCTCGCCCGGGCGCGACGCGCCGTGCAGGAAGGTGAAATTGGTCAGGCAGTGCAGCTCGGCGTAGTCAGGCAGCTGCGCGGCCAACTGCGGCGGCAACTGTGGAGGCGACGACGCGCCCGTCCCGCTGATCGACATGATTCCTGAAACCCGAAAGAACGACGAATAAGCGCTAGCCGAACAGCCCTTGCAGATACCACTGGCCGCCAATGCGCTCGCGATACAGCCAGAACATGCGACCCTGGTCGTCGGCGGCGACGTAGTAGTCGCGCCCGACGCCCTCGCCGTCCCACCAGCCGGACTCGATGCGCTCGGTGCGCGTGAGCGTCTTCAGCGGCCGGCGATAAACGGGCCGATCGCCGCGCGTCGCGAGCTTGAGCGGCTTTTCGAGCAACCACGCCGGACGCGGCTGGGTCGGCAGCGGCACCTCGGGCAGATCGAAGGCGCTTTGCACGGGCGCGCTCGCGCCGGCTTCCTGCTGCGGCTTGCCTGCCTTGCGCGGCCTGCGCGCACGCTTCGCGCCGCTCTCGCGGTAAGGCCGCGCCGACATCGCCAACTCGGGCCGGTGATCGTCCTCGACGAAAAGCTGCAGCACGTTCTGCTCGCCAAGCCGCGCGCCGATGCGCTCGAAGAGCTGCCCGAGCGACGCCTCGGCGGCCTCGGCCATCGGAAAGAGCGTGTCGGTGGGCGCCGCGTATTCGCTCACCTGCGAGGCGACGAGCGCAAGGCCAATCACGGGCGCGGCAAGCTCAGTCTGATTCAGGCGCTCGCGAAGCAGCCACAGCAGATGCTCGGCGTCGCGCGAAGGCGATGCCCAGGCGATCGTGAGCGTCGAGGTGCGCGGCGCGTGACGCGAAGCCAGTTCGTGCTCCAGGCGCAGTTCGAAGCCGCTCAAGGCCGCGTGCTGCGCGGCCAGCCAGCCGGCCAGCTGCATCACGAGCCGGCGCGCGGCAAAGAGCAGCGCCTCGGCGCTCTCCACGCGCGCCTGCAATTCGAGCGACGCGTGAAACGACGGCGGCGCGGCAAACCAGACGCGCGGATCGGGCGCCTCGCCGCGCGCCTGCGCGAGCCAGCCGAGCACGCCGTCGCCGAAACGACGCACGATGCCGTCGCGCGGCAGCCGCCGCAAATCGCCGAGCGTCGCGCAGCCGATCTGCGTGAGCGCGTGGTCGTGCTGCGCGGCGAACGGCGCAAGCGTGACCGGCAGTGAGTCGAGCACGCGCGCGAGCGTTGTTTCCTTGAGCACATGCCAGCGGCGCGACGAACGCGTGACGCGCGCCTGCGCGAGCGTCCATGCCCCCCACGCCGTGGGCGCGCACGCCATGCGCGCGGTGTGCCCGCAGCCGGCCACTGTCGCCGCGACCCTGGCGAGCAGCGCACGCACGCCGCCGAACAGACGCAAGCCCGAGCCGACTTCGAGCAGCAGCGTGTGCGACTGCGCGAACGACACCTTGGGCGTATAGGCGAGCAACGCGAGCGCGAGCGCCTCGAACGCGCGGGTCTCGCGCGCCGGATCGGCTTCGAGCAGCACGAGCCCCGGCGCGAGCGCGAGCGCATGCGAGCGCGTGTTGCCGGGCTCGACGCCTGCGCGCAGCGCGTCGAGATCGGCGATCAGGATGCGCGTGTGGTCGGCGAGCGCGTAGCAGCGCGGCGCGCTGGTGACATGGGCATCGACGCTTTCAGGCAGGAGCGGCGTTGACGGCGCCGGCGGCATCAGAGGTCTGACGGCCTCCAGCGGCAACAACGGCAAGGTGACGGCGATCCACAGCATGATTGACCCCGGGCCACGGCATGACGACGGAAGCTGCGTCCGGCTGGGGCAGCACCGCATCCTGCAGCGGCAATGTAATGACGAGTGGCTGGGCGGGCGGCGGCCCGCGGCGCTTGAAAATATCGACAGAGAGCGCGGCGAACTGCATCCATTGCCGGCGGTTCAGGCTCGCGTCGTCGGGCGGCGGCACCGGCGAGCAGGTCATGCGCAGCGGCGCCGGCGACGACTGGTTGCGCGCGGCGAGCGGCCGCACGAGAAATGCGAGCGCCTGCGAATCCTGGGCGGCGACCTGTAGACGGCGCACGGCGTCGGCGCGCGCCTTCGCCTGCCAGAGCAGCACGGCGCCCATGCCTTCCTGCTTGAGCGCCTGTTCGGCCACCCAGGCGGCTTCGTCTTCGGCCGCGCGCACCCAGATCACGCGATCGAGCGCGAGCCCCCACGCCTTGAGCGCGCAGGCGTATGGGCGCCACGGCGGCGCGACGAGCAGCACGTGCCGGCCCGCCTGCGCGGTGAGCGCGCGCAGCGCCGGCGCGACAAGTCGCATCTCGCCCACGCCGCCCTGTTCGACGAGCAGCTCGGTCAGGCTGCCCGAGGGCCAGCCGGCGCCGGGGAGCTGGGCGTCGAGCGTCGCGTGGCCGCTCGGCACCGTGCGCTCGCTGGCGCGCGCGAGCTGATCGCCTTGCCACACGCGGCTTTGCAGCCGGGGGGGCAAGTGCGCGGCGAGTTGCGCGGTGGTCTGCGCAGTGGTCTGGGCTGCTGCTGCCATGTTCGTGGCCTGATTGATGGGAACGCTTCGCCCTGCCCGGCAAGAAATGGGGCATCGGCAAGAAGGAGGTCGACTCGCCTCCACCTGTATATTTATACAGTATTTTGAGAGATTGGAGGAGGCGGAAATTGGGGGCGGGTCACTTTGCGATCGCCGAGGGGCGACCGGACCGCCGCCGGACGTCGCGCTGACGTCCGGGGCAAACGCTGCTTAATACACACCGCCAGCCCGATGTGGGCGCTGTGCGATAAGGGCGGCAGAGCTTGTTGCTATCAAGACGCCTGCGCCGACGTCATATCGAGCGCCACGGCTTGCGCCACTTCGATGCCGTCGATGGCCGCCGAGTAGATACCACCGGCATACCCGGCGCCTTCGCCCGCCGGATACAGACCTTCGACGTTCATGCTCTGGTAATTGTCTTTGCGACGAATGCGCAGCGGCGACGACGTGCGCGTCTCCACGCCGGTGAGCACGGCGTCGTGCATCGCGAAGCCTGCGATCTTCCTGTCGATCTGAGGCAGGGCTTCGCGGATGGCTTCGATCACGTAGTCGGGCAGCGCGGTGCTGAGATCGGTCGGGTGCACACCCGGCTTGTAAGACGGCACCACGGAGCCCAGCGACGTCGACGGACGACCGGCGATAAAGTCGCCGACCAGCTGGCCCGGCGCCTGGTAATTGCCGCCGCCGAGTTCGAACGCCCGCTCTTCCCACTTGCGCTGGAAGGCGATGCCCGCGAGCGGACCGCCCGGATAGTCCTGCGGCGTGATGCCGACGACGATGCCCGCATTCGCGTTGCGCTCGGCCCGCGAATACTGGCTCATGCCATTGGTGACCACGCGGCCGGGTTCGGAGGTCGCCGCGACCACCGTGCCGCCCGGGCACATGCAGAAGCTATAGACCGCCCGTCCATTGTTGGCGTGATGCACCACCTTGTAGTCGGCCGCGCCGAGTTGCTTGTGGCCCGCAAACTTACCGAAACGGCTGCGATCGATCACCCCCTGCGGATGCTCGATCCGAAAGCCCAGCGAAAACGGCTTGGCTTCCATGAACACGCCGCGATCGTGCAGCATCTGGAACGTGTCGCGGGCGCTGTGGCCGACGGCCAGCACGACGTGGTCGCACGGCAGCGTCTCACCGTTCGAAAGCTTGAGCGCGCGCACCTTGCCCTGTTCGATCTCGATGTCTTCGACGCGGGTTTCGAAGCGCACTTCACCGCCCAGCTCATGGATGGTGGCGCGCATTTTTTCCACCATGCTGACGAGACGGAACGTGCCGATGTGCGGCCGGCTCAGATACAGGATGTCTTCCGGCGCGCCCGCCTTGACGAACTCCTCGAGCACCTTGCGGCCGTAGTGGTGCGGATCCTTGATCTGGCTGTACAGCTTGCCGTCGGAAAACGTCCCGGCCCCGCCTTCGCCGAACTGCACGTTGGATTCGGGGTTGAGCACGGACTTGCGCCACAGCCCGAAGGTGTCCTTGGTGCGCTCGCGCACGGCCTTGCCGCGTTCGAGGATGATGGGACGAAAGCCCATCTGCGCGAGGATCAGTCCCGCGAACAGGCCGCATGGCCCCATGCCGATCACCACCGGACGCGGATGCGTCGAGTGCTCGGGCGCCTTGGCGACAAAGCGGTAGGTCATGTCCGGCGTCACCCCGCAATGCGGCTTGCCGGCGATCCGCTTGAGCGCGGCCGCTTCGTCCTTGACTTCGACGTCGACGATATAGGTCAGCTTGATATCCGAGCGCTTGCGTGCGTCGTGCGCACGGCGGAATACGGTGTAACGCACGAGCGCATCCGCCCCCACGCCGAGTTCCGCGAGACGTCCCCGAATCGCGGCTTCAAGTTCGCTTTCGGCGTGGTCGAGGGGGAGTTTGACTTCGGATAAACGTAACATGGCTGCCAGGGTGCGATCGCCACGGGAGTTGTGGCCGATCCGTATTTTATAGGCTCGGTGGCTTTTCAAAGCGAACGCAAGCCGTACGACGAGACGCGAGCGCGTATGACCCAACATGGGAGAAAAAGAAAAAGGGGCTACAGGCCAATGGCGTGTAACCCCTCGGTATTGCTGGTCGGAGCGATAGGATTCGAACCTACGACCCTCTGATCCCAAATCAGATGCGCTACCAGGCTGCGCTACGCTCCGACGAATCAGCGATTGTATCGGCACTGATGCCACGCCGTCAAATCTGAGTGAGCCATAGCGACGAAAAGCGATCCACATCACGCGCTTGCCGCATACCGGCCTGGCGTGCACCATGACAGGACACGCCGCACGTGCACCCCATACCGCCAAAAAAGGAGACGCCATGCACCTCATCCTCTGGCGCCACGCCGAAGCCGAAGACATCGCCGCCAGCGACCTCTCCCGCCAGCTCACCACACGCGGGCGCAAGCAGGCGCAGAACGTCGCGCGCTGGCTGCGCGCGCGCCTGCCCGACGACGCCGTGATCCTCGCCAGCCCCGCCGCACGCACCATCCAGACCGCCGAGGCGCTCACCGACCAATATCGCGTCGTGCGCGAACTCGCCCCCGAGGCGAGCGTCGAGGAGGTGCTGGCCTCCGTCGGCTGGCCCAAGGGCCTCGCGTCCACGGTCGTCGTGGTGGGCCATCAGCCCACGCTCGGCGAGGTCGCGGCGCGGCTGCTCTCGGGCGGCGCCGATTCGCGCAGTTGGGCCGTCAAGAAAGCCGGCGTGCTCTGGCTCGCGAGCCGTGAGCGCGACGGCGGCGACCAGGCGGTCCTCCACGCGGCCATCACGCCCGATCTCGTCTAGCCCTGACCCCGCCTGCATCTGCCCACCGGGCCGCCTGCACGCGGCCCCTACAGCGGTTCAAGCGCGGTTCAAGCGCGATTCAAGCGCCCTTCAAACGCGCCCGCCGCCCCCCGCCTTTCTGGCCACCTCGTCCGTCTGCCTGACGCCACGTCATCGAATCGTCATTGCGTTTTCATGGAAACGTAACCGCGTATTACTACATTGCCGGAAAAGTTCTCTTACTTCCGACCAGGACGCCCTATGCGAGATCTGCCGACGCCCACCCTGCCGTTCGCCTCGACGCTGTTCGAGTCGAACCGACGCTTGCCGCGTGCCGAAGAAACGGTCACCGCGCAGCATCGGCTGCAGGTGGCCTGGGCTCGCACCGACGAGGAGCTGCGCGAAGCCCAGCGCCTGCGCTACCGCGTTTTCGCCGAAGAGATGGGCGCACGCCTGACCGGCCCCGCCGGCCTCGACGTCGACGCCTTCGACGCCTACTGCGACCACCTGCTCGTGCGCGACCTCGACACGCTCAAGGTCGTCGGCACCTATCGCGTGCTGCCGCCGCACCAGGCGGCGCGCATCGGCCGCCTCTATGCCGAAAGCGAATTCGACGTCTCGCGCCTCGCGCATCTGCGCCCGAAAATGGTCGAGGTGGGCCGCTCGTGCGTGCATCCCGACTACCGCAGCGGCTCGGTCATCATGTCGCTGTGGGGCGGTCTCGGCGGCTATATGCAGCACAACGGCTACGAGACGATGCTCGGCTGCGCGAGCGTGGCCATGGCTGACGGTGGCCACTACGCGGCGAACCTGTATTGCGCGCTCGGCGCGAACGCGCTGACCGCGCCCGAATACCGCGCGTTCCCGCACACGCCGCTGCCCGTCGAGGAACTGCGCACCGGCACGCCGGCCGTGCCGCCGCCGCTCATCAAGGGCTATCTGCGCCTCGGCGCGAAGATCTGTGGCGCGCCCGCCTGGGACCCCGACTTCAACACCGCCGACTTCCTTACGCTCTTCCGCCTCTCGGAAATCAACGAGCGTTACGCGCGCCACTTCCTCGGCGAAGCCGTCACGCGTTAAAACCTCATCCGCTCCTCAGTGGGCAGGATGAGTCAACAAAAAAACCCGGCTCACGAACGAGCCGGGCTTTTTTATCGGCGCAGTCAGACGAGGCGCAGCGCGCTTTGCTCACTCCTCCGTATAGACCACGCGATACGGAATGCCGATCTTGCCCCATTCCGCCGCTTCCTGAACGAGGTTGTAATCGGTGAGCGGATTATTCTGGACCCAGGCATTGGGCAGCAGCACTTCGTAGCCGCTGCCCTCCTCCTCCACCTTGATGTGCGGCAGACCGACATCGGCGCGGCGGCGCGTCAGCAGCGCGGCGAGACGCAGACAGAACAGCAGCGTCCATTCCACATCGCGCGTTTGCGAGAGCTTGCCGAGCTTGCCCACGTGGCCGAGCACCAGCGCGGCGAGGCGCGCCTGGTCGGTGCGCGAGAAGCCGGGCATGTCCGCGTTGCTGGCGATGTAGGCCGAATGCTTGTGGTACGCGCTGTGCGAGATGGAAAGCCCGATTTCGTGCAGCGACGCCGCCCACGTGAGGAACATGCGGTTCTCTTCGCGGCGCTCGTCGTCGGGCTCCTCGAACTGATCGTAGAACTTCACGGCCAGCTCGCCAATGCGCCCCGCCTGCGCGCGATCCACGCCGTAGCGGCGCATGAAGCCCTCCACCGTCACCGTACGCATGTCCTCGTGCTGCGAGCGGCCCAGCAGGTCGTAGAGCACGCCCAGGCGCAACGCGCCGTCCGTGGTGTCGACATAGTCGATACCGAGCTCCTCGAACACCGCGATCATGATCGAGAGACCGCCCGCCAGCACCGGGATGCGGTCGGGCTTGAGCGCGACGAGCTTGAGCCGGTTGACGTTCTCGGCCTTGATGAGCGCGCGCTTCAGGCGCTCGAGGCCACCGCGCGAAATGCCGTGCGTGATGCCGGGATCGTTGAAGCCGTTCGCCTCGACGAGTTCCGCGAGCGCGCGCGCCGTACCCGACGAGCCGATCGCCTGGTCCCAGCCGGTCTTGCGGTAGTCGGAGGAAATGATCTGGATTTCACGCGTGGCCGCGAGTTCGGCCTGGCGCATGGTGTACTCGTCGACGTTGCCCGACGGGAAGAACTGGCGGCTATGGCTCACGCAGCCGATATAGAGGCTTTCCATGCGGATCGGCGTGTAGTGCGCGCCGATGATGAACTCGGTCGAGCCGCCGCCGATGTCCACCACGAAGCGCTTGCCCGCGCTCGCCGGCACCGAGTGCGCGGCGCCCGCATAGATGAGGCGCGCTTCTTCGCGCCCCGCGATCACTTCGATCGGGAACCCGAGCGCGGCTTCCGCCTCGGTGAGAAACTCGCGCGCGTTCTTGGCGACACGCAGCGTATTGGTCGCCACCGCGCGCACCTGGTCGGGATGAAAGTCGCGCAGGCGCTCGCCGAAGCGCTTGAGCGCGTCCCAGCCGCGCACCTGCGAGGCGCGGTCGAGCAGTTTGTCCCTCGAGAGGCCGGCCGCGAGGCGCACCGGTTCGCGCAGCGCGTCCACCGGGTAGATCTGGCTGCCGGCATCGGTTTCCTCGACGCGGCCGACGATCAGACGAAAGCTGTTCGAACCGAGATCGACGGCGGCAAGCAGTTGGGGATTGGTGACCATCGAAGGGGCAGGCTCCATGCGTGCATACAGAGACGAACGCGCAGCCATGCGGGCTTGCTGCGCCGCCGCCGCGCTGTCCAAATGCGTCATTTTAAGCGTAGCCGACTTCACCATGTCGCTCCTCGCATTGGTCATGACCATGGGTACTTTTACCCAGCGTGCATGTTCGCAACGCGACTTGTCGATTTCGTGAAAATGCGGCGTAAAATTTATGACACTTCGAAAGTCACAATAAAGTCATATTACTGTGAGAATTTCCGAGCGTCCGTTCGAATCCATTCCTGACATTCCGTTTTCATTGCCGATGTCCATCCGCTATCCCCTACTCAATCGCGAACTGGGCATTCTGGGATTCAATGAGCGCGTGCTCGCACAGGCGTCCGATCCCGCTGTTCCTTTGCTGGAGCGCTTGCGCTTCATCTGTATCACCAGCAGCAACCTCGACGAATTCTTCGAAGTCCGTATGGCCGGGCTTCAGGAGCAGATGCGCGACAACCCGGGCGTGCTCTCGCCCGACGGCATGTCGCTGCAGCACGTGTACGACCTCGTGGTCGAGCGCGCGCAGCGTCTCGTGCATCGCCAGTACCGCATGCTGCACGACACCGTGCTGCCCGCGCTCGAACAGGAAGGCATCTACTTCCACGGCACCGACGCCTGGAATGAAGCGCAAACCGCATGGGCGCGCAAATACTTCTTCGACGAACTGCTGCCCGTTCTCACGCCCATCGGGCTCGATCCCGCGCACCCGTTCCCGCGCGTGCTCAACAAGAGTCTGAACTTCGTGGTCGAACTCGAAGGCAAGGACGCTTTCGGGCGGCAGGCCGTCATGGGCATCGTGCAGGCGCCGCGCGCGCTGCCGCGCCTCGTGCGCATGCCGCAGGAGCTTTCCGGTTTCCAGCACGGCTTCGTGCTGCTCGGCTCGCTCTTGCAGCGCTTCGTGGGCGAGCTGTTCCCGAGCCTCGTCGTGCGCAGCTGCAACCAGTTCCGCATCACGCGCAACAGTGAACTCTTCGTCGACGAAGACGAAATCACCAACCTGCGCGTGGCGCTGCAGGGCGAACTGCCCGCGCGGCACCTCGGCAATGCGGTGCGTCTCGAAGTGTCGGCGGAAACGCCCCCGCATCTCGTGAAGCGCCTGCTCGACGAAAGCGGCCTCGACGAAAAGGACTGCTATTTCGTCGATGGCCCCGTGAATCTCGTACGGCTCATGCAGCTGCCCGAGATGGTCGATCGCCCCGACCTCAAGTTCGTGCCGCACGTGCCCGCGATTCCGCGCCGCATTGCCGCGAACAGCAACATGTTCGACGTGATCGATCAGGGCGACGTGCTCCTGCATCATCCGTACGAGAGCTTCCAGCCCGTGCTCGAACTACTGCTGCAGGCCGCGAACGACCCGAACGTCGTCGCGATCAAGCAGACGATCTACCGCACCGGCACCGACTCGCCGCTCATGGACGCGCTCATGCAGGCCGCGCGCAACGGCAAGGAAGTGACGGTGGTGGTGGAGCTGCTCGCGCGCTTCGACGAAGAGACCAACATCAACTGGGCCGCGCAGCTCGAAGCCGTGGGCGCGCACGTGGTGTACGGCGTGGTGGGCCACAAGTGCCACGCCAAGATGATGCTGATCGTGCGCCGCGTGCCCGTGAACGGGCGCATGGTGCTGCGCCGCTACGTGCACCTGGGCACGGGCAACTACCACCCGCGCACGGCACGCCTCTATACCGACTTCGGCCTCATGACCTCGGAGCCGAAGATGTGCGAGGACGTGCACCACGTCTTCCAGCAGCTCACCGGCATCGGTGGCGAGTTGCAGCTGCACGATCTGTGGCAGTCGCCGTTCACGCTGCATCCGAAGATGATCGAGGCGATCCGCAACGAAGCCGATGCCGCGCGCGCGGGCAAGAAGGCGCGCATCGTCGCGAAGATGAACGCGCTGCTCGAGCCGACCGTGATCGACGAGTTGTACGAAGCATCGCAGGCCGGCGTGAAGATCGATCTGATCATCCGTGGCGTGTGCTCGTTGCAGCCCGGCGTGCCGGGGCTGTCCGAGAACATCACCGTGCGCTCGATCGTCGGGCGTTTCCTCGAGCACCACCGCATCTACTACTTCTATGCGGGCGGTAAGGAAGACGTCTATCTGTCGAGCGCGGACTGGATGGATCGCAACCTGTTCCGCCGCGTCGAAGTGGCGTTCCCGATTCACGACCGCAGACTCAAGCGCCGCGTGATCGCCGAAGGGCTTTCCACCTTCCTCGGCGACAATCAATCGGCGTGGCTCATGCAAAGCGACGGCCACTATCGCCGCCGCCGCGCGGGCAAGGCCGTGCGCAATGCGCAGTTGAGCTTGCTGGCGAAGTTCTGTCCGTGATGCCTTGACGGAGCAATAACGCTGAACGCAAAAAAGCCGCTTCGAATGAAGCGGCTTTTTCAATTGCGGCGGCGCTTCGTTACGCCGGCGCCGGCTGCCGTCTCGTCGTGCGCGCGGCCGGGAAGCGCACCGTGAACGTGCTGCCCCGCCCTTCCTCGCTCTTCACTTCGAGCGCCGCGTCGTGACGCTGCAGCACGTGCTTGACGATCGCGAGACCCAGTCCCGTGCCGCCCGTATCGCGCGAGCGGCTGCGGTCCACACGATAGAAGCGCTCGGTCAGGCGCGGAATATCGGCGGCCGGAATGCCGAGGCCGCTGTCGGTGACCGCGAAGACCGCGCTGCCGTGTTCTGCGCGCCACGACAGATGCACCGTCCCGCCGTCCGGCGTGTAGCGCACCGCGTTGGTCGCCAGATTGCCGAGCGCGCTCATGATCTCGGTTTCGGAACCGGTGACGCTCAATCCGTCGTCGAAATCGGCCGTGATGCGGTGACGCCCGCCCGAAAGGCTTTCGGCGTCCTCGCGCACGTGCCCGAGCACCGCGCGCATATCGACCATGTGGTCGCCGGGCTGGCGCCCCTCGCCTTCGAGCTTGGCGAGCACGAGCAGGTCGGTGACGATGTGGCGCATGCGCGAGGCCTGTTGCTCCATCAGCTCCAGGTAGCGATTGCGCTCGGCTTCGCCAAGCGGCAGCTCGCGCATCGTCTCGAGGAAGCCCGAGAGCACCGTGATCGGCGTTTTCAGCTCGTGCGAGACGTTGGCCACGAAGTCGCGCCGCATGGCGTCGGTGCGCTCGAGTTCGGTGATGTCCTGCGACAGGATGAGCTTGCGGTTCTCGCCGTACGGAAACACCTGCACCGAGATCACGTTCTGACGCTTCGCGCCCATGCCTCGCATGATCAGCATGTCCTTGTAATCGTGCGAATTGAGGTAGCGTACGAAGTCGGGCTGACGCACGAGATGCGTGATGTGCTGGCGCAGGTCGCGCCTCGCATCGAGGCCGAAGTGAACTTCCGAGATCGCGTTGCACCACTCGATCTGGTCGTGGTCGTCGAGCATGGCGACGCCGTTGGGCGACGCCTGGATCGCCTGGATGAAGCGCGAATGCTGCTGCTCCACCTGGCGCACCTGAGCGTGCCAGCGCTTCGCGAGCTTATGCAGACGGTAGTAGATTTCGCCCCAGATGCCGGGAGCGCTCGGCACTTCGCCGTAGACCGGCGCGTCGAGCAGGCGCCACAGACGCTGCTTGTGAAACGTGCTGAAGAGCATTTGCGCGAGCAGCGCCAGAACGGCGATGCTCAGCGCGATCTTGACGCCGAAAATCGCGCCAACGCCCGCGCACATGAGCGCGAGCAACACGATCGATACGAGGGAGCGCGCCCAGATGATGTTCATGTTCCTGCGATCGAAGATAAATACGGTCGGATGCGGGCACGCGACATCGAGTGACTACCGCGCGAATACCGGCGGCAGTGAAACGGTCGCGCCGCCCGGTGAGTCACCCTGCGGCGCGGCCATGGGTCCAGCTCAGGCGCTCTTGGCGAGACGGTAGCCGCTGCCGCGCACCGTTTCGATCATAGCATCGCACCCTGCCGGCTTGAGCGCGGCGCGCAGACGCTTGATATGCACGTCCACCGTGCGCTCTTCCACGAACACGTGATCGCCCCATACCTGGTCGAGCAGTTGCGTACGGCTATGCACGCGCTCCGGATGCGTCATGAAGAAGTGCAGCAGGCGGAATTCGGTCGGGCCGAGATCGAGCTTGATTTCCGAGCCTTCGGCGGCGGCCGCCACGCGGTGCGTGGCCGGATCGAGCTTCAGACCGTTGATCGCCACCACGTCTTCCGTGAGCTGCGGCGCACGGCGGCGCAGCACCGCCTTGATGCGCGCCATCAGCTCCTTGGGCGAAAACGGCTTCGTCACGTAATCGTCAGCGCCGATTTCGAGGCCGAGCACCTTATCCTGCTCGTCGCCGCGCGCGGTCAGCATGATGATCGGAATATGCTTCGTGCGTTCGTTGTTGCGCAAGTCGCGCGCGAAGTTCACACCCGACTTGCCCGGCAACATCCAGTCCAGCAGGATGAGATCGGGCAGCACGTCGCTGATCAGGTTTTGCGCCTGCTCCGCGTTGTAGGCGCGGATCGGGCAGTGGCCTGCGTGCTGCAGGTTCACCGAAATCAGCTCGGAAATGGCGGGCTCATCTTCGATGACGAGAATGCTGCTAGGCATCGGCACCTCTTGACCTTGTTACCTATGGAGTGAATTAGCTGAGCGCTTCGCGTTCGAGCGCGTCGCGCGACTTGTGGCGCACGTCGGTGCCCTTCACGATGTAGATGATGAATTCCGCGATGTTCTTCGCGTGGTCGCCGATCCGCTCGATCGCCTTGGCGATGAACAGATAGTCGAGGCCCACCGAAATCGTGCGCGGATCTTCCATCATGTAGCTCACGAGTTTGCGCACGAACGCGCGGAATTCCTCGTCGATCGCCTTGTCGTCGCGCACGATCTGCGCGGCGGCCACGGTGTCGAGACGCGCAAACGCGTCGAGCGCGCGGCGCAGGATCGACACGGCCATTTCGCCCGAGACCTTGATCTCGGCGATGTTGACCGCGCGCGAAGCGCCGTCTTCCATCAGGCGTTTGGTGCGCTTGGCGATCTTCTCGGCTTCGTCGCCGGCGCGCTCGAGGTTCGTGATGGTCTTCGAAATGGCGAGCACGAGGCGCAGGTCGCGCGCGGCCGGCTGGCGGCGCGCGATGATGTTGCTGCACTCCTCGTCGATCTCGACTTCCATCGTGTTGAGGCGGTCTTCGGCGGCGATCACGCGCTCGGCGGCGGCGCCGTCGAACTCGTTCAATGCCTGCATTGCCGTGATGATCTGCGATTCGACGAGGCCGCCCATTTCGAGCACCTTCGACGAAATGAGGTTCAAATCGGCGTCGAACTGGCTGGACAAGTGTTTGTCGGACATGATTTGCTCCCTGCTCCGATTAGCCGAAGCGGCCGGTGATGTAGTCTTCCGTTTCCTTGCGGACCGGCTTGATGAAGATCTTTTCGGTGTCACCGAATTCGATCAGCTCACCAAGGTACATGTAAGCAGTGTAGTCCGAGCAACGCGCGGCCTGCTGCATGTTATGGGTGACGATCACCACCGTGTAATCGCTCTTGAGTTCCGCGATCAGCTCTTCGATGCGGCCGGTGGAAATGGGGTCGAGCGCCGAGCACGGCTCATCGAGCAGCAGCACTTCGGGGCGGATCGCAATGCCGCGCGCGATGCATAGGCGCTGCTGCTGGCCGCCCGAGAGGCCGTAGCCGCTCTGGCCGAGCTTGTCCTTCACTTCGTTCCAGAGCGCGGCCTTGGTGAGCGCCCATTCGACGCGGTCATCCATTTCCGGGCGCGAGAGCTTCTCGAACATCTTCACGCCGAACGCGATGTTGTCGTAAATCGACATCGGGAACGGGGTCGGCTTCTGGAACACCATGCCGATACGCGCACGCAAAAGCGAGATGTCGCGCCTGGTCGTCAGCAGGTTCTCGCCGTCCATGACGATTTCGCCCTCGGCGCGCTGCTCCGGATAGAGCGCGAACATCTTGTTGAAGGTGCGCAGGAGCGTGGACTTGCCGCAGCCCGACGGGCCGATGAACGCCGTCACCTTGCCTTCGGGAATCTGCAGGTTGATGTTCTTCAGCGCGTGGTACTTGCCGTAGAAGAAGTTCAGGTCCTTCACTTCGATCTTCGGCTTGCCCAGCGCCGGCAGGCGTGCGTTCTGGGCGGGATCCGCAGGTTCAAACCCAGCGGAGGGCGCATTGCCGTGCGCAGCGGTGTTGAGGTGACTCTCAGCCATGTTCATCGGGAACTCCGCCCTTGCTTACTTGTTCGAAAAGATCGTGCGCGCGAGGATATTCAGACCCAGCACGCCGAGCGTGATCAGGAAAACGCCGGCCCACGCAAGCGACTGCCACTGCGCAAACGGGCTCATCGCAAACTTGAAGATCGTGACCGGCAGGTTCGCGATCGGTTGATTCATGTTCGCGGTGAAGAACTGGTTCGACAGCGCGGTGAAGAGCAGCGGCGCGGTTTCGCCGGCGATACGCGCAACCGCCAGCAGCACGCCCGTCACGATACCGGCGATCGAAGCCTTCAGCGTGATCGACATCACCATCTTCCACTTCGGCGTGCCGAGCGCGAATGCCGCTTCACGCAGGTTGTTCGGCACGAGCTTGAGCATGTTCTCGGTCGTGCGAATCACGATCGGAACCTGCAGGAGCGCCAGCGCAATCGCGCCGGCCCAGCCGCTGAAGTGCCCCATCTTCGCCACGACGAGCGCGTACACGAACAGGCCCACGACGATCGAAGGCGCCGACAGCAGAATGTCGTTGATGAAGCGCGTGACGCCCGCGAGCCAGCCCTTCTGGCCATATTCCGCGAGATAGATGCCCGCGAGAATCCCGATCGGCGTGCCGACGAACGTTGCGATCGCAACGAGCATCAAGCTGCCGACGATGGCGTTGGCGAGACCGCCGCCGTCGGTGTTCGGCGGCGGCGTGGACTGCGTGAACAGTTCCACCGAAAGGCCGCCGATCCCAAGCGAGAGCGTCGTGTAGAGAATCCACACGAGCCAGATCAGGCCGAACACCATCGCAGCGAGCGAGCACGTGAGCGCGATCGCATTGGTCACGCGGCGGCGACGCTGCAGCTTGTCGCGCATGCGCTCCAGTTCGGGGCCGTAAATCGCGCCCGGAATTTTCATCATCGGTTCGCTCATCGCGCACCCTCCGCTTTTTCAAGGCGCAGCAACATGAGCTTCGAGATCGACAGCACGATGAAGGTGATCACGAAAAGGATCAGGCCGAGTTCCATCAGCGCGGCGGTGTGCAGGCCCGGGCTCGCTTCCGCGAACTCGTTGGCGAGCGCCGAGGTGATGCTGTTGCCCGGCGAAAAGAGCGACACGTTGTCGAGCAGGTTCGTATTGCCGATCACGAACGTGACGGCCATCGTCTCGCCGAGCGCGCGGCCGAGACCCAGCATCACGCCGCCGATCACGCCGGTCTTGGTGAACGGCAGCACGATCTTCCACATCACTTCCCACGTCGTGCAGCCAATGCCGTAAGCCGACTCCTTGAGCAGCACGGGCGTGACTTCGAACACGTCGCGCATGACCGAAGCGATATACGGAATGATCATGATCGCGAGAATCACGCCGGCGCACAGAATGCCGATGCCGATGGGCGCGCCCTGGAACAGCGCGCCCACGATCGGCATGCCGCCGAGCAGCGAGCCGAGCGGCTTTTCGAACCACTGCGCGAAGATCGGCGCAAAGACGAGCAGACCCCACATACCGTAGACGATCGACGGGATCGCGGCGAGCAGTTCGATGGCGATGCCGAGCGGACGGCGCAGCCACGCCGGCGAAAGCTCAGTGAGGAACAGCGCAATGCCGAAGCTCACCGGCACGGCGATGATGAGCGCGATGATCGAGGTGGCGATCGTGCCGTAGATGGGCACGAGCGCGCCGAACTGCTCGCTGGGTGGATCCCAGTCGGCAGTCCAGAGGAATGCGAAACCGAATTTCTGGATCGTCGGCAACGAGGCGACGATCAGTGACACGATGATGCCGCCGAGCAGCAACAACGTGACGATGGCGGCGAGGCGTGCGAGGCCGCCAAAAATGATGTCCCCTGCCGGGCTGGGCGCTTTTTGCTGCGCGGCGTTGCCGGGCGGGTTCGACACGAGCGGGACGTCGGACATGGTGACCTGGGTTCCAGTTGCCGCGAGCGCGGGCTCACGACGTTGATGCAGCCGTGGGACTGCAGATCGCCCGACTTCCGGCCGTTAATACTGACGACTCAGCCGGAAGGCGGACGGCACATCTTGGACAGCGCGGATTCAGGCAAGCCACAAGCGAACAGGCCGCGCGCGTCACGCGGCGGCCTTTTTTTACACTTGCCTGACGCCCTGCTTACTCGGCGACCGGCTTGCCGCTCGCGTCCTTGACCTTCTCCTTCCACTGCGACTTGATTTCGCTCACGACCGACTGCGGCAGCGAGATGTAGTCGAGGCTGTCAGCAGCCGGCGTACCGTTCTTGAAGGCCCAGTCGAAGAACTTGAGCGTTTCCTTGCCCTGGTCCGGCTTGTCCTGTGCCGTGTGCAGCAGCACGAAGGTCGCGCCGACGACCGGCCATGCGTCCTTGCCCGGCTCGTTCGTGAGGATCTGGTAGAACGACTTCTTCCAGTCCGCGCCAGCGGCCGCTGCCTTGAACGTTTCGGTGTCCGGCTGAACCACAGTGCCCGCCTCGTTCTTCATGGCAGTGTAGACCATGTGATTTTGCTTGGCGTACGCCCACTCGACGTAGCCGATCGCGCCCGGCAGACGCTGCACGAAGGCTGCGACGCCGTCGTTGCCCTTGCCGCCCGTACCCGTCGGCCAGTTCACGGTCGTGCCTTCGCCGACCTTGCTCTTCCAGTCGGGGTTGACCTTCGACAGGTAGTTCGTCCAGATGAAGCTGGTGCCCGAACCATCGGCGCGGCGGACCACGGCGATGTCGAGATCAGGCAGCTTGACCTTCGGGTTCAGGGCGACGATGGCCGGATCGTTCCACTTCTTGATCTTGCCGAGGTAGATATCGCCGAGCACCGGGCCCGACAGGGTGATCTCGCCCGGCTTCACGCCCGGCACGTTGATCGCCGGCACGACGCCGCCGACCACCGTCGGGAACTGGAACAGGCCTTCCTTGGCCAGATCCTCGTCCTTCAGCGGAGCGTCCGAGCCCGCGAAGTCAACGGTCTTGGCCTGAATCTGCTTGATGCCGCCCGACGAACCAATACCTTGGTAGTTCACCTTGCCGCCGCCCGCCTTCTGATAGGCATCCGCCCATTTCGTATAGATCGGTGCTGCGAAGGTGCTGCCCGCGCCGGTGATGTCAGCAGCCTGCGCTGCGATCGCGAAGAGCGCGCCAGCAACGCCAGCGAGCGCGGTTTGCATCAATTTCATGAGACCTCCAGTGTGTGAGCGGATGAACGACACCGCGAAGCTTAGGGGGTCTCTGTGACAGTACTGTGACGATTCATGAAGCGAACGTGACAGTTCGATTACTGGCTGAAAGGCGCGTGGATATGCGTTTTGGGCGACTTTGCAGGCGCGGTTGCGACATGGCCTGCACGTGCCTGGATAGCTGAAAAGCCCGCCAGGCGGGAGTTTGGCGGATGCTGAGGGTCGCATGAGAAAATTCGAGGATTTCCTCGAAAATGGTTTGCAAACCGTTATGCGATTGTTTTAAACGTTTGCCTGCTTCCCTTGTGACGCCGAATAAATCGCAAAAAAATGAGCACGACGGCGGATTGCAACGTCGTGCTCATCGGTTAGGCGCAAGCGTGATTCAGTCGCGCGACTTGCGCGACTGAATCGTCGGCGATCACGCGATCGAACGCTTCACCACACTGGCGATCGCCTCGGCGTAATGCATCGTGTCGCGCTCCTCGCGGGCTTCGACCATCACACGCAGGACCGGCTCCGTCCCTGAGGCGCGAATCAACACACGGCCCTTGCCCTTTAATTCCGCCTCGGCGGAAGCGATCGATTGCTGGATCTCGGCGTTGCCCTTCCAGTCGGCGCCCTGCGCGATGCGCACGTTGATGAGCTTCTGCGGAAACAGCTTCACGCCGTCGAGCAGCTGCGCGATCGTCTTGCCGCTGCGCTTCATCGCCGCGAGCACGAGCAGCGCCGAGACGATGCCGTCGCCGGTGGTGTGGCGGTCGAGCGAAAGAATGTGGCCCGAGCCTTCCGCGCCGAGCTGCCAGCCGCGCTCGCGAAGTTGCTCCAGCACGTAGCGGTCGCCCACGTTCGCGCGCACCAGCTGCACGCCGAGGCCCTCGAGCGCCTGCTCCACCGCGAGATTGGTCATGAGCGTGCCAACTGCCCCTTCCACTTTGCCGTCGGTCGCGATGCGGTCCTTCACGAGCACATAGAGCAGCTCGTCACCGTTGTAGAGGCGGCCCTGGGCATCGACGATCTGGAGACGGTCGGCGTCGCCGTCGAGCGCGATGCCGAGGTCCGCATGATTCGCACGCACGGCGCGCACGAGCGCATCGGGCGCGGTCGCGCCCACGCCATCGTTGATGTTGAAGCCGTTCGGCGACACACCGATCGGAATCACGTCCGCGCCCAGCTCGTGGAACACGTGCGGCGCGATGTCATAAGCCGCACCGTTGGCGCAATCGATCACGAGCTTCAGGCCGCGCAGATTGAACGCCTGCGGGAACGTGCTCTTGCAGAACTCGATGTAGCGCCCGCCCGCGTCGTGCAGGCGGCGTGCGCGGCCAAGCTGTTCGGACGGCGCGCAGGCGAGCGGCTGCTCGAGCTGCTCCTCGATCAGCGTCTCCACCTCGTCGGGGAGCTTGTTGCCGTCGGCGGAGAAGAACTTGATGCCGTTGTCGTAGTAGGGATTGTGCGACGCGCTGATCACGACGCCCGCGGCCAGCCGCAGCGCACGCGTGAGATAGGCGATGCCTGGCGTCGTCATTGGCCCGGCCAGCATCACGTCGATGCCCGCAGCCGAGAGCCCCGCTTCCAGGGAGGCTTCGAGCATATAGCCCGAAATACGCGTGTCCTTGCCGATCAGCACGGACGGGCGCGGCCCGGATGCCGCTGCCGACCCCGCGAGCACCTTGCCCGCGGCATAGCCTAGCCGAAGCACGAAATCGGGCGTGATCGGCGCCTCGCCGACCTTGCCACGCACTCCATCAGTTCCGAAATAACGACGTCCCATCTTTCTACCCCTCGGTTTGGTGCTGCTTTGTCCTGTATTGTGGCGCCCGGAGCCGCTCCGGCGCACTTCGCGCCGGTCAGCGTTGCGCCGGGCAAACGCTCAGCCTTGTGTAGCCGACGTAGCGGCGGACATCGCGTCGCGCATCGCCGCCCAGACTTTGAGCGCGTCCACGGTGGGCGCCACGTCGTGCACGCGAATGATCGCCGCACCGCGCTCTGCCGCGCACACGGCCGCCCCCACGCTCGCCGCCACGCGTTCGGGTGCGGGCCGGTTCACGAGCGCGCCGAGCATCGACTTGCGCGACATGCCGGCCAGGATCGGATACGGTGCGAGGCCTGCCGCAACCTCTGGCGCCGTCTCGGGCAGGTGCGCGAGCAGCGCGTAATTGTGCTCGACCACCGACTTGCCGAAGCCGAAGCCCGGGTCAACGCTGATGCGCGCCTTCGCCACGCCTGCCGCTTCAAGTTCGGCGCAACGCTGGGCAAGAAACTCGCGCACCTCGCGCACAACATTCACGTAGTCGGGCTCGCCCAGCTGCATCGTCTGCGGCTCGCCGAGCATGTGTATCACGCACAGCCCGCAGTTGCTCTCGCGCACGGCCTCGATTGCGCCGGGCATCCGGAAACCCCAGATGTCGTTGATCATGTCTGCGCCTGCCGCGAGCGCCGCGCACATGACCTCGGGCTTGTACGTGTCGATCGACAGCGGCACGTTCGCACCCTTGAGCTTTTCCACCAGCGGAATCACGCGTTCGAGTTCCTCGTCGAGCGGCACAGGCGGCGCACCCGGGCGCGTCGATTCGCCGCCAATGTCGATGATATCGGCGCCGTCTAGCATCATCTGCTCGGCGCGGCGCAAGGCGTCGCCGAAAGCGATATAGCGACCGCCGTCGGAAAACGAGTCGGGTGTGGTGTTGAGGATGCCCATGACGAGCGGACGCTCGAACGTCAGCGTGAAACGACCGCACGCGAGCGGTTCAGGTGGGAGACTACCTTGCGAGGAGATGTTGGGCACGTCAGAAAACGTCAGATGTGTAACGAGATGCGGCGCCACAGCGGCACGCCAGAAATGCAAAACGGGCCGATGTGAACATCACACCGGCCCGCAACTTTACTCGATCAGGATCACGCCGGTGCGGTGGCGCTACCGGGCTTGACCTCAGTGCCCGTGCTGCCGCCCGACGACGCGTCGCCCGGCGACGGCGTGCTCTTCGGCGAGCGCGGCGGACGGCCGGCCATGATGTCGTTGATCTGGTCGGCGTCGATCGTTTCCCACTCCATGAGGGCCGCGGTCATGGCTTCGACCTTGTCGCGGTTCTCGTCGAGCAAGCGCTTCGCGAGGTTGTACTGCTCGTCGAGCACGCGGCGGATTTCCGCATCGACTTTCTGCTGCGTCGCTTCCGAGATCGCACGCGTGAAGCCCTTGCCGAACGGGCCACCGTCGTTGTCGTCGTCGGCGTAGACCATCGTTCCGAGCGCGTCGGTCATGCCGAAGCGCGTGACCATGGCGCGTGCGGTTTGCGTGGCCTTGTTGAAGTCGTCCGAGGCGCCCGTGCTGATCAGGTTCATGAACAGCTCTTCCGCCACACGGCCACCGAACAGAATGGCCAGACGATCCAGCAGATAGTCCTTCGAGTACGTTTCGTTGTCGTGCTCGGGCAACTGCCACGTCACGCCCAGCGCGCGACCGCGCGGGATGATCGTGACCTTGTGCACCGGGTCCGCCTTCGGCAGCAGCTTCGCGATCACCGCGTGACCCGACTCGTGGTACGCCGTGGCGCGCTTCGCTTCTTCGCGGATCACCGCCGACTTGCGCTCCGGACCCATGAAGATCTTGTCCTTCGCGTCTTCGAAGTCCTGCATTTCGACGATGCGCTTGCCGCGGCGCGCCGCGAACAGCGCGGCTTCGTTCACGAGGTTCGCGAGGTCGGCGCCCGAGAAGCCCGGCGTGCCGCGTGCAATGACCGCTGCATCCACGTCGTTGGCGATCGGCACCTTGCGCAGGTGCACCTTCATGATCTGTTCGCGGCCGCGGATGTCCGGCAGGCCCACGTAGACCTGGCGGTCGAAACGGCCCGGACGCAGCAGCGCCTTGTCCAGCACGTCCGAACGGTTGGTTGCCGCGATCACGATGACGCCCGAGTTCGCCTCGAAGCCGTCCATCTCGACCAGCATCTGGTTCAGCGTCTGCTCACGCTCGTCGTTGCCGCCGCCCATGCCGGCGCCACGATGGCGGCCGACCGCGTCGATTTCGTCGATGAACACGATACACGGCGCATGCTTCTTGGCCTGCTCGAACATGTCGCGCACGCGGGCCGCGCCCACGCCGACGAACATTTCGACGAAGTCCGAACCCGAGATGCTGAAGAACGGCACCTTCGCTTCGCCGGCAATGGCGCGCGCCAGCAGCGTCTTACCCGTGCCCGGAGGGCCAACGAGCAGCACCCCGCGCGGAATGCGTCCACCCAGCTTCTGGAATTTTTGCGGATCGCGCAGGAAGTCGACGAGTTCGGACACTTCTTCCTTCGCTTCGTCGCAGCCCGCGACGTCGGAGAAGTTGACCGCATTGTTGTTCTCGTCGATCAGGCGGGCGCGCGATTTACCAAAGGAGAACGCCCCGCCTTTGCCGCCCCCCTGCATCTGTCTCATCATGTAGAACCAGAACACGATGATGAGTATGGTCGGCCCGAGGTAGTACAGCGCGGAAACGAGCGCGTTCGGCTCTTCGTCAGCCTTGCCGCTCACCTGCACGCCATATTTCATCAGGTCGCCGACCATCCAGATGTCGCCTGGGGAGACGATCTGGTATTTCTGGCCATCAGCCGGAGTGACCGTGAGGTTCCGCCCCTGCACCACGACGCTCTTGACCTTGCCGTTCTTCGCGTCGTCCATGAACTGCGAATAGGAAACGCCTTCCTGGACACGGGGCTTGTCGAACTGCTTGAACACCGTAAACAGCACCAGTGCGATTACCAGCCACACTGCTGCCTTCGAAAACATGTTGTTGTTCAAAGCACCACTCCTTCACTCATAGATGGGCGCCTACATTTGCCTTGCGACTGCGACACCACCAAAGCATTCTAATCCAGTACACGGACCCCTGCCATAACGTTTCGCTACCGCAGGAATAGCCCGAGCGCCTTGTCCTGACCGCCTCTCGGGGTCATTTTGCGACCAGATTGCGCCATTTGCACGGCAATCATGCCCCGTTTAACAGGGACGCTTCAGATGTTTACCCAAAATAAACGTTTCAGACGATTTATCACGCGAAGCCTTCGGTTTGCGTGCCGCCACGACCTTGAACTGCTGCTTGAACTTCTCGACGATCTGACTGTAACCGCTGCCGTGGAAGCATTTGACTAAAAGGGCTCCATCGGGTTTCAGATGATTCTGCGAAAACTCGAGCGCGAGGTCGCACACGTGCTCGATGCGTGCCGCGTCTGCCGACGCGACCCCCGAGAGATTGGGCGCCATGTCCGAAATTACAAGGTCGACCGGGCGGCCGCCCACCAATTCTTCCAGTTGCGCGAGCACCTCGTCGTCGC
This sequence comes from Paraburkholderia sp. BR14312, assembly GCF_040948675.1. NCBI lineage: Bacteria > Pseudomonadati > Pseudomonadota > Betaproteobacteria > Burkholderiales > Burkholderiaceae > Paraburkholderia > Paraburkholderia sp. BR14312. The sequence goes on from NZ_JBFPKI010000002.1 coordinate 142,494, forward strand.
GAAAGTCGCCCTGCAGGAACTGCACGTCGGAGACGGGTTCCATCGGAAGGAGATCGAGCGCAATGATCGTGCCGTCGATCCCACCCTGCCGCTGGTCGTCGCGCTTCGTGCCTTGCGCGAGCTTGTTGCGAGCGTACTGGCTCCAGCTGCCGGGCGCCGCGCCCAGGTCCACGATCACCATGCCGGGGCGGATCAGCTTGTCCTGCTCGTCGATTTCCTTCAGCTTGTAGGCAGCGCGGGCACGATAGCCCTCCCGCTGTGCCATTTTCACGTACGGATCGTTGATATGGTCGTGCAGCCACGACTGGTTGAAGCGATTTTTTGCCATTAAAGATGAACTCTTGCTGCGTGATTCCGCGCTTTTAGCGGATAATACGCGTTTTATTCGTGCGGCCGTCGCGGCCCGCCTGGCCGGATGTTTGTTGCTCCGCCGGCGTTTTTTGCCCGCGCCCTGCCGTTCCCCACGGTTTTCCGTAGTTCCGACGCGCTTTGCCCGCTGGCGGCCCGCTTTTCGCGGACCGCAATCCACGTCTGCCCAGGTTGTCAATTCACGCCTGTCGACCCGCGCGGCGCCGTCATTTTAGTCGAGTCTGCCACATCCCATGCCCGCCCTCACTCTTTCCGCCGAACAGCGCTCCGAGCTGCGCTCCCAGGCTCACGCGCTCAAACCGGTCGTGCTCATCGGCGCCGAGGGACTGACCGACGCCGTCCTCAAGGAAATCAAGGTTCACCTTTTTGCGCACCAGCTCATCAAGGTGCGCGTGTTCGGCGACGAGCGCGAAGAGCGCCTCGCGATCTACGAAGAGATCTGCGACCGCCTGAGCGCCGCCCCGATCCAGCACATCGGCAAGCTGCTCGTCATCTACAAGCCCGAAGAAGCCAAGGCGAAGGCCACGACCGCGCGCGCCGGCGCCCGCGGCACCGTGTCGCGCCCGGCCGCCGACGTACCGAGCGCTCGTGAAGCGGGCAAGCGCGGCGCCGCGCCGCGCACCGTCAAGGTCGTCAAGGCCAGCGAGAACCCCATGCGCAAGCCGAAGGCGCAAAAGGTGACGGTCAAGGGCAACGAGCGCGTCACGCAAGGCGGCAACATCAAGCGCGCCAAGAAACGCCAAACCAGCTCCAAGCGGGCCCACCAGGGTTCGAAGTAAAAAAGCGCGGCCTTCGAGCCGCGCTTTTTTTCGCCTGGCCCGGCTTCAGGTTGTTTTCAGTGCGGAGCGGTTTCCATGCGCCGCGGCAGCATGCCGCGCGCCGAAGGCAGCAGCCAAACGAGCCACGCACCCAGCAGGCTCTGCACGAGATAGAACAGGCTCGACACGCCGTGCAGCAAGCCGAAGCGGCTCGCATACGGCGAACTGGCCACGTCCATGCCCGCGCTCATCGCCTGAACGCGCAACGCGTTCATGAACGGCTGCAGCGCGAAATAGCCGATCAGCACGCACAGCAGCATGGCGGCCAGAATCCAGCGCAGCCGGCGATAGCCCAACGCGCCGCGGCGCACGAGCACGCTCGAGAGCCCGAGCAGCAGCAGCCCGCACACCACGCCGATCAGACCTTCGAGGCGAAACAGCTGCGCGGCGAGTTCGCCCGCCACCGGCCTGTCGAGCGACGCGAACAGGACGGGGGCGACCGCATAGCCGATGGTCAGCTGACTGCCGACCCACAGCATGGCGAGCAGCCCGAAGAGGCGGTGCGCAACGAGCGAAACGGGAGTGGCGGAACCCACGTGGCTTGCAGTACTCACGTCGACGCGCCCTCAGACGTAGCGGACCTCGATGACCTCGTATTCGCGCACGCCGCCGGGGGCCTGCACTTCGGCGACGTCGCCTTCGGACTTGCCGATCAGCGCACGGGCGATGGGCGAGCTGACCGAGATCAGGCCGTGCTCGAGATCGGCTTCATCGTCGCCGACGATCTGGTAGGTCACCGTCTTGCCCGAATCGAGGTCTTCGAGATCCACGGTCGAGCCGAACACCACGCGGCCGTCTGCTTCGAGCGTGGCCGGGTCGATGATCTGCGCGGCCGCCAGTTTCGACTCGATCTCGGCGATGCGGCCTTCGATGAAGCCCTGCTTTTCCTTTGCGGCGTCGTATTCCGCGTTTTCCGACAGATCGCCCTGCGCGCGCGCTTCCGCGATCGAATTGATGACCGCCGGACGCTCGACGGACTTGAGGCGCTGCAACTCTCCGCGGAGTTGGTCTGCACCGCGCTTGGTCAAGGGAATCGTGCTCATAAACAACTCGTACGGCCCAAAAGGGCCTAAAGGAGACCGCGCCACGCACGCTTGTCGCGCACGTTGCGGCCATAAAAAAATTCCGCGGTTAAGTGCATCCCGCGAGGGCGACTGCGCGGTCTGGCGCAGCCTGAAACCCTGTTGGGACGCCGCTTAACCGCGGCACATTCAGCTTTTGTAGCCTGCCTCGTCGAACGTTAGACAGACAATGGAAGCCTTAGTTTAGGCGAGCATGGAGGCCTTGTAAATCATAGACTTCCAGGTTCTTCAGGTAGCGCAGACCCTCGACGGCCGCACGGGCGCCCGACATCGTCGTGTAGTACGTGACCTTGTTGGCCTGCGCGCTCATGCGGATCGAACGCGAATCGGCGATCGCGGAGCGGGTTTCGTCGACCGTCGTGAACACGAGCGAAATCTCGCCATTCTTGATCATGTCGACGATGTGCGGACGGCCGTCCTTCACCTTGTTCACGACCTTCACCGGCACACCGGCCGCCTCGATCGCGGCAGCGGTGCCGCGCGTGGCGACGATCGGGTAGCCGAGTTCGTGCAACATGCGCGCGACTTCGACAGCCTTGGGCTTGTCGGCGTCCATCACGGTGATGAAGACGGTGCCCGACTCCGGCAGGCGCGAGCCTGCTGCGAGCTGCGACTTGAAGAGCGCTTCACCGAAGGTCTTGCCCACGCCCATCACTTCGCCCGTGGAACGCATTTCCGGTCCGAGCACCGGGTCGACGGTCGGGAACTTGATGAACGGGAACACCGCTTCCTTCACGCTGAAGTACGGCGGCACGACTTCCTTCGTCACGCCCTGCTCCGCCAGCTTCTGGCCGACCATCGCGCGCGCCGCGATCTTCGCGAGCGGCAGGCTGGTCGCCTTCGAGACGTATGGCACAGTACGCGAAGCGCGGGGGTTCACTTCCAGCACGTAGATGATGTCCTTCTTCGAACCGTCATCCTGCGGCACTTGCTGGATTGCGAACTGCACGTTCATCAGGCCGACCACGTTCAGCGCCTTGGCCATCGCGGCAGTTTGACGCTTCAGTTCGGCGACCGTTTCCTGCGACAGCGAGTACGGCGGCAGCGAGCAGGCCGAGTCGCCCGAGTGCACGCCTGCCTGTTCGATGTGTTCCATGACGCCGCCGATGAACACGTCCGTGCCATCGGAGATGCAATCCACATCGCATTCGATCGCGTCGTTCAGGAAGCGGTCGAGCAGCACCGGCGAGTCGTTCGACACCTTCACGGCCTCGCGCATGTAGCGCTCGAGGTCGCGCGGCTCGTGGACGATTTCCATGGCGCGGCCGCCCAGCACGTACGACGGACGCACGACGAGCGGGTAGCCGATTTCGTCGGCGAGCTTGAGCGCTTCGTCTTCGGCGCGTGCCGTGCGGTTCGGCGGCTGGCGCAGGTTCAGGTCCTGCAGCAGCTTCTGAAAGCGCTCGCGGTCCTCCGCGGCGTCGATCATGTCCGGCGACGTGCCGACGATGGGCACGCCGTTCGCCTCGAGGTCGAGCGCGAGCTTCAGCGGCGTCTGGCCGCCGTACTGCACGATCACGCCAACCGGCTTTTCCAGGTCCACGACTTCGAGCACGTCTTCGAGCGTGAGCGGCTCGAAGTACAGACGGTCGGACGTGTCGTAGTCGGTCGAGACGGTCTCGGGGTTGCAGTTGACCATGATCGTTTCGTAGCCGTCTTCGCGCATCGCGAGCGCGGCGTGCACGCAGCAGTAGTCGAACTCGATACCCTGGCCGATCCGGTTCGGGCCGCCGCCCAGCACCATGATCTTCTTGTTGGCGGTCGGGTTGGCCTCGCACTCTTCCTCATAGGTCGAGTACATGTAGGCGGTCTTCGTGGCGAACTCGGCCGCGCAGGTGTCAACGCGCTTGTAGACCGGGCGCACGTTCAGCTCGATACGACGCTTGCGCACGTCCGCGGCGTTGCTGCCCAGCAGCTTCGCGAGACGGCGATCCGAGAAACCGCTTTGCTTGAGGTAACGCAGCTCGTCCTTCGAGAGACTTTCGAGCGTGCGGCCCTTGCATGCCTCTTCCTTCTTGACGATCTCTTCGATCTGCGCGAGGAACCATGGGTCGATCGCGGTCTCTTCGAAGATCTCTTCGCGCGTCATGCCCACGCGGAACGCGTCGCCCACGTACCAGATGCGGTCCGGACCGGCTTCGCCGATCTCGCGGATGATCTCGTCGCGGCTCGTGGTCTTTTCGTCCAGACCGTCGACGCCGACTTCGAGGCCGCGCAGCGCCTTCTGGAACGACTCCTGGAACGTGCGGCCGATCGCCATGACTTCGCCCACCGACTTCATCTGCGTGGTGAGGCGCGGGTCGGCTTCGCGGAACTTCTCGAACGCGAAACGCGGAATCTTCGTGACGACGTAGTCGATGGTCGGCTCGAACGAAGCCGGCGTCTGACCGCCCGTGATTTCGTTCTTGAGCTCGTCGAGCGTATAGCCCACGGCCAGCTTGGCCGCGACCTTGGCGATCGGGAAGCCCGTGGCCTTCGAAGCCAGCGCCGACGAACGCGACACGCGCGGGTTCATTTCGATCACGATCATGCGGCCCGTGCGCGGGTCGATCGAGAACTGGACGTTCGAGCCGCCCGTATCCACGCCGATCTCGCGCAGCACCGCCAGCGAGGCGTCGCGCAGGATCTGGTATTCCTTGTCGGTGAGCGTTTGCGCCGGCGCGACCGTGATCGAGTCGCCGGTGTGGATGCCCATCGGGTCGAGGTTTTCGATCGAGCAGACGATGATGCAGTTGTCCGCCTTGTCGCGGACCACTTCCATCTCATATTCCTTCCAGCCGAGCAGCGATTCTTCGATCAGCAGTTCGCGCGTGGGCGAGAGGTCGAGGCCGCGCTTGCAGATCTCTTCGAACTCTTCACGGTTGTAGGCAATGCCGCCGCCGGAACCGCCGAGCGTGAACGACGGACGGATCACGACGGGGTAGCCGCCCGAGCCGGTGGCTTCGGCGATTTCGCCTTGCACCTTGAGCGCCTCTTCCATCGAGTGCGCGACGCCCGACTTCGCCGAACCAAGGCCGATCTTCGTCATCGCGTCCTTGAACTTCTGGCGGTCTTCGGCCTTGTCGATGGCTTCCGGCGACGCGCCGATCAGCTCGACGTTGTACTTCGCAAGCACGCCGTGGTGGTGCAGGTCGAGCGCGCAGTTCAGCGCGGTCTGGCCGCCCATCGTCGGCAGGATCGCGTCCGGGCGCTCCTTCTCGATGATGCGCTCCACCACTTCCCACGTGATCGGCTCGATGTACGTGACGTCGGCCGTGTTCGGGTCGGTCATGATCGTCGCCGGATTGCTGTTGACGAGGATGACCTTGTAGCCTTCTTCACGCAGCGCCTTGCATGCCTGCGCGCCCGAATAGTCGAACTCGCACGCCTGGCCGATGATGATCGGACCCGCGCCGATGATGAGAATGCTCTTGATGTCTGTCCGCTTGGGCATAACGCTCTCGCTAAATATTCCTGTGTCTTTTACGTCTGGCGGCTCGCGGGTGACTCAGCTTGCCGCCCGGGTGCGCGCGTGGGCCGTCGTTCTTCGAACCGGCTCGCTGCGCACCCTGCTCTGCTTTTGCGCTCGATGCGGCGCTTACGCCGCCTTGGCCTTGTCCATCAGCGCCGTGAAGCGGTCGAACAGATAGCCGATGTCCTGCGGGCCCGGCGACGCTTCCGGGTGGCCCTGGAAGCAGAACGCGGGCTTGTCGGTCAGCTCGAAGCCTTGCAGCGTGCCGTCGAACAGCGAAACGTGCGTGACGCGCGTGTTGGCCGGCAGCGTGCCGGCGTCCACCGCGAAGCCGTGGTTCTGCGACGTGATGACGACACGACCGTCGGCCAGATCCTTCACCGGATGGTTCGCGCCGTGGTGGCCCGTTTTCATCTTCATGGTCTTCGCGCCCACGGCGAGGCCCATGATCTGGTGGCCGAGGCAGATGCCGAAGGTCGGGATGCCGCGCTCGATGAAGGCTTGCGTCGCCTTGATCGCGTAGTCGCAGGGTTCCGGGTCGCCGGGGCCGTTCGAAAGGAACACGCCGTCCGGGTTCAGTGCGAAGGCATCTTCAGCCGTCGCTTGCGCCGGCAGCACTGTGACGTCGCAGCCGCGCTCGGCCAGCATGCGCAGGATGTTCTGCTTCACGCCGTAATCGAACGCCACGACCTTGTACTTCGGCGCCGATTGCGTGCGGTAGCCTTCACCCAGACGCCATTCGGTGGTGTTCCACTTGTACGGCTCGTCGGTCGAGACGACCTTCGCGAGGTCCATGCCCGCGAGGCCCGGGAACGAGCGCGCGAGTTCGATGGCCTTCGCTTCGTCGTCGGAGCCTGCGAGGATCGCGCCGTTCTGCGCGCCCTTGTCGCGCAGGATACGCGTGAGCTTGCGCGTATCGATGCCGGCGATGGCGACTACGCCTTCGTCCTTCAGATACTGGCCGAGCGTGCGCTCCATGCGGAAGTTCGAGGCGAGCACAGGCAGGTCGCGGATGATCAGACCGGCGGCATGGACTTTCGTGGCTTCGACGTCTTCGGCGTTGACGCCGACGTTGCCGATATGCGGATACGTGAGGGTGACGATCTGGCGAGCGTAGCTCGGGTCAGTCAGGATTTCCTGATAACCGGTGATGGCCGTGTTAAACACGACTTCACCGATCGTATGACCCGGCGCGCCGATCGAGTAACCACGAAAGACCGTGCCGTCGGCGAGCGCGAGCAGAGCGGGAGAGAATGACGGCAACACGGGAGACTCCTTGGGGGAGCACCCTGTGCCGACCTGTTATCCGACGTTGCGATCTTGCGACCTGTGGGAGCGGCTGCGGCGTCGGCACCCCTTTCCGTGAGGATCAGGATGCGCGCGCGGCTCGCTCGCTTGCGCGACTCTTCGTGCGGTCGACCGTTGTGGCGCCGGGCCACGAGCGCGCGTTTGTGACGCAGGATCGGGCGGCAGCCGGCCAGTTGACGATGAAGCGCGGGCGGCGGATGAACGGATGGGAGGAGGTAGGCGCTAGGGTGCGGGTTGATAAGCTCAAACCTTGAAATTATAGCGCGAAAGTCACCTTTCCTTCAAATTTCAGGATGACGCTGGCGACGGGGAGCGTGCTCGCGGCCCGGTGCATGGCCCTTTCCACTATAGCGGGCGGGGGCGCAGCGGCAAGCGTTGCCCGCACGGCGCCGCACCGAATCACGCCCTTTATGTTTGGGACCCGCCAATGAAAACGCCGCCACCTGGCGGGGTGACGGCGTCAAACACAACAAAAACGGAAAAGTGATCGGAGCGAAATACCATGCGCTGCCCCCGCAACGCATGTTTGAGCACCCTTCGCCAGCCGCTATTTTGTATGGTGTTTCTGCGTGTGGGTGTCGGCCTTCGGGCGGCTCGCCGTACCCTTCGACGCCTTGCTGGGCGCAGCGCTGACCGTCCTGGCCTTGACAGGTTCAGAAACCTTGACGACTTCGGTGCGCGCGCGACCGTGCTTCTTATCGTATCGCGACTTCGACCCGGTGTCTGCAACGCGGGTGCCAATTCGCTGCACTCCACCACTAGAAACGTTCGTTGCCAGACGCTCCGGTCCCGGCTCGCTCGGCATCGCCTTGTTGACCGGTACGTGCAAAACCAGCACCTGGCCGGGCGCGACGTAGTCGCGGCGGGTCTTGTTCCACGCCTTCAACTGGCCGAGCGACACGCCATAGCGGCTCGCCACGGCTTCCATTGACTGCTTGCGGCGTACGCGGATCAGCATCTTGCGCGTGTCGGGTACGTCCGGCTCCATGGCCAGCACGGCGCTTTCCGCCACGTCGGCGCTGATGTCCTCGTCGTCGCCGTCGTCGGTGCGCGGCACCACGAGCGTCGAGCCCGCCTTCAGGCGCATGCCCGCCGGAATCTTGTTCACCGACATCAGCGTATCGGCGTCCACGCCGATCTTCTGCGCAATCGCCGCAGGCGTGGTGCGCGAGTCGGTCGTGTAGACGGTCCACGACGAAAGCTGACCGGAATAGGCCTTCAGGTTGCGCTCGAACGCGCTCGCGTTGTCGAACGGCAGCAGGATCTGCGGGTCGGTCGCGCCAAGAATCACGGGCTTCTTGAACGACGGGTTGAGCGAGCGGAACTCGTCGGTCGTCATGTTCGCGAGCTTGGCGGCGACGTCCACGTCGATGTCGTGCCAGGTCGTGACCGTGACGAAATACGGGTGGTTCGGAATGGATGGCAGCGTGAGCCCGTACTGCTGCGGGTTCATCACGATGTTCTTGACCGCCTGAAGCTTCGGCACGTAGTTACGTGTTTCGCTGGGCATGCGCAAGCTTTGATAGTCGGTCGGCAAGCCCGCCGCCTCGTTGCGCGCGATGGCGCGCTGCACGTTGCCCTCGCCCCAGTTGTAGGCGGCCAGCGCGAGATACCAGTCGCCGAACATGTCGTGCAGGCGCGAGAGATAGTCGAGCGCGGCGCTGGTGGAGGCCAGCACGTCGCGGCGCTCGTCCTGCCACATGTTCTGCTTGAGGTTGTAGGTGCGCCCCGTGCCCGGCACGAACTGCCACATGCCGGCGGCCTTCGCGACCGACAGCGCCTGCGGGTTATAGGCGGACTCGATGAACGGCAGCAGCGCGAGCTCGGTAGGCATGTGACGCGCCTCGAGCTCTTCGACGATGTGATAGAGGTACTTCTGCGAACGCTCGGTCATGCGCGCGACGTAGTCCGGCCGCTGGGCGTACCAGTTGGCGTTCATGTCGACGAGGTCGCTCTGCAGGTCGGGCATCTGGAAGCCGCGGCGAATGCGTCCCCAGAGGTCGGCGTCGGGGCTCGTCAACTGATCGACGGAGCCTTGATCGACGTTAATGGTTTCTTTCGCAGCGGAGGTCTTACGAATGAGGTCGGCGTTGGCCTGGGCGTTGGCTGGTGCTTGAGAACTCGCAGACGGTCCCCCGCTCGCACAGGCGGCGAGCATGAGGACCAGCAGCGCACTGATTATGAATCGCATGAAAATCTACATCCGCATGGCTGGAATTTGCAGCCGATAGTACGGAACGTGCCGGTTTCCGTCAATCGGAATTAATGGAAAAAAAGCCATGAAATCCGCAGCTTGGGCGTGATTCCATACGATTGGGTTGAGCATGCCCCCTGGCCCGGCTGGGTCAGCGGAACCGATTCTTCCATTCACGCATCATTGCGAAAGCCGCCAGCCGGTCCGGCACCGATTCGTGCAGCGCCTCTGAGAGCGCGGCTTGCACCGCCGCATCGCCCGCGCGCAGGAAAGGATTGACGGCGCGCTCGTGCGCGATCGTCGTAGGCAGAGTCGGCACGCCGCGCTCGCGCAGCGCCGCCGCCTCGCGGCTCCAGTCGAGCAGATCGCCGTTTTCGGGATCGCAGGCGAGCGCGAAGCGAATGTTCGACAACGTGTACTCGTGTGCGCAATGCACATGGGTATTGCCGGGCAGCGCCGCGAGTGCGTCGAGCGAGTCGAGCATCTGCGCGGGCGTACCCTCGAAGAGGCGGCCGCAGCCGCAGGCAAAGAGCGTGTCGCCGCAGAACACGTGAGGTGTGCCGGTGGCATCGGCCGCCTGGAAATACGCAATATGGCCACGCGTATGGCCAGGCACATCGATCACCGTCAGGTCGAGCGCGGGTGCATCCAGATGGACGGCGTCGCCACCCTTCACGCGCGTGACGAATCCATCGAGCGAGCCGAGCGCCTCGCCGGCCGGGCCGTAGACGGGCACGCGTGCGTCGGCGAGCAAGTCGGCCACACCGCCGACATGGTCGTTGTGGTGATGGGTGAGTAAAATAGCGACGAGCCGCCAGCCGCGCATCGCGAGGTACGCGCGAACCGGAGCGGCGTCGCCCGGATCGACGGCAACGGCATTCCGGCCGTCCGAAACGACCCAGATGTAATTGTCTTCAAAAGCCGGAACCGGTACGTACTCGTAGGCGCACGTATCGCTCGAACGCGCGTACTCAAGCGGACTCTTCATGGGGCGACGTATTCTTCGACATGTCTGACCGATTGATTATAGACTGGCCCGCCTGGACCGCCTCGCCCGCTGGCAGGTATGTGCTCGGCTGGGAGCAGGAGCAGCTCGACCGCGTGGTGTCGAACATATTCGGCTACCATGCGCTGCAGCTCGGCCTGCCGCAGCTCGACGCCCTGCGCGAGAACCGCATGTCGTGCCGCGGCCTCGTGCTCGACGCCGCCAGTGCTGCAAGCGCACCCTACTCCGTACCCGGCGCGTCGGCCCATTCCCACCCGAACGGCGGGCAAACTCCGCCCGAGGCAGGCGGCGCAACAGCGGACCGCACGCCGGCTGCGGGCGGCGGTTCGTTGCTTCACGCGCCCGCGGGCCGCAGCACTGTCTGGTGCGACTTTCTCGATCTGCCGTTCGAGGCGCAGAGCGTCGACCTCATCGTGATGCCGCACACGCTCGAATTCACGAGCGACCCGCACCGTCTGCTGCGCGAAGCCGAACGTGTGCTGATGCCCGAAGGGCAGCTGCTGATCGTCGGGTTCAACTCGCTTTCACTGTGGGGTGCGCGCCAGTCGGTCGGCAAGCTGACCGGCCATCCGTTCCTGCCCGCGCGCCAGGACCTGATCGCGTTCACGCGTCTGAAAGACTGGATCAAGCTGCTGGGCTTCGAGCTTGAACGCGGGCGCTTCGGCTGCTATCGTCCGCCGCTCGCGACGGACCAGTGGCTCGGCCGCTACGGCTTCATGGAAGCCGCCGGCGACCGCTGGTGGCCGATTTTCGGCGCTATCTATATGGTGACGGCGATCAAGCGCGTGCGCGGCATGCGCCTCGTCGGCCCATTGAAGGTCAAGAAGCCGGTGCTGGCCGCGAGCCTGAAGCCCGCGGCGACCACCCCCTCCCCAACACGCAACAAGGACTCATGAGCACACCCGACTTCGTCGAAATCTTCACGGACGGCGCCTGCAAGGGCAACCCCGGCCCCGGCGGCTGGGGCGCGCTGCTGCGCTTCGGCGCGCAGGAAAAGGAACTGTTCGGCGGCGAGGCCGGCACGACCAACAACCGCATGGAGCTGATGGCGGTGATCGCCGCACTCGACGCGCTCAAGCGCCCGTGCAAGGTGATCGTGCATACCGACTCGCAGTACGTGCAAAAAGGCATCAGCGAGTGGATTCACGGCTGGAAGAAGAAGAACTGGATGACGGCCGCTAAAACGCCGGTCAAGAACGACGACCTCTGGAAGCGTCTGGACTCGCTCGTCGCCCAGCACGAGATCGAGTGGCGCTGGGTGAAGGGTCACGCCGGCCACCCGGAGAACGAGCGCGCCGACGCGCTCGCGAACCGCGGCGTCGCCACCCTCGCGGAACTCTGAGACCGCTGCTTTCCAGGACCGCTTCGCGGCAGCCTCACGCTTTCACGCCTTACAAGACATGCGCCAGATCATTCTCGATACCGAAACCACCGGCCTGAACGCCCGCACGGGCGACCGCATCATCGAAATCGGCTGCGTCGAGCTGGTGAACCGCCGGCTCACCGGCAACAACCTGCACTTCTACGTGAACCCGGAGCGTGACAGCGACCCGGGCGCACTCGCCGTGCACGGCCTCACGACCGAGTTCCTCTCCGACAAGCCGAAGTTCGCCGAAGTCGCGGACGAGATCCTCGACTTCATTCGCGGCGCGGACATCATCATCCACAACGCGCCGTTCGACATCGGCTTTCTCGACGCCGAACTCGCGCTACTCGGCAAGCCGGGATTCAAGGAGCACTGTGGCGAGGTGATCGACACGCTCGTGCAGGCCAAGCAGATCTTCCCGGGCAAGCGCAACTCGCTCGACGCCCTGTGCGACCGCTTCGGCATCAGCAACGCGCACCGCACGCTGCACGGCGCGCTGCTCGACTCGGAACTGCTCGCCGAGGTGTACCTCGCGATGACGCGCGGCCAGGAAAGCCTCGTCATCGACATGCTGGGCGAGCACGCCGCGCCCGGTGCGGCCGCCGCGCCGCGCATCCAGCTCGAGTCGATCGATCTGCCGGTGATCATGGCGAGCGACGAAGAAATCGCCGAACACAACGCCGTGCTCGACGGTCTCGACACGGCGATCAAGGGGACGTCGGTTTGGCGCACCGAGCCGGCTCCCGCCGAAGCCAATGCGGCCGATGCGCAAAATGCTTAAAAAGGGCTTTACAAGATCGAAAACACCCTGCATAATTTCAATCTCTTCGGGTGGTTAGCTCAGCGGTAGAGCACTGCCTTCACACGGCAGGGGTCACTGGTTCGATCCCAGTACTACCCACCAGAATTCCTGGTGTTGGTAACGACAAGCACCGAAGAATAAAGGCCTCGTTGCGAAAGCAACGAGGCCTTTTGCTTTGGGCTTCGGCATTGCGCGAAACATCCGGTCGGCGCGTTTCACTGTCAGCAATCCGAATCAAACAATCGAAGGATCTAGACCGATGCCGCGCGCCATGCCCGTGGCCGCGAATACCATCACGACAAGCATGAGCGTCTGCCATCTGCCGATAAGTGCGTATTTCGCCGCGCCGGTGAGATCCGGCACGTCGCCGCGCCGCACGGCGAGCCTCCAGCGCAGCAGCGCCATCATGGGTGCGATTTCGAGCAGAAGGATCAGCACGAGCGCGGCCATCTTTACGAGAAAGAGCGGCTCGTGGATGTAGTACTCAGCGCCTTTCTCGAAACCGCCGAACGCACGCATTGCGCCAGTCACGATCAGGACGACCGCCGAGCCGCCCCAGCCGTTGTCGGCGCTGAAGATCATCGGCAGGTCTTCGGTCGACGTGCAGCGGCGCAGGCCGCGCGTGCGCCGCAGGATCGAAGCGAGCGCAAAGCCGAAGGCGAGCAAATGAACGGCGGCGAGCAACCAGCGTATCAGCATTGCAACTCCTTCCGGTGGACGACAGGAACGGCAAGCAATGGTAAAGCGGCGAGAACGCGGACGTCGCGCAACGCGGCCGGGCCACGGGCCGTCAGACCTGCTTGAGCGCGGTGTCGAGGGCGCGTGCAGCGGTGCGGTCGCCTTCGGAGGCGAGCCCCAAGCGAAACACAGTCTGACGGTTATGGCCCGCCGCAGCGGGCGAATCCCAGAGCAACTCGATCTTCGCGCGGCGCGCGGGCTTGCCCGCAGGCGCTGCAGCAGAGGATGCCGATGCCGGCCGCTGCGCAGCGGGCGCGCCCGGCTCAGGCGTGGCCGCAGACTGGCCGGCCCCCAGCGTTGCAGTGGTATCCGCGGCATGCGCAGCATCCGAAACAGCAGCCGGTTCGGCGACGCCACCCGCGGGCGCAGGATCGCCGGTCTGCGGCGGCGCGGGCAAGAGCGCGGGCCCGGACGCAACGGCCCCGCCCTGCGCCGCACCGCAGAGCCAGCGCACCGACAACTCGCGGGCATCGTACTGGCCTACCTTACGGCTCTCCCGCCAGACGACCGTCGTGCGCGTCGCAGCATCGATCGAAACGGCGAAGCGCCCGATCGCGAAGCGCCGCGCGGCGAAGTTGCTGCGCCAGAGCGCGCGCGGCCGGCAGATCCAGACCACGGCGGCATAGAGCGCGGGGGCGGCAACCAGCCAGCCGTTGGTGTCGGCCACGGCGTGGAAGGTGCGACGCCAGCCGGCGGTCCAGACGAACACGCCGATCGAGCCGATTGCGAACAAGAGGCCGAGCACGCCGAAAAATCGCAGCGCCTGACGCAGCCACTGGGGCAGCGGGTGAAACGGCCGCTCGACGCGCGCCTTGGCGCCCGGCAGCACGATCAGCAAAAACAGGAAGACGAGATTCAGGCTTGCCGCCGGCGACGACGCCATGCCTTCGAGCGCGGCGACGAAGTTCATTTGCGCCATGGAGTGCAACCAGCGCGCGAGGATCACGAGCCCGATCGCGCGCAGCGCGAAAAGCGTCCCGGCACCGGGTACGGTGGCCGTGGGCGTCGGTCGGGTTCTGGCCAAGGGTATTCTCCTCTGTCGACCAGAGTTGACGCTTTAGCGTCTTACTCTGGTCCCATGCATAGCTGTCGACCAGAGTTGACGCTTTAGCGTCTTACTCTGGTCCCATGCAAAGCTGTCGACCAGAGTTGACGATTTAGCGTCTTACTCCGGTCCCATGCAAAGCTGTCGACCGGAGTTGGCGCTTTAGCGTCTTACTCCGGTCCCATGCAAAGCACGCTTTCGTGGGCGCTGCGGATTTTACGGCACGGCCATTATAGGGACATTGAGCGTGCGCCTCACCCGCCGCCGCCGCGAATGTGACAACGCCCCGGCGCATTGCACCGGGGCGTTGGGGAACAGCGGGAAAACCGGGCGCGCCGCAGCGCGTCCAGTTTCGGTACGTAGCTTAGCCGGCGTTGACTTCGCGCAGCACGGTGCGATGCTTCTGGCGCAGCAGTTCTTCGTACACGGCCACGTAATTGCGTGCCATCACCTTCGACGAGAAGCGTGCCTCGAACGCGGCGCGCACCTTCTCGCGCGGCAGCGTCGACAGGCGCTTGACCGCCGCGACTGCGCTGATTTCGTCCTCGACGACGAAGCCCGACACGCCGTTCTCGATGACTTCCGGCACCGAGCCGCGCTTGAACGCGATGACCGGCGTACCGCAGGCCATGGCTTCGATCATGACGAGGCCGAAGGGCTCCGGCCAGTCGATCGGGAACACCAGGGCATGCGCATTGCCGAGGAACTCGCGCTTTTCGTGCTCGCCGATTTCGCCGATGTACTCGACATGCGGCAACGCCATCAGCGGCTTGATGACTTCTTCGTAGTAGGCGCGGTCGGCCTTGTCGATCTTGGCGGCGACCTTGAGCTTCATGCCCGCCTGGCCGGCGATGCGGATCGCCCGGTCAAGACCCTTCTCCGGCGAAACGCGGCCGAGGAATGCGAGGTAGCCGGGCTCGACGTTCGGAATCGGCGTGAGCACGTCTTCCGGCAGGCCGTGGTACACGGTCTGCTGCCAGTTGGCCTGCTGCAGCGGAATACGCTGATTGTCCGAGATCGACACCACCGGCACGTCGTTGAACGCATTGAACACCGGCTGCAGTTCCGGCAGGTCCAGACGGCCGTGCATGGTCGTGACGAACGGCACCGGCTGGCGCTGGAACAGCGAGAACGGGTAGTAGTCGATGTGGAAGTGCAGCACGTCGAACTCGTCCGCGCGGCGGCGAACTTCTTCGAGCAGCAGCATGTGCGGAGCCATCACGTCGCGAATCGTGGGGTCGAGGCGCAGTGCCTGCGGCCAGAACGCTTCGAGCTTTGCCGAGGTGATCGAATCGCCGCTGGCGAACAGCGTGACATCGTGGCCCTGTTCGACCAGCGCTTCGGTCAGGTAGGAGACCACCCGTTCCGTGCCGCCGTACAGCTTGGGAGGAACCGCCTCGTGCAACGGAGCGATTTGAGCGATTCGCATAGTGGTGAACTCCTTCCTCGTAATAAATCGGGCAATAGACTGCAAGTTTGACAATCGACCTATGCAGGCTGCGGCTTCCTTGTCGCCACGCGCCTTACAGGCGTTCCATACCGCTAACCGCGCCGGAAATCCGGACACAGACCCGACGCAGTTGTGAAGCGGCAAGAGAGCGCACACGCGGCGGTTCAGGCGGTAAACGCGCAGGGTTCGCGGCCGTTGACACAGAAGCTGTCAAATTCCCTACGCTGTCCGAGTCGGCATTATCCCGGTCCAGGGTAAATACCGGCTAGATCATTTCAAAGTCTTTACGTTGTTACACACCGGAAACACTCCGCAACCCATTGTTTTCCAAGAGAGTTCTAGATTGGGTGCTGCGCTGCGGGAAGCAACTGCGCGCGATTGTCGCGGCTCTTGTGCGCATGAATCGATCCTGCTCGTTTCCGGGTTCGCAACCGGCCGACAGCGTGTTGCGAGCAAGCACACCGCTTTTCCGAATGCAATCGGTAATTCTATCTCTAAAACACCTATCTCTAAAACGATCCACGATTCCTGTTGAACCTCCACTGCAACAACGTGTCCCCAATCTGTATCCCGCGCTATCGTGTCGCGATATGATGCGCGTCCGCCGGGCACAGGCGGTGCGCCAGGCCCATGGGGTGTTTACAATGCGGTAAGTCCGCCTTCGTTGCCGCGCGCCGGAAGCCGTTCATCGCCGGAGCGCCCGCTATCTTCCTTGAACTTGCACGGACGAAATTCCGTCAGACCGACCACCCGATCAATTGGAACATCTGACTCCCGCTCAGCGTAACGCCCACAACGCCAAGCTCGCGAGCTATGCGCGGCGCCCGCTCGCGTTCCTTTTCCGCTACATCAAGCGCCATCCGTTCGCCCATACTGTCGTGCTCGCGAGCGTGTTCGCGGCCGTCGGCTGCGCGCTTGCGTCGCAGTACGCCATCAAGCATCTGATCGACGTGCTCGGAGCGGGACGCCACCATCCGGGCCCGCTGTGGACCGCGTTCGCCATCCTCGTCGGCCTGATCGCCGCCGACAACCTGCTCTGGCGGGTCGGCGGCTGGTTCGCAGCGCACACCTTCGTCGCCGTGACGGGCGACCTGCGGCGCGATCTCTTTCAGTATCTGACCGGGCACTCGCCCACTTACTACGCCGAAAAACAGCCCGGCACGCTCGCCAGCCGCATCACGGCGACGTCGAACGCCGTCTACACGGCCGAGAACACCACCGCCTGGAACGTGCTGCCGCCCTGCATCGCCGTGGCCGGCGCGATCGTCATGATCATCGTCGTGAACCCGCTGATGGCGGCGGGCCTCCTGCTCTGCTCTGCGATCCTTTCGGTGATCCTCTTCAAGCTGGCTGGGCGCGGCTCGTCGCGCCACCACACCTTCGCCTCGAAAGCGGCCGCGGTGGATGGCGAGCTCGTCGACGTGATCGGCAACATGGCGCTCGTGCGCGCCTTCGGTATGACGTTCCGCGAGCAAAAGCGCTTCGGCTCGACGGTCAAGGCCGAACTCGACGCGCGACGCTCGAGCCTGCTCTATCTCGAAAAGCTGCGTCTGCTGCACGCCGTGATCACGGCCATGCTGTCCGCCGGCCTGCTCGGCTGGGCGCTGTGGCTGTGGGATCAGGGCAAGGCGACGTCGGGCGACATCGTGCTGGTCAGCTCGCTCGGCTTCACGATCCTGCACGGCACGCGCGATCTGGCCGTGGCGCTCGTGGACGTGACCCAGCATGTGGCACGCCTCGCCGAGGCCGTGCAGACGCTGCTGGAGCCGCACGGCATGCCCGACCGGGACGACGCCAAGGAGCTCGTGGCCCAGGGCGGCCGCGTCGAATTCGAGGGCGTGACCTTCGCGTATCCGCACCGCAAGCCGATCCTCGACCATTTCGACCTGCGCATCGAGGCCGGCCAGCGCGTGGGGCTGATCGGCAAATCGGGCGCAGGCAAGACGACGGTGCTCGCGCTGCTGCAGCACTTCTACGACACCCAGGGCGGCGCCATCAAGATCGACGGCCAGGACATTGCGCACGTTACGCAGGACACCCTGCGCCACGCCATCGCGCTCGTGCCGCAGGACATCTCGCTGCTGCACCGCTCGATCTACGAAAACATCGCCTACGGCCGCCCCGAGGCGAGCCGCGAGGAAGTGCTCGCCGCGGCCCGCGAGGCGCGCTGCGCCGAATTCATCGAGGCGATGCCCGAGGGTTACGACACGATCGTGGGCGACCGCGGCGTGAAGCTGTCGGGCGGCCAGCGCCAGCGCATCGCGATCGCGCGCGCCATTCTCAAGAATTCGCCGATCCTGCTGCTCGACGAGGCCACCTCGGCGCTCGACAGCGCGTCCGAAGAGGCCATCCAGCAGGCGCTCGACCGGCTGATGGTGGGCCGCACGGTGATCGCGATCGCGCACCGCCTCTCCACGCTCAACAACTTCGACCGCATCATCGTGATGAGTGCGGGCAAGGTGATCGACGACGGCAGTCCGGAAGAACTGCGCAACCGTCCGGGTCTCTACCGCGACCTCCTCGCCAAGCAGTACGGCAAGCAGGCCACGCTCCATCTGGGCAGCAAGAAGGCCGACGAAAAGCACGTGGCCTGACGCCACCCCGCCTGCGGGCGCATCGCCCGCTGGTCTTGCCCCAGACTCCCGGACGCAAAAAAGCCGCTTCAGTGCATCGACTGAAGCGGCTTTTTTTCGCTCTCGAATGGGAGCGAGGCGCGGGTGCTCAGCCCTGCGCGCGCTCGAGCGGCGGCAAGCTCACCCCTTGCCGCACGCAGACCCGGCCGAGATCGCGCATGAAGCGGTCGCGCCAGACCGAGACATTGTTCTCGCGCAACTGGGCCATCATGTCCTGATAGCGCGCGAGGCGCTCGGCAAGCGGCATGGAGAGCGCGGCGCCCAGCGCATCGGCCATGCCGTCGATATCGAGCGGATTGACGATCAGCGCGCCGGAAAGCTCCTGCGCCGCGCCGGCAAAGCGCGAGAGCACGAGCACGCCCGGGTCCTCGGGGTCCTGCGCCGACACGTATTCCTTGGCGACGAGGTTCATGCCGTCGCGCAGCGGCGTGACGTAGCCGACGTTCGACGCCCGGAACAGCGCGGCCAGCACCGCCCGTTCGTACTGGCGGTGGATGTACCAGATCGGCGTCCAGTCGAGTTCCGCGTAACGGCCGTTGATACGCCCCGACTCCGCCTCGAGGCGCAGCCGGATGTCCTGATAGGCATGCAGGTCGGCACGCGTGGGCGGCGCGATCTGCACGAACGAGACCTTGTTGCGCTGCGCCGGCGTGTGGTCGAGCAGGCGTTCGAAAGCACGGAAGCGCTCCACGAGCCCCTTCGAGTAGTCGAGCCGGTCCACGCTCATGATGACCTTGCGCCCGTGCAGCGTGGACTTGAGGGTACGCACCGGCTTGCCGCGCTCGCCGGCCTTGGCGAGTTCCGCGATCTCGTCGGGATAGACCCCGATCGGGTAATCGCCCGCGCAGAGCGTCTGCCCGAACGCGTCGATGCGCGTGAGGCCGTCCGGCTGCATCGCCGTCGTGCCCCCCGCCTCGTTCACGATGTAGTCGCAGAAGGCGCGCAGATCGGGCTTGGTCTGGAAGCCGAGCAGGTCGAACGCGCACAGCGCCTCAACCAGCTCGCGATGCGGCGGCACCGCCAGCAACACCTGCGAGGCCGGAAACGGAATGTGCAGGAAGAAGCCGATGCGGTTCTTCACGCCCGCCGCGCGCAATGCCTGGGCGAACGGGATGAGGTGATAGTCGTGGACCCAGATCACGTCGTCTTCGCGCAGCAGCGGCACGAGCTGCTGCGCGAGCCACGCGTTCACGCGGCTATAGCCCTCGTAGTCGTGGCGGTCGTACTGGACGAGATCGGCGCGGTAGTGGAAGGCGGGCCAGAGCGTCGCGTTCGAGAAACCGCGGTAGTACTGGTCGTAGTCGCGCCGCAGCAGGCCGATGGTGGCGAAGGTCACGGGACCGCGCTCTTCGAGGGCGATCTGCGGCTGGCCGGAGGTGAGCACGTCCCCGCTCCAGCCGAACCACATGCCGCCGGTTTCCTTGAGTGCGTCGTACACGCCCACCGCGAGGCCGCCCGCGGCCGGACCGCCTTCGGAAATCGGCGCGACGCGGTTCGACACGATGATCAATCGGCTCATGAGGGGCGGGGTCCGTGCAGGAAATCGGGAAGGCGTGGCGCGCGCGAGGCGGGGCTTCGGCTCGGCCGGGTCAGGCAGTCTACGTGGGCAATGAAGTGAGGCATGCGCGCGGTCATCGGGCGCCTGGCATGGCGGCGACCAGCGATGCGAGCCAGCCGATCAGCGCTTCGACCGAGTCGACGCGCGTCTGCGCGATGGTGTCGCCGCCGCCGACCTTGATTGACAGCCCGCCGAGCGCGTTGACGACGGCGAAGCCCTTTTCGTCGGTCAAGTCGTCGCCGGCGAACACCGGGCTACGGCCCGCGAACGGCGGCTCGTCGAGGAACGCGCGCAGCGCGCGGCCCTTGTCGACGTCCTTCGGCTTGATTTCGTAGACCATTTTGCCGGGCTGCAGGACGTAGGCGTCGGCGTAGTCGGCGGCGAGGCGCTCGGTCGCGGCGCGCGCTTCGGCTTCTCGCTCCGGCGCGTTGCGGTAGTGCAGCGCGAGCGACGCGCCCTTGATCTCGAGCAGCATACCCGCATGCGTGCGCACGACCTCCGCGAGCACCTGCTCCATGTGCAGCAGACGCTGGTCGTTGAAGCCGACACGCTGCGTGTCGCCGTTGGCGTCGCGCCGCTCGGCGCCGTGCAGGCCGGCCACGGGCAGATCGGGCATGCCGAGGAAACCGTCGATGCTCTCGATGCCGCGACCGGAGACGATCGCCACCGCGCCGTGCGTCGCGCGGCGCAACTCGCGCAGCAGCGCGAGCATCTCCGGTCGGACGAGCACGCCATCGGGCGTGGGCGCGAGCTCGACGAGCGTGCCGTCGAAATCGAAGAAAAATGCCGTCTGATCAGGCGGCAAGACTGCCGGAAGTGCTTGCATTGCGTTCTTTTCACCCATCGGCCTCGCTGGCCGGGTACGGCCCCGGGCTGCGCCCAGGGAAAGTGTGCGAATCTTACCGCGCCTTGGATCGATTATCGAGAAAGTGAGGGCTGACCGCCTGTGCAGACATTCCCGGACTCGAAGATGCGGCATATCGACGCGAGCGATCGGCACGACCGGGCCACTCGCGACCGCGCGGACCCAATTTTGCTACAGTCGCAGCGACAAGCCGAGCCCCATGGTCTGAGCGAGCGCGGCCAACGTGATCCAATCGAGTCGACGACATTGCCTTTGTTTCCCACCTTCGAGCGCACGCTGCGCACGTTCCGCACCCGCCTGAGCCGCCACCTTCGCGGCCACCTTCGCGGCGGCATGCGTAGCCTGCGGCACGCGGCGGTGGTGGCCGGCGCGGTGCTGCTCGCCGCGTGTTCGCACCCGGGCGAGGCGTGGCAGCTCACGAACGTGAGCGGTCATCTGCCCGACCTGGACTTCGCGCTCACGGCCGACAACGGCCAACCCGTGACCGGCACCAGTTTTCGCGGAAACACGACGCTCGTCTATTTCGGCTACACGCATTGCCCGGACGTCTGTCCGGAAACCATGGCGCGCCTGATGCAGGTTATAGCGAAGCTCGGCCCCGATGCGGACAAAGTGCGGATACTCTTCATCAGCGTCGATCCGGCGCGCGATACGCCGCAGGCACTTCACGCCTACGTCGGCGCGTTCGACGCCCGGCATGCGCGCGGCCTGACCGGCACCGATGCCCAGATCGAGTCGCTCGCGCGGCGCTACCGCGTGGCCTATCAGATGGAAAAGCGCGACCCCGACGGCGACTACGAAGTCACGCACAGCTCGGCCGTCTATGTGTTCGACGCGCAAGGTCATGCGCGCCTGCTCGCCACCGACCACGACTCTGCGGACGCGATCGCGCATGACCTGCGCCGCGTCATCAACGACACGGCGTGAACGCATGCGGCCTCGCCGGTCCAATCATCGGGTTTTGACGTAACAGCAATCGCAACAGGAAACGTTATGACGAAGAACCTCAAGTCACTCACCGTCTCGCTCGGCTGCGCGCTGAGCACCTTCGGTGCGCTCGCCGCCTTCGCGCCCGGCGCACACGCCGCCACCACGCTGAGCGCGCAGGACGCATGGGTGCGCTGGCTGCCCAACGACCTGCCGGCCGCGGGCTACGTGACGCTCAAGAACGATGGCGACCAGCCGGTCGACCTCGTGGGTGTCTCGAGCGACGCTTACGGCATGGTCATGCTGCATCAGACAGTCTCGAATGGCTCGACGCAGAAGATGGTCATGGTGCACAAGGCGACGGTGCCTGCGCACGGCACGCTCGCCATCGCGCCGGGTGGCTACCACCTGATGCTGGAGAAAGCGAAGCACAAGGTCGCGCCGGGCGACACCGTGAACGTGAAGCTGCAGTTCTCGGACGGCGAAACGCTCGACACGCCGTTCGCGGTCAAGCCGCCCTCGGGGCAGTAAGGCCGCGGTAACACCACCGCGCGCGCATTCAAGACTGGTTGCGCGCGCAAGCATGTCGAACCCGCGATGAAGCCGCCGCCATGCTCGCGATGACCCTGCTCTACTGGCTCCAGCCCTGGGAGCCTTCGCCGACCGTGATGATCTGCACGATGCTCGCGGCGGTGTTGTTCGTGCGCGGCAAGCGGCACGCGCGGGTGTCGCTCGCACGCCAGCTCTCGTTCTGGTTCGGGCTTGGCGCGCTCTACGTCGTGCTGCATACGCGCCTCGACTACTACTTCGAGCACGAGTTCTTCATGCATCGCGCGCAGCACCTGGTGCTGCACCATCTGGGGCCGTTCTTTATCGCGCTCGCCTACCCGGGTGCGGCGCTGCGCGCGGGCATTCCGTTCAGGTGGCGGCAGCGCTTCGTGCGTCCCGCGCTCGCCGCTCGACCCGTGCGCGTGGCGCTCGACATCGTCATGCATCCCGTCGTCGCGGTCGGACTCTTCGTCGGGCTCATCTATTTCTGGCTCTTTTCGCCGATCCACCTCATCGCGATGCTCGACTGGCGTCTCTACCGCGTCATGAACTGGAGCATGGTGATCGACGGGCTGTTGTTCTGGTGGCTCGTGCTCGACTCGCGCCCCGCGCCGCCCGCGCGCCTCTCGCCGGGCAAGCGTGTGCTCGTCGTGATCGCGGCGATTCCGCCGCAGATCGTGCTCGGCGCGTTCATCTTTTTCACGCCGCACGAGCTTTACCCGGTCTATTCGATCTGCGGCCGCGCGTTCACCTGGCTCTCGCCAATGCGCGACCAGCAGATCGGCGGGTTGCTGCTGTGGATTCCGGGGTCGATGATGAGCGTGGTCGGCGCGCTGGTCGCGCTGCGCCACTGGATGCGGCTATCCGCGCGCGGACGATTGCAGCGGGACCGGCGGCCCGGCATGCGTCCGGCGGACGGCCAGCGTCACGAGGAAGGGCGCACCCTGCGCACGTAAAGCACTCGAGTGCCGGCGCAAGATGCGATCAACGTCGAATCAGGCCGAGCGCATCCATACGTGCGCAATGCCGTCCTCGTCGTGAATCTCGCCAACGGGCGAGAAGCCGAACGCACCGTAGAACTTCTGCAGATGCGCCTGGGCATGCAGACGCATCGCGACCTCCGGCCATTGACGCTCGATCTGCGCGATGGCGCGCTCGAGCAGCGCGTTGCCGAGCTTGATGCCGCGGTGGTTTTGCGACGTCACCACGCGGCCGATGCGCACGTCGGGGTCCTGCGCGTCAGGCAGCAGCACGCGCAAATAGCCCGCAAGCTCTCGCGCGCCGCCCTGCTCGCTCCATGCGAACAGATGCCATGCGCCGAAGTCGAGACCGTCGATATCGCCATACACGCAGTTCTGCTCGACGACGAACGCGTCCGAGCGCAGTTTGAGCATGGCGTAGACTTCGCGCGCGTCGAGCGCATCAAAGGCTTTCCATTGCCAGTCGAATTGGGGCAGCGGCAAGGCGGTGGACTGCACGGTCATGGTCGGTGATTTCCATCAAGGCGTCGTGAATGACCACGATTATGCCGCGCGCCGCGAGCGCCACAAACTCGCGACTCTCGCAGCGCTCACTTTCGCCGGCGCGGTTGCTCGTATTTGCGCCAGTACTGGAATGGCTCCTCGTGCAGATCGATGTCGAGATCGACGATGCGCGCCTGCATGCTCTCCTGCGCGTCGGCAATGGCCTTGTTGTAGACCGCCGGCGCGATCTCTTCGAGAAAGAAGCCCAGCAGCGCGCCCGCTGCGATGTTGCCGATCGGCTCTTCCATGTTGGCATCGAAATAGCGCTGGATGGAGGCGATCGCTTCGGTGCGCGCGTCTTCGGGGAGTTCGATGGACATGTCGGCAAACCGCGGAGGAAAGGTTGCGGTTATTTTGCGCCAGGCGCGTTGGCGTGTCGCGAAAAACGCAGCAAGGCGGCCGCAAAAAACAAAAGCCACCCGAAGGTGGCTTTTGTTTTGCATCTGGAGGCGCGAGCCGGAGTCGAACCGGCCTACACGGCTTTGCAGGCCGCTGCATAACCGCTTTGCTATCGCGCCAGAAGCGGACTGACCGGGGTGCGGAAACTGCTTGCGCTCGCAACGACCGGACAGATTTGTTTGATGGCTTGATACGCTGACCAAAACCTGCCAAACAAAAAGGGAAGCGCTGCTTCCCCTTGGCATTTGGAGCGGGAGACGAGTCTCGAACTCGCGACCTCAACCTTGGCAAGGTTGCGCTCTACCAACTGAGCTACTCCCGCAAATATCCTGCTTTACTGCGACTTTTACTGCTTCGGCACTTCGTTTTTCGTTACTGCAAAAACGCCGCACCTAAAATTCTGGAGCGGGAGACGAGTCTCGAACTCGCGACCTCAACCTTGGCAAGGTTGCGCTCTACCAACTGAGCTACTCCCGCATATTCGCTTCAGATTTCGCCGAATTTTCAACTAACATCGGCCTATCTTCTGCTATCTCCACCACATCTTCTTACTTGCTACTGCGTCGTGCAGCGGAGAAGTGAGATTATGTATAACCCGCAGAATCGTGTCAACCCCTTCGCATGATCTTTTTGGAAAAGACATAAGGGATTCACAGCATAGGGGTCACAAGCTCCCCCGTTCGCGGATCTGGGGCCACGCGAGCTTCATGTAGTAAAGCATCGACCAGATCGTGAGGAACGCTGCCACGTAGATGAGCCACGCACCCCACACGCGCGAGTCGAACAGCGTTATGCCACCGAGCGTGAGCGGGGCGTAGAACAGCAGCATGGGAATCGCGACCATCTGGCACGCGGTCTTGAACTTGCCGAGCGAATTCACGGCCACGCTCTTCGACGCGCCGATCTGCGCCATCCACTCGCGCAGCGCCGAGATCGCGATTTCGCGCCCGACGATCACGAGCGCGATCACGGCGTCGAGACGCTGCAGATGCACGAGCACGAGCAGAGCCGCGGTCACCATGAGCTTGTCCGCGACGGGATCGAGGAATGCGCCGAACGACGAGGTCTGATTCCACTTGCGCGCGAGAAAACCGTCGAACCAGTCGGTGAGCGCCGCCAGCACGAAGAGCAGCATCGCCAGCACGTTCTGCTGCATCGGGGAAAGCATCGTCTGCGGCAGATAGAACACGCCAACCACGAGCGGAATCGCCAGGATCCGCAGCCAGGTCAGGAGAATCGGGATATTGAACGGCATCGGCTGGCGCTATCTGTCGGGGAGATGCAATGATGGGAGATGCAATTGTGCCGCGTCGCCGCACGTGCCACAAGCAACCGTAAGGAATGGCCCAACCGGACCCGGCCAGCGACGCCGCCGCATCAGTGAAGCTGCTGGTAGATCTGCTCGGCGAGCGAGCGCGAGATGCCCTCCACGCTCGCCAGATCCTCCACGCTCGCCGCCATCACGCCGCGCAGGCCGCCAAAGCGCGCGAGCAGGCGCTGGCGACGCTTCGCCCCCACGCCCTCCAGTTCTTCGAGACGCGAAGTCTGGCGCGTTTTGCCGCGCTTCGCGCGCATGCCCGTGATGGCGAAGCGGTGCGCTTCGTCGCGGATCTGCGCGACGAGCATGAGTGCGGCGCTCTCCTTGCCGAGTTCGAGCGGCGCACGGCCGTCGGCGAACACGAGCGTTTCGAGGCCGACCTTGCGGCCCTCGCCCTTCGCCACGCCCACCAGCATCGCCGGATCGAGACCCAGTTCGGTGAACACCTGGCGCGCAATCTCGACCTGCCCCTTGCCGCCGTCGATCAGCACGATATTGGGCAGCGTGCCGCCGGGCGGCGGGGCTTCGACTGACTCGCTGGCCTCCATGGCTTGCGACGCGGCATCCGGGTCGGCCGGATCGGGCGCAGGCACGGACAGCCCAGGCGCCTCGTCGGCTTCGGCGCGCGCCGCTTGCGCGACCATCTTTTCGTAGCGCCGCGTGAGCACCTGGCGCATGGCGGCGTAGTCGTCGCCGGGCGTGATGCCGGTGATGTTGTAGCGCCGGTATTCGGCCGACTGCATCTTGTGATGGTGATACACCACGCATGAGGCCTGGGTCGCCTCGCCCATCGTGTGGCTGATGTCGAAGCACTCGATGCGCAGGTGCGCGAGGTCGTCCAGCTCGAGCCCGAGCAGTTGCGCGAGCGTGCGCGTGCGGGCCTGCTGCGAGCCCTGCTCGGAGAGCAGACGCGCGAGCGCGAGCCGCGCATTCTGTTCGGCCATGGCAAGCCATGCGCGCTTCTGACCTTGCGGCTGACGCAGCACCGTGACCTTGTGCCCGGCCTGCTCGCTCAGCACGTCCACGAGTTCGCGGTTCGCGGGCGGATGGCTCACCACCAGCACGGGCGGCACACGGTTGCCGAAGTAATGCTGCGCGATGAAGGCGTCGAGCACTTCGGATTCGATGCCGATCTCGCGCTTTCTGCGCGCATCCGCCTGCGGCTCGAGCGCGGGCGTGGCGGTTTCGGCATCGCTTGCCGCGTCGTCATCGTCGGCGAGATCGGCCGCGATGGCGAGCGGATCCGCTTCGAGCGCCGCATCGTCCTGTGCGTCTTCCGCCTGCGCTTCCTCGACGTAGTCCTCCACCGTCTTGCGCGCGAGCGTGGGCAGCGACTTCAGCGCGCTTGCCGCGACCACGGTCTCGCTGTCGATTTCCTCGGCGACGCCGCCCTCCTCGTCGGTCAGCGCGCGCTCCACATGCGCGGGGAAATAAGCCTTGTCGCCCAGATGCCGGCCGCCGCGCACCATCGCGAGATTCACGCAAACGCGCCCGCCCAGCGCCACCACGGCAAGAATGTCGACGTCGCTCTCGCTACCCGTTTCGATGGCCTGCTGATGCAGCACCGTCGAAAGCGAACTCATCTGGTTGCGCACGGAGGCCGCCTGCTCGAACTTAAGCTCCGCGGCGAACGCGTGCATCTTCGTCTCGAGTTCCTTCATCACCTCGTTCTGACGGCCCAGCAAAAAACGCGATGCGTTGTTCACGTCGCGCGCGTAATCCTCTTCGCTTATGGCGCCCACGCAAGGCGCCGTGCAGCGACCGATCTGATGCAGCAGGCAGGGCCGCGTGCGGTTGTTGAACACCGAGTCCTCGCAGGTGCGCAACTGGAATACGCGCTGCAGGATCTGGATGCTCTCGCGCACCGCCGACGCACTCGGAAACGGCCCGAAGTACTGGTTGTTGCGATCCACCGCGCCGCGGTAGTACGCCATGCGCGGGAACTTGTGCCCGGTGATCTTGAGAAACGGATACGACTTGTCGTCGCGAAAAAGGATGTTGTAGCGCGGTGTGAGCGCCTTGATGAGGTTGTTCTCGAGCAGCAGCGCCTCGGCCTCGGAACGCGTGACCGTGGTTTCGATGCGCGCGATACGCGTGATCATCATCGCGATGCGCGGCGAAAGCTGCGTCTTGGTGAAGTAGCTCGATACGCGCTTTTTCAGGTCGCGCGCCTTGCCGACGTAGAGCACCGCGCCTTGCGCGTCGTAGTAGCGATACACGCCCGGCAGATGCGGCAACTGCGCGAGCGCCTTTTTCGGGTCGAAAACGTCGGTGTCGGTCATCCAGTTTCGGGGACGGGCGGTGCGTCGAGAGAGATGAGACCTGGCCCAGCGCCGCCGTCGCGACGCATTCATGGCTGTGTCCTAGAATCGCAAGTTTAGATCATTCCATGCCGCACGGAACCTGCGCCGAACTTGCCGGCCGGGCGTTCTGCACCCGCTTGCTGCATGGCGGTCCCGATTCTCCGCGTCACCCGCTACCTATGACAGAAGCCCCCACACCCACCGCCGTCAGCGCTAGCGCCATTGCCTGCGACCTCTTTTGCGCCGTCATCGACAATTTCGGCGACATCGGCGTGTGCTGGCGGCTCGCACGCCAGCTCGCGCACGAGCACGGCTGGCAGGTGCGCCTCTTCGTCGACGACTTGCACGCGTTTCGCAAGCTCTGCCCCGCGCTCGACCCGAGCCGCGCCACGCAATCGGTCGAAGGCGTGCTCGTCGAGCACTGGCACGCGCCGGAGCATGCGGGCGACACGCTGCAAATCGCCGATGTCGTGATCGAGGCGTTCGCGTGCGAGCTGCCGGGCGTCTACGTCGCGGCGATGGCCGAGCGTGCGCGCAAGCCCGTCTGGCTCAACCTCGAATATCTGAGCGGCGAGGACTGGGTCGCCGACTTTCATCTGCGGCCGTCGCCGCACCCGCGTTACGCGCTCGCCAAGCACTTCTTCTTTCCCGGCCTCGGACCCGGCACGGGGGGCGTGCTCAAGGAGCGCACGCTCGATGCGGCGCGCGCGGACTTCGAGCGCTCACCGGACGAGCGCGCCGCATGGTGGCAGCGCGCCACGGGCGGCCCACCGCCCGGGCCGGAAGCCACCGTGATCTCGCTCTTCGCCTATGAGAATCCCGCCGTCGACGCGCTGCTCGAGCAATGGCGCGACGGCGCGAAGCCGGTGGTCCTGCTCGTGCCGGAGGGCCGCATCTCTGGCGCGCTCGCGCGCTTTTTCGGAGAGCCGGCGTTCGGTGCAGGTTCGCAGGCCACGCGCGGCGCGCTTCGCGCGCACGCGCTGGCGTTCACCGAGCAGCGCGGTTACGACCCCCTGCTCTGGGCGAGCGACCTCAACTTCGTGCGCGGCGAGGACTCGTTCGTGCGCGCCCAATGGGCCGCGCGACCGTTCGTGTGGCACATCTACCCGCAAGCCGACGACGCCCATCTGCCGAAGCTCGACGCCGCGCTCGCGCACTACGGCCGCACGCTGCCGAAGGCACCGCGCGCCGCGCTCGGACGCTTCTGGCATGCGTGGAACGGCCGCGGCACGCCGGACTGGGCCGATTTTGCGCAGCATCTGCCCGCCTACGCGGCGCGCGCCAACGCCTGGGCGGCCGAACTCGGGCAGGTTGGCGATCTCGCCGGAAATCTCGCCGAGTTCGCAAAAAGTCAGTTAAAATAAGCGGTTATCCGACGGCAACCGTCTCAAGCGCTTCGAGTTCCGCGGCCCCCATCGTGCACGCATGAAAGAGGGTCGCAGCAACTGCACCTGCTGCAGCAACCGAATCCGCTTGCGACGTTTGCCGTCGAGCACACTCGAAGCTACTTAATCTGGACAGGACAGTTTTTTACTATGAAGACCGCACAGGAACTCCGCGTCGGCAACGTCGTGATGATCGGTAACGACGCGATGGTCGTGCAGAAGGCCGAATACAACAAGTCGGGCCGCAACGCCGCCGTCGTCAAGATGAAGTTCAAGAACCTGCTGACCGGCGCGGGCATGGAAACCGTGTACAAGGCGGACGACAAGTTCGACGTCGTCGTGCTGGATCGCAAGGAAGTGACGTACTCGTACTTCGCCGACCCGATGTACGTGTTCATGGACGCCGACTACAACCAGTTCGAAGTCGAAGGCGAAATGATGGGCGACGCCCTGAACTACCTCGAAGACGGCATGGCTTGCGAAGTCGTGTTCTACAACGAGAAGGCCATCTCGGTCGAACTGCCGACCGTGCTGGTGCGCGAGATCATCTACACCGAACCGGCCGTCAAGGGCGACACGTCGTCGGGCAAGGTCCTGAAGACCGCCAAGCTGAACACCGGTTTCGAGCTGCAAGTGCCGCTCTTCTGCAACATCGGCGACAAGATCGAAATCGACACGCGTACGAACGAGTACCGCAGCCGCGCCTAACGGCGGGCTGACGACAGCCTCAGGCCGAAAAGGCGCCCGCCCGCTGCCCCAGCGGCAAAAGGCGGACACCGCTATGAAAGCGCCCCCCGGGGCGCTTTTTCTTTTTTTGCCGAACGTGTATGTTTGAGAGTGCTACGGAAAACCTTACCGGTTATGCGCGATGGATTACGTGCTTGCCGCCTTTAGCGGACAAGCGGCGAGCAAGGGCAGCGCGCACCGGTCAAAGTGACTCCCGCGGCACGATTTCTGCTGTGGGGTGAGAGAGCATGCGTACCACGCTCTTTCCCCTTTTCAGGAGAAACACAATGAACAACGACATTGCCGAAGGCAAGTGGAAGCAGTTGATCGGCAAGGCCAAAGCGGCATGGGGCGAGCTGACGGACGACGAACTCGCAAAAGCCGAAGGCCGTGCGGATCGGCTCGCCGGGCTTATCCAGGAACGTTACGGCAAGACGCGTGACGAGGCGGAACTGGAAGTGCGCCGCTGGTTCGACGCGCACCGGCCACCCGACTGACGCACCGTCCACGGCATGGCCGGTACGGACGTCGCCCACTTGCAGGCAAACAGGGGGTTGCACGCATGCCAAAGCGCCTGGCGCTTCGGCTTGCGCTGCTGCTCGGCCCCGCCGGCAGTTCACTGCCCGGCAACGCCGTCGCGCCCCCGTTCTGGCGCAGCACAACTGGGAGGACCGGAACTGAACACCCTGCTACGAGACATCTCCGTGATCTCGGTGAATTCTTTCGCATCGTGCCGCGCTCCCGCGCGCCGCGCGGCTGCCTGCCGGGGCGCACGCGCTACCCGCGCGTGCAGCACCGGCGCGACTGCGCTCATCCGTAAGCCGCTACCGCCATGCCACACGCCCTGATTGTCGAAGACGATCCCAATAGCCTGTCAGGTCTGTCTGCGATCCTGTCGGCCGACGGGTTCTCCGTCGACACCGCTGCCACCCTCGCCGAAGCGCGTGCCGCCCTTGCGCGCTTCATCCCCGACGTCGTACTCGTCGACCTGAACCTGCCCGATGGCGGCGGCCTCGAGTTGCTGCCGCATTTGCCGGCGCAGCCGCCAGGCGGCGCCCTGCCGGTGATCGTGATGACCGGCAACGCCACGGTCGAAAGCGCGATCGAAGGCCTGCGCCACGGCATCTGGGACTATCTGCTCAAGCCCGTCAACATTCCGCGCCTGCGCAGCCTGCTCGCACGCATTCCGCGTCCCTACGAGCTAACCGAGGAGGTCAGCGCGCTGCGCGCGACACTGCGCAAGATGGGCCACTTCGGGCCGATGCTCGGCCGCAGCAGCGCGATCCAGCATGTCTACGACACGCTCGAACAGCTCGCGCCCACCGAAGCGGCGCTGCTCGTGCACGGCGAAGCCGGCACCGGCAAGGAAGTCGCGGCGCGCACGCTGCACCAGCTGAGCCGCCGCCGCAAGGGGCCGTTCATCGTGTGCGACGCGCGCTCGCTCGTGGCCGAAGCGGCCGCGGGCCGGCCGCTGGCGAGCGTGCTGTTCGGCCACGAGCGGGGCGCGTTCACGGGCGCGGAACAGCGCGAGCCGGGTCTCGTCGATCAGGCGAGCGGCGGTACGCTTTTCATCGACGAGCTGACCGACCTGCCGCGTGAGCAGCAGGAAACACTGCTGCGCGCGCTCGATTCGCAGACCTTCATGCGCGTGGGCGGCAACAGCGAGGTAGGCACCGATTTCCGCCTGATCGCGGCCACCCATGCGAACCCGCGCGAAGCCGTCCAGCAGGGTGCACTGCACGAGGATCTCTGGCTGCGCCTCGATGCGGCGGCGATCCAGCTGCCGCCGCTGCGAGAGCGCGACGACGACGCCGCCCTGCTCGCGCTCGCCTGCATCGACGAACTCAATCAGGAGGCCCAGGCGCACGGTCTGGCCGGCGCGACGCGGCTCGTCGCGCCCTCGTTTATCCGCGAGTGCCTCGCGTACGACTGGCCCGGCAACGTCCGCGAACTGCACGAACGCGTGAGGCGCGCGTGGCACGCCTCGGGCGAGGTGCTCGAGACGCTGCAGGCCGAGGAAAGCAGCGGCGCGGGCCCGCGCGAGATGAACGGCGGCCGCGTGCAGGTCACCGTGGGCACGCCGCTCGCCGACGTGGAGGAAATGCTGATCCGCGCGACGCTCGACGCCGTGGGCGGCACGCGGCACCGCGCCGCGTCGCTGCTCGGCATCAGCCCCAAGACGCTCTATAACAAGCTCCAGCGCATGCGGCTCAACTGAATCGGCAAAACGCACGCACGTTGTAAAAAGGCTGTCCTTCGTTTCCGAAGGACAGCCTTTTTCATTCCACCGATGCAGCAATCAGCACATCAAGGCAGCACGCTGCGCAGTAACGCCTGCGCCTCGATGTACCCCGGGTCCGCTACCATCCTGTCCCAGCGCTGCGCCTTGCCGCGCGCGCGCATGCGCTTGATGCGCAGCCCCGAAGCCTTGGGCGCGCGGCGCGGCTCCATCGTACGCAACGCGTCAAGCACCTTCCCGGCTTCGTGCGGTTGGTTGCAGATCAGCACCATGTCGCAACCCGCTTCGAGCGCGGCGCGCGCGCCCTCGGTGAGCGTACCGCCCTGGCGCGCGGCCTCCATCGAGAGGTCGTCGCTGAAGATCGCGCCCGTGAAGCGCAAGCGCTTGCGCAGCACTTCCTCGACCCAGATGCGCGAGAAGCCCGCGGGCTTCGCATCGACCTTCGGATAAATCACGTGCCCCGGCATCACCGCCGTGAGCGAGAGACCGAGCCAGTCGTAAGGCTGTGCGTCTTCGCCGAGGATCGCTTCGAGCGGACGCTCGTCGACGGGCACCGCGACGTGCGAGTCCGCCGTCGCGAAGCCATGCCCCGGGAAATGCTTGCCGCAATTGGCCATGCCCGCAAGGGATAGCCCGTGATTGAGACTCTTGGCGAGCAGCGTGACGACCCGCGGATCGCGATGGAACGCGCGATCGCCGACCACCTTCGACTGGCCGTAGCCGAGATCGAGCACCGGCGTGAACGAGAGATCGATGCCGCATGCGCGCAGCTCGCTCGCGAGGATATAGCCCACCGCCGTCGCGAGCTTCGTGGCGAGCAGCACATCCTTGTCCCACAAGGCGCCCAGGCGCCCCATGGCGGGCAGCACGGTGAAGCCGTCGGTGCGAAAGCGCTGCACGCGGCCGCCTTCGTGGTCGACGGCGATCAGCAGGTCCTCGCGCACCGAGCGGATGGCGTCGGTCAGCGCAACGAGCTGCGCGCGGTTCTCGTAGTGACGCGCGAACAGGATCACGCCGCCCGTCATCGGGTGTGCGAGGCGACGCACGTCGTCGTCGTTCAGCGTGGTGCCGACCACGTCGAGCATGACTGGCCCGGGATTATTCTTCATCGATGAGTTTTGCGTAGATGCCGCGCAACGCACGGCGAAAGATATCAACCGTTGATTTCCGCAACCACGAACGACACCGCGTAGTCATGCTCGTCGGTGATGCTCACGCGCGCCGTGATACCGCGTTCGTCGAGCCACCGCGCGAGTTCGCCCGAAGCGACGATCACCGGACGGCCGCCCGGCTCGTTGAGGGTCTGCATGGCGCGCCAGGTCATCGGCATACGCATGCCGAGGCCGATCGCTTTCGAGAACGCCTCTTTCGCGGAGAACCGCGTGCATAGATACGCGAGGCCCCGCGCCGCCGAGCGCGCCTTGCGCGCCTCGTAGACGGCGAGTTCGTCCGGGCCAAGCACGCGCGGCGCGAAGCGCCCGTTGGTGCGCTCCATGACCGCCGCCACTCGGCTCACCTGGATGATGTCGGTGCCGATACCGTAGATCGCCATGAGACTCCCGTCGATGTCTGTCGATTGCGCCTGACGCGATGGCGCGGGGTAGCAGTCAGCCGCGCGTGCCGAGGCGCGCCGCAACCATGATCGCCTTCATTTCGCGCACCGCGTTCTCCCAGCCCGCAAAAATTGCGTGCGCAACGATCGCGTGGCCGATGTTCAGCTCGACGATGCCGTCGATGGCCGCGATCTGCTGCACGTTCGTATAGTGCAGACCGTGGCCGGCATTCACCTTCAGTCCGAGGCTGTTGCCGCAGCTCACGCCGGTGACCACGCGCTCGTATTCGCGCTCCTGCTCGCCGGCGTCGTGCGCCTCGGCGTAGCGGCCCGTATGCAACTCGATCACGGGCGCGCCCGTTTCGTGCGCCGCGCGAATCTGCGTTTCGTCCGGGTCGATGAAAAGCGAGACGCGGCAGCCCGCATCGGCAAGTTGACGGCAGGCGGCGGCAACGGCGTCGAAGTGGCCCGCGACGTCGAGGCCGCCTTCGGTCGTCAGTTCCGCGCGCTTTTCGGGCACGAGGCAAACGTCATGCGGCTTGATCTCGCACGCAATGTCGAGCATCTCGGGCGTCACCGCGCATTCGAGATTCATGCGCGTTTTCAGCTGCGGACGCAGCGCGCGCACGTCGGCGTCGACGATATGGCGGCGATCCTCGCGCAGATGCAGCGTGATCGCGTCGGCGCCCGCCTCTTCGGCGAGAAGCGCCGCGCGGATCGGATCGGGATAAGCGGTGCCGCGCGCGTTGCGCAGCGTGGCGACGTGATCGATGTTCACACCGAGGTCGATCACGTTGGGCGAAGTGAGAAAGAAGCTCATAGGTTCTGCAAGTCGATCAGAATCTGGCGCGTCGCGAGCGGCGTGCCGCCAAGGTACATGTTCAGCAGGAAGCGCATGAGCGCCTTGCTCTGCGCAACCGTCTGGGGTCGATGGTAATCGTCCTCTTCCATGTCGAGCAACGTCTGACCCGAAAGCCGGGGCCATTGAGAAGGCCATTCATCCGATGCTTCGCGCACGCCGCGTTCCGGATCGAACACGTAGCGCCCTTCGGCCGCGACGGTCTTGCGGTTCACGGTGCGGTTGAGTGCGAGCGCATAGCCGGCCTCGCGCAGCAGCACGCGCTCGAACGAGCGCAGCACCTGCACGGGCGGCTCGTCGTGCGCGAGGCGCGTGAGCGTCACGACGTAGTGGCGAAAGAGTTCGGGGTGCGGGTCTTCGCGCGCGATGAACTTCACGAGCAGCTCGTTCACGTAGAAGCCGCACAGGAGCGCGTCGCCGGTCAGCGGCAACATGCCGCCGACCCACTCGGCGCCCGTGAGTGTGCGCACCTCGCCCTTGCCGGTCCACGAAAGCGCGAGCGGCTGGAAGGTTTGCAGCACGCCGCGCAACGCCGAATGCGGACGCTTCGCGCCCTTCGCGACGAGCGCCACGCGGCCGTGATCGCGCGAGAGCACATCGATGATGAGGCTCGTCTCGCGGTACGGATAGCTGTGCAGCACGAAAGCCGGCTGCTCGGCGATGCGGTAATCGGGGGTCGTGCTGCGTGACGCGCGCGGCAATTGCGAGCGCGCGGTGGTCTTGCGGCCGTTGCGCGGTTCGGCGCGGCCTTCGAGCATGGCGTCGGCGCCTTCGGTCATCGCGTTGCGCGTGGCGGCGCCTTTCGTCGCCTTCGTGCTGCGCGTGCTCGTCGCACTTTGGGTGCCTTTCGCGGGCGAGCGACGCGCGCTGCGGGAACCGGTCGGTTCGTCCGCAGCGATTGCCTCGTCGGCCTGCGCGTCATCGTGCGCGGGCCAGTCGTCGTGCAGGGTTCCGGCTGCGCCGTCACTCATACGCGGTGCCCGTCGTGCTTACTCGTAACCGTAGGCGCGCAGCCCGGCTTCGTTATCGGCCCAGCCGCTCTTCACCTTCACGAAGGTTTCGAGGTAGACGGGACCGTCGAACAGCTTCTCCATGTCGAGTCGCGCCTCGGTGCTGATCTGCTTGAGCTTCGCGCCCTTCTGGCCGATCACCATCGCCTTCTGCGTGTCGCGCTCGACGAGAATCGTCGCGAAGACGCGCCGCAGCCGCCCTTCCTGCTCGAACTTGTCGATCAGCACCGTGCTCGTGTACGGGAGTTCGTCGCCGGTCCAGCGGAATACTTTCTCGCGCAGGATTTCGGCCGCGAGGAAGCGCTCGCTGCGATCGGTGAGGTCGTCTTCGCCGTAGATCGGCTCGCCTTCGGGCAGATACGGCTTGAGCGTCGCGAGCAGGCGCTTGATGTCGTCCGGATTATTTGCCGAAAGCGGCACGATCTCGCGGAATTCGCGCAGACCCTGCACCTGCTGGATGAACGGATACAGCGTGCCCTTGTCGGTCACGCGGTCGATCTTGTTGGCGATCAGGATCGTGGGCGCACTCGGGGGAATCAGGTCGAGCACTTTCTGGTCGTCGGGACCGAACTTGCCGGCCTCGATCACGAACAGCACGGCATCGACCGAGCTGAGCGTGGAGGTCACCGCGCGGTTCAGCGAGCGGTTGAGCGCCGTGCTGTGGCGCGTCTGGAAACCGGGCGTGTCGACGAAGATGTACTGTGCGTCGTCGATCGTGTTGATGCCGGTGATGCGATGGCGCGTAGTCTGCGCCTTGCGCGACGTGATGCTGATCTTCTGGCCGACCAGCGCGTTCATCAGCGTCGATTTGCCAACGTTCGGACGGCCGACGATCGCGACCATGCCGCAACGGAAACCGGCAGGAGTGGAAGTGGGAGCGTTCATGATCGGACCGGAATAGAAAAACGGGAGGCGCGCTCGCGGCGCGCCTCGGTGGAATCAGTGGCCGGCATCGGCCGCGCGCACGGGAATGGCCGTCGTGGCTTCGGCATGGGTCTGGGCGTCGGCGCTGGTGCCGCCGGCCGTTGCGGTTTGCGCGCGCTCGACAGTGCGCAACGCCGCTTCGGCCTTCACCGCGGCCGAACGGTGGCCGATGGCGCCGGTGCTCGGCACGGCGTCGAAGCCCGTGGCCTTGTCGGCGGGCTTGTCGCTGGCCTTCTCTGCACCGCGTTCGGCCTTCTCCACGGGCTTTTCAGCCGGTTTGTCCTTCTCCGCCGGACGCTCCTGGACGTGCGCCGCGCGGATCACCGCGAGCGGCGCGCCTTCGGCTGCCGGGGTTAGCGACGGACGCTCGGCGCGCGCCGAGGCACGCTCGCGGCGTTCCGGCGAGCGCAGATCGAGCGCGCCCTGCACGCCGGTCACGCCGGGGACGACCTCGGGTTCCGCTTTGGGCGCACGCGCGCCCTTTGAGCGGCGCGGCTTCGCAACCAGCGCGGGCGCCGCAGCCATGACCTCGTCGAGTGCCTTCTTCGCTGCGGCCTGCTCCGCCGCGCGACGGCTCGCGCCCGAACCCGACACCTTCACGTCGAGCTTCGGCACCGTGCATTCGACTTCGAACTGCTGATTGTGCGCCGCACCATGCGTCGCGACGACCGTGTAGGTCGGCAGCGCGATCTTATGACCCTGCAGGTACTCCTGCAGCAGCGTTTTGGAATCCTTGCCAAGCGTGCGCGGATCGATGTGATCGAGGATCGGCACGTAGAGGCGCTTGATGACCGTCTGGGCGGCATCGAAGCCGCCGTCGAGGAAAATCGCCCCGAAGATCGCTTCCAGCGCGTCGGCGAGGATCGACGGGCGGCGGAAACCGCCGCTGCGCAACTCGCCTTCGCCGAGGCGCAGGCCGTCGGCGATATTGAGGGCCTGAGCAATCTCGTAGAGCGACTGTTGCTTGACCAGGTTCGCGCGCACGCGCGAGAGGTCGCCCTCGTCCAGCTTGCCAAAACGTTGGAACAATAGGGCAGCCACCGCGCAATTCAGAACCGAATCACCGAGGAATTCGAGGCGTTCGTTATGCGTGGCACTGTGACTGCGGTGGGTTAAAGCCTGGCGCAGCAATTCCGCATTGCGAAATTCGTAGCGCAGACGGCTTTCCAACGGAGATTGGGGCATGGGGAGAGTATAACGCGCCCGCCGCCCCCGGCGAAAACAGGGGGCGGCGGGCGAAAAACCGTGACGAAGCGACGTTACCGGGGATTCTTCAAGTAGCGCGCGAAGATGCGTTGCGAGTGAGACTCGTGCTCGCGCATACGCTTTTTGTTGCTGCTTCGATGGCTCCTTCGCGCGCATGCTCTACATGCATTGCACGTCGAGGCAACACGAATTACTCGAACGAACCGATGCGACGCAGGTTGCTGAAGTTCATCCAGATGAAGAACGCGCGGCCCACGATGTTCGCGTCGGGCACGAAGCCCCAGTAGCGGCTGTCCGCGCTGTTGTCGCGATTGTCGCCCATCATGAAGTAATGGCCCGCCGGCACCTTGCAGATCACGCCGCGCGCGTTGTACTGGCAGTTGTCGCGATACGGATAATCCTCTGCGCCTACGATGAACGGCGGCACCGCGGGGTTGTTGAGGATGTTGTTCTTGCGGCCGCTGCCGAGGTCTTCCGTGAACTGCTTCGCATAGCCGATGCGCTCTTCATCGAAGAAGTCGCCCTGCGGCACTTCCGGCACCGGCTTGCCGTTGATCGTGAGCTGCTTGTCCTGATACGAGACCACGTCGCCCGGCAGGCCGATCACGCGCTTGATGTAGTCGACCGACTCATCCTTCGGATAGCGGAACACGACCACGTCGCCGCGCTCGAGCGGCCGGCCCTGCGTGATCTTCGTGTTCGTGATCGGCAGGCGGATGCCGTAGTCGAACTTGTTCACGAGGATGAAGTCGCCCACGAGCAGCGTGGGCACCATCGAACCCGACGGAATCTTGAACGGCTCGACGACGAACGACCGTACGAGGAACACGATCAGGATGACGGGGAAGAAGCTCGCCGTGTACTCGAGCCACCACGGCTGGCGCAGCTTGTCGTTGCGCAGGTTCTGACGCGTGACAGGCGCGTTTTCATCGGCGAAGCGCTCGCCCACACGCTCCTGCTGACGGTCGAACTCCGCGACCGCCGCATCGGCGGCGAGGCGCCGGCGCGGCATGAACACCAGTTTGTCTGCAACCCACGCGACGCCCGTCAAGATGACGAGCACAAAGAGTATCAGCGCGAAATTCATGTAGAGATCCGTTGTCCGGCTTATTTGCGTTACTTATTTATCTTCGACACGAAGGATGGCGAGGAAGGCCTCTTGCGGAATCTCGACCGAGCCGACCTGCTTCATCCGCTTCTTGCCTTCCTTCTGCTTTTCGAGCAGCTTCTTCTTACGCGTGATGTCGCCGCCGTAGCACTTGGCCAGCACGTTCTTGCGCAGCGCCTTGATGTTCTCGCGCGCGATGATGTGCGCGCCGATCGCAGCCTGAATGGCCACGTCGTACATCTGGCGCGGGATGATCTCCCGCATCTTCGCCGCCACTTCGCGGCCGCGGTACTGCGACTGCGAGCGGTGGACGATGATGGACAGCGCATCGACCTTGTCGCCGTTGATCAGCATGTCGACCTTCACGACGTCGGAGGTGCGGTATTCCTTGAACTCGTAGTCCATCGACGCATAACCGCGCGACACCGACTTCAGACGGTCGAAGAAGTCGAGCACGATTTCCGCCATCGGAATTTCGTACGTGAGCTGCACCTGGCGGCCGTGGTACTGCATGTTGATCTGGTTGCCGCGCTTTTGCGTACAGAGCGTGATGACCGAACCCACGTACTCCTGCGGCATGTACAGGTTCACCGTCACGATCGGCTCGCGGACCTCGGCAATCTTCGAGGGCTCCGGCATCTTCGCCGGGTTCTCGACCTTGATCGTGCTGCCGTCCGCCTGCACGACTTCGTACACCACGGTCGGCGCCGTGGTGATGAGGTCCATGTCGAACTCGCGCTCGAGACGCTCCTGCACGATTTCCATGTGCAGAAGACCCAGGAAGCCGCAGCGGAAGCCGAAGCCCAGCGCCTGCGAAACTTCCGGCTCGTATTGCAGCGAGGCGTCGTTGAGCTTGAGCTTTTCGAGCGATTCGCGCAGCGCGTCGTACTGGTTCGCCTCGACCGGATACAGGCCCGCGAACACCTGCGGCTTCACTTCCTTGAAGCCCGGCAGCGGCTCGGCCGCCGGCTTCGTCGCGAGCGTGACGGTGTCGCCCACCTTGGTCGCGGCGAGTTCCTTGATGCCGGCGATGATGAAGCCCACCTGCCCCGCCGAAAGCTGCTCGAGGTTGCGCGACTTCGGCGAGAACACGCCGACGTGCTCGACCGGATACTGCGCGCCGGTAGCCATCAGCTTGATCTTGTCCTTCGGACGCAGCGTACCGTTGACGATACGCACGAGCATCACCACGCCGACGTAGTTGTCGAACCACGAGTCGATGATGAGCGCCTGCAGCGGCGCTTGCGGATCGCCCTTGGGCGGCGGCACCTTGGCGATGAGCGCTTCGAGCACGTCTTCCACGCCGAGGCCGGTCTTCGCGCTGCAGCGCGTGGCGTCGGTGGCGTCGATGCCGATCACGTCCTCGATCTCTTCGATGGCGTTTTCGGGGTTGGCGGCGGGCAGGTCGATCTTGTTGAGCACCGGCACGACTTCCACGCCGAGTTCGATTGCGGTGTAGCAGTTCGCCACCGTCTGCGCCTCGACGCCCTGGCTCGCGTCCACCACGAGCAGCGCGCCCTCGCACGCGGAGAGCGAACGGCTCACCTCGTAGGAGAAGTCGACGTGCCCCGGCGTGTCGATCAGGTTCAGGTTGTAGACCTTCCCGTCACGCGCCTTGTACGAGAGCGCAGCGGTCTGCGCCTTGATGGTGATGCCGCGCTCGCGCTCGAGATCCATCGAGTCGAGCACCTGCGATTCCATTTCGCGGTCGGACAAGCCGCCGCACAGCTGGATGATGCGATCGGCGAGCGTCGACTTGCCATGGTCGATGTGCGCAATGATCGAGAAGTTACGAATATGATCCATTCAGTGCCGATCAAGCGAAAAAGGCGCGCCCCAACGATAGCTGGACACGCCTCGTAAACAGATGAAAAACCGGACTATTTTAGCCGAAAAGGGGTCCCACAGGCTAACCGTCCGCTGATGTAACGGATGTGTGATGGCGCGGGGCACGTCTTGCGCCGCCCCCCCGCCCGCGTTTCACGCACCGCCCGGCGGCGCCGGCGGTGTGTTCGGCGCGTCGGCACTCAGGCCCAGCGTAGCGCGCACGCGTGCTTCGTCGAGACGGTAGTGACACAGCTCGATGCCGTCGCAAAGGAGCACCGGCACGAGCTCGTCGTAACGCGCCTGGATCGCGGGGTCTGAATCGACATCGACGACGTCGAGACGCGCACCCGCCGCGGCGGCGAGCGGCGCGAGCGCCACGCGCATCTCTTCGCACAGATGACACCACGCGCGCCCATACAGCACGAGGTGCGCACTCGTGCGTTCGAGCGCGCCCGGCGCCGCCGACGAAGACCGCATGGGCGTGCGCATCGGCGTTACTTCTGCCCCGGCGCGCGCGGGCGCAGCGGCACGAATTGCGTGTTGTCGCCGCGACGCACGAGCACCGCGACCGTCTTCTGCGAGTCGAGATGCGCCGTCACCTCCTGGAACTGCTTCGCGCTGGTGATATCCGTGTCGCCCACGCGCAGGATGATGTCGCCCTTCTGCAGGCCGGCGCGCTGTGCGGGGCCATCGACCGAGTCCACCATCGCGCCGCCCTTGATCTTGAGCTGGGCGAGCTGGTCGGCGGGAATATCGACCACCGCGATACCGAGCGCGTTCATCGCGCGCGGCTTGGGCTCGGGCGCCTTTTTCTGGTCGGCCTTCGCGCTCTTGTCGGTCTGCATCTCGGCGATCGTGATCGGTAGATCGCGCGTTGCGCCCTTGCGCCAGATCGTCACGGTCGCCTTGGTGCCCGGCTTCGTGTCGCCGACCATGCGCGGCAGGTCGGTCGCGGCATCGACGGTCGTGCCGTTGAACTTCAGGATGATGTCGCCCGGCTGGATGCCCGCCTTGTCGGCCGGGCCGCCCGGCTCGACGCTGGAGACCAGCGCGCCTTGCGCCTTGGGCAGACCGAGCGAGTCGGCGACGTCCTTCGTCACCTCGCCGATTGCGACGGCAATGCGGCCGCGCGTGACCTTGCCCGTGGACTTGAGCTGGTCCGCCACGCGCATCGCCTCGTCGATCGGAATCGCGAACGAGATGCCCATGAAGCCGCCGGTGCGGCTATAGATCTGCGAGTTGATGCCGATCACCTCGCCCTGCATGTTGATGAGCGGACCGCCCGAGTTGCCGGGATTCACGGCCACGTCGGTCTGGATGAACGGCAAATAATCGCCCGTGTCGCGACCCTTCGCGCTCACGATGCCCGCCGTCACGGTATTCTCGAGGCCGAACGGCGAACCGATCGCCACGACCCACTCGCCCACGCGCACCTTGTTCGAATCGCCCATCGTCACGGCCGGCAGATTCGCGGCCTGGATCTTCACCACGGCGACGTCCGTGCGGTCGTCCACGCCGATCAGCTTCGCCTTGAATTCGCGCTTGTCGGTGAGCGTCACGTAGATGCTGTCCGCGTCGTCGACCACGTGCGCGTTGGTCATCACGTAGCCGTCGCCCGAGAGGATGAAACCCGAGCCGACGCCGCTGTTCTGCTCGGTGTCGTTGCCGCTGTCCGGGCCGGAGTCCGAACCGCCGCCCGGGCTTCCGCCCTGACTGCCCCCCTGGCCGCCGCCCTGCCCACCCTGCGGCCCTTGCGG
The DNA here is from genome assembly GCF_040948675.1 of Paraburkholderia sp. BR14312. NCBI lineage: Bacteria > Pseudomonadati > Pseudomonadota > Betaproteobacteria > Burkholderiales > Burkholderiaceae > Paraburkholderia > Paraburkholderia sp. BR14312. The sequence continues at coordinate 184,791 of NZ_JBFPKI010000002.1, forward strand.
GAGCGGGATGCCAAAGAAGCGGCGGAAGAATTCCGACATGTCGCCCTGATCCATGCCCGGCGGCAGGCCGCGCTGAGCTGAGGAGACGCGTGTGGTGGTGCGGATATTGACGACCGACGGCCCCACTTTGTCCACGAGGTCGGCGAAGTCGGGCAGGTTGGCAGCCGGCGCCGCCGATGCCACGTGCGGTGCCAACGGCAGGCACGCCGCCACGACCGCGGCCGCGAAGAATTTGCGCAGCGGGAGAATCGTCATATCGAAGTCAGCCGAAGGAAGGAGTTACCTGGGAGCCTTGTATTCTATGGCAGACGCGAACTGCTGCAACGTGGTCTGGGGCACTTCGCCAAGCAACGTGATGAAGTAATCGCCGTTGCGCTTCACGAGCACGTGGGTCGCGCCACTGCTGCCCGAGCCTTCCTTGCGACTGTTGTTCTTCACCGGCTCGATAAAGACGGAAAGCGTGGACAGTCCGTCAGAGAATACAGCCTGATCGACCGGGATGGGCGGATCGCTCGCATCGCGCGCCGCCATCGGCCGGCGCACTTCGCGAATCTTCTGGAATCCCGGCGCAGCCTGGCCGAACGACCAGCCCTGCGCTTCGATGTCGACCGGCTGGAGCGGCGGGCGCACCACGTTCCAACCCTCGATATTGCGCATGCCATTGACGATAGGCGTCTTGTCGACGGGTCCGCCGATGCGCACCTGCGTGAACGCGAGCTGCTGGAGCACCTGGCCGTTCGACGGGTCGAGCATCTGCGAGCGCAGCAGGAGACCGGTTTTCGCGTCCGCCCACAGCTTGTAGGCGAAGCGGAAATTGTCCCTCGGGTCGAGCTGGATCACCTGGCTGTCGAGGCCGGCCACGCGGTCGTTGGCCAGCATCTTCGGCTCGTAGACGCCCAGCACCTGGTCCCCGCTCGTGGAAAGCAGCGCCGGGAAAGCGTCCTTGTTCTGGCGCTTTTCGACGACGAGCAGCTTGCGCTCGGGCACGAAGGTATAGAGATCGTCGTTGTGGCGCAGCATTGTGCGCGGCTTGCCGTCGAGGCTTTCGAGCTTTTCGAACTCGCCGTCCTGCTTCGAGGCGTAGTGCGTGATGCGCGAAGATTGCACGAACTCGCCGCGCTGATAGACGAAGGTGCCTTCGTAACTTTGCTGCTGGGCGGCCTGCTGGATGCGGTCGAGCAGCTGTGCCGCGCTCTGGCGCGTGGCGGCATCGGCCGCGGACGCGCCTTGCGCGTGGGCACGCGGGGCGACAGACAGAGCGGTGAACATCACGGCTGCGCAGCAAAGGAATGCCGGCAACCGCCCCCAGATTGTCTTTTTATTCAACCGCAATGTCTGCATCAAACTTATTGGCCTTGCGTGGTAAGAGCGGCTGAACGGATGTACGGCATGGAATCCGAAATGACCGGCTGCTGCGCGAACTGCTGGTGCGCCTGGAGATATTCGTCGAGGCGAGCGTCGCGGATGATATTGCCGTCCTGACCGCCTGCAACAGGCGCCGGCGTGGTGTTCATCGCCACGCGCTGCACGCCGTCGCCCTGCGACTGCACAGCAGCGATTTGCGGCGCGCCGGCCATGCCCACGCCGCGCATCTGCGGCATGACGATCCACGTGAGCGTGGCGGCCGCAGCCGCCACGGCCAGCGACGGCATCACGCGGCGGCGCAGCGCCAGAATGCGGCCAACGCGCTCATTGCGGCCGGGCTGCACCTGCGGCAGCGCAGCCGGTGCGAGCAGATGCGGCTGTGCTTCGAAGCGCGCCGCGAAACCCGTCATGAAGGCGCGGCTTGCCGCCTGGCTGAGGGCCAGATCGTCGGAACGCAGTACGTCGCCGATCAGGTGGTACTCCGACCAGGCTGCGCGCCCTTCGCCGTCGAGTTCCAGAAAATTTCCGTTCAGATGCTCCTGCGCCGACGCTTCACCGTCGACGAAGGCGGACAGACGCTCGCTGCGCGAGCTTGATACCGATTGCATCGAGACCGAACCCATGATGCTCCCCATTCCCTAACAGACGTCCCTGTGACACCAACTCATTCTGGTGAATCGCGTCGCCGCCCGGGGCGAAGCTGGTTCTTCTTCTTACCAGCGCTTGCCTTCCGGAGTGTCCAGCAGCGGACGCAATTTTGCCGCAATGGCTTCCCGAGCGCGGAAAATTCTCGATCTGACGGTCCCGATCGGGCACCCCATCATCTCGGCGATTTCTTCGTAGCTTAGGCCTTCTATTTCCCGAAGCGTAATGGCGGTGCGCAGCTCTTCCGGTAAAACCGCCATCGCAGCATTGACCGTCTGTGCGATCTGCTTGCTCATCAACATCGACTCGGGCGTATTGATATCCCTTAGTTGATCGGCGTCCGAGAAAGTTTCCGCTTCTTCAGCATCTGCCTCGGTAGAAGTCGGCGCGCGTCTTCCCTGCGTCGCAAGGTAGTTCTTTGCCGTATTGACAGCAATTCGGTACAACCACGTATAGAAAGCCGATTCGCCACGAAATTGCGGTAGTGCACGGTAAGCCTTGATAAAGGCGTCCTGGGCCACGTCCTCGACCTCGGCGGGGTCCCGCACGAGGCGCGAGATCAGCCGGATGATCTTGCGGTGGTATTTCGAGACCAGGAGCTCGAACGCGGCCTTGTCGCCTTTTTGCACGCGCTCGACCAGAACCTGATCAATTTCTTTTTCGCTCACCTGAAAAATCCGTTAGCACATGAAGTAGACGTGGGGGCACCATTGTAGCGTCCTCGCCACGGTCTCACGTTGCGCGAGTAACAGCGGTTACAAGCTTTACAGCGAAAGGAGGCTCAGCGACCGGCCGCGCTGCGCGCGCGCACGGCGAGTGTGCGGAAGGTTTCTGCGGGAACGGCGTCGGCGGCGACGAGAATCGTCGTGCGGCGTGCACCCTGCTCCACGACGAGCGCGAGCAGCCACGCGCCCCATTGCGACGCGCCGGCAAGCCGCCCGGCCGCGAGGCAGGCGCCATCGCACGACCAGGCCGCGAGAAAATCCGACCCGATTTCGAGGAAGGCCGGTTGCTTGCGGCGCCACGCCGCAGCCGCGAGCCCGCCGGTCGCGAGGAACGCCAGCGTGACCGGCAACGCTTGCCAGACGCCGAGCCAGGGTGCGAGCGCCGTGCAGACGGCGGCCGCGGCCACGCCCAGACCCGCGGCAACGAGCAATTGCAGCGCAAGCGATGGACGCAGGGAAAGAAGCGGCGCGCCCGCGCGCCGCGAGGGGAAAGCAGGAGGGACGCGGCCGGCCGAAGCATTCGGCACGGCCGCTGTCTCGTCGTGCGGGATCAAGCGTGGCGCTTGAAGACGAGCGTGCCGTTCGTGCCGCCGAACCCGAACGAGTTCTTCAGCGCGACGTCGATCTTCATGTCCCGCGCGGTGTTCGCGCAGTAGTCCAGGTCGCATGCCGGATCCTGGTTGAAGATGTTGATCGTCGGCGGCGACACCTGGTTATGCACCGCGAGCACCGTAAACACCGATTCCAGGCCGCCCGAGCCACCCAGCAGGTGGCCCGTCATCGACTTGGTAGAGTTCACGACGATGTCCTTCGCGTGGTCACCGAACGCGCGCTTGATCGCGAGGGTTTCCGCGAGGTCGCCGAGCGGCGTCGACGTGCCGTGTGCGCTGAGCCAGTTCACTTCGTTGGCGTTGACGCCCGCGTTCTTCAGCGCGGCGATCATGCAGCGGCGTGCGCCGTCGCCATCTTCCGGCGGAGCGGTCATGTGATACGCATCACCGCTCATGCCGTAGCCGCTGATTTCCGCGTAGATCTTCGCGCCGCGCGCCTTCGCGTGTTCGTACTCTTCGAGCACCATCACGCCCGCGCCTTCGCCGAGCACGAAGCCGTCACGGTCCTTGTCCCACGGACGGCTGGCCGTCGCCGGATCGTCGTTGCGCTGCGAGAGCGCGCGCGCCGCCGCGAAGCCGCCGATGCCGAGCGGCGACACGGTCGCTTCCGCACCGCCCGCGATCATCACGTCGCAGTCGCCGTATTCGATCAGACGCGACGCTTCGCCGATGCAGTGCAGGCCGGTCGTACATGCCGTGACCATCGCCAGATTCGGACCCTTGAGGCCGTACTTGATCGACAGATGGCCCGAGATCATGTTGATGATCGAGGCGGGCACGAAGAACGGCGAGATGCGGCGCGGGCCGCGGTTGAGCAGTTCGGTTTGCGTGACTTCGATCATCGGCAGACCGCCGATGCCCGAGCCGACGTTCACGCCGATCCGCTCAGCGTTCGCTTCGGTGACTTCGAGACCGCTGTCCTGGATCGCCTGCATGCCCGCCGCGATGCCGTAATGGATGAACGTGTCCATATGGCGCGCTTCTTTCGCCGGCATGTAGTCTTCGACGTTGAAGCCCTTCACTTCGCCGGCAAAGCGGGTCGAGAAGTTCGTAGCGTCGAACTTCGTGATGTTGGCGATGCCGGACTTCCCGGCGACCAGATTGGCCCAGCCGTCGGCAACATTATTGCCAACAGGCGAAATCAGCCCCAGGCCTGTAACAACAACTCGACGACGGCTCACGGTAACCCCTTATCCATAGATGACAAAAACAAAAGCCACAGAGGCCACAGGAAATGCTCCTGTGAGCCCTGTGGCTAGTTGACCGGCAGATGCCCCGCAGCGAGTGCGGCAGGCGTATGCGGTTTCACGGGCGAGCGTCCTCGCGGGCCGCCAGCGCACTGCGTTGCGCGGCCCAGGCGGGAATCTGGCGCTTAAGCCTTGACGTTCGCGCGAGCGTAGTCGATCGCTTGCTGAACCGTCGTGATCTTCTCGGCTTCCTCGTCCGGGATTTCCATGCCGAACTCGTCTTCGAGAGCCATGACCAGTTCGACGGTGTCGAGCGAGTCGGCGCCCAGATCGTTCACGAACGAAGCTTCGTTCTTGATTTCAGCTTCGGCGACGCCCAGTTGCTCGGCGACGATCTTCTTGACGCGCTGTTCGATGTTGTCCATTACCCCTCCAAGGGAAAAAAGTTAGCTCATGAATGCGAGTGCGCGCATTTTATCAGGTTTGACCTGGCTGAAAAGCGGCGCTCAAGGTTCCGGAAGGCTATCCGCGACGGCGCTTGCGCAATGTTTTGCATCAAGCGCATCAAGGCGCGGATAGTACCTGAATCCGGTTAAGACATATACATGCCGCCGTTCACGTGCAACGTCGTGCCCGTGATGTAGGCTGCCTGCGGCGACGCGAGGAACGCGACCGCATGCGCGATGTCGTCCGGGCTGCCGAGACGGCCCAACGGAATCTGCTGCTTGAGCGCGGCTTGCTGCTCCGCCGGCAAGTCCTTCGTCATGTCGGTGTCGATGAAACCGGGCGCGACGCAGTTCACGGTGATGCCGCGGCTGCCGATCTCGCGTGCGAGCGCGCGCGTCATGCCCGCCACGCCGGCCTTGGCGGCGGCGTAGTTAGCCTGACCCGGGTTGCCCGACGAGCCCACCACCGAGGTGATATTGATGATGCGGCCGCCCTTCGCCTTCATCATCGGGCGCAGCACGGCGCGCGAGAGGCGGAACACCGACTTCAGGTTGGTGTCGATGACCGAGTCCCACTCGTCGTCCTTCATGCGCATCGCCAGGTTGTCCTGCGTGATGCCCGCATTATTGACGAGGATCGCAAGACCGCCGAATTCCTTGACCGTTGCGTCGATCAGCGCCTCCGCCGCAGCGGCGTCGTTCACGTTGAGCACCGCGCCGCGGCCCTTCAGGCCCGCTGCTTCGAAAGCGGCCGAGATGGCCTGCGCGCCGGCTTCGCTCGTTGCCGTACCGATCACCGTCGCGCCCTGGCGCGCCAGTTCCAGCGCGATCGCGCGGCCGATGCCGCGGGTGGCCCCGGTCACGATCGCGGCTTGATTGTCGAGAGTCTTTTCCATCGTTTGAATCCGTTAGCGGTGGTGGCGTAGGCGCTCAGGCCTTCAGAAGCGCGAGCGCTTCGTCGAGCGACTTCGGATCGAGCACCGAGGCGCCGACCAGGTTGCCGTCGATACGCCTGGTGAGGCCCGCAAGCACCTTGCCCGGACCGCATTCGACCACGTGCGTCGCGCCTTGCGCCGCAATGGCCTGCACACATTCGACCCAGCGCACGGCGCCCGCGGCCTGGCGCACGAGCGCGTCGCGAATTTTCGCGGGGTCGGTTTCGAATGCCACGTCGACGTTGTTCACCACGGGGATCTGCGGCGCGTTCAGCGTCACGTTCGCGAGATAGTCGCGCAGCTGATCCGAGGCAGGCTTGAGCAGCGACGAGTGGAACGGCGCCGAAACCGGCAGCGGCAGCGCGCGCTTGGCGCCCTTCGCCTTGGCGATCTCGCAGGCCTTCTCGACCGCGCCCTTGTGGCCCGCGATCACGACTTGCGCCGGCGCGTTGAAGTTCACGGCTTCGACCACGCCGCCGCTCGCAGCAGCGGCTTCCGTGCAGACTGCGCGCACGGTGTCGTCGTCGAGACCGAGCACGGCGGCCATGCCGCCCTCGCCCACCGGCACCGCGCTTTGCATCGCCTGCGCGCGAAAGCGCACGAGCGGCACGGCGTCGCGGAACGCGAGGACGCCGGCGGCGACGAGCGCCGTGTATTCGCCGAGGCTGTGGCCCGCGACGATGGCAGGCAGAGGGCCGCCCGCCTGCTGCCACGCGCGATAGACGGCGTAGGCGGCGGTGAGCATGACCGGCTGCGTGTTGGTGGTGAGATTGAGTTCTTCGGCGGGACCTTCGGCGATCAGCTTGCCGAGGTCCTGGCCCAGCGCGTCGGACGCTTCTTGCAGCGTCTCGCGCACGATGGCGTTATCGGCGAAGGCGTCGAGCATGCCGACGGCCTGCGAGCCTTGTCCGGGAAAAACGAACGCGAATTTCATAACGTCCCCAAATTCGATCAATACGGGTGGGCAATGTGCTCGGATGAACCGCCGCCGGCTGCGCGCGACATGCATGTCGTGCGCCAGGACCGCTGCGGGAGCGCGAAAGCCCGCTCAGGATGCTTAGAAGCGGATGACGGAGGCGCCCCAGGTGAAGCCGCCGCCGACGCCTTCGATCAGCACGTTGTGGCCGCGCTTGATGCGGCCGTCGCGCACCGCGACGTCGAAAGCGAGCGGAATCGAGGCCGCCGAGGTGTTGCCATGTTCGCCCACCGTCACCACCATGCGCTCCGCGGGCAGGCCGAGCTTGCGGCAAGTGCCCTGCATGATGCGGATGTTGGCCTGGTGCGGGATCAGCCAGTCGACCTGGTCAGCGCTTAGCTGCGCCTTGTCGAGCGCCTCGATCGCGACCTTTTCGAGCACGTTCACGGCCAGCTTGAACACGGCCTGGCCGTCCATGTGCAGGAACGCGTTGCCCGCGATCACACCGCCGTGCACGTTGCCCGGCGTACACAAGATGTGCGCGTAGCTGCCATCGGCGTGCAGCGCGCTCGAAAGCACGCCCGGTTCGCTCGACGCCTGCAGGATGATCGCGCCTGCGCCGTCGCCGAACAGCACACAGGTGGTGCGATCGTTGAAATCGAGAATTCGCGAGAAGGTCTCCGCGCCGACCACGAGCGCCGTGCGATGCTGGCCGCTGCGGATCAGGCTGTCGGCTACCGAAACGGCGTACGCGAAGCCCGAGCACACGGCCTGCACGTCGAACGCCGCGCCGTGATTGCGGATGCCGAGCTTGTTCTGCAAGAGGCAGGCCGTGCTCGGAAAGACGAAATCGGGCGTGGAAGTGGCGACGATGATGAGGTCGATCGACTGCGGATCGACGTCGGCTGCCGCGATCGCGCGCTGCGATGCCGCAAGCGCGAGATCGCTCGTCGTGACGTCGGGCGCGGCGAAGTGGCGCGCGTGAATGCCCGTGCGGGCCACGATCCACTCGTCGCTCGTTTCGACGCCTTTTGCGGCGAGCCGTTCGGCCAGTTCCTGGTTGGTGACGCGATCAGGCGGAAGGTAGCTGCCCGTGCCGATCACGCGGGAATAGAGAGTCGATTGAGCCATTATGCCTTCGAGGATGATGCGGCGCCGGGCGGTACCTCGCCCGCTGCCTGGCTGGGCGCACTGGTAGCCTGCCCCGCCTGCGCGGCTTGCACGTTCTGGGCGCCGCCGGGCTCGTCTGCCGCCTGTTCGAGCGAACCGGCGTTTTCTTCCATGGCGTGCGCGAGGCGCTCCAGCACGCCATTTTTGACGGCATCATACCCGCGATTGATCGCACACTCAAACGCGTAGGCATCGGCCGAGCCGTGGCTCTTGATGACGAGGCTCTTCAGGCCGAGCAGCGCCGCGCCGTTGTACTGGCGATGGTCGACACGCTTCTTGAAGCGCATGAGCACGGGCAGTGCGGCAATCGCCATGAGCTTCGTGAGCCACGAGCGGCCGAACTCTTCCTTGATCATGTCGTTGAGCATCTGCGCGAGGCCCTCCGACGTCTTGAGCGCGACATTCCCAACGAAACCGTCACAGACGATGACGTCGACGGTGCCCTTGTAAATGTCGTTGCCTTCGACGTTGCCGCGGAAGTTCAGCGTGCTCGCGCGCAGGAGCTCGCCCGCGCGCTTGATGGTGTCGTTGCCTTTGATGACTTCTTCGCCGATATTGAGGAGCCCGATGGTTGGGCGATCCTTGCCCTCGAGCGCCGCGACGAGCGCGTGGCCCATCTCCGCGAACTGCAGCAGGTGCTGCGGTTCGCAGTCGACGTTCGCGCCGAGGTCTAGCATCGTCGTATAGCCGCGCGGGTTCGGCAGCGCGAAGGCGATGGCCGGGCGTTCGATGCCGGGCAACGTCTTGAGCACGTAGCGCGAGACGGCCATTAGCGCACCGGTATTGCCGGCCGAGATGCAGGCTTGCGCCTCGCCCTCTTTCACGCGATTGAGCGCGACGCGCATCGACGAATCTTTTTTCTTGCGCAGGGCGACTTCAACCGGATCGTCCATTTCGACGACCTCGGTGGCGGGCACGACGGTAAGCGCGGGATGGTCCGACGCCTTCAGCTTCTTCAACTGGGCGCGAACCGCCGACTCGACGCCCACGAGCATGAGATGCGCGTCGGGGTGCGAGCGGACGAAATGGACTGCGGCAGGCACCGTCACAGACGGGCCGTGGTCGCCTCCCATGCAATCTATCGTGAGCGTAACAGTCATGGAATGCGACGGATTTCAGGCATAAAAAAGCGGCAGTTGAATGCCGCCTTTTTGCCGAGCCGAAATATGGTCAAGCGAACGGAATCGTCAGATGCGGCGCCAGATGTCAAACACTGCGCCGCACGCTGAAACGATTAGTCGTTCTTGGTCTTGACGACTTTCTTGCCGCGGTAGTAGCCGTTCGGGCTGATGTGGTGACGCAGATGCACTTCACCCGTGCTCGGCTCGACGGCCAGCGGCGCGCCCGTGAGGAAATCGTGCGAGCGGTGCATACCGCGCTTCGACGGCGACTTCTTGTTTTGTTGAACTGCCATGATAACTCCTGAAAATTTTCCGAATTCTAACACAGCCCGATCCGGCCGCCGCCACCCTTGGGGGATGGCCGGACTCCGGGCTCAGGCCCACGCGTCTGGTACTGCCTGCCCCGCACAGCCGCCCAAGGCTTCCCTCAGTGCTTGCTGCCAGGACCGTCCTTCTTGAGCGATTCGAGCGCCGCAAACGGGTTGACGCGCTCTTCCGGCTCGATTTCCTGCTCCGGCACGTCGTCTACGGAATCCACGCCTTCCGCGCCGTCGGGACCCGAGGCGAGGCTTTCGTGAATTTCCGGACAGACTTCGTGCTTCGGCACCAGCGGCAGCGCGAGCAACAGCTCCTCTTCGATCAAGTCGACGAGATCGAAATGGCGCGAGCCCACGATCACTTCGACTTCATCGTCGTCGAGCGGAAACTCGTCCGCCTCTTCTTCCGTCTGGACGATACGGAAGGTCGCATCCGCATTGAATGCCTGCTCGTAGGGAGCGAGGCACCGCTGGCACGTGAGCCACGCGCCACCGTGAACAGCCAGCCGCAGGTATGGCTGCGACCCTTCGGTGCCGTCGTCCTGCAATTCCTGCTGGGTAAAGCCCGCAGCCTGCCAGGTGAACGCGGTGTCGCGATCTGGCGCGTCGGCCGGGACTTCGTTTAACATGCGCGGCAGTTGCGAGACGCGCACGACGCCTGCCGCTTCGCGCTCGCTGCGCGCGAATTCGAAGATATCGAAGTCGCGCGGATTCAATTCGGCGCCAGCAGGCTTGCCAGTGTGTTCGGTCATGTGCGCTCTCCTGCTTCAAGGCTTAGGGCGCGGCGAGCGATGCGCGAAAGCCGCCAGCGGCCCGCAGCAATCCAGCCTGGCCGGCCCGCACGGGTCGCTATCGACCTGCGCTTGCCAACATTCGCCATCGACACGCTACTGCCGGCAAGGTCATTCGAGCCGTGACGCCGCGAAATTCAGGCGCCCGCACAAGACGTGCGACGAGAGCGTACCGATGAAAAGCCCAAAATCATATCGCCTTTATCTTTGTGAGTCAAACACTTAAGCTCGCGTACGCAAGTGTCTGTGCAAGCGCGGTTTTCGGGAGCCTCTGACGACGTTTTGCGGGATATCCGCCCCCGTTTTCACGGCGAAATCCGCCCGAAAATCGCCAAACCACAGCCGCCTTTTCTCCAGTCGCAAACGCAGCCACATTCGCAGCCGCTCTTCCATACTCCGATACTCAGATCGAACATGCAGGATTCTCCCTCGCAGGCCCCGCGCACGGGCCGCCCCGCCCTCATCCTCGCCTCCAGCTCGCGCTACCGGCGCGAGTTGCTCGAGCGCCTGCGCATTCCCTTCGACACGGCCGTGCCCGCCGTCGACGAAACGCCGCAGCCCGGCGAAACGCCCGAAGCGACGGCGCTGCGCCTGGCTGCCGCGAAGGCCCGCGCCGTGGCCGCCGCGCTGCCCGCCGGCGCGACGCGAACGCTGGTGATCGGCTCCGACCAGGTCGCCACCTTCGATGGCCGCCAGATCGGCAAGCCCGGCACGCACGAGCGCGCGCTCGAGCAGTTGCTGGCCATGCGCGGCCGCGAAGTGTTGTTCCATAGTGCCCTGAGCGTGCTCGACACCGCGACTGGCCAAACGGATACCGTCGATGTCGTCACGAAGGTGCGCTTTCGCGACCTGCCCGACGCCGCGCTCGACGCCTACCTGCGCGCCGAAACGCCTTACGACTGCGCGGGCAGCGCGAAAGCGGAAGGGCTTGGCATCACGCTGCTCGAAGCGATCGAATCTGACGACCCCACCGCCCTGATTGGCCTGCCGCTCATCGCGCTCACGCGCATGCTGCTTGCCGCGGGATACCCGTTGCTGGAGACGCAAGCATGAGCCTCGGCACCCTCTATCTGATTCCCAACACGCTCGGCGAAGGCGACGACGACGCGCTCAATGCCGTCCTGCCGACGCCCGTGCGCGAACGCGCGGGTGCACTCGCCAGCTACATCGGCGAAAACGCGAAGACCACGCGCGCCTTCCTCAAGCGCGTGGGCACGACGCGGCCGATCCAGGAAATCGAGATCCGCGAACTCAATGTCAACACGCCCGCCGGCGAGGTCGAAAAGCTGCTCGCCCCGCTGCTCGCGGGCATCGACACGGGGCTCGTTTCCGAGGCGGGCGTGCCCGCAGTCGCCGATCCGGGCGCGCTGCTCGTGCGGCGCGCGCACGAGCGCGGCATCAAGGTCGTGCCGCTCGTGGGTCCGAGTTCGATTCTGCTCGCGTTGATGGCGTCGGGCCTGAACGGCCAGAGCTTCGCGTTTCACGGATACCTGCCCGTCGACGCGAACGAGCGCGTGAAAAAGCTGCGCGATCTCGAGCAGATCTCGCGCAAGGGCAAGCAGACGCAGATCTTCATCGAGACGCCCTACCGCAACCGCACGCTGCTCGACGCGCTGCTCGCGACCTGTGCGCCCTCCACGCTCGTGTGCGTCGCCGCCGATCTCACGCTGCCCACGGAGACGATCGTAAGCCGCGCCGTGTCCGACTGGAAAAAGAAGCCCGCGCCCGAATTGCACAAGCGGCCGGCGATCTTCCTGCTGCTCGCGCACTGAACCCTTCGGCGCGCAAAAACGAATCGGCCGCTGCGCAACCCTCGCGCAGCGGCCGATTTTTCTCGAGGACGACCGGTGGCTAACGCCCAGCCAGTGCTCAGTGCACCGACAGCTTGCCGCCCATCAGCAGCGAATGCACAGCCGCCGAGCCGATGTTCGCGCCCACGCGCTTCGCCACGCGATCGGTGAGGCTCTGCTTGACCGTGTAATCGACGACGTCCGGCGCCTTGATGACCTCGCGCGCCACGTAATCGGTGTCGCCGTAGCCGTCAGCCAGACCGAGATCCACGCTCTTCTGCCCGGTCCAGAACAGGCCCGAGAAGATATCCGGCGAGTCCTTCAGACGCTTGCCGCGGCCGGCCTTCACGGCGTCGATGAACTGCTGGTGGATCTGGTCGAGCATCTCCTGGGCATGCGCGTCCATTTTCGGCGTGTCGGGCGAGAACGGATCGAAGAAGCCCTTGTTTTCTCCCGAGGTACGCAGGCGCCGCTGGACGCCGAGCTTGTCCATGAGGCCGGTAAAGCCGAATCCGTCCATCAGCACGCCGATCGAGCCCACGATGCTCGCCTTGTTGACGTAAATCTTGTCGGCGGCGGCCGCAACGTAATATCCGCCCGAAGCGCACATGTCGCCCACCACCACATACAGCGGGATGGCCGGATACTTGATGCGCAGACGGTGGATCTCGTCGTTGATGATGCCGGCCTGCACCGGGCTGCCGCCGGGGCTGTCGATATGCAGGATGACGCCCGCGGTGCCGTCGTCGTCGAAGGCGCTGTCGAGCGCGCTGATGATGTCCTCCGCGTTCGCCGGGGTGTCGGAGCCGATTTCGCCGTCGAGCGAAACGAGCGCCGTGTGGCGCCCTTCACTCTCCACGCGCGCGCCCGACAGATCGAGGATCGCCCACGCGATCACCACGAACACGGCGAGAAACGCGAAGCGAAAGAAAATACGCCAGCGCCGCGCCGCACGCTGCTCGGTGATGGCCGCGAGCGCGATACGTTCGAGCGCCTCGCGCTCCCAGCCAGGCGCGGGCGCGCCGCGGTCTGACGAAGCCGCGCGTGGCGCTTCGTTCGAATCAGGGGTCGGATTGTCGGACATGCGAGCGGGTTACGGTCGAAAGGGTCGAAAGTCGGGAATCAGGTTGGGGTCGGACGCAAAGCGTCGTCCGGCAGCCAGAATACCGCACGCCCCTCCGGCGTGTCGCGTTCCTCGACTTGCACGGGGCGCAAACGCCCGCCGCGGCATGGGCCGCCCACGCACTTGCCCGTGTCGGGCTGGTAGATCGCGCCGTGCGTGGCGCATATCAGATAGAGCCCCGAGGACTCGAAGAACTGGCCCTCGACCCAGTCGAGTTCCATCGGCACGTGCGCGCAGCGGTTCAGGTAGCCGTACGCCTCTCCGCCATAGCGCACGAAGAACACCACCGCGTCGCCTCCCGCGTAGGTCGCATTCATGCGCCGACCCTCGCCGCCCTCGGTGAGTTCGTCGGACGCGCAGACGCGCACCGGCTCGAGCGCCGCTGTCTCGGGCGCCGCGCTCATGCGTTCTCCCGCAGCCAGCCCGCGAGCGCAGCTACGTCGGGCGCGACAAAGCGCGGCTCGAGCTTTTCGAGTGCGCCGGATGCGTGCGCGCCATACGCCACGCCAATGGCAGCCGCGCCCGCGTTGATCGCCATCTGCAGATCGTGGGTCGTGTCGCCGATCATCACCGTGCGACCCAGATCCTGCCCCAGTTCGCGCGTGAGCTCCTGAAGCATGGCCGGATGCGGCTTCGAGAAGGTTTCATCGGCGCAGCGGGTGCCGTCGAAGAGGCTCGTGAGCCGCGAATCCGCCAGCGCGCGGTTCAGCCCCACGCGGCTCTTGCCCGTCGCCACGGCGAGCAGGTAGCCGGTGTCGCGCAGTTCCGCGAGCATCTCGCGCACGCCTGCGAACAGCTCGGTCTGCTGGTCCTTCAGCAAATAATGGATGCGATAGCGCTCGACGAGCCGCGGGTAGTCGGCCGGATCGAGCGTGGGCGCGGCGATCTGCAGCGCCTCGCGCAGGCCGAGGCCGATCACGTAGCTCGCCGCCTCGTCGCCGGGCACGGGCAAGCCGAGGTCGCGGCACGCCGCCTGGATGCTGCGCGTGATATGGGCGGTCGAGTCCATCAGGGTGCCGTCCCAGTCGAACACAATCAGGTCAAATAACTCTCGAGCCATGCAGGACTTCTCCAAACGCTGTCAGATTCGGTGTCATTCGGGACGGGCCGCGTCAGGTTGGGCCGCGTCAGGTCGGGCCGCGTCGGTTGCCGCGCCTTGCTCGCGCTGCGCGCGCAGCGCGTCGACGAAGCCGCGGCAATCCGCCGGCAGCGGCGCCTCGAACTGCAACGGGACGCCCGTGATCGGGTGAGCGAGCTTCAACCGGTGCGCATGCAGGAACATCCGCTTGATGCCCGGCCGCGCGCCCGTGCGCGCGAGATCCTTGTTGAGCGCGAAGTCGCCGTACTTGGCGTCGCCGACGATCGGCAGGCCGAGGTGAGCGAGGTGCACGCGGATCTGGTGCGTGCGGCCCGTCTTCAGTTCGGCTTCGAGCAGCGCGTAGCCCGGCCAGCGCTCGACGAGATTGAACACCGTATGCGAGGGCATGCCGTCCGGCTGCACGCGCACACGACGCTCGCCTTCCGGGGTCAGATATTTGTGAAGCGGCTCCTTCACAGCGCGCCGACGGCCCCAGTCGCTCGCCCATTCGCCGTGGACGCAGGCGTAATAGCGCTTGTCGGTCTGGTTATCGCGCATCTGCGCATGCAGGCCCACGAGTGCGGCGCGCTTCTTGGCGAGCATCAGCACGCCCGACGTTTCGCGGTCGAGCCGGTGGACCAGTTCGAGGAACTTGCCCTGCGTTCGCGCCGCGCGCAACTGCTCGATCACGCCGAACGCCACCCCGCTGCCGCCGTGCACGGCCACGCCGGCAGGCTTGTCGATGACGAGCAGCGCGTCGTCCTCGTAGATGATGGGAAACTGGGCCGCCGGCACGGGCGTGGCGCCGGCCGGCGCATTCGACTGCGACGTGCGGATGGGCGGCACGCGCACGATGTCTCCTTCCGCGAGCCGATACTGCGCGTCGACCCGGCCCTTATTTACGCGCACTTCCCCGCTGCGCAAAATGCGATAGATGTGGCTTTTCGGCACGCCTTTGCAGACGCGCACGAGAAAATTGTCGATGCGCTGACCGGCCGCGCCCTCGTCGATTTCGACGAACGAAACCTGGTCGCTTGCGACCTGATTCTGGGATGTTTTGCCTAACCCTTTCATTCTGAATATAATTTGCCCAGCGCCGACGCAACGGTAGGCCAAATGGCCCAGGCCAAATGGCCAAATGTTCTGCGAACCACCCAATGGACACCCCAAGGGGGTTATCCTGGACTTGGACCACGCGGCGAGCGCAGGCTGCAAGCGATAAACGGTTATTTTACTTGCGCCCGGGGCTGGTTGCTCACCCCGTTTGATGAGAAGCAACGAGTTGCACGCACGGATCACCACTCCGGCAGGGACGGCGCCCACAGGCACGTTCGGTCAGGAGCGGCTCCGACGGTAACGGAACATTGGTATAAAGAATTTATCCGGCGCGTCCCGCCGCGCGGTCGAAGTGACCGCTGCAGGAGGCGCTGGTGGCGAAAATACGGCGAGCGCCCGAAGCGTCCCGGCAATGTGCGGGACACGGCGACGTCAAAAGTGGCGAGACACCCCGAGGGGGAAGACGGGCGTTCCTGAATAGCTTCCCGTGCGCGGCCCTGATTGAATCTTGAGGCCGCGAACCTGATCCAGTCGCAAGCGCGCGCGGTTCGCCGCTGCGGCCGGCGTCTGTCACGGCCAGTGCGATGGGCACACCCATCGGCACGTTCATGGTCACGGCAGCCAGGTGGATTGGAAGCGCAGGAAAACGTTGCCGTCGCGAACCCGCGGCATGTCTCTTCTCTTCTTGAAGACGTATTTCGCATGTGCCCACGCGGCCCCGTCCACGGCAACGCAACGCCGGACCGGCGCCCAGGAAAGGCAATTCTCCCCGCCATCGTTCCCGCTCCAGCGTGCTTGTGACAACACAATAAGGCGCGGCTCGCCGCTGCCCGCACCGTGCTGCCTGGCGTCACCGCCGCGCACCGTGCGGCTCGCGCGCGAACGCACTGGAGTCGTTCAATGAAACGAATGCTGTTCAACGCGACACAGCAGGAAGAACTGCGTGTCGCCATCGTCGATGGACAGAAGCTCATCGACATCGACATCGAAACCGCCGGGCGCGAACAGCGCAAAGGCAACATCTACAAGGGGATCGTCACCCGGATCGAGCCTTCGCTCGAGGCGTGTTTCGTCAACTACGGCGAAGACCGCCACGGCTTCCTGCCGTTCAAGGAAGTCGCCCGCCAGTACTTCCGCGAAGGCATCGACATGCGCGGCGCGCGCATTCAGGACGCCCTCAAGGAAGGCCAGGAGCTGATCGTCCAGGTCGAGAAGGAAGAGCGCGGCAACAAGGGCGCCGCCCTCACCACGTTCATCTCGCTCGCCGGCCGCTACCTCGTGCTCATGCCGAACAACCCGCGCGGCGGCGGCGTCTCGCGCCGCATCGAGGGCGACGACCGTCAGGAACTGCGCGAAACCATGGCGCAGCTGCAACTGCCGGACGGCATGAGCATCATCGCGCGTACGGCCGGCATCGGCCGCTCCGCCGAAGAGCTCCAGTGGGACCTGAACTACCTGCTGCAACTGTGGCGCGCCATCGAAGCCGCGTCGCAGGCCGGCCAGTCCGGTCAGCCCATGCTGATCTACCTGGAATCGAGCCTCGTCATTCGCGCGATCCGCGACTACTTCCAGCCCGACATCGGCGAAATCCTCATCGACACCACCGAGATCCATGACCAGGCGCGCGCCTTCATGGATATCGTGATGCCGGACAATGTCAATAAGGTGAAGCGGTATCACGACGACGTGCCGCTTTTCTCGCGTTTCCAGATCGAGCACCAGATCGAGACGGCGTATTCGCGCACGGTGCCGCTGCCCTCGGGCGGCGCGATCGTGATCGACCACACCGAAGCCCTGGTCGCCATCGACGTGAACTCGGCGCGCGCCACCAAGGGCGCCGACATCGAGGAAACCGCCGCGCGCACCAACCTCGAAGCCGCCGACGAAGTGGCGCGCCAGCTGCGTCTGCGCGACCTGGGCGGCCTGATCGTGATCGACTTCATCGACATGGAGTCGGCCAAGAGCCAGCGCGAAGTCGAGCAGCGCCTGAAAGACGCGCTGCGCCACGACCGCGCCCGCGTGCAGATGGGCAAGATCTCGCGCTTCGGCCTGATGGAGCTGTCGCGCCAGCGCCTGCGCCCCGCCCTCTCGGAAGGCAGCCACGTGACCTGCCCGCGCTGTAACGGCACGGGTCATATCCGCGATACGGAATCGTCGGCGCTGCAGGTGCTGCGCATCATCCAGGAAGAGGCGATGAAGGAAAACACCGCGGCAATTCATTGCCAGGTGCCGGTCGAAGTGACCGCCTTCCTGCTCAACGAAAAGCGCTCGGAGATCAACAAGATCGAGTCGCGCTTCAAGGTTGCGGTCGTTCTGATCCCGAACAAGCACCTCGAAACGCCGCACTACAAGCTCGAGCGCCTGCGTCACGACGATGCGCGCCTCGACGACCCGCGCGCCTCGTGGAAGATGGCCGAGGAAGCGGCTCGCGAACTCGAGTCGGAAACCGGCTACAGCAAGCGTACCGCCGAAGCCAAGCCGAAACAGGAAGCGGCGGTGAAGGGCATCACGCCGGAGCGCCCGGCGCCGAGCGCGCCGGTCAAGCCGGCCGAAACCGCGCCCGTCGCGGCACAACTGGCTGTCACGCCCGCGGGCGGCGGCTTCTTTGGCTGGGTCAAGCGTCTCTTTGGCGGTGCACCGGCTGCGGCGCCCGCGCCGGCACCGGTCGCTCAACCCGAAAAGACTGCCCGTCCGACCCGCGAAGCGCGTACCGAGCGCGGTGAGAAGACCGGCGGCGATCGCAACCGCAATCGCCGCTCCGGCGGCCGCGACGCGGCAGCCCGCGGCGAAAGCGCAGGCGGCGCACGTGCCGGCCAGCCGGCTGGCCGCCGTGAGGAACGCGAGCCGCGCGAACAGCGTGAGCCGCGTGAAGCACGCGAAGGCCGTGGTGTCCGCGAGCCGCGTGAGCCGCGTGAACAACGCGAACCGCGCGAGCAACGTGAACCGCGTGAAACCCGCGAAGCGCGCACCGAGCGCGAACAGCGCATCGAACGCGTCGAGCGCGGTCAGGAACGTAGCGATGTAACGGCAGAAGCCGGCGCCGCACGTGGCGAGCGCCGCGAGCGTGGTGAACGTGGCGAGCGCGGTGAGTCGCGTCGCCGTCAGCAAGCCGAGGCCGCTGAAGCCCAGGAAGCGCGTCTTGACGCCGCATCGGCAGGCGCCGAAGGCGTCGAAGCGCCGCAGACGGAAGACCTGCTCGAAGGCGTGAGCGCCAGTGCCGACGAAGATGGCGCACCGCGTGAAGGCGAAGAACGCCGCCGCCGCCGCCGCGGCCGCCGCGGTGGTCGCCGCGAGCGCGAGACGGATGCAGCCGGCCTGACACCGGGCGCAGATGCACCGGAAGGCGAAGAGCAAGCCGCCCCCGCCCAACCGGCGCTCGAGCAGCCTGCCATTGCCGCACAAGTGCATGAAGCACCGGCCGTAGAAGCGCGCACCGAGGCGGCTGCCGAGCCTGTCGTGACCGCACTGCCGGCCGCAGCCGCCGTCGCTGAAGCCGGGCACGTGCCTCCCGCTGCAGTGACGACGGCGCCCGTCGAAACCGTCGCGCCCGCTGCAGAGCAAGCTCCGGCTCCTGCCGAGCCGGCTCCGGCACCCGCCGAAGCCGCACCGGTGAGCGTCGAAACCGCACACGCGGTCGAGCCGAAGGCCGAAGAAGCTGTGGCACCTGTCGCTCCTGTGGCCCCTGCCGCAGCGGACGAACCGGTCGCGCCGGCAGCCCCGGTGGAGCCGGTTCAGGCCGAAACGCCGCCTGTCGTGCGCGAAGATCGCGTCGAAGCACCGCGGACCGAAGAGCCCGTGGCAGCGGCAGCAGCGCCCGTCGCTCAACCGGAGCCGGCACAAGAAGCGGTAGCCGCCGCTCCGGCGGTCGTCGCGATCACCGAGCCGGTTGCCTCGCATCCGGCCCCGGTGGCAACGGCGGCGCCCGCGGCTGCCCCCACCGCAGACACGCTGCGCCCGATGCTGGAATCGGCGGGTCTCGTCTGGGTCAATACTGACGCCGACAAGCTGCGCGCTGCGCAGCAAGCCGCCGCGCAGCTGGTCAAGCCCGCACGCACGCCGCGCGAGCGCAAGCCGCTGCCGCCGGTCGACAGCACGCCGATGCAGCAGGTCGAGACCACCCGCCTGCCGTAAGCGCTGCAAGGCAACTGGCCGCCGGGCCCCGATTCCGGCGCACCCCGAAAAGCCCGCCCCTCCCGGCGGGCTTTTTTTGATATATCAGCGTTCTCCCTTGTCTGAAGGCAGGTCCTGGTTCGGCTAAAATCGAACTAACGCGAGAACGAAGAGACCATGACACGACGCATCATCCCTGTTGCCGACGTTCGATCGCTGCCGCCCGAATTGCCCCGGACGGCCGCAGAAGCCGTGCGCGCGCCTTCTGGCGCGGTCTTCGACGCGCTCGCCAGACCCCTGCGCGACCTTCGCATCTCGGTCACGGACCGCTGTAATTTCCGCTGCGTGTACTGCATGCCGCGAGCCGTGTTCGACAAGGATTACCCGTTTTTGCCCCATTCCGCGCTGCTTTCGCTCGAAGAAATCGAGCGGCTCGCGCGGCTTTTCGTCGCGCATGGCGTCACCAAGATCCGCCTCACGGGTGGTGAGCCGCTGCTGCGCAAGAACATCGAATTCCTGATCGAGCGGCTCGCCGCGCTGCGTACGCCCGCAGGCGAACCGCTCGATATCACGCTCACCACCAATGGCTCGCTGCTTGCCCGCAAGGCGCGCGCGCTGCGTGACGCGGGCCTCACACGCGTGACGGTGAGCCTGGACGCCCTCGACGACGCCCTCTTTCGCCGCATGAACGACGCCGACTTCGCGGTGGCCGACGTGCTCGACGGCATTGCGGCGGCACAAGCCGTGGGTCTCGCGCCGATCAAGGTCAACATGGTCGTCAAGCGCGGCACGAACGACGGCGAGATCGTGCCGCTTGCACGGCATTTCCGCGGCACGGATGTGACGCTGCGCTTCATCGAGTACATGGACGTGGGCACCTCGAACGGCTGGAACATGGCCGAAGTGCTGCCGTCGGCGGAAGTCGTCGCGCGCATTTCCGAGCACTGGCCGCTCGTGCCGCTGGAGCCCCACAACGCCGCCGAAACGGCGCAGCGCTGGGGCTACGCAGATGGCGCGGGCGAAATCGGCGCGATCTCCAGCGTGACGCGCGCGTTCTGCGGCGACTGCACGCGCGCGCGCCTTTCGACCGAGGGCAAGCTGTACCTGTGCCTCTTCGCCTCGATGGGTTACGACCTGCGCGCGCTGTTGCGCAACGGCGCCACCGACACGGCAATCTCCGGCGCCATCGCGCAGGTATGGGAAGGCCGCGCCGACCGCTATTCGCAGCTGCGGGGCAGCGCGCAGGCGCCGGCGGCCTCCGACGAGCGCCGCATCGAAATGTCCTATATCGGCGGCTGAGCAGCCCATGACGCCGACGAGCGCCAACCCCATTTCCACGGCATCGATCACGGGCCTCGTGCTCGCGGGCGGCCGCGGCCAGCGTATGGGCGGCGCGGACAAGGGCTTGCAGATGCTGCACGGCAAACCGCTTGCCGCGCACGTGCTCACGCGCCTCGCGCCGCAGGTCGGCGCCCTCTCGATCAGCGCGAACCGCAACGGTGATGCTTATGCGGCGCTCGGCGCACCATGGCGAGCGAGCGTGCTCGCCGATACGCTGCCCGACTTCCCGGGCCCGCTCGCGGGGCTCCTCGCGGGACTGCGTGCGGCGCAAACCGAATGGCTCCTCACGGCGCCCTGCGACTCGCCCTGGCTGCCGGCCGATCTCGCCGAGCGCCTGGGCCACGCCGCGCTCTCGGCGCGCGCCGACATCGTGACCGCGACCACGACGAATGCCGAAGGCGTGGTCTCGCTGCACCCGGTATTCGCGCTCGTACGCACCTCGCTCGCCGACGACCTTGCCGCCTTCCTCGCCGCCGGCGAGCGCAAGGTGCGTGCGTGGTACGCGCGCCACACGGCCACCGAAGTCGCCTTTGCCGACGAACGTGCGTTTTACAATATCAATTCCTTACAGGAACTGGCCGAACTCGAACGCGCCTGAATTGCAATCGGGCGCCGCCCGGTCGGCCGCCGTCCCCGGCACACGGCCGGCACGCCCGCCTGGACGATCGCCGCACACGCCGTGCGGATGCGACGCTTCCTCACTCGATGACCACGCTTAACCATCCCTCCGGCAGCGCCGGCTGCATCAGCCAGTACGATCCGCAAGCTTTGCCCGTCAGCGCCGCCCAGGCCATCGTGCTGCAGTGGGCGACGCCGCTTGCGGCGAGCGAACGCGTGCCGCTGCGTGAAGCGCTCGCGCGTGTGCTGGCCCAAGACGTGATTTCGCCCATCGACGTTCCCGCGCACGACAACGCCGCGATGGACGGCTACGCGTTCGATGGCGCGGCCCTGGCCGACATCTCCGGCGCCCTCTCGCTCGCCGTATGCGGCAAGGCCTTCGCCGGTCACGCTTACCCGGGCGACGTTGCCGCGGGTGCGTGCGTGCGCATCATGACCGGCGCGCCGATGCCCGCGAACTGCGACACCGTCGTGCCGCAAGAGCATGTGTCTGTGCAGGGCGACGTCGTCACTTTCGAAGCAAACGCCGTCAAACGCGGCGCGAACGCGCGCCGTAAGGGCGAGGACCTCGCGCGCGGCGGCGCGGCGCTCGCGGCCGGCCGCGTGCTGCGCGCGTCCGACATTGGCTTGCTGGCGTCGCTTGGCCTCATCGAGGCGCACGTGAAGCAGCGCCTGCGCGTGGCCTACTTCTCGACCGGCGACGAACTGCGCTCGCCAGGCGAGCCGCTCGAAGCGGGCTGCATCTACGACAGCAACCGCTACGCGCTCGGCGCGATGCTGCAGCGCCTGAACGTCGAGGCGATCGATCTGGGCGTCGTGCGCGACGACCCCGCGGCGCTGGCCGCCACGCTGAAACTCGCTGCCGAATCCGCCGATGTCGTGCTAACCTCCGGCGGCGTCTCGGTCGGCGAAGCCGATTTCACGCGCACCCAGTTGCAAACGCTCGGCGACGTCTCGTTCTGGGGCCTCGCCATGCGTCCCGGCCGCCCGCTTGCGTTCGGCCGCATCTGGTCGGGCGGACGCCCGGGCGCGGGCCGCGCGGCGCTCCTGTTCGGGCTGCCCGGCAACCCGGTCGCGACGATGGTCTCGTTCTACCAGATCGTGCGCCCCGCTCTCTTGGCGATGGCGGGCGCGCAAGCGCAGCCCGTCCCGCTCGTGCCGGCATTGAGCGATCAGCCGATCAAAAAGCGCGCAGGCCGCACCGAATTCCAGCGCGGCCTCGCGCGCCGCGACGCCAGCGGCCAGTGGCGCGTCGCGCCGACCGGCTCGCAAAGCTCGGGCGCGCTCAGCACGATGAGCGAGGCGAACTGCTTCATCGTGCTCGCCCATGAAGCCGGCGATCTCGATGCCGGCGACGCGGTCGACATCATGCTGTTCGATGGACTCGTCTAGCGCGGCGGCGCCCGAGAGGTCATCAAAACCAACCACACGTCCACACCTGCATAACGGACCGACTACTATGAAAAAACAGATCTCGTTCATCGCTGCGGGCCAGACCGCCAAGGCGCTCATCCTCGTGTACCTGACCTTCAGCGTGCCGATCGTGCTGCTTGGCGTGCTCGTGGCGTTCGTGCGCTATGGCGCGGTCGAACTCTCGACCATCTTCAGCGCGCTGCTGCTCAACGCGATCGTCGGCTTCATCCTGCTGTGGATCGCCTGCCACGCCTACAACTGGGTGGCCTCGCGCTTCGGCGGCATCGAGATCCATCTTTCCGACGTGCCCGAGGAAGCGTGATGGCCGCGACGATCCGCGCCGCCACGGCCGCCGACGTCGGCGCGATGCACGCGCTGATGTACGAGCTCGCGGAGTTCGAAAAGCTCACGCATCTGTTCACGGGCACGGCCGATGGCCTCGCCGACGCCCTGTTCGGCACGCGCCCGGCCGCTGAAGCGCTGGTGGCGGAAGACGCCGGCCGCATCGTCGGCTACGCGCTCTTCTTTCACAACTACTCGACGTTCCTGAGCCGCCGCGGCCTTTATCTCGAAGACCTCTACGTGCAGCCGTCGCAGCGCGGCACCGGCCTCGGCACCGCGATGCTGCGCGCGCTCGCGGCGATCGCCCTCGAACGCGGCTGCGCCCGCTTCGAGTGGACCGTGCTCGATTGGAACACGCCGGCCATCGGCTTCTATGAAAAGCTCGGCGCGACCGTGCTGCCCGACTGGCGCGTCGTGCGCATGACCGGCGATGCGCTCGAAAAGCTCGCCGCAGCTGGTGAAACGATGATCGGTTAAGCCAACGCACCGCACACGCTCGAATGCAAACGGGCCGCCTGAATCGGGCGGCCCGTTGTCTTTTGGCGCGCGGGTTGCGGTCACTCGTCGCCGAAGCCCGTTTCGCTTTCTGCGTCGCCGTTGCCGTTGCCATTACGGAGCGCGTCGCCGAGGAGATTCGCGGCGGCCTCGCCCGGCAGCGCCTCGACGTCGCGCAGCTTGCGGTTCATCGCACGCGTGCGCACCTCCGCCGCCTCGATGGAACGCGTGACCGTTTCGAGCTGCGTCTTGGTGCGCGCGAGCACGTCGCCGAACTTGCCGAACTCCGTCTTCACCGCGCCCAGCACCTGCCACACCTCGCTCGAGCGGCGCTCGATCGCGAGCGTGCGAAAGCCCATCTGCAGGCTGTTGAGAAGTGCCGTGAGCGTGGTCGGACCCGCCACGCTCACGCGGTAGTCGCGCTGCAGGACATCGGTCAAGCCCGGGCGGCGCAGGATTTCGGCGTAAAGGCCTTCGGTCGGCAGGAACAGCAGCGCGAAATCGGTCGTGTGCGGGGGCGCGACGTACTTCTCGGCGATGGTGCGCGCCTCCGCGCGGATGCGCAGTTCGAGCGCGCGCCCGGCCTCCTCGATCGCGAGCACGTCCGCGCGCTCCTGCGCATCGATGAGACGCTCGTAGTCCTCGCGCGGGAATTTGGCGTCGATCGGCAGCCAGACCGGCTCGCCTTGTTCCGCGCCGCCCGCGCCGCGTCCGGGCAGGCGAATCGCGAATTCCACGCGCTCCGTGCTCTTCGGCACCGTCGCGACGTTCTTCGCGTACTGGTCGGGCGTGAGCATCTGTTCGAGCAGCGCTTCGAGCTGCACTTCGCCCCAGGTGCCGCGCGTCTTCACATTGGTGAGCACCTTCTTCAGGTCGCCCACGCCCGCGGCCAGCGTCTGCATCTCGCCAAGCCCGCGATGCACCTGCTCCAGCCGATCGGAAACGAGCTTGAACGATTCGCCAAGGCGCTGTTCGAGCGTGGCGTGCAGCTTCTCGTCGACCGTGCGGCGCATTTCCTCGAGCTTCGCCGCGTTGTTCGCTTCGATGTCCTTGAGGCGCTGTTCGAGCGTCGCGCGCACTTCGGCGAAGCGGCGGTCGTTGACTTCGGTGAGTTGCCCGAGCTGCTGCGTGAGCAGCGCGCCGAAGTGGCGCAGCGCGGCGCCCTGCTCGTCACGCGCCTGCTGGGCTTGCTGATGCAGACTCTGGCGCACGGCATCGAGCTGCTGCGTATTGGCGGCGGTGAGTTTGGCGAGCTGCTGGGCGAAACCGTCGATCTGGCTGTTCTGCACGGTCGCGATGCTGCCGAGCTGCGCCGCCAGCGCCTGCTGCACCTGCGCGAAGCCGCCGCCGAACTCGCTGCGCGAGCTCTGCGCCGTGCGCGCGATCTCATTGCGCAGCTCGCGCTCGATGCGCTCGGCCGCGCGCGCCTGCGTGTCGGTCGACGCGGCGAGGCGGTCGCTCAGTTGATCGAGTGCGTCGAGCGTGACCTCGGCGTCGCCATCGCCATGGCCTTGACGCGCGCGCAGCAACGCCACGAGCGTCACGACGAATGCGATCGCCAGCGCGACGATCGCCAGCGACATGACTGCGAGCGGACTCATTTACGGGCTTGCCCCAGCACAGCGGGGTTGATCGGATTGGGCGGCTGGCCGGCGCGCGGTCCCTCGCCGAGCGCCGCGATGAGGTTGTCGGCGGCGAGGTTCGCCATCGCGCGGCGCGTGGCTTCGCTCGCACTCGCGATGTGCGGCGTGAGCACGACGTTCTCCACTTCGAGCAACGCCGGATGCACGCGCGGCTCGCCCTCGAACACGTCGAGGCCCGCCGCCGCGATCTGGCGCGTGCGCAGCGCGTGTGCGAGCGCCGCGTCGTCGACGATGCCGCCGCGCGCGATGTTGGTGAGCGTCGCCGTGGGTTTCATCAGCGCGAGTTCGGCTGCGCCGATCGTGTGATGGTTTTGCGCCGTATAGGGCAGCACGAGCACGACGTGGTCGGCCTGCCTGAGCAGGTCTTCCTTCGACAGATATTCGGCATTCAGCTCGCGCTCGATCTCAGCCGCGACGCGCGAACGGTTGTGATACACCACGCGCATGTCGAAGCCGCGCGCACGACGCGCGAGCGCCTGGCCGATACGGCCCATGCCGATCACGCCGAGCGTGGCGCCGAAAATGTCCGAACCGAGGAACGCGTCGAACGACCACTTGTCCCACTTGCCCGCGCGCAGGAAGTGCTCCGATTCCGTCACGCGGCGCGCGGCCGCCATCATCAGCGCCCAGCCGAAGTCGGCCGTGGTTTCGTTGAGCACGTCCGGCGTGTTGGTGCCGAGCACGTTGGCCGCGTTGAAGGCGGCCATGTCGAAGTTGTTGTAGCCCACGGCCATGTTCGACACCACGCGCAGGCGCGGCGCCGCGGCGAGCGTTGCGGCGCCGATCGGGTCGCCCGCGGTGAGCGCGCCGTCCTTGTCGGCGAGACGCTGGTGCAGCGCCTCGGGCGAAAGCGCCTCGCCGTTGTTCCAGTCCACGTCGAAATACTGCTTGAGCCGATCGATCACGTCGGGAAAGATCGGGCGCGCCACGAGAATCTTTTGCATCGTTGCTCTCCACACTTCAGTCGATGTCCGTCATTGTTGCGCGTGACGGGGCGCTCAGGGAAGTCTCGCGCGCTTTTCGCAGTCCGGCTCGCAAACGCCTTGCCGCTAGACGAAAAAGAGCCAGGTGGCCGCGAGAAACACCGGCGCGAGCAGCACGCCCGACCAGCCAAGATAGCCGAAGAAGCCCGGCATGCGCACGCCGCGCGACTGCGCAATCGCCTTCACCATGAAGTTCGGCGCGTTGCCGATATAGGTGAGCGCGCCCATCCACACTGCGCCTGCCGAGATCGCGGCGAGCGTTTTCGCGCCGCCGGACATGAGCGCGTTGGCGTCGCCGCCCGCGAGATTGAAGAACAC
The DNA here is from genome assembly GCF_040948675.1 of Paraburkholderia sp. BR14312. NCBI lineage: Bacteria > Pseudomonadati > Pseudomonadota > Betaproteobacteria > Burkholderiales > Burkholderiaceae > Paraburkholderia > Paraburkholderia sp. BR14312. Next base: position 211,330 of record NZ_JBFPKI010000002.1, read on the forward strand.
GAGGTAGGTGGGCGCGTTGTCGAGAAACGACGAGAGGAGCCCCGTCGCCCAGAAGTACATCGCTTCGTTGGGGCGGCCTGGCGCGTCGCTCACAAACCGGATCAGCGCCGCGAACGCGCCCGCCTCGCCCGCGCGCAACATCGCGATGACCGGCGTGATCGTCACGAAAATGCCCGCGAAGAGTTTGGCCACCTCGACGATCGGCGCCCATTCGAAACCGTTGTCGGCGCGCGCTGCTTTCGACGTGAACACGAGCGAAATGAGTGCGAGCGCAACGAGTCCCGCATCGCGCACGAGATTCTGCAACTGCAGGTGCGCGCCCGCGACCTCGAAAACGATACCGGGACGCCACACGCCGCTCATCAGCACGAGCACGACGAGTAGCGCGAGCAACACGAAATTCGCCTTGCCGCCGATGGAGAGCGCGTCTGTGTCCGGCGTCGCGTCGAGCGCAGCGGCGTGCACTTCCCCGGCGCGGCGAAAGTACCAGCTATCGAGCGCGTAGAACACCACAAGCAGCACGCCGCACACGAACAGCATCGGCAGCGCGAGATGCTGCGCAGTCCAGAAGAATCCCACGCCGTTGAGAAAACCGAGGAACAGCGGCGGATCGCCGAGCGGCGTGAGCAGGCCGCCCGCATTCGCGACGAGAAAGATGAAGAACACGACCACGTGCACGTTGTGCCGGCGGTTGTCGTTCGCGCGCAGGAGCGGGCGGATCAGCAGCATCGCCGCGCCGGTCGTGCCCATCACGCTCGCGAGCACGGTGCCGAGCGCGAGGATCTCCGTGTTCATGCGCGGCGAGCCGCGCAGATTCCCGTACACGCAGATGCCGCCCGCGATCGTATAGAGCGCGCCGAGCAACACGATGAAGGGCAGATATTCGTCGACGACGGCGTGCACGAACAGCGGATACGTCACGCCGACACCATGCGTGGCCGCGAACGGCAGCAGGAACGCGAGCGCCCAGGCCGCCGAAACCTTGCCGAAGTGGTGATGCCAGAACGTGGCCGCGAACATCGGGAAGAACGCGATCGACAGCAGCATGCCGGCGAACGGCAGCGCCCACGCGGCGCCGAGCGATGCGCCGTCGAAGGCCGCCGCGTGTGCGCTCGTGCTGTAGAGCGTCAGCGCCGCGCAGAGCGTCCCCGCGCAAGCGCTTGCCGTGTTGCGCTTACGCGCCATGCACGACGATCACATGCACGCGATACGGCCCGTGTGCCCCAAGAATGATGGTCTGCTCGATGTCGCCGGTGCGCGAAGGCCCCGAAACGAAGTTGACCGCGCGCGGCAGCTCACCGCGTTCGGCGCGCATGAGCGCGAAGGCGTCCTCGTGGCCCGCGACGATGCGCGAAGCGGGCACGACGGCGATGTGCGTTTCGGGCAGCAGCGCGCCCGAGGCCCACGTCTGGGGGCTGGAGAGCAGGACCAGCGTGCCGGTTTCAGCGGTGGCGCAAAAGCAGCCCGTGAGGCCGACGAGATCGCGATCTTCGGGCTTGCGCAATTGCACGGCGAGACCGGCGCCGGCCCAGTCGAGCGTGTCGAGCGTCTGCCACGCGACGGCCTGCATCGGCAGGCTGCGCTCAGCGAGATAGCGTTGCGCGGCGGCGGGCACATCGGCGAGTTGCTGGATTTCGTCGACGGTGCTCGACATCTTGCGCGCCTCGCCGACGAAGCGCGCAACGAGATCGCCTTCCAGCGGCGGGCGCGGACCCTCGGGATGTAGCGCGAGGTAGTCGGCCACGGCTTCCCGCTCATCCGCCGCGGGCGTGGCCTCGCGTCCCTGCGCCGCGCGAATGCGCGCGAGTATGCTGCGGCGGGCGGCCGTCGTGTCCATGAACGTCCTCGTCAGATGAAGAAAGGCGACGCGCCGATTATACCGGGGCGTCGCCTGCGATCTGCGGGTCAAGCGTGCGGCGTTTTTCACACGCCTGGTTGCCCCCCGCACTCTTCCTCTACGGGCTGCTCGATGCCGAACACCTGGCGCAGATAGGCGAGATATGCCTTGTCGTCGCACATGTTCTTGCCCGGCGAATCGGAAAGCTTGGCGACGGGCTGGCCGTTGCAGCGGACCATCTTGATGACGATCTGCAGCGGCTGGTAACCCAGGTCGTTGGTGAGGTTCGTGCCCACGCCGAACGCGAGGCGGCAGCGGTCGCCGAAACGCTCGTACAGGCGCAGCACCTTCGGAATGTCGAGCGCGTCCGAGAAGATCATCGTCTTCGTGCGCGGATCGCAGCGATTGTCCTCGTAGTGCTTGAGCAGGCGCTCGCCCCACTCGAACGGATCCCCCGAGTCGTGCCGCGCGCCGTCGAAGAGCTTGCAGAAGTACATGTCGAAGTCGCGCAGGAACGCCTGCATGCCGTAGACGTCCGAGAGCGCAATGCCCAGGTCGCCGCGGTATTCCTTCGCCCACATCTCGAAGCCGAAGATCTGCGAGTCGCGCAGACGCGGCCCGAGCGCCTGGCACGCCTGCAGGTACTCATGCGCCATCGTGCCGAGCGGCGTGAGGTTGTGCTTCATCGCGTAGTAGACGTTGCTCGTGCCCGTGAACTGCTCGCCGAGATCGGCCTTGAGCGTGAGGATCACCTCCTCGTGCCAGCGCTTCGAGAAGCGGCGGCGCGTACCGTAGTCGGCGATCTTGCAGTCGGCGAATTCGGGCTTCGCGCCAAGTAGCTCGATCTTGTGGCGCAGGCGCTCGCGCCCCTCCTCGTACTGCGGATGATGCTGCGTGTTGCGGAAGTACACCTCGTTGACGATGGCGAGCACCGGGATCTCGAAGAGGATCGTGTGCAGCCACGGCCCCTGGATCGCGATGTCGATCTCGCCATTGGCCTTGGGCGACGGCGTGACCGAGATGTACTTTTCGTTGAGGTGAAAGAGCGCGAGAAAGTCGATGAAGTCGCTCTTGATGAAGCGCATCTTGCGCAGGTAGTCGAGCTCGGTCTCGGCGAAGCGTAGCCTGCACAGCTTCTGGATCTCGCTGCGGATCTCGTCGACGTAAGGCACGAGATCGACGTTCGGCGTGCGGCAGCGGAAGCGGTATTCCACATTGGCCGCGGGGAAATGATGCAGCACCACCTGCATCATGGTGAATTTGTAGAGATCGGTATCGAGCAGCGAAGTAATGATCATGATGGGCCGGCCGGACTGCAATCGGATAGCGCCCGCGAAGCGGGAACCGGACATGCTGCCGGGCAGATGTCCCGCAGCGGTTCCGGGCGGCAGACGCCAGCGGTGCGTCCATGTTACCCGAATGCCCGCGCGCGCCGCGTGCCCGCCGGCACGGCCCCTCGCGCGCAAGGGATAAAACGCTGCGGATCGCCCGGCCTTATAAACTAATCACGAAACGATCTAAGGACGGTCGCGGGCCTGTGGTTGGGGTAATTCCTCATCAGTTACAATAGCGCTTTTGGCGAACCGCCATCCCCCGATACAAAAAGCTTGCAGGAGCTGCCTGAATGACTCACGTTGTGACCGAGAGCTGCATCAAGTGCCGCTATACCGACTGCGTCGATGTGTGCCCGGTGGACTGCTTTCGCGAAGGTCCCAACTTCCTCGCGATCGACCCGGACGAGTGCATCGACTGCGCCGTGTGCGTTGCCGAGTGCCCGGTGAACGCCATCTACGCCGAGGAAGACGTGCCTAGCGACCAGCAATCGTTCATCGAGCTGAACGCCGACCTCGCGAAGGGCTGGCCGAGCATCACGAAGACCAAGGCCCCGCTGCCGGAAGCCGACGAATTCAAGGACGTGAAGGACAAGCTCGCGCTGCTCGCACGCTGATCGCTTGTTCGGGGTATCTCCCCGCCGCTGTCGCTTACACGGACAGTCCCTCGCGCAGCGGATTGCCCTAAACAGATCGCGACAGGGTATTGACAGGCCCAGCCAGACCCCATAGAATCTCGTTCTCTGCTTTTGTTGATCCCCGATAGCTCAGTCGGTAGAGCGCCGGACTGTTAATCCGTAGGTCCCTGGTTCGAGCCCAGGTCGGGGAGCCAAGATTCGCAAAAGCCCGTTGGCGTTCACAACGCAAAACGGGCTTTTTTATGACGTAAAGTGTTGTCGCTGTACTGCTGGTCCCCGATAGCTCAGTCGGTAGAGCGCCGGACTGTTAATCCGTAGGTCCCTGGTTCGAGCCCAGGTCGGGGAGCCAAAATATCGAGGGGTTGCGTGGTTGCACGCAACCCCTTTTTCTTTTGCTGCGCGCGTGGCGCGCGCTACCCTCCCCGATAATGTCGCTTCGTCATCTTCGGGAATCCGCATGAAATCCACCCGCCTCTGCGCTTGCCTCGCGCGCCCGCTGCTCGCCTGCGCGAGCCTCGTCGCCTGCGCCGCCGCCCACGCCGAACAGATCGGCAGTGTGAACACCAACTTCCGCGTGACCGGCTCGGACAAAGTCGTCGTCGAGGCCTACGACGATCCGCAGGTGCCAGGCGTGACCTGCTACGTCTCCCGCGCACGCACGGGCGGCGTGAAGGGCACGCTCGGCATTGCGGAAGATCCGACCGAGGCATCGATCGCGTGCCGGCAGGTCGGGCCGATCTCCTTCGCAGGTCCGCTCAAACAGCAAGACGACGTCTTCAACGAGCGCATGTCGTTCCTCTTCAAGACGCTGCACGTCGTGCGCGTGGTCGACGCGAAGCGCAACGCGCTCGTGTATCTGACCTACAGCGACCGCGTGGTGAGCGGCAGCGCCAAGAACAGCGTCACGGCCGTGCCGGTGCCCACGGGCACGACGATTCCGCTGCGCTAAACTGGGGATCCGTGCAGGATCCTTCACCATGACCGGTTCCCGTTTTCGAGATTCCGCCCGCTACTGGCGCACGCCGCTTCTGCCCGGCGCGGATCTCGTCACGGCCGAATACAACCAACATACGTTCGCGCCGCACTGGCACGAGGCCTACACGATCCCCGTGATCGAGGGCGGCGCGGAATGCTTTCGCTATCGCGGCACGCAGCATGTCGCCGCAACGGGCAGCGTGCCGGTGATCAATCCGGGGGAGCTGCATACGGGTTCACGCGCCGTCGAAGAAGGCTGGAGCTATCGGGTGATGTATGTGCCGATCGACTTCCTGCACGAGCTCGCCGGCGAAATCGCCGGGCGCACGCAGCCGCTGCCGTGGTTCGACGCCGAGGTGATCCACGATCTCGATCTCGCGCACCGGCTCTCGCGCGCCCACCGGCTGCTGGAAGCCGACGCGGACTGGCGGCGCGGCGCAGCCGTGCCCGAACCCGGCGCGAGCGCCAGTCCGGCATCGCCTTCGGCGCCTTGTGCCGATCTGCTCGCCGTGGAAGGCTCGCTGCTCGACGCACTCTCGACGCTGCTCACGCGCTACGGCCGCACGCGCGAGGCGGCGCTCAAACACGGCCCGAACGATCCCCGCGTGGAAACGATGAAGGCGCTCCTTGCCGCCGATCTCGCCACGCCGCTGCGCGTGGCCGATCTCGCCCAGGCGGTCGGCCTCTCGCCGTTTCACGCCACGCGGCTCTTCACGCAGGCAACCGGGCTGCCGCCGCACGCCTGGCGCACCCAGTTGCGCCTGCAGCGCGCCCTCGCCCCGCTGCGCGAAGGCGCTACGGTTGCCGAGGTCGCCGCCGCGAGCGGTTTCACCGACCAGAGCCATTTCACGCGACACTTTCGGCGCATGTTCGGCGTGCCGCCGGGGCGCTGGCAGTCGTCCTGAACGCGCCAACCCGCATCCGGCCGCAAGAACGTACAAGCCACGCGTAAGGCGGCCCGCTATGCTGTCCCCTTGTATCAGGAGGACAGTTTGACCACGCATCCCAACCGCCTTGCCGAATTCATCGCCGGCGCGCGCGACACGATCCCCATGATGATCGGCGCCGCACCCTTCGGCGTGATCTTCGGCACGCTCGTCACCTCGGGCCCGCTTTCGCTCTGGCACGGCCAGTTCATGTCGCTCGCCGTGTTCGCCGGCTCCGCGCAGTTCATCGCGCTCGGGCTGATCGCTTCGCACGCGAGCTTCGCGGTGATTTGGGCCACCACGTTCATCGTGAACCTGCGCCACGTGCTCTATAGCGCGACGCTCGCGCCCTATATCTCGCACCTGCCGCTACGCTGGCGGCTCGTGCTCGGCAGCCTGCTCACCGATGAGGTCTTCGCCGTCGCGTGGGCGCATTTGCGCCGCCATCCGCCCGGCGACGACGTCTCGCCGTGGCATTTCCTCGGCTCGGGCCTCTCGATGTACCTGAACTGGCAACTCTGGACCGCGGCCGGCCTGCTGTTTGGCGCGGCGTTCCCGGGTCTGCAGTCGCTCGGCCTCGACTTCGCGATGGTCGCGACCTTCATCGCCATCGTCGTGCCACAGCTGGTTGCCTTGCGTTACCTCGCCGCCGCCGCGACGGCGGGCGCGCTCGCCTTTTTCTGGCAGGGCTGGCCGTACAAGCTCGGGCTGCTCGGCGCCGTGCTCGCGGGCGTGGTCGTGGGTGTCGTGCTCTCACGGCCAGGTTCGTCGCGCGGCGCCCGCGCCGGCAGCGAGTCCTCCCGCAAGTCCCCCAACGTCCAACGCACCGCAGGAGCCGGGCAATGAACTACGTCGTCCTGATTCTCGGCATGGCCCTGATCACCCTGGTCATTCGCACTGCGGTGTTCGTGCTCGGCGACCGGCTGGTATTCCCGCCGCTCGTGCGCACCGCGCTCGGCTTCGTGCCCGTCACCGTGCTCACGGCGATCATCGTGCCGATGGCGGTCTCGCCCCACGGTCAGGGCGCCGAGCTGACCTGGCGCAACCCGCAACTCGTCGGCGCGCTCGCGGCGATCGTCGTCAGCGCGCTCACGAAGCGCCCGCTCCTCACCATCGCGATCGGGCTCGGCGTGTTCTTCCTCTGGCAAGGCGTTGTCCTGCGCTAGAGGCAAGCGTCGCCCCTTACGCTCAAGTTTCACCCCGGAGCGCCGTTAAACCCGTCAGGGCCTGCTCTGGCAGGCCACTGCTCGAACGGCGAGAGCACGCAAGAAGCGACAAGGATTACACCGGGGCAACCACAATGGGGCATATCACCCTTAACCTGAAGGACGAAACGCTTGCGTCGCTGCGCAAGGATTTCGACGCGTTCCTGCGCGTCTCGCTCAAACTCGACCCGCAATTCGCCACGCCGGAATTCGAGGACTACCTGCGCGCGAAGCTGCTCGACAACATGACGCCGCTCACGGAGCACGCCGTCCAGCGGCTCCTGCAAGGCGGCCAGTACGCGTGGGCCAAGCGCACGCTCGACAAGGAATTCCCCGAGGTCGTCTCGATCCTGATGCGTCAGGCAGGCGAATTCGGTTTCGGCTTCGCGTCGCGGCCCGAGTGGACGCCCGACGAACTCTCGAAGCAGTGCCGCGACTGGGCGGCGGCCATCGTGAGCGAAGCACAGGGCGACGACACGCTGGTCGACCCGCTGGCGGCGCAGATCAAGTCGGGCGTGCAGGACATCCAGGCCCTCGAAGAGTCGATGCAGACGCCCGCGTGGCGCCTCACCGAGTCGTTGCGTCAGCGTGTGTACGAAGCGAAGATCGGCTGTGAACAGGCGAGCGGCAGTGCGGCGCGCGAGCGTCTGGGCGAGCTGCGCGGGCTGCTGAGGCTCGGCGTGACGCATGGCGTGTTCCAGAAGCAGGAAGCGCAACAGATCATGGAGTATCTGCGCCTGCTCAAGCCCGAGATTTTCGTCGAGGAGCCCGACGATGTGTTCACGCGCCTCGCCGCGTGGATGCGCAACTTCTTCATGCCGCCGCAGCGCAGCACGGCACGCGAGCAGCGGCGCTAAGCGCTGGCGCGCGCGCCTGAAAACGGCGCGCGCCCCGCTTTCCCCCTCAATCCCACATCTTCCTGAGCTTCGCGGCGATCTCGACCTTCGCCTGCGCGGCGGCGGCGAGTCCGGCCGCGCTCGGCGCGCTCGCCACGGGCGCGGGCGGCCACGCGCGGGATTCGAACAGCGGCAGCATGGGCGTCGCGATGAAGCGCGTGCGCGAGGCCCACACGTGCCGGTCGCCCGACGCCACCTGGTTGTGCACATAAAAGCGCTGCGGCACGACGATGTGCAGATCCTCCTTCGCGCGCGTCATCGCCACATAGAGCAGCCGCCGCTCCTCCTCCAGTTCCTCGTCGCTGCCCGCGCCGAGATCGGACGGAATGCAGCCGTCCACGCCGTTGAGCACGAACACGTTGCGCCACTCCTGACCTTTCGCCGAATGGATCGTCGAAAGGATCAGGTAGTCTTCGTCGAGCAGCGGATCGGCCGATTCGGCGCTCGTCGCGTCGGGCGGATCGAGCGTGAGTTCGGTGAGAAAGCGCTCGCGCGAGGCGTAGGTGCTCGCAATGCTCTCCATCTGCAGCAAGTCGGCGAGACGCACCTGGGCGTCTTCGTGATTGCGCTCGAGATGCGGCTCGTACCAGCGCCGCACGCGCTCGAATTCGGCCGGCCACGGCGTCGAGCGCATCGAGAGGCCGTCGATGAGCGACGCAAACGCCGGCCAGTCCTCGGCCGCGCGCGGCGGCGGCGCGAAAGCCGCGAGCGCCTCGGCGGCGCGATACGCGCCCGTGCACGCTGACACCTGGTCGAGCAGGCGCGCGGCGTTGGCGGGCCCGACGCCCGGCAGCAACTGCGTCACGCGAAACCCCGCCACACGGTCGAGCGGATTCTCGGCCCAGCGCAGCACCGCCAGCACGTCTTTCACGTGCGCGGCGTCGAGAAAACGCAGTCCGCCGAACTTCACGAACGGGATATTGCGTCGCGCCAGTTCGATTTCGAGCGTCGCGCTGTGGTGCGCCGCGCGAAACAGCACGGCCTGCTGTTTGAGTTTCATGCCCGCTTCACGCGCCTCGAGAATCTGCTCGACGACATAGCGCGCCTGGGTGGCCTCGTCGGCCACGGTGACGAGGCGCGGGCGCTGCTGCGAGGGGCGTTCGGTCCACAGGTTCTTGGTGAAGCGCTCGGCGGCGGCGTCGATCACGGCGTTCGAGGCGGCGAGGATCGGCGCCGTCGAACGGTAATTGCGTTCGAGCGTCACCTGACGCGCGGGCGGGTCGAACTGCGCCGGGAAGTCGAGAATGTTGCGCACGGTCGCGCCGCGAAACGAATAGATCGCCTGGGCGTCGTCGCCGACCACGGTGAGGCCGCGGCCATCGGGCTTGAGCGCGAGCAGGATCGAGGCCTGCAGGCGGTTGGTGTCCTGGTATTCGTCGACGAGGATGTGATCGAAGCGGCCCGCGAGATCGGCGGCGATGGCCGGCTCCGCGGCCATGTGGGCCCAGTAGAGCAGCAGGTCGTCGTAGTCGAGCACGTTCTGCTTCTGCTTGGCGTCCACGTACGAGGCGAACAGCGCACGTAGCTGCGGCTCCCACTCGAGGCACCACGAGAACGAACGGTTGAGCACATTGGCGAGCGAATCGCCCGTATTGACCGCGCGCGAATAGATCGCGAGGCAAGTCGATTTCGAGGGGAAGCGCTTTTCTTTGGCCGAGAAACCCAGCTCGTGGCGCACCAGATTCATAAGATCCGCGGAATCCTCGCGGTCGTTGATCGTGAACGCCGGCGACAGGCCGATGTGATCCGCGTACTCGCGCAACAACCGCGCGCCCACGCCGTGAAAGGTGCCCGCCCAACTGAGCCCTTGCGCGAGCACGGCGGCCGCGCCTGGGGCGCTGGCAGCGATACGCGCCACGCGCCGCGTCATTTCCAGCGCGGCGCGCCGCGAGAACGTGAGCAGCAGGATGCGGTGCGGGTCGGCGCCACCCGCGATCAGATGCGCGACGCGGTGCGCGAGCGTATTCGTCTTGCCCGACCCGGCGCCCGCGATCACGAGCAGCGGGCCCGGCAGCGCGGAACCGGGCGCGTAGCCCGCTTCGCCGCCGTGTTCGACGGCCTCGCGCTGCGCATCGTTGAGTTTCGCGAGCCACGCGCCAACGGCATTGGCTGCTTCGGCGCGCGCCTGGCTGGCATCGGAGACGGAGGAATCGGCAACGGAAACGGTGGACACGGCGGGCGCTGGGACGATGAACGTGGCGAATCGGGAAGGAGCGACGCATACTGTATATCCATACACCATGCGTCCGCAAGCGCCTGATTCCACGGCGATCTGGCGGGATTTAACGACAACGCCACGGCGCGTTTCGCCGCCGCCGACACCCGGGAGCCGCCAGACAAAACGGCGGCGCCCGTTGCCGGACGCCGCCGCTCACAAGGCCAGGCACAAGGCCGGCGCCCCCAAAGGCGCGGGCGCCTTCGGCATCAGCCGATCGTTACTGCGACTGGCCGCCCTGCTGCTGGGCCGACATGCCGTTCATCTGGTCCTTCATTTCCGAGTCGTTGGCCTGACGATCGGCCTTGTGGTTGATCTTCGCGTCCTTCACCTGCGCCTTGTACTGCGACTTCGCCTGCTTCTTCGCGTCGCCGTACTCGGCGTTCGCCGACTTCTTCGCGATGCGGTATTCGGCGTTCGCCGCCGCGTTCGCGTTGCGCTTTTGCACCAGCGGGTCGGCGGACTGCGGTGCGGTCAGGGCCTGCGGCGCGGGCGCGGGCTGCGCGATCCCTGCGGCCGCCGGCGCCTGGCTCGGCGCCTGCCCGGTCATCTGGCCAGGGGCAGCGCCCGGCGCCATGGCCGGCGCGCCGGAAGGCGCCATCGTTGGGGCTTCGCCGGCCTGTGTCGCGCCCTGGGTCGCGTTTTGGGCATACGCGCCCTGCGCAAATACGGCGGCAGTGGTCACGGTGGCAAAAGCGGCGGTAGCAGTGAGCAGCTTGGCGATCTGGGTCATGGCGTATCCTCTTTGCAGTGGTTCCGAAGGCGCTTATGCGGTGGGCAAGCCCGCCACAATCGCGCCCCGGCTCGACGGAACCGCACCAGAAAAACTCGAGCGGCGCTGTCGATCCGGGTGAAACCATTTTGGTATGAAGATCGCCGCGGGGTCCCGCGACGTTACTCAACGTTTCATTTACTGACGAATTCATAACATCTGGCCCCTGCATGTAACGATGCGCTGGCAGGCGCTGCCGCGAGCCCGCCATCGCTTATGATGCTCACCCGTCGCGCGCTAGCCGCACGCCTTTCGAATTTGAATCCGCCATGCCCAACCTCGATTTCACGCTGACCGGCGACTACGTCGAACTGCACAACCTCCTGAAGATCACCGGACTCGCCGACAGCGGCGGCTCGGCCAAGCAGATCGTCGCCTCGGGCGCGGTGAAGGTGGACGGCGAAGTCGAGCTGCGCAAGACGTGTAAGATCCGCGCGGGCCAGGCCGTGCTGCTCGGCGACACCCGCATTGCCATCAAGGCGAGCGAGTGAACGCCGCCGGAACTTGCCCGCAGGCGCCAGCTATGCACCACATTTGAGCATCTGGATCGACAAGGTCGCTGTCTCGCAATAAGCTTTCAGTTTTGACAGACGAACCCTGCCGCGCGGCGCGCTTATCTCGCGCCGCTTGTTTTTCATGACTAGAACTACGCTTTCCCGCCGCGCCGTTGCCGCGCCGCCCACGCTGCGCCGCCATGCCGCCGACACCGCCCGCCTCGCCGGGCCGCTCGCGATCGCCCAACTCTCGCAGATGGCGATGAGCGTGACCGACACGGTGCTGCTCGGCTCGCTCGGCGCCGACGCGCTCGCCGCGGGCGGCCTCGGCGCCAACCTGTTCTTCGTGGTGGTCACCGTGCTGCAGGGCGTGCTGACCTCGGTGAGCGTGAGCGTCGCGCAGGCGCGCGGCGCCGACAACGAAAGCCACGTACCGCACATCTACTGGACCGGTTTCGCGCTGTCCCTGCTGCTTTCCGTGCCGGCGTTCGCGTTGCTCTCGTTCGCCGAGCCGATCCTGCGCGCCCTCGGAGAGCCGACGCTGCTCGCGCATCACATCGGCGAATACACGGCCGTGCTGCGCTGGGGCGCGCCCGCCAGCCTTATCGGCGTGGGGCTCATGCGCTCGTTCCTGCCCGCCATCGGCGCGGCGCGGCGCCTCCTGTGGGTGTCGGTGGCGTGCGTGTTCATCAACGGCTTTCTCAACTTCGGCCTGATCCACGGTGCCTGGGGCCTGCCGCGCCTCGGCTTTCTCGGCTCGGCGGTAGCGACGACCATCACCGTGTGGCTCACCGCGTTCGTGCTGATGGCGCTGCTGCACCTGCGGCCTTCGCACCAGCGTTTCGTCGTCGCGCGCCGACCGACGGCGCCGCTGATGGGCGAACTCTTCACGATCGGCTGGCCGGTTGCGATCACCTATGCGGTCGAAGCGACGCTCTTTCTCGCCACCGGCCTGCTCGCCGGCCTGCTCGGGGAGACGCCGCTGGCGGCGCACCAGATCGCCCTGAACGTGGCCTCTGTCACGTTCATGGTGCCGCTCGCGATCGGCCAGGCGGCCAACGTGCGCGTGGGTTACTGGTCCGGCGCGGGTGTGCCGAGCGCGGCACGCCATGCGGGCTTCGTCGCGCTCGGGCTCGGCGTCGGCTTCATGTCGCTCTCGGCGCTCGTGATGGTGCTGGCGCCGCACTGGATCGTCGGGCTCTACCTGCATCTCGACGACCCGGCCAACGCGCAGACGGTCTCGCTCGCCGCCACGCTTCTCGGCGTCGCGGCCATCTTCCAGATCGTCGACGGCGCGCAGACCGTGGGTTCGGGCTGCCTGCGCGGCCTGAAGGACACGCGCGTGCCGATGCTCGCGGCCACGCTTGGTTACTGGGGGATCGGCTTTCCGCTGGGCTACGCGCTGGCGTTTTACTTCGGCCTCGGCGCGCTCGGGCTCTGGTGGGGGCTCGCAGCCGGGCTTGCCACCGTCGCCGTGCTCATGACATGGCGCTTTCACCGGATGAGCCTGCGCTCGCAGGCTCACGCCGCCGCGGCGGGCCGCGCGGGTTGAAGCGCGGGTTGAAGCGTTCACTTAACCGACCGGGCCGCACCGGCTCGACCGGTTAAAATACGCGCCAGGCGCCGCAAGCGGCGTCCGTCCCACGAGGGCAAGAACAGTACGCTGCATGGGACTGGACCGGGCGCTAAAGCGCCAACGCCAGTCGACACAGGAGACAGCCGCGCCCCGCGAGCGCCGCCGCCGGCCACCCCGGCACCGCTTGCCGTGCGCCAACGCACAACGAACCCATTCACGGACCGCCCCTTCATGCTCGCCCCGATTACCCGACTCTTCCCGCTCTGGGCCGTCCTCGTTTCCCTGCTGGCCTACTTCGACCCGGGCCTCGTCGCGCCGATCGCGCCGCACGTCACGACGCTCCTGATGATCATCATGCTGGCGATGGGCGTCACGCTCTCGTTCGCCGACTTCCAGCGCGTCTTCACGCGGCCCGCGCCGGTCGCCGCGGGCATCTTCCTGCACTACCTCGTCATGCCGCTCGCCGCCTGGGCGATCGCCAAAGTGCTGCACATGCCGCCCGACCTCACGGCGGGCATGGTGCTCGTGGGCAGCGTGGCGAGCGGCACGGCGTCGAACGTGATGATCTATCTCGCGCGCGGCGACGTCGTTCTTTCGGTGACGATCAGCGCGCTCTCCACCCTGGTCGGCGTATTCGCGACGCCGCTGCTGACCCGTCTTTACGTCGATGCCTCGATCGTCGTCGACGTGCACGGCATGCTCATGAGCATCCTGCAGATCGTCGGCCTGCCGATCGCCATCGGCCTCATCGTGAACCGCCTCGCGGGCGCGCTCGTGCGCCGCGTCGAGCCGGTGCTGCCGCTCGTCTCCATGGTGTCGATCCTCGCGATCATCGCCGCCGTGGTAAGCGGCACGCATGCGAGCATCGCCACGGTCGGTCCGCTCGTCGCGCTCGGCGTGGTGCTGCACAACGGCATCGGCCTGCTCGGCGGCTACTGGGGCGGCCGCCTGCTCGGCTTCGACGAATCGGTGTGCCGCACGCTGGCCATCGAAGTGGGCATGCAGAACTCGGGTCTCGCCGCGACGCTCGGCAAGCTCTACTTCTCGCCGCTCGCCGCCCTGCCCGGCGCGCTTTTCTCGGTATGGCACAACCTCTCGGGCTCGGTGCTCGCCGGCTACTGGGCCGGGAAGCCGGCGCGCGGCAGCACGCGCGATGCGCAAGGCGCTGAGAACGCGTCGACCGCGCGCGTTTGATCGACCGCAGACCTTTCCGGCCGCGCGCAATCGTCAGTTGCTTGCGGCCCGGAAATTGCATACGCAGCGTGTCCGCCGCCGCAAGACAGGCAGGCCGCTTCCCGTAGAATCTTCGCGAAGCCGTGCAATGAAAACGAACCATCATGCGGCGCGCCGCCATGGAGAATCCGTTTGCCCGCGCATCCCGCCCGATCCGAAACCGTTTCGCAACGCATGACCTTGCGGCGCGTCCCGCCGCAAGCCCTGCCTGGAGCCCCACGGCGAGCCTGCTTCGCGCTCGTTTGCCTCGCGCTGGTCGCCGGTTGCGCGACGCGCCCGCCCGCCACCGACTACCCGCGCGAGACGAGCGCGGCGCTGCCGGCGCAGCAAGCCAGCGCCACGCCGCTCAGCGCCGCGCTCGCCGCCCCCCTTGCCGCTCACCCGAACGAATCGGGATTCCGCCTGCTCGCCACCGGCACCGACTCGCTGCAGATGCGCGTCGCGCTTGCGCGCGCGGCGACGAAAACGCTCGACATGCAGTACTACATCGCCAACGAGGACACCACCGGCAAGCTGCTGCTCGGCTCGGCGCTCTATGCGGCCGATCGCGGCGTACGCGTGCGCATGCTGGTCGACGACCTGAATTTTCACGACATCGACCGCCTGATGGCCGCGCTCAACAGCCATCCGAACATCCAGATCCGCGTGTTCAATCCGTACGGCAGCACGAGCGAATCGATGTACCTGCGCACGCGCAACTTCTTCACGAACGTCGACCAGTTCACGCGCCGCATGCACAACAAGGCGACGATCGTCGACAACGAAATGGCGATCGTCGGCGGCCGCAATCTCGGCGACGAGTACTTCAACGCGAGCCCGACGATCGACTTCCGCGACCTCGACGTGCTCACGGCGGGCCCGGTCGCGCAAAGCGTCTCGGCAAGCTTCGACGAGTACTGGAACAGCTCGATCTCCTACCCCCTGCGCGTGCTCAATCATCAGAAGTTCGACGCACACGATCTCGACGCCGCGCGCGACGACCTGCGCCGCCACTGGCACGAGAGCGCCGAACCCTACAACGCCAAGCCGCTCAACGCCACGCCGCTCGCGCAGCAGATCGCGGGCAACACGCTCGGGCTTGTCTGGGCGAAATGGGCGTTCGTGGCCGACTCGCCCGGCAAGATCGCGGGCGCCGACAAAGGCGAGCTGGGCGACGCCATGCGCGCGCTGCTCGATCGTATCCATCAGGCGCACAACAGCGTGCTGGTGTTCTCGCCGTACTTCGTGCCGCACGACACGGGCGTGCAGACCATCCGCGCGCTCACCTCGCATGGTGTGCGCGTGGCGATCCTCACCAATTCGCTCGCCGCCACCGACGCCGTGGCGGTGCAGGCCGGCTACAGCCCCTACCGCGTGCCGCTGCTCGAGGCCGGCGTCGAGCTCTACGAGTTCAAGCCGCAGCAGGAGGAGCACGACGACGAGCAGCGCTTCGGCGTGGTCGGTTCGCGCTCGCGAGCGAGCCTGCACGCCAAGGCTTACGTGATTGACGACAGCACGCTCGTGATCGGCTCGCTCAATCTCGATCCGCGCTCGGCACGCCTGAACACCGAGCTTGCGCTCACCATCGAGAGTCCGCCGATCGCGCATGAAGTCGCCGACCTGTTCAAGCGTGCGACCTCGCCGCAGGTGAGCTACCGCGTGACGCTCGCGACGCCCGAACAACTGGCGCTGCTCAAAGGCACGACGGTCAACTCGGCGCTCGTCTGGACCGACGAGGAGAACGGCATGATCCGCACCTACAACCTCGACCCTGGTGCGGGTTTCTACAGAAATGTCCTAACCGGGCTATTCTTGCTGTTGCCGGTCGATAGCCAGCTTTGAAGCGGCTTTGAGCGCACGTCGCTATCGGGCGAGCAAAACGTAGAACGCTTGACTCGCAAGCCGCGGGAGCCGAAGGCGCCGCCTCAATCACCGGAGGATCAAATGACCGCAAGCAACGAAAGCGTCCGCATGGAGCGCGACACGTTCGGCGAAATCGCCGTGCCCGCCCAGCAGCTTTGGGGCGCGCAGACGCAGCGATCGCTGCAGAACTTCCGCATCTCCACCGAAAAGCAGTCGCCGGAACTCATCACCGCGCTAGCGACGATCAAGCGCGCTGCAGCCGAAGTGAATCTCTCGCTAGGCGTGCTCGACGAGACCAGGGCGCACGCGATCATGCAGGCCGCCGACGAGATCATCGCGGGAAAGCATCCGGGCGAATTCCCGCTTGCGGTCTGGCAAACGGGCTCCGGCACGCAAACCAACATGAATCTCAACGAGGTGATCGCGAACCGCGCGAGCGAGATTCTGGGCGGCGAGCGCGGCGAGGCGCGCAAGGTGCATCCGAACGACGACGTCAACCGCGGCCAGTCGTCCAACGACGTGTTCCCGACCGCGATGCACGTAGCCGCCGCCTACGGCATCGTCAAGCATCTGCTGCCGGCGCTCAAGACGCTGCGCAATACGCTCGATGCGAAGGCGAAGGCCTTTGCCGACATCGTGAAGATCGGCCGCACGCACCTGCAGGACGCCACGCCGCTCACGCTCGGCCAGGAGTTCTCGGGCTATGTTGCGCAGCTCGATCACGGCATCAAGCACGTGGAATCTTCGTTGCCCCATCTGTATGAACTCGCGCAGGGCGGCACGGCCGTAGGCACGGGCCTGAACGCGCATCCGCAGTTCGCGCACAAGGTGGCGGAAAGCATTGCGAAGCTGACGGGCGTGCCCTTCGTCACCGCGCCCAACAAGTTCGAGGTGATGGCCGCCGCAGACGCGCTCGTGTTCGCCCACGGCGCGCTCAAGACCGTGGCGGCGAGCCTCATGAAGATCGCCAACGACATTCGCTGGCTCGCGAGCGGTCCGCGCTGCGGCCTGGGCGAGCTGTCGATTCCCGAGAACGAGCCGGGCAGTTCGATCATGCCGGGCAAGGTGAACCCTACGCAGTCGGAAGCCGTGACAATGCTCTGCTGCCAGGTGTTCGGCAACGACGTTGCCGTGAACATGGGAGGCGCGAGCGGCAACTTCGAGCTGAACGTGTTCCGCCCGATGATCGCGCACAACGTGCTGCAGTCCATCCGCATGCTCGCCGACGGTGCGCTCAGCTTCAACGATCACTGCGCGGTGGGGATCGAGCCGAACCGCTCGCGCATCGACACGCTGCTCAACGAATCGCTCATGCTCGTGACGGCGCTCAATCCGCACATCGGCTACGACAAGGCCGCGCAGATCGCCAAGAAGGCGCACAAGGAAGGCACCACGCTCAAGGCCGCCGCGCTCGCGCTGGGACACGTGACCGAGCAGCAGTTCGACGAATGGGTGAAGCCCGGCGAGATGGTCGGCAACGCGAAGGAATAAGGTCTATTTGCAGGGCTGAAATGCAAAACGGGCGGCGTGGTTCAAACCCTCGCCGCCCGTTTTTTCATGCTGGCGCAACAGCGTGCCTGCGTGTCGACCCTGCTTAAACCTGCCCTTTCGCCACTTCCTCGGGCTTGAGTTCGACGATCGCGTCGAGCGCTTCCTTCACGTCGAGCGCGTACTTCGCGAGGCGCTTCTGCTCGTCCGTTTCCGGCACGTACGTGGGCACGGGAATCGGATTGCCGTTTTCGTCGACGGCCACGAACACGATCAGGCAGTCCGTGGTGAGCCGTAGCTGGCCGCTCTTCGGATCGCCGGCATGCACGGTGATGTGAATATGCATCGACGTGCGGCCCGTGGCGACCACGCGCGCGCGCAGCTCGACCATGTTGCCGACGAGAATCGGCCGTCGAAAGCGGATATTGCCCACGCTCACCGTGACGCAATAGCGGCCGGACCAGACCGCGGCGCACGCATAAGCCGTCTCGTCGATCCACTTCATCAGCGCACCGCCGTGCACTTTGCCGCCGAAGTTCACCGAAGTCGGCTCGGCGAGGAACCGGAACGTCGTTTCCGAACGGTCCAGCGGCTGGGTAGGCGTCTTCATCTCGGCTTGGCTCATGGCGAAAAGCCGCGTACGGCGGCTCGTATGGTGGGGTAAGGAGGCGTTGATTATACGAGCGCAATAAGACAGAGAGTCGCAGCCGCCTGCCAAACGCCATCGGCGGTGTTTCTAGCTCGCCGCGAATCGCGCCCGATAGTCGAGGGGCAGCACGCCGTAGGACCTTTCGAACGCGCGCCGCAGATTCTGCTCGGTGCCGAAACCGCAGTCGGCCGCAATGCGCTTGAGCGGGCGGCGCGACTGCACGAGCGCGTGGGCGGCGGCCTCCACGCGCATCGCCGCGACCGTGCGCGCAGGCGTGCGCCCCACTGCGTCGACATATCGGCGCGCGAACGTGCGCGGGCTCATGCGCGCTTCTTCGGCCAGACGCTCGACGCTCAGCTCGCCGTGCAGGTTGGCGGCCATCCAGCCGTGCAGCGCGTCGAACTCCGCGCCCGCGCTGACCTGAGCCGCGAGTGCCTCGCTGAACTGCGACTGGCCGCCGGGCCGCTTCATGAACACGACGAGGCGGCGCGCGGCCTGCATCGCGACCGCATGGCCGCAGTCCTCCTCGATCAGCGCGAGCGCGAGATCGATGCCCGCCGTCACGCCCGCCGACGTCCACACCACGCGGCCGTCGCGCTCGTCGCGGATAAAGATCGGCTCGGGATCGACTTCGATACGGGGAAAACGGCGCGCGAGCTGCGCCGCGTTGCGCCAGTGCGTGGCCGCGCGGCGGCCGTCGAGCAGCCCCGCTGCCGCGAGATAGAACGCCCCCGTGCAGACCGACGCGACGCGGCGCGCGTGCGGCGCGGCCGCTGCGATCCAGGCGACGAGTTCGGGTTGCAGCGCGGTGGTGTCGTCGATGGGGACGCCGGGGACGATCAGCGTGTCGATCGTGGCAGGGTCGAGCGTGTCGAGCCGCTCGGTGACGATGGGCATGCCCGCGAAGGTGGGCAGCACGCCGCCGGCGACCGAGGCGAGCGTCGTGCGGTAGGCGCAGGGATCGCCGCCGCGGATACCGCTCGCGACACGCATCGTCAGCTCGGCGCGCCAGAACGCCTCGACGGGACCGCAGGCGTCGAGGAGCACGAGCTCCGGCGCGACGGCGAACACGACATGGCGTGCGTGCGTTTGGGACGGCGGTTGAGACGGCATGGCGGCGGACTCGATGCTGACGATCTGTCTGCATCATCGCACGCGCGCCTTTGGCAGTCAGGCCAAAGCAACATCAAAAACTGCCAGATGATGCCAGGCCGCTCACTTGTGGAACGTGATGCCCTCGTCGATCGTGCCGTACATCGTGATGCCGCTGGCACCGCTCGACGACGGCGCGGAACCGCCTGCGCAGGCGGTGCACAAGGCGGCGAGCGCGGCGACGGCAAAAAGAGCGAGGAAGCGTTTCATGAAAGGCCGGGCCGATTGCGTGAATGAACGATTTTAGCGCGGGGCTCTGGCGCACCGCAGTATGTACCGCCGCAGGCAATGCCTCGACCTCACCGCGGGGATCTCGAGTGGTTGCAATCGACACTTCACCATAGACTGAAACGTCGAATGCGACAATTCGCTAAAGTCACGGTGTGGGCGGCGTCAGCCGCCATCGCAACCATGAAGGAGCCGCCATGAACCTTCCCGCCACCGACGAGTCGAGCCACTTCCCGGGCCTCGCACGCGTTGCCGCACTCCTCGCCGATCCGGGCCGCGCCGCCATGCTGTGGGCGTTGATGGACGGCAGCGCGCGGCCCGCGGGCGAACTCACGATGATCGCGGGGCTGTCGCCTTCGGCGGCGAGCGGCCACCTCGCGCGCCTGACCGACGGCGGGCTCCTCGCGCTCGACGTGCGCGGCCGCCACCGCTACTACCGCATCGCCAACCCCGAGATCGCTGCGGCGATCGAGGCGCTCATGAACGTCGCGCAGGTGTCCAACACCGTCGCCTCGCAACGCCCGGCGCCGCGCCCCGCGCGTACGGTGCCCCTCGAGATGCGCCATGCGCGCACCTGCTATGACCACATGGCCGGCGAAGTGGCCGTGCGGGTGTTCGAACGTCTCGTGGACGGCGGCCTGCTAGTGCGCGACGGCGACACCCTCGAAGCCACCCCCGAGGGCGCAACGCGTCTCGCGGCCTGGGGCGTGGACGTGGCGGCGCTGCGCGCGCGGCGGCGGCGCTTCGCCTGCACCTGCCTCGACTGGAGCGAGCGCAGGCCGCACCTGGGCGGCGCACTCGGCGCGGCGCTGCTCGATTCGTGGACGCAGGGCGGCTGGATCGAGCGCACGAGCCGCCCGCGCGTGTTGCGCATCACACCCAAGGGACAGCGCGAGTTCGACGCAATCGCCGGTGCCTGAGACACCGGCTGCACGCGCGGAATTAGCTGACAATTACCGTACAACATCGCCGATTTCGCGCGCAAAAATGCGCGTTTCGCGCGCGGTCACACGTTCTGTTACATCTGGTGCATAAGCCTTAACAAATCCGTGAGCATGGAAACAAGCCCGCCGGATACAGTGCCCTGCATGGGATAGCGCTAAACGCTGCGGCAGCAAAGCGCCAAATCCCATCGACAGGAGAACAATGATGACGCGCACACCTACGATCACCCAGTTTCGGCGCACTTCGCGCCGCACGCTGTTTGCGCTCGCCGCGCTCGCGGCGCTGAACCTCGCAGCCGCGCCCGCGGTCTTCGCGCAGGCAGCGCCGCCCGATGCCGCGACCGCCCCCGCTGCCACGGGCGGCGATCCGCCGAGCCGCGTCGCGCGTCTGGACTACATGGCCGGCGCCGTGACCACCGAGCCGGCCGGCGCGAGCGACTGGTCGTACGCGCAGCTCAACCGCCCGCTCACGACCGGCGATCAGCTCTGGAACGACGCCAATGGGCGCTCGGAAATGCACATCGGCTCGACGGCGGTGCGCCTCGGCGCGCAAACGAGCCTCGACGTCCTCAATCTCGACGATCAAACCGCGCAGCTCAAGATCGCGCAGGGCACGCTCTCGACGCGCGTGCGCGAAGTGCCGCCCGGCAGCTCGTATGAAATCGACACGCCGAACCTCGCACTCGGCGTGACGAGCCCCGGCGACTATCGCGTGGATGTGGCACCCGACGGCAGCAGCACGACCGTCACCGTGCGCAGCGGGAGCGTGACCGTGTACGGCGAAAACGGTCAGACGCCGATGACGGCCGGCCAGCAGATCCGCTTCGCCGGCACCGACCTGCAGCAGGTGGCGAGCGACCAGACGCCGCCGCCGGACGCCTTCGACCAGTGGGGGCTCGCGCGCGACGCCGCCGAGGACCGCTCGGTCTCGGCGCGCTACGTCTCGCGCGACGTCCCGGGCTACCAGGACCTCGACAACAACGGCACGTGGCGCAACGATCCGCAATATGGCGAAGTCTGGACGCCGAACTCGGTGCCCTCCGGCTGGGCGCCGTATCACGACGGCCACTGGGTGTGGCAGGCGCCGTGGGGCTGGACGTGGGTCGATGACGCGCCCTGGGGCTTCGCGCCGTATCACTACGGACGCTGGGCTTACGTCGACGATTCGTGGGCGTGGGTGCCCGGGCCGGTCGTCGAAAGCGCGCCGCCCGTCTATGCGCCGGCGCTGGTCGCGTTCGTGGGCGGCGGAGACGGCGGCACGGACTGGGGCGTCAACCTCGCGGTAGGCGGCGTCGCGGCCGCGGGCGTCGCGTGGTTCGCGCTCGGGCCGGGTGAGCCATGGCATCCGCACTGGGGCGGCTGGAGCCCGCACTACTACGAGCGCGTGAACCAGACCGTCGTCGTCAACAACTACCGGCGCGACGTCAACATCACGAATATCAACGTTCACAACACCTACGTGAACTATCGCGCGCCGGGTGCGGTGACGGCGGTACCGGCCACGGCGTTCGTCCATGGTCAGCCGGTCTCGCGGTTCGCGCAGCGTGTCGATCCGCAGCAATGGCGCAATGCGCGCATCGACCCGGGCACGCCTGGCATCGCGCCTGTGAAGGGCAGCTTCGGGCCCAACATGCGCCGAGCCGACTACCGCCCGCCCGCGGCGCTCAATCAGCGTCAGGTCGTCGCCACGCGCGCGCCGGTCGCACCGCCCGCATTCCACGACAACCTCGCGCAGCGCTTCGCCCACGCCGGCGGCACGGTGCCGGGGGCAGGCGCGCCCGTGGTGCGCGTGTCGGCGCCGGCGCATGCGCCGTCCTCGCCGTTCTCTGCCGCAGCTCACGGCGCGTGGCCCGCACAGAACGTGCGTGTCGTACCGCCGCACTCACCGGTGCTTGGCGCGACGGGCAGGCCGGCGGCCCCGCAGGCGCAAGCCGGCCGTCCGGGCATGCCTGGCGGCGCCCCCCAACCGGGCGCCGCAGCCGCCAACGCCATGCCGCGTGGCCCCGAACATGGCCAGGCGGGCATGCCGCCCGCTGCCGCGCAGGAACATGGCGTGCCGCGTCCGCCGCAGTTTGCGGGCCGGCCCGAAGGCGGCGCGCCTGCAGCCGGTCAGCCCGGCCCGGGCGCGATGAACGCGGCCAACGCGGCGCGCGGCGAAGTGCATCAACCGGCCTGGACACAGCCGCACGCGCCGATGGCCACACGAGGCCAGCCGGGCAGCAACGAGGCAGGCCGACCGCCCGCCGTCGCGATGCAGGAGCAGCGTGACGCGGCGCGTGGCCAGCCGCAGCCGCAAGCGCAGCAACGGATGCCCGAGCCAGCCGCGGCGCAGCACGGCCAGCAGATGCCGCAGCAAGCCGAGGCGCGGCCGGCGCAGCAGCCCGCGGCGCGCCCCGAGTTTCATCCGCAAGCGCAAGCGCAGCCGCAGCCGCAACCGCAGCAGCGCGCCGAGGTCCGGCCGCAACCCCAGCCGCAACCGCAGCAGCGCGCCGAGGTCCGGCCGCAACCCCAGCCGCAACCGCAGCAGCGCGCCGAGGTCCGGCCGCAGCCGCAGCCCCAGCCGCGTCAGGAATTCCATCCGCAGCCGCAACCGCAGCAGCGCGCCGAAGCCCGTCCGCAGCCGCAACCGCAGCCGCGCCCGGAATTCCATCCGCAGCCCCAGCCCCAGCCGCAGCAGCACGCGGAGGCCCGCCCGCAGCCGCAGCCCCAACCGCGTCCGCAGCCGCAGCCCGCGCCTCATCCGCAAGAGCGTGCAAGCGGTGGCAATCACGACGATCGCCACCACGGCTGATCGACGCGCCGCCAACGAAAAAGCCCGCGAACGTCGCCGTTCGCGGGCTTTATTCATGGCGCGGTCATACCGGCCACTCACGCAAATGCAAGCGCCTCACACTGCCATCGGCGCGGTCAGCGGCTCGTGATGCCGGTAGTCGACGAGCGAGAAGTCCGACGGCTCGACCTTTTCGAGCCACTGAGGCTCGTAGACGCCCGTCTTCGAGTACTCGGGCACGCGCTCGGAGATGGCCAGACGCGGGCTCGCGTACGGCTCCCGGCGCAGCTGCTCGTTGAGCATATCGAGCTGGTTCTCGTAGATGTGCGCGTCGCCGATGAAGTACGTGAACCAGCGCGGCGTATAGCCCGTGAGCCGGCCCACCAGGTGCAGCAGCACCGCGCCTTCGGTGAGGTTGAACGGCGTGCCGAGGCCCACATCGTTGCTGCGGATGTAGAGGCACAGCGAGATTTCGCGCTTCGTCGGGTTCGGCAGGAACTGGTACAGCAGATGGCAAGCCGGCAGCGCGATCTCTTCGAGCACGGCCGGATTCCAGCCATGAAACAAAATTCGCCGGTCGGTGGGGTTGCTCATGATCGTATCGAGGCACTGACGCAGCTGGTCCACCGCCTTGTAGAGCAGCACCTTGGAGCGGCCATCCTCGGTAAATTCTGCCACGCGCGCATAGCCGCGCGACTGCGCGTCGGCGAGCTGTGCGGCGGCGTCGCCGTCGAGCACCTTGTAAGCAGGCCAGCGCCGCCATTGCACGCCGTACACGTCGCCCAGGTCGTCCGTGCCCTGGCGGTACGGGTTGGCGAGCCACTGGGCGTTCTCGTTCGCGTTGGCGTCCCAGACCTTGCAGCCCAGCGCCCTGAAGTCGGCTGCGCTGCGCGAGGCGCGCAAAAATCCGATCAGCTCACCCACGGCCGACTTGAATGCCAGCTTCTTCGTCGTCACTGCGGGGAAGCCCTCCTGCAGGTCGAAGCGCAGCATGGCGCCCGGCTGGCTGATCGTGCGGATGCCGGTGCGGTTTTCCTGCCAGGTGCCGGTGTCGAGAATCGAGCGGACGAGCTCGAGATACTGTTTCATGCGCGGTTCCCTCGTCGGGCACGTGGCGCCCGGTTCGGATTCAGGATGGAAAAGGAGGATTTTACCCGGCGCGCGCGTCCCGGGTCGGCCGCGCCGAAAGCGCAAGTGCATCACGCAACGGTGACAAGGGCGGAACGCCCACAGGACGGACTACGACGAGCCCGGAGAAAGTCTCGCGACGCTATAAGACGCAGCGAAACGAAACGCATGGCAAAGGCTGCGCAAAGCGACGGCGCGCGATCCACGCGTAGAGCACGAAAGTGCCGGTCGCCTCAATCGACGTCAAGCGCCCTCAGGCAACCCCACTCCGCCTCAACCGCCCGAAGCCAGGCCGCCCGGATGCGGCGCGAGCGGCTCGCTTTCCATATGGCGCATGCCATGCGCGCACAAGAGCCGGTACAGCGTCACGCGGGAGATGCCGAGTTCCTGGGCGGCGTCACCGAGGCGGCCGCGGTGGCGCAGCAGCGCGAGTTCGATGGCCTGGCGCTCGGCGGCTTCACGCGCCTGGGCGAGCGAGACCGGCACCACCTCGACGTAGTCGCCGAGTTCGAGATCGCGCGCCGTGATCGCACGGCCCTCCGACATCACGATGGCGCGCCGCACGCGGTTGATCAACTCGCGCACGTTGCCGGGCCAGCTGTAGTTGTGCAGGGCGGCGATGGCGTCGGGCGAAAAGCCGCGCAGGCGCCGGCTGCCGTCCTTCTTGAAGCGCTCGAGCATGTGCCGCGCGAGCAGCTCGATGTCCTTGCCGCGCGCGCGCAGCGGCGGCTCGTCGATCTGCAGCACGCACAGACGGTGATACAAATCCTGGCGGAAGCGCCCTTCCACCATCGCCGCGCGCATATCGACGTGCGTGGCCGAGATGATGCGCACGTCCACGGGAATCGACTGATGACCGCCCAGGCGCTCGATCTTGCCTTCCTGCAGGAAACGCAGCAGGCTCGCCTGGCTTTCCATCGGCAGGTCGCCGATTTCGTCGAGAAAGAGCGTGCCGCCGTTGGCCGATTCGACCCGGCCGATCTTGCGCTGGCTCGCGCCCGTGAACGCGCCGCGCTCGTAGCCGAACAGCTCGGACTGCAGCAGGTGCGGGGGAATGGCGCCGCAGTTGATCGGCACGAACGGCGCGCTGCGGCGCGCCGAGCGCTCGTGGATCGCCACCGCCGTGAGTTCCTTGCCCGTGCCCGACTCGCCGGAGATGAACACCGGCGCATCGGTCAGCGCGACCTTGCGGATCGAGCGGAACAGCGCCAGCATCGCCTCGCACGAGCCGACCATTTCGCCTTCGGTGCCGCCCGTGGTGTCGTTCGAGGCGACTTCGCAGAGCGAGACCATGCCATACGCGTGGCCGACGGAATCGACGATCCGATCGCCGTTCCAGGGGACCGTTACGTAATCGAAACAGTAATCGCGCACCAGACGGCGCAGCGTTGCGTCCTGCAACTGGCCCGTCGTGGTCGCAGCCACCCAGCCGACGTTGGGCAGCGTAAGGCACGGCTCGAACGAGCCGATTTCATGCAGATGGAATTCGCTGGAAAGATCGAGCAGCCCGCCCGCAGGCATCCCTGCGCGGAGAGCGCGCCGCGCGTCCCGTGCGTTGCCGACGATCTCCACCTGCCAGCCACGCTCGTGGAACCGCTCGTTCAACGCTTCGACCGGTTTTCGCGTCACGTACACCAATTGCCGCGTTGCAGGTTCCATTATTCAGATCCTCTTGCCAACACCATCGTTTGGGAATGACGGCACGCACCTGAATGTACAGACACGCAGCAAAAAGCGGCTTTCGCGTACCTGAAAAACAGTGAACGCGCATGCTTTTGCTGACAGTGAATCCCCGAGTTGTGGCGTGTGTGTCAACTTGCCCAGTTGCGGGCGTTTTCTTTTAGGCATTACGGCTTTTTCTGAAGCTTACTATAGCCTCGTGGCACTTGGATAGAATTTATGCAATGGGAATCGATAAGGGACCGATGGAAATGTTTCCACTAGTTTTCCGGCATTTTGTCAGTGCAGAAAGAATTACGGATGTTTCCTTTCTCTCAATAGTTAAGTGTCTGGCGCGCAAACGTTCTCCTTTGAAACCCGTATCGCATTCCAAACGGGTTTAAACAGCCCCACGTTTCAGCGCTGAAACATTTTGGCGAATATCCGCCATTCAAAATTTGCAGAGAATAGTGCGGTTCGAAGCGTATCAATGGATTGCGGGCGATGGCACACGTTTCGCTAAATGTCTCGCATCAGGAGATACGCCATGCGACTCAACATCCAGCAGGTCCGGCGCAGTGTCATTGGCTACGGCAGTGCATGTGCCGCCATGCTCGTTCCCGCCGCCCTCCTCCTACTCTCGCCCGGTGCTCGCGCACAGGCAGTGGACGATGCACCTGCCGCGCCAACTGTGGTTGCCAGCGTCGCCAGCGCCACCCCGGATGTCGTTCCTGCAACACCTGCGGCACTCGTTCCCGCCACGCTAGCAGTGGGCACGCCGGCCAGCGACACGACTTCGACCGCCGCGGCCCCGGCCAGCACCACGTCCGCCAGCGCCCCCGCCCCGGCCGACCCCGTCGCCTTTGGCAATGACGGCGTCTTCGCGGGCATCGGCTCGCTCGACGACCAGACGCTTTCGCGCCAGCGCGGCGGCGCCGTCGGCATGGTGATGATGGCTGCCACCCCGCAACTGATGCGCGGCAACAACAACGTGACGCTCTGGGACGAAATCGCGCCGCCCGCACCGCTGCCGATCCCTGTCGACGCGACCCAGAACGCGCAGGGCAACCTCGCGAGCTACACGAGAAAGTAACGATGAGATAGCACCCGCGCCGCTTGCGGCGCGGTGTCCTGGTTCACTGCGAACACGCGCGACCAGGACGAAATGACCGGACGAGGCGCCGATGTGCCGACTCCGGCCAGGAGGAGACCAGCATGAGAGCACGCAATTCGACGCGCGGCGCCCGCCGCCGGTCGGCCCAGGTCGCCGCCGCCCTGTGCGGCTTACTGGCCGCGAGCGTCACGGCGGGCGTGGCCGCCCAGCAGGTCACGAACCCCGGCGACGTCATCGTCGAACGAGACATCACGCCGCGCAGCGCTTTCGACAACGTGCCGAAGAGTCAGGACCCGGTGCTCGTGCGCGCCACGACCTTCCCCAAGAACAGCTTCGACCCGGCGATGGCGACGCTCGTCACCGACACCGATCTCACCAACGCGCACGGCTCGAGCGGCGTCAACGCGAACGGCGCATTGAGTGCGCAGACCGCCGGCGTCCAGGCGCTCACGCGCATTCTCACGGGCAGCGCAACCGGCTCGAATGTGGCGGCCGGAGCCGGCGCGACCGGCGGCGTCGGCGCCGGTCTCGGCGGCACGATTTCCTCGACGATCACGGGCGCGCTCGCCCCACTTTCGGGCGCCATGGGAGGCATGAAATGAGCCGTTCGATCCAGACGTCACGCGCGTGGCGCACGGCGCTTTCAGGCGCGCTCGCCGGCGTCGCCGCGCTCGCCTTCGCGAGCGCCGCGCAGGCCCAGGTGAGCGTCGGCGCGACGGCGAGCATCGCCCCGGGCGCCGCCACCTCGACGACCGGCGCGCTCACGGTGAACGAGACCGCGGGTGTCGACAACGCGCAGGCCAACCAGCTGACGATCACGACCGGCAACGTGTCGATCAATGTCAACGGCGACGAGCAGCTCGCCAGCGTCACGGCGCGACTCAAGGGCGCGAGCGCGACGATAGGTGCAGGAGCTTTTGCAAACGCGAACGGCGCAATGATGGTGAATCAGTCGGCGGGCGTGGGCAATGTCCAGCGCAACACTGCTCTCATCAGCAGTGGTGCGATTGGTGTAGTGGCGGTCTCGGACGGCGAACTGTCCGCGGCGGCTGCTCAAAACGGCGGTCAGGGGCAAATGGCCCAGGCAGGGGGTATTCGTGAGGTACGCATCGACAATGCGGCATTCAGGAATGCGACGGGCCTCGTGCAGGTGAACCAGACGGCCGGCGCCGGTAACGCTACGGCAAACAGTTTTGTGCTCCGTCCCCCGGCGGGCACTCTTTTTTAACTGACCACTCAGTATCGGAGCGAAATCATGAAGCGCACCCTCATAGCAGCGGCAGTTCTTGCGTCGGCGGTAGGCTCCGCTCACGCGGCAAATTCGGCGTATCTCTTCAACGCCACAGGCGTCACGCAATACGTAGGCATCGAAGGCTTTGTCGCGCTGTTCGGCTGCGTCTCGGTTTCGAGCACCGCCGGCGCCGTCATCAACAACAACCAGACCACCGGTGGCGGCACGCTGCTTCCGCAAGCGCAAAGCTACAACAGCGGCAAGATCACCACGGCAGTGAACAACACCACGTGGAGCGTGACGGGCACGGGCAGCAATTCCTTCTCGAAGTCCTCGAGCTCGAGCGAGTCGAGCAGCTCGTCGTCGTCGAGCAGTTCGTCGCATTCGCATCAAGTGAATGCGTCGAACTCGAAGAGCTCGTCGAGCAACTCGAGCTTCAGCAAGACCTTCAACGCAAGCGCGAGCGCCGACTATCACGTCGCGACCGACAATGGCAGCACACATGACCACACGACTGCCAGCACCTATAGCGACACGGGCAGCGCGGCCCTTGGCACGAGCTACAGCAGCGTAGGCAACAACACGTCGACGAAGTCGCAGAGCGGCAATGGCAGCCTCCAGGCCAACGCATCGTGGTCGCACACCGGCAACCACCGGAACGGCTCGGCCGGCATCGACCTCACTGGCTCGGAAAGCACGTCGCACACCACGACCAACTCGCACAACAACAGCGACACGACGAACGTCGGCGCGGCCTGGTCCGTGAACAACAACAAGAATACGAGCAACAGCTCGACGACCGCCAATACGGCTCATGCTGACGGCACGGCCAGCGCCGCGCTTTCGACGAGCGTGAACGGCACGAGCGAAAAGTCGAAGAACTCGTCGAGCACGTACGCATCCATGTACAGCTCGTCGAGCTCCAGCTCGGATTCGCATAGCCACTCGTCGTCGCGCAGCTCGAGCTCGAGCAAGAGCTGGGGCTACAACGTGAGCGACTCGCTCAACACCGTCGACGAGCACACCACCGGCTCCGTTACGCAGCATATCAACACACAACAGGCGGGCACGCTCGACGCCAATACCGGCAACGGCGCAGCAACCGGCGTGACGGGCAACCTCGGCGTGAACATCGCTGAAGGCATCAACAACGCGCAAAGCAACGACGTCGCGCTCGCTTCCGTCGACATGGGCAACGTGTTCGGCAACGCGCAGATCTTCAACACGCAGGCGTCCAGCGGTAGCGCCCACGTGAAGAACTTCAACCTGAACGCGTCTGTCGGCGACGGCTCTCTCGCCAACGTATCGGGCAACGTCGGCGTGAACGTCGCATCCGGCATCGGCAACGCGCAGAACAACAGTCTTGCGGGCTCGGTGACGACGGCAACCCCGGGTGCCTACTCGACGGTTGCGATGGTCGCGACGGATAACAGCTCGCAGAACGCCAACATGTCGGCAGTCGGCCAGTTCCAGGGTACGGCCAGCCTCGGCGCCAATACGCTCACCGGCGCGCAAGGCAACATCGGCGTGAACATTGCCGGCGGCATCGGCAACCTGCAGCACAACGGCATGGCAATCGCCGCGATGAACAACGGCCACTAAGCACGGTTGGCAGCACTGCAGGAACTGGGCTCGCCCCAGGCAGAAAACGCAGCAAGCAACGCGCGCCGGCTGTCCCACCGCAGCCGGCGCGCATACCAGAAGGCAGGAGACCACCATGTCCGGGCCCGTATCGACCCCGGCATCAAGGATGTTTGTCGTCGCGCTGACGCTCTCGGCCAGCGCAGCCCTTGTGCCTGTGCATGCGCAGCAGTCGACGCTCGACGCGACCCACCTCGTCGGCGTGCCGGTGAAGCTGCCGCTCCACTCGATGCGGGACCTGCGCTATCGCAGCATCGTCAGCCAGCAGTACGACTACAGCTGCGGCGCCGCCGCACTCGCCACACTGCTCAAGTATGGCTACGGCATCGACATCCCCGAACCTGAGCTGATCCGCCAGATGATGGTGTTCTCCACGCCCGAGGTGGTCGTCAAGAACGGCTTCTCCATGCTCGACATGAAGAAGTTCGTCGAGACGATCGGCTTGCGCGGCCGCGGTTTTCGCGTCAATACCGACGCGCTCTACCACCTGCAGATTCCCGTGCTGGTGCTCATGAACATCGATGGCTACGAGCACTTCGTGATCGTCAAGCACGCCGAGAACGGCCGCATCTTCATTGCGGACCCCGCGCTCGGCAACCGGATCGTCGCCGAAGACGACTTCGCCAAAACATGGAACGGCCTCGTCTTCGCGGTGCTCGGCAAACCGTTCCTGGAGGACTCTCCGCTGTTGCAGAACAACGAGTCGCTCGCGCTCAAGCTGCGTGAACAAGCCTTGCTCAATGGCACTGCGGCGACTCCCTTCTTCGAATACGGCCTCGATAAGGCCGTCATGTTCTGAAGTCCGAAGAATCATGAAACGCAACCTCTCACAGTGTGGCATCGCGGCGGCCGTCTGCGCGCTCGCCTGCGCTTTTTCGAGCGGTGCGCTAGCGGCTGAAGGCATCGGCTTGCCGCAACCGGTGCCGGCGTTTCTCGCGAACGCCGACGGACAGGCGCAAGGCATCCGCTGCGAAGCCGTCGGCGACGACGTGCTCGCGCATCAGACCGGCAAATATGCCGGCAGCGACATGATTTCCGGGTTCGTTCTGAACCTGCTTTCTCAATGGCAATTGCCAAACGGCGCGACCGCAGTCGCGCAAGGCGCGCTCGCGGTCGCCCAGAACGCGGCCAACCAGGTGAGCGCGCAGGTGAAGACCTACGCAACCGTGATCGACCCGACGCAGAGCGGGGCCACGGGCGCAAACAGCGGCGCCAACCCGAACGCGACGGCCACCGGCGGCCAGAACGTCTCGATCAACGGCGTCTCGCAGATCACCCAGGTGGCCGGCAACGGCAATACGGGCGCCAATGCCGCCACCATCTCCTATGACAACAACGCGCCGCACCTCGCGAATCTGCCAGGCGCCGCCAACCAGTCGAGCGCGTCGGCATCGAACGCGACCGGCAGCATAAGAGCGGGCATCTCGTTCGGCAGTAACGGCGTCAACGTGACGCTGCAGACGCCGGCGGGCATCGCCACGCAGAACATCGTGCCGGGCAACTTGCAGCAAACCGGCGCGATCGCCCAGTTACTCCAGGTCGCAGGCAATAACCAGCAGGTCGCCAACCAGTTGCAACTGAGTCTGCAGACGCAGCAGATGACGTCGCAAATGATCCGGCAGACCGGCGTATTACAGGCTCTGCGAAATCTCCACTAACCGAGGGCCTACACGAGACGTGCCAGTCAAGGAGACCACCACGCGGGCAAGGACCCGCGCGAGAAGCAGCACTTTGAATGAGGAGCATCGACGTGCGCGGGCGTGGAACCAGGGGGTTCCGCCGGGCGCCCGCATTCGATCCCGGGGGAAGAACAATGAAGATGATGTCCAGGGCGGCCGCGCCACACGTGTCGCTGGCCGCCATTCCAGCAGCCGTTTTACTATTCGCGCTCTCGCAATCCGCCCACGCGCAGGCGCTACAAAGCCAGTCGATCGAAGACCGCCTGAATACGCTCATGCGCGTCGTCGACGAGCAGCAGAGGCAAATCCAGTCGCTGGAGCGCCAGGTGACGAACCTCGAAATGGCGCAACGCGGCCGCGGCATGCCGGGCGCGGGCGCGCCTGACGCCGCGTCGGGCGCGACGGTCGCGGAACAGCCGGGCGCAGACGGTCTGCCTGTGCCCCTGCCGCCGCTCGCCCAGGCGCTGCCGGGCGCGACGGC
This sequence comes from Paraburkholderia sp. BR14312, assembly GCF_040948675.1. Classification (NCBI taxonomy): domain Bacteria; kingdom Pseudomonadati; phylum Pseudomonadota; class Betaproteobacteria; order Burkholderiales; family Burkholderiaceae; genus Paraburkholderia; species Paraburkholderia sp. BR14312. The sequence continues at coordinate 243,434 of NZ_JBFPKI010000002.1, forward strand.
GCCGGGTTCGCTCACCGGCACGGCCACGGGCGTGCCGGTGAACCCGCCCTCGCCCGACGCGGGCGCGACCAATGGTGCGACCGGCACTTCGGCCGCGAGCGGGCCGCAGCAGGGCGCGCCCGTTGGTATCAACCCGGGCGTCAATCCCAACACCGGCAGCCCGACCGTGGGTGAGACGCAAAAGAGCGCCGAGCCGTCGCGCACGCAAGCCGAAGAGGCGGTCGTGCAGCGCGAGCACGCGCCGCTCTTCGACCACAAGCTGACGTTGGACTGGGGCATCAGCGACAGTTACTACGATCGGCGCCAGCTCCAGCTTTCGGGCTTTCTTGCACTCGACGCGATCTTCCTCGGCAACATCAATCTGGGGCAGACCAAGTCGCACACGATCACGGCCGACCTCGACACGCGCTACGGCCTCACGGACCGCATGAGCATCGATGTGGACGTGCCTTACGTCTACCGGCACAGCACCTTCATCGTGGGTGGCGCGGGCGGCTCGGCCAGCACGCTCACGGATGCATCGGTCAATTCGAACGCCATCGGCGACGTGAACTTCGGGATCTACTACCAGTTCCTGAAGGAAACCAACAGCATTCCCGACGTGGTCGGCAGCCTGCGCGTGAAAACGGCGACCGGCACCTCGCCGTTCGGCATCAAGGTTCAGCAGATCACGCCCGACAACACCAATCTCGTCGCTCCCAGCAAGCTGCCTACAGGCACGGGCTTCTGGAACGTCACGGCCGGCATCTCGGTGCTGAAGACCTACGACCCCGTGGTGCTGTTCGGCAGCTTCTCATACACGTACAACATCTCACGCTCGTTCGCCGACATCTCCTCGGTGATCGGGCAGACCGAGCCTGCCGAAGTGAAGCTCGGCGACATCATCCAGTTCGGCGGCGGCGTAGCGCTCGCCTTCTCGGACAAGGACTCGGCGAGCATCTCGTACACCATGGCCATCGAGCCGCAGTCGAAGACCAAGTCGCCGGGCGGCACCTGGACCGGCGTGCCGGGCAGCCAGACGACCGCCTCGGTGCTCAACTTCGGCCTGAATCACGTGGTGAACAAGCACCTGACGATCAACGGCGCGGTGTCCGTCGGGCTCACGCCCGATGCACCGAACTTCGTCGTCGGCGTGCGATTCCCTTACACCTTCTGATCACATGAGGCCGATCGTGCGCGAATCCTCACATCTGGGCGCCACTGTGACACCACTCGCCGGAGCCGGGCAGCGTCTCGCCGTGGGCGGGCCGCCGCTTGCCGAAGATATCCCCGACGTGGGCCGCGCGCGCGATGCGAAGCCCGAGGCGGGCATCGAGCGCACCCTGCTGTATGTCGCGCGTACGCCCGACCCGCTGCTGTGTGCCTACCTCAAGAGCCGTGGCTGGGAAATCTCGACCGCGCGCACGGTGCACGAGGCCTCGCGCCTCGTGAAACCGGAGGCGGCCTACGCCGGCATCATCGATCTCACGGGTTTCGCGCCGCGCGAGTTCGCGGGCCTCGAGACGATTCTGCGGCTGCAGCAGGTGGGATGGATCGCGCTCACCGACGATTCGCGCCTCACCGACGCCGAAGTGCGGCGCTTGATCCGCCACTATTGCTTCGACTACGTGCACGTGCCGGTCGCGCATGCGACGCTCGACTACCTCGTGGGCCACGCGTTCGGCATGGTGTCGCTGTGCGATCTCGACACGCCGGCCGCCACAGCGAGCCAGGACGATGACGAGATGGTCGGCACCTGTGAAGCGATGCAGCAGCTCTTTCGCACGATCCGCAAGGTGGCCAACACCGATGCCACCGTATTCATCTCGGGCGAATCGGGCACCGGCAAGGAACTCACTGCGCTCGCGATCCACGAGCGCTCCGCGCGGCGCAAGGCGACCTTCGTGCCGATCAACTGCGGCGCGATCCCGCACCATCTTCTGCAATCCGAATTGTTCGGCTACGAGCGCGGTGCGTTCACGGGCGCGAACCAGCGCAAGATCGGGCGCGTCGAATCGGCCAACGGCGGGACGCTCTTTCTCGACGAAATCGGCGACCTGCCGCTGGAAAGCCAGGCAAGCCTGCTGCGCTTTTTGCAGGAAGGCAAGATCGAGCGGCTGGGCGGCCGCGAGCAGATTCCCGTGGACGTGCGCATCATTTCGGCCACGCACGTCGATCTCGAGGCGGCGATGCGCGACGGACGCTTTCGCGCCGACCTCTTTCACCGCCTGTGCGTGCTGCGCGTGGACGAGCCGCCGCTGCGCGCGCGCGGCAAGGACATCGAAATTCTCGCGCATCACGTGCTGCACAAGTTCAAGCAGGACAGCGCGCGCCGCATCCGCGGCTTCACGCCAGACGCCATCGAGGCCCTGTACAACTACAACTGGCCTGGCAACGTGCGCGAGCTCATCAACCGCGTGCGCCGCGCGATCGTGATGGCCGAAAGCAAGCTGATCTCGGCGGAGGATCTCGATCTCGCGCACTTCACCGCGCAGCAGACGGTCACGCTCGCGCAGGCGCGCGAGGCCGCGGAGCGGCGCGCGATCGAAGCGGCGCTGCTGCGGCACCGGCACCGGCTCACGGAAGCCGCTGCCGATCTCGGCATCTCGCGCGTGACGCTTTACCGGCTGATGGGCACGCACGGCCTGCGCGACGAAAAAACGTTCTTTGGCGGCGATGCGGAAAACCAGGCGGAATTGCCGCCCGACGGGCAGGACTGAAAGAGCCGATGCCGCGAGGAAGCGCGTCGGGGCGCCCGGCGCGCTCGGGTAGAATGACTGCGAACAGCTTACAACCTCGCACCTCTACCCTTTCGATGACGACGCTCACTCTCATTGTCGCGCGCGCCCGCAACGGCGTGATCGGCCGCGACAACGCGCTGCCCTGGCGGCTCCCCGAAGACCTCGCGTTCTTCAAGCGCACCACGATGGGCGCGCCCATCATCATGGGCCGTAAAACGCACGAATCGATCGGCCGCGCCTTGCCGGGCCGCCGCAACATCGTCGTGACGCGCGACGCGGGCAAGCGCTTTCCCGGCTGCGACACCGCCACGAGCCTCGACGAGGCGCTCGCGCTCGCGGCCCAGGACCAGGCGCCCACGGCGTTCCTGATCGGCGGCGCGCAGCTCTACGGCGAAGGACTCGGGCTTGCGCGCGAACTCGTCGTGACGGAAATCTCCGCGGACTTCGAGGGCGACGCCACCTTCCCCGCGCCCGACCCCGACGTGTGGGAGGAAACGTCGCGCGAGTCGCTGCATGCGAATGCACCGAACGACTTCGATTTCGCTTTCGTGCGGTACGTGCGGCGGGATTGATCGACGGGGGCGCGCAGCGCGGCCCACCAAAAGCAAAACGGCACGCCAGGGCGTGCCGTTTTCATCGAGCCAGCGCAGAAGGCGCTAAAGGGCGCTTACTGGCCCGCCACCGTCATCCGCTCGATCAGCACCGAGCCGGTCTGACGCGTGCCGCGCGCGAGCGTATCCGCGCCCACGGCGACGATGTGGTGGAACATCTCCTGCAGCGTGGAAGCCACCGTGATTTCTTCCACCGGGTACTGGATCTTGCCGTTCTCCACCCAGAAGCCCGACGCGCCGCGCGAATAGTCGCCCGTCACGAAGTTCACGCCCTGCCCCATCAGTTCGGTCAGCAACAGGCCCGTGCCGAGCTTTTTCAGCATCTCCTCGAAGTCGTCCTCGGGCTTCGTGAGCGAGCTCTGGAACTGCAGGTTGTGCGACCCGCCGGCGTTGCCCGTGGTCTGCATGCCGAGCTTGCGAGCCGAATACGACGACAGGAAATAGCCCTGCACGATGCCGTCCTTCACGACTTCGCGGCGCTGCGTGCGCACGCCCTCTTCGTCGAACGGCGCGCTGCCGGCCGCGCGCGGCACATGCGGGTCCTCGACGATCTGGATGTGCGGCGCGAACACCGGCTTGCCGAGGCTGTCGACGAGGAACGACGTCTTGCGATACAGCGCGCCGCCGCTCACAGCCTGCACGAACGCGCCGAGCAAGCCCGCCGCGAGCGGCGCCTCGAACAGCACCGGCACCTTGCGCGTGTCGAGGCTGCGCGCGTTCAGGCGTGAAAGCGCACGCTCGGCCGCATAACGCCCGACGGCTTCGGGGGAGGCCAGCTCGGCCGCGCTGCGCCGCGAGGTGTACCAGTCGTCGCGCTGCATGTTGCGGCCGACGCCTGCGATAGGCGCACACGAAACGTAGTGGCGCGAGTACGGATAGCCGTGCATGAAGCCGCCCGAGGTGGCGAGCACGAACTGCGAATGCTGCGCCGACACGCTCGCGCCTTCGGAATTCTTCACGCGCGGGTCGACGGCGAACGCGGCGTCTTCGGCGCGGCGCGCGATTTCCACGGCCTCGTCGGCGGAGAGATTCCACGGGTGATAGAGGTCGAGGTCGCGCGGCGCGGTTTCGAGCAGATCGCGCTCGGCGAGGCCCGCGCAGTCGTCGTCGGCGGTGAAGCGCGCGATGTTGTACGCGGCCGCCACCGTGTCCTTGAGCGCCTGCGGCGAAAAGTCCGAGGTGCTCGCGTTGCCGCGCTTGTTGCCGATATAGACGGTCACGCCGACCATCTTGTCGCGGTTGTGCTCGATCGTCTCGACCTCGCCGCGCCGCACCGAGACGGACAAACCGTCGCCTTCGGAAATCTCGGTCGCGGCGTCGCTCGCGCCGAGCGCGCTGGCATGCCGCAGGATGTCTGACGCGATCTCCTTCAGCTCGTCCTGGGTGTGGGGGAAAAAGCGTTGCCGGGCTTCGATGTCTGCTGCCATTGTCGTTACGGTCCGGTATTGGGCCGGTGCGGCCCGCTGATGTCGTGTTTCGCTGGTGTCGATTCAGGTGCCTCGGAACGCGCAGCGTTCGCAAAGCGCATCCCGCGATCATAGCAAGGTATGTGAACACGCATCACAGGCGCTTTCGCCGCCTGGCCCCCGCACCAACCGCCGTACCAATGCCCGCACCCGCATCGGGCCGCCGGCGCCGCTTTCCGCCGACTTCCAGCCCGAGCCGCACGCGCGCGCACGCTACAATACGCCCCATGAAACGCAAAACCCGCATTCAACCGATTAACGACGCTGTCGCCGAACAAGACGACAACGGCTACGATCGCCCGAGCAAATCGCAGCTCAAGCGCGACATGGAAGCGCTCCAGGAACTCGGCCAGGCCCTCGTGGAACTGCCCAAGGACGCGCTCAAGCGCATGCCGATGACCGAAGACCTCGCAGACGCCGTCCACGAGTGCCGCCGCATCACCGACCACGAAGGCCGTCGCCGCCAGCTCCAGTATGTGGGCCGCATGATGCGCGGGCTCACGGAGGCCGAAGTCGCCGCGCTGCGCACGAAGCTCGACGAGCACCGCGGCGTGAACAGGGCCGCCACGGCGCGCCTGCACTGGATCGAGCGCACGCGCGACAAGCTGCTCGCGGACGACGCCGCGCTCACCGAATTCATCCGCCAGCACCCCGCCGCCGACCCGCAGGAAGGCCGCACGCTGATCCGCAACGCGCGCCGCGAGCAGGAGCAAGGCAAGCCGCCCAGGTCCTTCCGCGAGCTGTTCCAGTGGATCAAGGACGCGAGCGCCCAGGGCGCCGGCGAGAGCGAAGACCAGGACGACGAGCGTGCCGACGAGGACCGCGAAGATGACGAAGCCTGAGCGCAGCCATCCTGACGAACTCGTGATCGGCCTCGTGTCGGTCAGCGACCGCGCGACGAGCGGCGTCTACGAGGACAAGGGCATTCCCTCGCTGATGGAGTGGCTCGGCAACGCGCTGAAAACGCCGTGGCGCGCCGAAACGCGCCTGATCCACGACGACGCGGGCACGATCTCCGCGACGCTCACGGCGCTCGTGGACGGCCTCGGCTGCGACCTCGTGTTGACGACGGGCGGCACCGGCCCCGCACGCCGCGACGTGACGCCCGAGGCGACGCTCGCGGTCGCGACAAAGGAAATGCCGGGCTTTGGCGAGCAGATGCGCCAGATCAGCCTGAATTTCGTGCCGACGGCCATTCTGTCGCGCCAGGTTGCCGTGATCCGCGAGAACGACGACCACGCGGCGCTCATCATCAATCTGCCGGGGCAGCCGAAGTCGATCAAGGAAACGCTGGAAGGCTTGCGCGACGATCAGGGCGCGGTGAAGGTGCCGGGTATTTTTGCTGCCGTGCCGTACTGCATCGACCTGATCGGCGGACCGTATATCGAAACCGATCCGAACGTCGTGGCGGCGTTCCGGCCCAGGAACGCGCAGCGGGCGCCGCGCGCTTGACACTCGAACTTCAACGATCGCGCAGCAGCGGCAGCGCCGCTGCTGCTGCGTGTCTCAACGGCGCTCAGAGCGCCGGGCCGGCCTCGCCTGCCGCCACGTCGGGCACGATGCCCGGCGCCGGAACGAGGAAGTGCTCGCGGTAGTACTTGAGTTCGTCGATCGACTCGTGGATGTCGGCGAGCGCCGTGTGCATCGCGCGCTTCTGGAAACCCTTGTAGAGGGTGGGCTGCCAACGGCGGCACAGCTCCTTGAGCGTGCTCACGTCGAGGTTGCGGTAGTGAAAGAAGCGCTCGAGCGTGGGCATCCAGCGCGCCATGAAGCGGCGGTCCTGGCAGATCGAGTTGCCGCACATCGGCGACTTGCCCGGCGGCACGTATTGCGAAAGGAACGCCATGATCTGCTCGGTCGCGGTTTCTTCCGTGACGGTCGAAGCGCGCACGCGCTCGGTGAGGCCCGAGCGGCCGTGTGTGTTGCGGTTCCATTCGTCCATGCGGTCGAGCACCGACTCCGGCTGATGGATGGCCAGCACGGGGCCTTCCACGAGCTTCTCGAGCGTCGAGTTCGTCACCACCACGGCGATCTCGATGATGCGGTCGTTGTCGGGATCGAGGCCCGTCATCTCCATATCGAGCCAGATCAGGTTCATGTCGGTGCGCTCGATGAGCGGCGCGCCGGCAGCGGTAATGTCAGTCATGAAAGGCAACCCGGAGAGCGTTGGTGGCGCGGCGCGTGCGCGGCATCGACAGGATGCGATGCCCGGCCGGCGAGAACATATAATTGTCGCATAGATACCACGGACTTCCTGGATGCCTAATCTGTCCCCCTCCCCTGCGCTGTACTTCAGCGTGCTGTTCGTCGTCGGCGTACTCGCCATGGTCGCGACCAAGCTCTGGCTCGCGTCGCGCCAGATCCGCTTCGTGGCCGCCCACCGCGGCGCGGTGCCGGCGCAGTTCACCGCCACCATTCCGCTCGCCGCGCACCAGCGCGCTGCCGACTACACGGTCGCGCGCACGCGCCTCGGCATGATCGAAATCGTGCTCGGCGCCGTGGTGCTGATCGCGCTCACGCTGCTCGGCGGCGTGCAGGCGCTCGATCTCGGCATCTCGGATGCGATCGGGCGCGAATATGTGGGCCAGATCGCGCTGGTCGGGGCCGTGCTCGCCATCTCCGGCCTGGTCGAGCTGCCGCTCGACTACTACCGCCAGTTCGTGGTCGAGGAGCGCTTCGGCTTCAATCGCATGACGAAACGCATCTTCATCATGGACCGCATCAAGGGGCTCCTGATCGGCGCCGCGTTCGGCATTCCACTGCTCTTCGTCGTGCTCTGGCTCATGAAGCAGGCGGGCAGCCTCTGGTGGCTCTGGACGTGGGCCGTATGGGTCGCCTTCCAGATGCTCGTGCTGGTGCTCTACCCCACCTTCATCGCGCCGCTCTTCAACAAGTTCGAACCGCTGCGCGATGAAGCGCTGCGCTCGCGCATCGAGGCGCTCATGCAGCGCTGCGGCTTTGCGGCCAAGGGCCTGTTCGTGATGGACGGCAGCCGCCGTTCCGCGCACGGCAACGCCTATTTCACGGGCTTTGGCGCATCCAAGCGCATCGTGTTCTTCGACACGCTGCTCGCGCGCCTGTCCGGCAGCGAGATCGAGGCCGTGCTTGCGCACGAACTCGGTCACTTCAAGCGTCGTCACGTGATCAAGCGCATGGTCGTCACGTTTGCGATCAGCCTCGCGCTGCTCGCCCTGCTCGGCTGGCTCTCGCAGCGCGTCTGGTTCTACGAGGGGCTCGGCGTGCGGCCGTCGCTGCTCGGCGGCAATGAAGGGCTCGCGCTCGTGCTGTTCTTCCTCGCCGTGCCCGTGTTCCTGTTCTTCGTTACGCCGCTTGGCAGCCTCTCCTCGCGCAAGCACGAGTTCGAGGCCGACGCCTTCGCCGCCACGCAAACGGACGCGCAGCATCTCGTCAACGCGCTCGTGAAACTCTACGAGGACAACGCGTCGACGCTCACGCCCGACCCGCTCTATACCGCGTTCTACTACTCGCATCCGCCGGCTTCGCAGCGGATCGACCGACTGCTCGCGCACGCATGAACCGGCGCGCATCCAAAGCCGCCGGCAACGCAAAAGCTGCAGGCGCCACGCTGCACGGCGTGGTGATCGCCGCCCATGGGCGCCATTATCTCGTCGCGCCCGACGGCGGCGGCGCGCACCTGCAATGCTTCCCGCGCGGCAAGAAGAGCGAGGTCGCGGTGGGCGACCGCGTCGAGTATCAGTCGACTTCCGCCGACCAGGGCGTGATCGTCGCGATCGGCGAGCGGCGCAACCTGCTCTATCGCTCCGACCAGTTCAAGTCGAAGCTCTTCGCGGCGAACCTCGACCAGTTGCTGATCGTGCTCGCCACCGAGCCGCACTTCAGCGAGGACCTGCTCGGGCGCGCGCTCGTGGCCGCCGAGGCCAACGACCTCAAGCCGCTCATCGTGCTCAACAAGATCGACGTAGAGGCCGCGCTGCCGCTTGCGCGCCAGCGCCTCGAACGCTATCGCGCGCTGGGCTATACGGTGCTGGAGGTTTCGGTGAAGGGCCGCCCCGAGCAAGCACACGCGGTGCTGGCCGAGCATCTCCACGGCCATCAGACGATCCTGCTCGGCCAGTCGGGCATGGGCAAGTCGACGCTCGTGAACCTGCTGATCCCCGACGCCGAAGCGGCCACGCGCGAGATCTCGACGGCGCTCAACAGCGGACGCCACACCACGACGTTCACACGGCTCTACACGCTGCCCGAGGGCGGCGCGTTGATCGACTCGCCGGGCTTCCAGGAGTTCGGCCTCTATCACCTCACCGAAGGCAAGCTGGAGCGTGCGTTCCCCGAGTTCCGGCCGCTGCTCGCGCATTGCCGCTTCTATAACTGCCATCACCTGCACGAACCGGGCTGCGCGATTCTGGAAGCCGTGGACGACGGCCGCATCGCGCCCGAGCGCCAGGCGCTCTACGCGCAGCTCATCCACGAGATCAGCCAGGTCGTGCGCTGACGCGCGCCTGCCCCCAAGGCCCTATGCTCAAGCTCGTGCGCGCGCCGAATCTGCTGATCGCCCAGCACTGGATGAACATCCTGGCGACGGCGGGCGTGCCCTGCGAGCTGCACAACCGCTACCTGAGCGGCGCGATGGGCGAGATTCCGGCCGAGCAGTGCGCGCCCGAACTGTGGCTCGTCGACGAGCGCGACGAGAAGCTCGCCCGGCGTCTGATTGACGAAGCCGTGAACGGGCCGCCGCCGGGCTCGCCCACGTGGCGCTGTGCGCGCTGCGGCGAGGTGCTCGAGGCGCAGTTCACCGTGTGCTGGAATTGCGGACGCGATCGCGACGTGCGCGACGAGTGACGGCGTGAGTTGCTGATCCAGACGAAAATGGGCCGCTGGAAGCGGCCCATTTGCATTTCTGCGATTCAGCGTCGGGCGCTCAGAGCCAGACGGCAATCGTCAGCATGAGCAGCAGGATCATCCACAGGATCACGGCGCGCCACACGAGGCCCACGGCCGATTGCAGCGTACGCGGCGTGCAGTCGTCGCCCACCGTGTACGGACCGCCCTCGCCCGGCTGCGCGAGCACATCGACGCTGGACTGCTCGGCGAGCGGGCCCGACAGGCGCGCGCCCAGCGCGCCGCTGCCGGTGGCGAGCAGCACGCCTTCGTTGGTGTCGGGCCACTGGTTCGTGTGGTTGCGCCAGGCGTAGATCGCGTCCTCGAAGTTGCCGACGATCGCGAAGCCCAGCGACGTGAGCCGCGCAGGCACCCAGTCGATCACGAAGAACACATGCTGCGCGAAGTTCGAGAATGCCTCGGTGCGGTCCTCGGCCGGACGTGCCCACTCGCGCGCGAGGTATTCGGCGATGCGGTACAGCACGGCGCCCGCGGGCCCGATCGGCACGAGAAACCAGAAGAACACGCCGAACACGTGCCGATGCGAGGCGATCACCGCATGAATCAGCGTGTGGCGCACGATCTCGCTCACGGGCATGTCCACGGCGTCGATGCCGGTCCATTCCTGGAGGATTTCACGCGCGCGCGGCACGTCGTCGTTGTTCAGCGCGAGATGGATGTCGGTGAAATAGTGGCTGAACTGGCGAAAACCGAGCGTGAAGTACACGACCGCCACGTTCCACAGGAACGCCAGCACGAAGCTGATGTGGTACAGCACGTAGTAGACGAGCGCCGTGGCGAGCGTCCACGGCAGCACGACCACGAGCCACGCGAGGAGGCCATGCTTCTGCTTGCCGGCGTCGAAGCCGTGAGCGGCCCACTCCGCATTGAGGCGCACGAGCGCCATGACCGGATTATTGGGCGACAGCGCCCGCACCTGTTCGATGACGAGAGCCAGCAATACGGAAAAGAAGGTCATGCGACGCGCCGTGCAGATCGGGTTGCGAAAGGGGTTTTATGAAAGTGTTGCAACGATATCACAGGGCCAGATGTGCCTGACCATCGCCGGCAATTCGGGCGGCAAACTCGCAACAGTGCGCAGCGACGCTTGCACGCGCCGCCAGACGTGTTACGCGAGCAGGAAACGGTAGAAGTTGCGCAGCATACCGGCCGTCGCCCCCCAGATGAAGTGCGAGGAGCCGACACCGGAAGCGACGACGGGTTCGGGCACGTCGAGGTCCGGTGCATTGCGGTCCGGATACGGCATCGCATAAAAGCGCCGCTCGCCGCCTTCCCAGCGGAGCACGCGCACCTGGTGATGCACCGGGCTCATGAGAAAGCTGAGCGGCACTTCGAAGATGCTTGCCACTTCGAGCGAGTCCGCCGCGAGACTGAACGGCTCGTGCACGAGACCGACCACGGGTGTGACCCTGAAGCCGGTGCCGGTGAGGTAGTCGGGCAATGCGCCGAGGACCTCGACGCGCGCGGGGTCGAGGTTCACTTCCTCGTGCGCCTCGCGCAGCGCGGCGGCGATGGGGGTGGGGTCGGAAGGTTCGCGGCTGCCGCCGGGAAAGCTCACCTGGCCTGCATGATTGCTGAGGTTGTCGGCGCGCTGGGTGAGCAGCACGGTCAGGCCGCCCGGGCGCATGGCGATGGGCATGAGCACGGCGGCCTCGCGCGGATCGCGCATCTCGAACAGACGGGCTTCCTGGGGTTCGGGGTCCCACGGCAGGCGCTGCTCGAAGCGCGTGCGCAAGCCGGCGGCGGTCAGGCGTTCCGCGGCGACCTGCGGAAGGCTCGCGCCTGTCGATTCGATCGGCAGGCTTTCGGGTTCAAATACTGGGCGGATCAACGGGCGTCCCGGATTACACATACACGAGATTATTTTGCGGCCAAAAAGAAAAAAGCACCCCGGAGGGTGCTTCTTTCTTACAGCTTTTACGCCTGTTCGGCCGGAGCAGCTGCGCGGTCTTTCGACACCAGCTTTTCCTTGATACGTGCCTTCTTGCCCGACAGGTTGCGCAGGTAGTACAGCTTCGCGCGACGCACGTCGCCGCGACGCTTCACCACGATGCTGGCCAGCAGCGGCGAGTACGTCTGGAACGTACGCTCGACGCCTTCGCCCGACGAGATCTTGCGCACGATGAACGACGAGTTCAGGCCGCGGTTACGCTTCGCGATCACGACGCCTTCGTATGCCTGAACGCGCTTGCGGTTACCTTCAACCACGTTCACGTTGACGATCACCGTATCGCCGGGGGCGAATTCGGGGATGGTCTTCTCGCCCAGCACGCGCTGGATTTCTTCCTGCTCGAGTTTTTCAATCAGATTCATGGATTGACTCCGTATGCCATCTTGTCGGCGTTCGTACCTGTGCAGGGTTGCTGCACTACGGCCCCGATAGAGGATGGATTCACAACTGGCGCCGTTCACGCATGAAGCGGCACCGCCTTTTGCGCCCCTTGTCGCGCACGCCCGAAGCCTTACGCTTCGTTCGAGCCCTTCGCGAGACTAGCGAGCCACGCCTCGTCGGCCCGGCTCAACATCTTGTTCTTTCTGGCCCGCGCGATCAGATCGGGCCGCTTGTTCCACGTGTTGCGCAACGCCTCGCGGCGACGCCATTGCTCGATTTCCGCATGATGGCCGCCAAGCAGCACATCGGGCACACGCACACCGTCGTATTCCTCGGGGCGCGTGTAATGCGGACAGTCGAGCAAACCGTCGACGAAGCTGTCCTGCACCGCCGAAAGCGCATCGCCCAGCACGCCCGGCAGGTTGCGCACCACGGCGTCCATCAAGGCCATCGCGGGCAATTCACCCCCCGAGAGCACGAAGTCGCCGAGGCTCACTTCTTCGTCCACGCAGCGGTCGACGAGACGCTGGTCGATCGCTTCATAGCGGCCGCACAACATCACGAGACCCGGCTCCTGCGCGAACTGCATGACGCGTTCATGCGTGAGCGGTTTGCCTTGCGGCGACATCAGCAGCACACGCGGGGCGCTCACGCCGGCTTGCGCCTGCGCGGCCTTTGCCGCGTCGATCGCCGCTTCGAGCGGCCTGGCCAGCATGACCATGCCGGGCCCGCCGCCGTAGGGGCGATCGTCGATCGTACGGTAGTTGTCGGTCGTGAAATCACGCGGATTCCACGTGCGCAACGTGTAACGCTGCTGCTTCGCCGCCCGGCTGGTAATGCCCCAGTCGGTCAGCGCGCGGAACATCTCGGGAAAGAGCGTGACGACATCGAACTGCATCGCTCTCTCCGTTCAGCGAAATTGAATCAAGGCGCGCGGCGGGGTTGCCACAGCGTTGCCGCTGCTTAGTAGTCGGCTTCCCAGTCGACGACGATACGCTTCGCCGCCAGGTCCACCGTCTTCACGAACACGCCTACAAACGGGATCAGGCGCTCGCCGGTGGCCGGCTTGCCATCCTTGTCCGTGGACGCATACGTGACACGCAACACCGATTGCGCGCCATTGTCGATCAGGTCGGCAACCTTGCCGAGCTCGACGCCCGCCTCATTGGCGACATCGAGGCCGATCAGGTCGACCCAGTAATATTCATCGGCTGCGGGCGCCGGGAATTCGGCCCGGCTCACGTACACGCGCGCGCCGCGCAACAGCAGCGCGGCATCGCGGTCGGCCACGCCCGAAAGCTGGCCAACGACGCTGTCACCATGAACCTTGGCGCTCACGCGCACCGCGCAATGACGCTCGCGATGCGCCTGACCCTCGCGGCCCTTGAGGAGCCACCAGCGTTTAGCGGAAAGCAGCGCCTGGCTATCCTGCGCGTGCGGCGCGATCTTCAGCCAGCCCTTGAGGCCGTAGGCGTCGATCACGGCGCCGACTTCAACGGCGTCGGCAGGCCAACTCGCCTCGGTTTCGGCGCGCAGGCCACCGGCTGTCCCGGTTGCGGGCGCAGCTTTCGCGGCGCTCTCGCGCGCAGGCTTGCGCACGAACGCACCAAACGACGGCGCGCCGCGGGCGGCAGCCTTGCCGGCGCCGCTGGCTGCAACTTCGGGCGCCCCGCTTTCCGACGCGTCGTTCGCCTCTACGGCAGATTTGGCGTCATGCGCGGACATCGGCACCCCTTGCGACCAGCTTGATATTGCATACGCGGATCATGCAGCGCGTACACGGGTGAAACACGGACAACAGACTGAAAAGACGCTTAAAGACTTAAGCAGCCGGCGCAGCGGCGGCGGTCTTTTGCGCTTCCTTCACGAGGCGCTCGACGGCCGGCGACATTTGCGCGCCGTTTTCCTTCCAGTACGTCACGCGATCTTGAGCGATACGCAGCGTTTCACCCTTGGTAGCGACCGGGTTGTAGAAGCCCACGCGCTCGATGAAACGGCCGTCGCGACGGTTGCGCGAGTCGGTTGCGACGATGTTGTAGAACGGGCGCTTCTTCGAGCCGCCGCGTGCCAGACGGATGATGACCATACGAAAATCCTTGAAAACCGGGGGTTCGGGACTACTGAAACATGCGATTATAGCCCGAAACCGGAGGCATAACAAACACTTAACGGGAAATTGCACGCCGGCGCGCGGAAAGCGGCGAGACAAAGCGGTCAACAAAGCGGTCAAACTGCGGCTCATGCCCACGATGGGCGGGCCCTGGAGCGAATTGTGGCGACTTTCAGACGACTCGTGCAAGGGCTGCCTCGCGTTTGTGGCGGCGGCGTGGGTGGCAGCTCCTTTTTTCCGGTGTCTCGCGAGTCGGCCCGACGCTTTGCAGCGGCGTGTCTCGCCTTTGCCGCCGCCCTGCTCGCGGCGCCGTTCGCTCAAGCGGCGCTTCCCATCGAGCGCATCAAGCTGCCGCCGGGCTTCCACATCGAGGTGCTGTCCGCCGACTTGCCCGGTGCGCGCGAAATGACGCAGTCAGGCAACGGCACCCTCCTGTATGTGGGGAGTACGGACGGCGACGTCTACGCGCTCGAACTCAAGGACGGCAAAGCCATCAAGCGCCATATCGTGGCCTCGGGACTGACGATGCCGGTGGGCGTGGCCTGGCGCAACGGCGCATTGTACGTTTCAGCGGTGTCGTCGATCGTGCGGCTCGACGACATCGACCGTCATCTCGACGATCCGCCCAAAGCCGTCGTCGTCACGGATTCGCTGCCCGCCGAGCGCCACCACGGCTGGAAGTTCATCGCCTTCGGCCCCGACGGCAAGCTCTACGTGCCGCAAGGCGCGCCGTGCAACGTCTGTCTGCCGGTCAGCGACCCGCAGCGCATGCATTTCGCGATGATCGGGCGCATGGAGCCCGACGGCTCGCACTACGAGACCATCGCCCGCGGTGTGCGCAACACGGTCGGCTTCGCGTGGCATCCGCAGACGCATGAGCTCTGGTTCACCGACAACGGCCGGGACATGCTCGGCGACGACATCCCCGACGACAAGCTCAACCGCCTCGCGCACGTGGGCGAGGACTTCGGCTTTCCCTATTGCCACGGCGGCAATGTCGCCGACCCCGAGTTCGGCGCAGGCCATCCGTGCAGCGGCTTCACGCCCCCCGTCCTCAAGCTCGGCGCGCACGTGGCGTCGCTTGGCATGCGCTTCTATACCGGTTCGATGTTCCCGGCCGACTATAAGAACAGCATTTTCATCGCCGAGCACGGCTCGTGGAACCGCAGCAAGAAGGTCGGCTATCGCGTGGTGCGCGTGATCGCCAACCCGGACGGCACGAACGCACGCCAGGAAGTGTTCGCGCAGGGCTGGCTCAATTCAGACGAGACCCAATGGGGCCGCCCCGCCGACGTGCTGCCGCTGCCCGACGGATCGCTCCTCGTCAGCGACGACTATGCGGGCGCGATTTATCGCGTGACCTACACGAAACCGTGACGCGGGCAGACCATGGTGCCGGGCATAAGCGTGCGCTTGTGCTGCAAGCGCGTCGTGCGGCATACAATGCCCGGCGGCCCGTGCGCGTTCGACGTAATGCGCTCATGGCGGCCGACGCCCACGTTTCGCCCGAGCCCATGCCCAACGACAAGAACCTCGCACGCTTTCGCTCCAAGACGCTCACCGCCGCCCTCGCCTTCCTGTTTGGCAGTCTCGGCGCCCACCGCTTCTACCTGTATGGCCCGCGCGACGTGTGGGGCTGGGCGCATTTGTTCGGCACGCTCCTCGGCATTCCGGGCGTGATGCTGCTCGTCGCCACCGAGCGCGCCTCGATTCCCGGCTGGGTGCTCGCCGTGATCGGCGCGGTGTCCGTCCTCTCGGCGTTTCTGGCGGCAATCGTCTACGGACTTCGCCCCGACGCCAAATGGGACGCGCAGTTCAACGCCGCGTTCGTGGAGAAAGGCCGCACGAGCCGCTCGGGCTGGACGGTGATTTTCGTCGTGATCTTCTCGCTGCTGATTGGCGCGTTCCTGCTGATGACGGGACTCGCACTCTCGTTTCAAACGTACTTCGAGTCGCAAGTCGAGGCCGCGAAGGCGCTCTCGCAGTAAATCGCGCAGTAACGGCTCAGAACAGGTCGAGCTGAGGCTTCTCGCGCACGGTCCTCGACTGCACGAACGCCGACATGTCCAGAATGCCGTGGCGCCGCTCGTTGAGCCCGAGGCGCCGCACGGCATGATGAAAGCGCTGCTTGAGCAGGTCGGCCCACAGCCCCGTTCCCTTCATGCGCTGCGAAAACGCCGATTCGTAGTCTTTGCCGCCGCGCATGTCGCGCACGCGGCTCATCACGCGCTCGGCGCGCTGCGGGAAGTGCGCCGCCAGCCAGTCCTGGAACAGCGGCGCGACCTCCCACGGCAAACGCAGCACGATGTAACTCGCGCTTGTCGCACCGGCCTCGGCGCAGGCTTCGAGCACGCGCTCCATGTCGGGCTCGGTCACGAACGGAATCACGGGTGCGATGCTCACGCCGACCGGCACACCGGCTTCGGCGAGCGTGCGGATGGTACGCAGCCGCCGCGCGGGTGTCGCCGCACGCGGTTCGAGCGAGCGGGCGATATCGGCGTCGAGTGTGGTGATCGTGATTGCCGCCATGAACTGCTGGCGCGCGGCCATCGGCGCGAGCAGGTCGAGATCGCGCTCGATCAGCGAGGATTTCGTGATGGCCGCGAACGGATGCTGCCGTTCCGCCAGCACTTCGACCACGCGGCGTGTGATGCGCAGGTCGCGCTCCACCGGTTGCCAGGCGTCGGTATTCACGCCCAGCGCAATCGGTTCGGGCTCGTACGACGGCTTGGCGATTTCCCGCGCGAGCAACTCCGCCGCATTGACCTTGGCGTAGATTCGGCTCTCGAAATCGAGCCCCGGCGAAAGGCCGAGATAACTGTGCGTAGGCCGCGCAAAGCAATAGATACAGCCGTGCTCGCAGCCGCGATACGGATTGAGCGAGACGTTGAATGGAATGTCCGGCGACTGGTTGCGTGTGAGGATGCTCTTCGCGCGCTCTTCGAAGACTTCGGTGCGCAGCCTGGGCTCGCCGGTTTCATCGCCATCACCATCGCGCTCCCCGCCGACACCCGTGGGCTGCCAGCCGTCGTCGAACGCTTCGCGCTGGTCGACTTCGTAGCGCCCTTGCAGGTTCGTGACCGCCCCGCGCCCCTTGCGCGCCGTGGGCGGCGCAACGGGATACCAGGCGTCGGGATCGGGGTGATGGGAGTCGGTCACGGCTTAAGCGGAATAGACAAGAAAACGCGGATCGATACTGTATAAATATACAGTATCGATCCGCGTTGTCGAGTCCTAAAAACGGGGCGCTTTCAGCCGCCACAGTGACCCTCGTCATTCCCCCACGGCGATGGTCAGCGTCTCCTTGATCTCTTCCATCACCACGTAGCTCTTCGACTGCACGGCGCCCGGCAGTTGCAGCAGGATGTCGCCGAGCAGCTTGCGGTAGTCGGCCATCTCGCCGATGCGCGCCTTGATGAGATAGTCGAAGTCGCCCGAGACGAGATGGCATTCGAGCACTTCGGGAATCTTCTGCACCTCGCGGCGGAACTGGTCGAACATGTTGCCGCTCTTGTGATCGAGCGTGATCTCCACGAACACGAGCAGCGCCGCACCCAGCACCGAGGGATTCACACGCGCGAAGTAACCCGTGATCACGCCGTCGCGCTCCATGCGCTTGACGCGCTCGATGCACGGTGTGACCGAGAGCCCGACCTGCTCCGCGAGGTCCTTCATCGCCATGCGGCCGTCCTCCTGGAGCAGCTTCAGGATGCGGTGATCGAGCCGGTCGAGCGCGCGGACCGGTTGGCGCTGCGTTCTCATGATTTCTTCCCGAAAATCTGAAAAATACGATAACAAAACCTGGACATACAACAATAGCATAGCTACAAATACTGGCTACACCCGGATTTCCATGCCTTCTTCCCTATCGGTGCCAAAAGACGGCTTCCAAGGGCCCGGCAACGCGGCGTAGCTCAACGAAACTATATGGAGCAGCTATGCGAGTCGTCGTGTTGGGCAGTGGTGTGGTCGGTGTGGCCAGCGCCTGGTATCTCGCCCGCGCGGGCCACGAAGTCACGGTGATCGACCGCGAGGCCGGTCCCGCGCTCGAAACCAGTTTTGCCAATGCCGGACAGATCTCGCCGGGCTACGCCGCACCGTGGGCCGCGCCGGGCGTGCCGCTCAAGGCGATCAAGTGGATGTTCGAGAAGCACGCGCCGCTCGCCATTCGTCTGGACGGCACGAAGTTCCAGCTGCAGTGGATGTGGCAGATGCTGCAGAACTGCACGGCTGAACGCTACGCGCTCAACAAAGGCCGCATGGTGCGTCTCGCGGAATACAGCCGCGACTGCCTGCAGGCGTTGCGCGCCGACACGGGCATTCAGTATGAAGGCCGCACGGGCGGCACGCTTCAGGTGTTCCGCACGCAGCAGCAGTTCGAAGGCGCAGCGAAGGACATCGCCGTGCTCAAGGACGCGAACGTTCCGTACGAACTGCTCACCGCAGCCGAACTCGGCCGCGCAGAACCGGCGCTCGCCGCGGTGTCGGGCAAGCTCACCGGCGGCCTGCGTCTGCCCGGCGACGAAACCGGCGACTGCCAGCTGTTCACCACGCGCCTCGCCGCCATGGCCGAACAACTGGGTGTGAAATTCCGCTACAACACGCCGATCGACGGCCTCGCCATGCAGGGCGACCGTATCGCGGGCGTGCAATGCGGCAGCGAGCTGGTGCGCGCCGATTCGTTCGTGGTCGCGCTCGGCTCCTTCTCGACGAAGATGCTCGCGGGCCTCGTGAAGATTCCGGTTTATCCGCTCAAGGGCTATTCGATCACGGCGCCGATCGTGAATGCGAGTGCCGCGCCGGTTTCGACCGTGCTCGACGAAACCTACAAGATCGCGATCACGCGTTTTGACGACCGCATCCGTGTGGGCGGCATGGCCGAGATCGTCGGCTTCGACAAGACGCTCAAGCAAGCGCGCCGTGAAACGCTCGAAATGTGCGTCAACGACTTGTTCCCGGGCGGCGGCGACACGACGAAGGCCACCTTCTGGACCGGCCTGCGCCCGATGACGCCGGACGGCACGCCGGTTGTCGGCCGCACGCCGATCTCGAACCTGTTCCTGAACACGGGTCACGGCACGCTCGGCTGGACGATGTCGTGCGGTTCGGGCCAGTTGCTCGCCGACCTGATCTCGGGCAAGCAACCCGCCATCCGCGCCGACGATCTTTCGGTGCACCGCTATCTCGGCGACACGCAAGGCTCGCATCGTCCGGCGTATGCCTGAAGCCAGCCACGCTGCGTGAACGAACACGGCGCCGCCAGGGCGCCGTGTTTCATTTCTCGCTGTGAGTAGCGCGCGGCTGCGTCAGAACTGATCCTCCGCTAGCGCCAGCACGCCCTCGCTGCCGTTGGCGCTGACGATCGCCGCTTCGAGCGCCACCGCCTGCGGCAAGACGTGTTGCGCGTAGAACTGCGCCGTGGCGATCTTCGCGCCATGAAACTTCGGGTCCTCCTGCATGAGACGCTGCGAGGCGAGCATGGCGCGCGCCATCTGCCAGCCGCCCAGCACGATGCCCGCCAGCTTCAGATACGGCACGCTGCCCGCGAATACCGCGTTCGGATCGCTTTTCGTCTTCGCGAGCACGAAGTCCACGGCCGATGCCAGCGCATCCTTACCCGCCGCGAGATGCTTGCGCATCGACTCGAACGCCGCGCCTCGTTGTGCGGCCAGCGCGTCGACGGTCTGCGCGATATCGGTGAGCAGCGCCTTTGCCGCCGCGCCGCCGTCGCGCAGCGTCTTGCGTCCGATGAGATCGTTCGCCTGGATCGCCGTCGTGCCCTCGTAGATCGGCAGAATGCGTGCGTCACGGTAGAACTGCGCCGCGCCCGTCTCCTCGATGAAGCCCATGCCGCCATGCACCTGCACGCCGAGGCTGGTCACTTCCAGCGCGAGTTCGGTGCTCCAGCCCTTCACGATCGGCACGAGGTACTCGTAGCGCGCCTGATGCCGCGCACGGGCCGCCTCGTCGGGGTCGCCATGCGCGCGGTCGCTCTCGCCGGCCGCCACGTAAGCGAGCGCACGCGCGGCTTCGGTGAGCGCACGCATCGTGGCGAGCATGCGGCGCACGTCGGGGTGATGGATGATGCTCACTGCCGCTTTCGCAGAACCATCCACCGGGCGGCTCTGCACGCGCTCCTTCGCATAGGCGAGCGCCTTCTGGTACGCGCGATCGGAGACGGCCACGCCCTGCATGCCCACCGCAAAACGCGCGGCGTTCATCATGATGAACATGTATTCGAGGCCGCGATTCTCTTCGCCGATCAACTGGCCGATCGCGCCGCCATGGTCGCCGAACTGCAGCACGGCGGTCGGGCTCGCCTTGATGCCGAGCTTGTGTTCGATCGATACGCAGTGCACATCGTTGCGCGCGCCGAGCGTGCCATCTTCGTTGACGAGGAACTTCGGCACGATGAAGAGCGAAATGCCCTTCACGCCTTCGGGCGCCGTGGGCGTGCGCGCGAGCACGAGATGGACGATGTTCTCCGCCATGTCGTGCTCGCCCCACGTGATGAAGATCTTCGTGCCGAACACCTTGTACGTGCCGTCGCCTAGCGGCTCGGCGCGCGTGCGCACGGCGGCGAGATCGGAGCCCGCCTGCGGCTCGGTGAGGTTCATCGTGCCGGTCCAGTCGCCGGAGATGAGCTTCGGCACGAAGCGCTGCTTTTGCGCTTCGCTGCCGGCGGTGAGGAGCGCTTCGATGGCGCCGTCGGTGAGCAGCGGACACAACGCGAACGAAAGGTTCGCCGCGTTGAGCATTTCCACACACGGCGTGCCGACGAGCTTCGGCAAACCTTGTCCTTCGTATTCCTGAGGATGCTGCACGCCTTGCCAGCCGCCTTCCACGTATTGCCGGAATGCCGCCTTGAAACCGGGCGTGGCGTGCACGTTGCCGTTTTCCCAGCGGCTCGGATTGCGGTCGCCTTCGGCGTTCAGCGGCTCGAGCACTTCGCCGCACAGCTTAGCGGCTTCGTGCAGCACCGCTTCGACCGTTTCGGGCGTGGCGTCTTCGCCGCCCGGTAAGTTGGCGATTTCTTCGAGGCCGGCCAGTTCCTTCATGACGAACAGCATGTCGCTCGTGGGCGCCTGGTACATTTCAGTCTCCTCCTGTCGGTATGCGGTTCCTCAAATGACAAAGGGGCGCCGCGGCGCCCCTTTGCTGCTTCGTCTCACGCCACGCGTTCAATCATGATACGCGGCGCTCGTCGCTCGATACACCGGCCGGATTCAGCCGAGTTCCTTCACGAGTTCCGGCACGACCGTGAACAGGTCGCCCACGAGGCCGTAATCGGCCACGCTGAAGATCGGTGCTTCTTCGTCCTTGTTGATCGCGACGATGACCTTCGAGTCCTTCATGCCGGCCAGATGCTGGATCGCACCCGAGATGCCGACCGCCACATACAGTTGCGGCGCGACGATCTTGCCAGTCTGTCCGACCTGATAGTCGTTCGGCACATAGCCCGCGTCGACGGCTGCGCGCGATGCGCCAAGTGCGGCGTTGAGCTTGTCCGCGAGCGGCTCCAGCACCTTCGTGTAGTTCTCGCCGCTGCCCAGACCCCGGCCGCCCGAGACGATGATCTTTGCGCTCGTGAGTTCCGGACGGTCGAGCTTCGTCACTTCACGGCCGACGAACTGGGTGAGGCCGCTGTCCGCTGCCGCGTCGAGCTTCTCGACTGCTGCGCTGCCGCCAACGGCTGCAACTGCATCGAATGCCGTCGTACGCACGGTGATGACCTTGATCGGGTCGACCGATTGCACCGTCGCGATGGCATTGCCCGCGTAGATCGGACGCTCGAATGTGTCCGGCGCATCCACGGCGGTGATGTCGCTGATTTGCGCGACGTCGAGCTTCGCGGCGATACGCGGCGTGACGTTCTTGCCCGCTGCCGTTGCCGGCGCCAGGATGTGCGTGTAGTTCTTCGCCGCATTTTGCACAAGCGCGAGGACCGTCGCTTCGACGTTCTCGGCGAGACCCTGCTCGAGTTGCGGCGCGTCGGCCAGCAGCACCTTCGCAACGCCTGCGATCTTCGCGGCGGCATCCGCTGCGGCTTGCGCATTGTGGCCCGCGACCAGCACGTGCACGTCGCCGCCAATTTTCTGTGCTGCGGCGACCGTGTTCAGCGTCGCGGCCTTGATCGAGTGATTGTCGTGTTCAGCAATAACCAGATTCGTCATTTTCGTCTCGCTCCTTACAGCACCTTGGCTTCCGTCTTCAGCTTCTCGACCAGCGTCTTCACGTCCGGCACCTTCACGCCTGCGCTGCGCTTGGGCGGCTCGGCAACCTTCAGCGTCTTCAGACGCGGCGTGACGTCGACGCCGAGGTCTTCGGGCTTGACGGTTTCCAGCGGCTTCTTCTTCGCCTTCATGATGTTCGGCAGCGTGACGTAGCGCGGCTCGTTCAGGCGCAGATCCGTCGTAACGACTGCGGGCAGCTTGAGCGACAGCGTTTCCGCGCCACCGTCCACTTCGCGCGATACGGTCGCCTTGCCGTCGGCCACGACCACCTTCGAGGCAAACGTAGCCTGCGGCAGGTTCGCCAGCGCGGCGAGCATCTGGCCGGTCTGGTTCGAATCGTCGTCGATGGCCTGCTTGCCGAGGATGACCAGTTGCGGCTGTTCCTTGTCGACCAGCGCCTTCAGTAGCTTGGCCACAGCCAGCGGCTGGAGGTCTTCGTTCGACTCGATGAGGATCGCGCGATCCGCGCCGATGGCCAGCGCCGTGCGCAGCGTTTCCTGCGCTTGCGTCACGCCCGCCGAAACGGCGATGACTTCGGTCGCCACGCCCGCTTCCTTCAGACGCACCGCTTCTTCCACGGCGATTTCGTCGAACGGGTTCATCGACATCTTCACGTTCGCGATGTCGACGCCCGTGCCATCCGACTTCACACGAACCTTCACGTTGTAATCGACTACGCGTTTGACTGGCACAAGGACTTTCATTCACATGCTCCGAAGTTACGAATACGTCAACCTGGCGGACATTATAGCGATAGCCCTGTCGGGCCGATCTGCCACCAGCAATTTTCCCGAACCACCGCTGCCGCACCCCGGTCATCAGTAGCGAACGATCGTGCGATTTTACGGTGGAAAAAACCCGGGCATCAAGCCCGGGCGCCGAAAAAATATCTCTAATTTCACGGCCCAGGG
Source organism: Paraburkholderia sp. BR14312 (assembly GCF_040948675.1). Taxonomy (NCBI): domain Bacteria; kingdom Pseudomonadati; phylum Pseudomonadota; class Betaproteobacteria; order Burkholderiales; family Burkholderiaceae; genus Paraburkholderia; species Paraburkholderia sp. BR14312. The sequence goes on from NZ_JBFPKI010000002.1 coordinate 266,699, forward strand.
GGTCCTACCAGGAGGTGATGACCGCCCCGCCGAACGTCGTTTCGACGTAGCGCTTCACTTCCGGCGAGTGGTACGCGGCGACCAGCTTCGCCACCCAGGGCTTGTTGCGGTCGGCCTCGCGGATCGCGAGGATATTCACGTACGGCCCCTTCGGGTCTTCGATTGCGATCGCGTCCTGTTTCGGCTTCAGGCCCGCTTGCATGGCGAAGTTCGTGTTGATCGCGGCGGCGTCCACGTCGTCGAGCGAACGCGGAATCTGTGCGGCGTCGAGCTCGACGATTTTCAGCTTCCTGGGGTTTTCCACGATGTCGAGCGGCGTCGCCTTCAAACCTGCGTCGGCGCGCAACTTGATGAGACCCTGGCTCTGCAGCAGCAGCAACGCACGGCCGCCATTCGTCGGATCATTCGGCACCGCGATGCGCGCGCCCGGCTTCAGTTCGGAGAGCGATTTGATCTTCTTCGAGTAGATGCCCATCGGGAACGTAACGGTGTCGGCGATCTTGATCAGCTTGTAGCCGCGATCCTTCACCTGCGCGTCGAGATACGGCGCGTGCTGGTAGCTGTTGGCGTCGAGATCGCCGCCCGCGAGCGCCGCGTTCGGCTGCACGTAGTCGGAGAACTCGATGATCTTGATGTTCAGGCCGCTCTTCGCGGCCACGCTCTTCACGACTTCCATCACCTGCTCGTGCGGGCCGCCCGTCACGCCCACCTTGATGGTTTCGTCCGCGTGCGCAGCAAGCGGTGCGATGAGCGAAGCCGCGCCAAGCGCCGCCGCGAGCCGGATCATGAAACGACGTTGCATACCCAACCTTTGTCTTGTGTAGTTATGTTGATCGAAAAACCGCTTGTTTTAAGGCCTATTTGTGGCTCAGGCGCCGCACGAGCCAGTCGCCGAACGACTGCACGAGCTGCACGAACACGATCAGGATCACGACCACGATCAACATGACTTCGGGTTCGAAGCGCTGATAGCCGTAGCGGATGCCGAGGTCGCCAAGACCACCGCCGCCGATCGCGCCGGCCATCGCCGAATAGCCGACGAGCGAGATGAACGTGATGGTGAGCCCCGCGACGACGCCTGGCAGCGACTCGGGCAGCAGCACCTTGAAGACGATCTGGCTCGTGCTCGCGCCCATGGCCTGGGCCGCTTCGATCAGGCCGCGATCGACTTCGCGCAGCGCCGTTTCGACGAGCCGCGCGATGAACGGCGCAGCGGCGATGGTGAGCGGCACGACGGCGGCCGCCGTGCCGATCGACGAGCCGACCACGAGGCGCGTGAACGGAATCACGGCAACGAGCAGGATGATGAACGGCGTGGAACGCACGGCATTGACGATCACCCCCATCACGCGGTTCGCGGCGATGTTCTGCAGCACGCCGTTGCGGTCGGTGAGATAGAGCAGCACGCCGAGCGGCAGGCCGATGGCCGCGCCCACGAGTCCCGAGATGCCCACCATGACGAGCGTCTCCCAGAACGACTGGACGAACATGTCGAACATTTCACTCCACATGGGACAGTTCCTCCACCACGACGCCTTGTTCGCGCAGCCACGCCATGGCCTGCGCCACCTTCACCGGATCGCCGCCCGCGAGCACCGCGAGCGAGCCGAACGCCTGCCCCTGGATCTCGTCGATCTGGCCGTGCAGGATGTTGAAATCGAGTTCGAAGCGCCGAATCGTCTCCGAGAGAACCGGCTGGTCGACGCCCGTACCCTTGAACGCGAGGCGCAGCAAGTGGCCGCTGCCCTTCGCGAGATGCTCGGCCACACGCGCCTTGAGCGCGGGCGGCAGTTCCTGGGCGATCACGTCGCCGAGCAGCGCGCGCGTGACTTCGTGGCGCGGCTGCAGGAACACGTCGATCACGGGACCGCTTTCCACCACGCGGCCCGCGTCGAGCACGGCCACGCGGTCGCAGACCTGTTTGATCACTTCCATCTGGTGCGTGATCATCACGATGGTCAGGTTCAGTTCGCGATTGATCTTGCGCAGCAGGTCGAGAATCGCGCGCGTGGTTTCGGGGTCGAGCGCCGAGGTCGCCTCGTCCGAAAGCAGCACCTTCGGCTTGCTCGCGAGCGCGCGCGCAATGCCCACGCGCTGCTTCTGGCCGCCGCTGATCTGCGAGGGATAGCGGTCTTTCTGCGCGGTCAGGCCGACGAGTTCGAGCAGCGGCAGCACCGTCGCTTCGATCTCGGCGCGCTTCACGCCGGCCAGTTCGAGCGGCAGCGCGACGTTGTCGAACACGGTGCGCGACGACAGCAGGTTGAAGTGCTGGAAAATCATGCCGATCTCGCGGCGCGCTTCGCGCAGCTGGGCCGAAGAGAGCGACGTGAGCGTGCGAGCGTTGACGACGATGTCGCCTTCGGTGGGCCGCGTGAGCAGGTTGATGGTGCGCACCAGCGTGCTCTTGCCTGCGCCGCTGCGCCCGATGATGCCGAACACTTCGCCCGGCGGAATCGTCAGATTGACGTTGTGCAGCGCCTCGATCCAGCCTTGTGGGCCGGCGAAGCGCTGGGACACGTTTCGAATTTCGATCATGGAAAAAAAGCAAAACGGCGGGTGTGCCGCGCGCCGCTCGCGCAGGCCGCTCCTTTTCAGTAGCGGAAAACGCGTCGCGCCGGCAGACAGCCGCCGTTTGATGGACTGGATTTAGCCCCGCATTTTACCCTGGCACGCAAAATTCCTTTTAATAATCAATTTCGATAATTTCATAACTCATTTGCATTAGAGGCTTCTGGCAGCGCGTGGCCGCCCGCGCGGCCGCTACACTGCTGCCGACAGATTGATGCCGACAGATTGATGCCGAAAACGACCCGCCACAATCCGCCAAGCAGGGAGCGAGATGGAGACCAGTCAGAACATCGCCATGGCGCAAGCCGCCGAACCCGCCGCGCAAGCGACGCTGCGTACGCGTGACCGCGTCGAGTTGCCGCTCTACGTCTGGCGCGCGAGCGCGCCGCCGCGCGCGGCCATCGCGCTGATTCATGGTCTCGCGGAACACGCGGGCCGCTATGCGGCGCTCGCCACGCGGCTGACCGCCGCGGGCATCGATGTCTACGCAATCGATCTGCGCGGCCACGGGCATGCCCCTGGCCGCCGCACCTGGATCTCGCACTTCGACGACTATCTCAACGACGCCGAGGCGCTCCTCGCCCACGCGAGCGCGCAATGCGCTGCACAGGGCACACCGCTCTTCCTGATGGGACACAGCATGGGCGGCGCGATTGCCGCGCTCTACGCCATCGAGCGCCTGCCGCAAACTCGCGTGCCGCTCGCGGGCCTGCTGCTCTCGAGCGCGGCGCTCGCGCCGGGCCGCGACGTGCCCGCATGGAAAATCGCCGCGAGCCGCGTAATCAGCGCGATCTGGCCGACCTTTCCGGCCATGAAAATCGACGCGGCGCTGCTCGCGCGCGTGCGCGACGTGGTCGAAGCCAATCGCGCCGATCCGCTCGTGCATCACGGCGCGATTCCCGCCCGCACGGGGGCGCAATTGCTGGAAGCGATGAAGCGCATCGAGACGGGACGCGCGCAACTGCGGCTACCCGTGCTGATCTGGCATGGCACCGAGGACAAGCTCACCGAGCCCGAGGGCAGCCGCGCGTTCGGCGCGAACGTGGGATCGCCCGATCGCACGCTCACGCTATATGAAGGCAGCTTCCATGAAACGCTCAACGACCTCGATCGAGAGCGCGTGATCGGCGCGCTGATCGACTGGATCGACCAGCACTCCTGAGCGGTCAGGCGCGTTACTTCGCGCTGCGTTTCTCGATGAAGGCCTGCACGCCGTCGAGCGCTGGGTCGGTCATCATGTTGCAGGCCATGGTCTGCCCGGCCAACTGATACGCGGCGTCGATGCCCATTTCGAGCTGCCGGTAGAAGAGCCCCTTGCCTGCCGCGACGGCCTCGCGCGGCTTCGCGCAGATGCTCGCGGCCAGTGCGGTCACGGCGGCGTCGAGTTGGTCGGCGGGCACCACGCGATTCACGAGGCCTTCGCGCAACGCCTTCTCCGCATCGATGAATTCGCCCGTCATCAGCATCTCGAAGGCCGCCTTGCGCGAGACATTGCGCGAGAGCGGCACAGCGGGCGTCGAGCAAAAGAGCCCGAGATTGATGCCCGACACCGCAAAGCGCGCCGAGTCCGCCGCCACCGCCAGATCGCACATCGCGACGAGCTGGCAGCCCGCCGCCGTCGCCACGCCCTGTACGCGCGCGATGACGGGCTGCGGCATCTTTTGAATGGCGAGCATCATCTTCGAGCAGCGCTCGAACAGCTTCGTGTAGTACTCGTGCGAGGGCGCCGCGCGCATTTCCCTGAGATCGTGGCCCGCGCAGAACGCGCGCCCTGCCGCTGCGATCACGACCACGCGCGCGTCGGATTGCGCCAGCGCGGCGAGTTCGCCCTGCAACGCATCGATGAGCGCCTCGGAAAGCGCGTTGAACGCATCCGGACGGTTCAGCGTGAGGCGCACGACGCCCGACACGCCATACGCATCGCGTGTAATTTCGACTAGCGCTTGCGATGAAGAGGGAATGGCACTCACGATGCGTGTCTCCTTCGTTCGAATGTGTGCGATGCGGGTCCGCGCTCGGGGCCGCGCCGGCCGCCTAGATATCCGCCAGCGCGCGCAGATGCGCCACCACGCTGCGGCCGAGCGCCGAGAGGTTATAGCCGCCTTCGAGGCTGCTCACGATGCGCCCCTTCGCATAGCGGCCCGCGATGTCGCGAATCTGGTCCGTGATCCAGGCGAAGTCGTCCTCCACGAGGCCCATGTTGCCGAGATCGTCTTCGCGATGCGCGTCGAAGCCCGCCGAGACGAACACCATCTCCGGTTTGAACTCGTGCAGCCGCGGCAGCCACATGATGTCGATGGCCTCGCGCACTTCCATGCCTTTCGTGCGCGCCGCGATCGGCAGGTTGACCATGTTCGGCGCCGGATTCTCGGCCCCCGAGTATGGATAGAACGGATGCTGAAAGAAGCTGCACATCAGCACGCGCGAGTCGCCCGCGAACGCGGCCTCGGTGCCGTTGCCGTGATGCACGTCGAAATCGACGATCGCCACGCGCTGGAGGCCGTGGACTTCGAGTGCATGGCGCGCCGCGATCGCGATGTTGTTGAAGAAGCAAAAGCCCATCGCGCGCGCAGGCTCCGCGTGATGGCCGGGCGGGCGCACGCTGCAGAATGCGTTCTCGTAGCGCCCGGCGAGGACCGCGTCGGTGGCCGCGATCGCCGCGCCCGCCGCACGCAGCGCCGCCTGCCACGTGTGCGGATTCATCAGCGTGTCCGGGTCGATGCTCGCGTAGCCTTCGCTGGGCGCCGTGTTGCGGATGAAGTCGATATGCGCCTGGGTATGCACGCGCAGGAGGTCCGCCTCGGTCGCGAGCGGCGCCGATTCGTCGCGCTCGATCAGCGCGTCGATGCGGCTCGCGATCAGTTGGTCTTCGATGGCCTGCAGACGCGCGGGGCATTCAGGATGCCATTCGCCCATCTCGTGCAGCAGAAAATCGGGGTGAGAGAAGAAACCGGTCGTCATGAGTCGCACTCGCCGCGGGCTTCGCGCATGCGCGCGGCCGCGGGTCTCCTTCTGTCTTTAGTCTGGCGGCACGCCGGCTGGCGCGCGAACAGACACCACGTTACCACAGCGACCTGGTGCTCACGCGCCACGCCGGCGCGCAACGGCCCGATTCCCCGAAGGCGCTCGGTTATACTGCCCGGGTTCTTCCTGGACCGCTCTCCCTCCGCTCTCTCATGACCCTCAAGACCGCTCTGTCCGCCTCCAGCCGCCCACGTCGCACGACCTTCGCACTCGCGCTTTGCGTCGCGGCGTCGTTGTGCACCGGCGCGGCGCGCGCGCAAACTGCCGCGCCGAAATCGCGACAGACGCCGCTCACGCTCGCGCAGGCGCAACCGCAAACGCCGACGCAGGGCCAGACGTTCGAAGAGGAAATCGTCCCGCAGCGCTACGCGAACAATCCGGACGTCGACGGCTTCATCAACGACATGGTGGCGCGCTACGACTTCGATCCCGCCGCACTGCATGCGCTGTTCGCGAGCGCGAACTATTCGGCGACGGCGGTGAAGCTCGTGACGCCCTCGCCCGTTCCGGGCGTGAAGAACTGGCGCGCATATCAGGCGCGCTTCCTCGACCCGGTACGCATCAATGCGGGGGTACGCTTCTGGCGCGCGAACCAGGCCACGCTGCAGCGCGCGTCGGAGGAGTTTGGCGTGCCGCCCGAGGTGATCGTCGGCATCATCGGCGTGGAGACGATCTACGGCCGCTACATGGGCAACTTCCGCGTGCTCGATGCGCTCACCACGCTCGCCTTCGATTATCCGGACACGCCGAACCGCGCCGAGCGCATGGCGACGTTCCGCAAGAATCTCGAGGACTACCTCGTGTGGACGCGCGACGCGCAGATCGATCCGTCGTCGGTGCTCGGCTCGTACACGGGCGCGATCGGCATTCCGCAGTTCCTGCCGAGCAGCATCGTGCAGTACGCGGTGGACTACGAGGGCAACAATCACATCGATCTGCGCGGGAGCACGGCCGACGCGATCGGCAGCGTGGCGAACTATCTGCGGCAGAACGGCTGGGAATCGGGGCGGCCCGTGGTGTGGAATATCGCCACCGATGCGGGCAGCCTCGGCATCGCCCAGGCCGCCGCCGACGGCAAGCCCGAACCGCGCTGGCCGCTGAGCCAGTTGCTGCGCTCGGGCCTCGTGCTCGACCAGCCGGACGTGGATATCGCCGCCGAGGCGGGCACGCCTGTCACGGTGATCGACCTGCCCTCGCCTGGCCGCGGCACCGAGTACAAGCTCGGGCTCAAGAACTTTTATGTGCTGACGCGCTATAACCGCAGCTTCTTCTATGCGCTCGCGGTGTATCAGCTGGGCATGCGCGTGAAAGCGCAGATGCTGGCGACGCAGCCAGGCGTGGGGGTGGGCCCGGCGAACGGAAACGGTGGAAATGGCGGCAACGGCGGCAACAACGGTGGCAATGGCAACGGGATGAACAGCGCCCCGAACGGCACGGGCGCGACGCCACCCGAACAGCAAGAGTAACTTCAGCGATACAAAGCAAAACGGCCTTCGGAAACATCGAAGGCCGTTTTTTTGCGTCCACGCTTCAATCAGGCGGGAAACACACCCGTCGAGAGATAGCGGTCGCCACGATCGCAGACGATGAACACGATCGTCGCGTTCTCGAGCTGGCGCGCAAGACGCATCGCCACCTCACATGCGCCGCCCGACGAGATCCCCGCGAAGATACCTTCGACCGAGGCCAGGCGGCGCGCCATGTTCTCGGCGGCGGCCTGGCTCACGCTCTCCACGCGATCCACGCGGCTGCGATCGAAAATCTTCGGCATATACGCTTCGGGCCACTTGCGAATGCCCGGAATGCGCGAGCCTTCTTCCGGCTGCGCGCCGACGATCTCGATCGCCTGATTCTTTTCTTTCAGGAACTGGGACGTGCCCATGATCGTGCCGGTCGTGCCCATCGACGAAACGAAGTGCGTGATGCGCCCTTCGGTATCGCGCCAGATTTCCGGGCCAGTGGCCTCGTAGTGCGCAAGCGGATTGTCGGGATTGCCGAACTGGTCGAGGATAATCCCCTTGCCGTCGCGCTGCATTTGCTCGGCGAGATCGCGCGCATATTCCATGCCGCCCTTGACCGGCGTAAGCATGATTTCGGCGCCGTAAGCCGCCATGCTCTGACGGCGCTCGACCGAGAGGTCCTCCGGCATGATGAGCACCATCTTGTAGCCGCGGATCGCCGCCGCCATGGCGAGCGCGATGCCCGTGTTGCCGCTCGTCGCTTCGATGAGTGTGTCGCCGGGCTTGATGCGGCCGCGCTCTTCGGCTTTACGGATCATCGAGAGCGCCGGGCGGTCCTTCACGGACCCAGCCGGGTTGTTGCCTTCGAGCTTGGCCAGCAAGACGTTGTTGCGGGCGCGGATTTCGTCGTCCGGCAGGCGGACGAGTTGCACGAGCGGGGTATTGCCGATCGTGTCTTCAATGGTCTTGTAGGGCATGGGGATGGCAGTGAGGCGCGATGACGTGACCCGTCGATTCTAAACCACGCGGGCAGCGACCGCAGGGGACCCATGACGCCGGTATGGACGCCGGCTGGCGGCTCGACCATCATGGGCTGCAAAAAGCCCGCGGCCCGGGCCGCGGGTCAACGTCGCGGGTCGACATCACCTGAGCGACACCTGAAGGAAACTGCGCCCCGCGACGGCGCAGCACGACGCGCGGGGTAACACACGAGCGCAAGCGGCCTGCTACTTCTTGACCGCCACGGCAGCCTGAGGTGCGCCCGCCTTCGCGGGCGTTGCCTGCGCAACCTTCGCCTGTGCTGCATGGGCATTCGCGGGACCGATCGCCAATCCTTCGGCCTGCAAACGTTCGACGGTATGGCCGCCCATGCCCTTCACGCGCTTGCCGAGGTCACTGGCATCCTTGTACGGGCCGTGCGCGCTGCGCTCGTCGAGAATGGCCTTGGCGCGCGCGGGCCCCACCCCCTTGATGCCGCGAAGCGCGTCTTCGTTGGCGGTGTTGACGTCCACGGCCGCAAAGGCGTGGCTGAATACGGCCAGAAGCGCGGCCGCCGCAAGGACTTTTCGGAACATGCTGGATCTCCCTCAAAACGCCGGCGACCATCGCCGGCGAGGAGAGTCCAGTTTATGAAGTCAGGGCTTTGCGTTACACCTGGCCAGAAAGCCAACGTACGTAACGATCCACGCCTTCCTGCACCGTCAGGAACGGCGCGTCGTAGCCCGCCGCGCGCAGCTTCGACTGGTCCGCCTGCGTGAAGCACTGATACTTGCCGCGCAACGCGTCCGGGAACGGGATGTACTCGATCAGCCCTTCCTTGACCTGCTCCGCGAGCGAGAGCGCGGGCTTGCCTTCCATCGCACGCAGCGTGTTCACCACGGTCGTGGCGATGTCGTTGAACGGCTGGGCACGGCCGCTGCCCAGATTGAAGATGCCCGTCTTCTCCGGATGATCGAAGAAGAACAGGTTCACCTTCACCACGTCCTCGACCGAGACGAAGTCGCGCGTCTGCTCGCCCGGCGCATAGCCGTTGTATTCGCCGAACAGCTTCACGCGGCCTTCGGCGCGGAACTGGTTGAAGTTGTGGAACGCCACCGACGCCATGCGCGCCTTGTGCGTTTCGCGCGCACCGTACACGTTGAAATAGCGAAAGCCCGCAATCTGGCTTTGCGCCGTGGGCAGCACGCGGCGGATCACCTGGTCGAACAGGAACTTCGAATAGCCGTACACGTTCAGCGGCGCTTCCACTTCGCGCTCTTCGACGAAGCGCGTCGAGCCGCCGTAAATCGCCGCCGACGACGCATACAGAAACTGCACGCGCTGCGCGAGACACGCGTCGAGCACGGCGCGGCTATAGCGGAAGTTGTTGTCCATCATGTAGCGGCCGTCGGTTTCCATCGTGTCCGAACAGGCGCCTTCGTGGAACACCGCGCGCACGTCGCCGAAATCGCCGCGTGTGAAACGCTCGACGAACTCGGTCTTGTCGATGTAGTCGTCGATCTCGCAATCGACGAGATTCCTGAACTTGTCCGCGCGGGTGAGATTGTCGACGGCGATGATGCGGTCTTCGCCGCGTTCGTTCAGCGCCTTGACGATGTTGCTGCCGATGAAGCCGGCCGCGCCGGTGACGATGAGGGTCATGATAGGTCTGCGGTGACGAGGTTCACGCGAGGTTGATGCCCCGCCGGAAAAACGCTGCGGAAATTCCGGCCGGGGTGCGAGCGCTGCACGCTCGCATGCGCAACATTATTGAAAGAGTTCGTCGTAGTCGACGGTGGCCGTGCCGAGCTTGCCGACCACGATGCCGGCCGCGCGATTCGCGAGTGCGACGCCTTCGACGAGCGGCAATCCCGCGCCCAGCATGACCGCGACGGTCGCGATCACCGTGTCGCCGGCGCCCGAGACATCATACACTTCGCGCGCATCGGCCGCCGCGTGCAGCGCGCCGTCATCGGAAAAGAGCGTCATACCCTCTTCCGAGCGCGTGAGCAGGAGCGCATCGAACTGCAGTTCGTGGCGCAGCTTCGTCACGCGCGCGTGCAGGTCCTCCTCGGACTTCCACGTGCCCACCACTTCGCGCAGCTCCGCGCGGTTCGGCGTGATGAGGCTCGCGCCGCGATAGCGCTCCCAGTCGTCGCCCTTCGGATCGACGAGCACCGCCTTGCCCGCGGCGCGCGCCTTCGCGATCATCTGCGTGACATGCGTGAGCCCACCCTTCGCGTAGTCGGAGAGCAGGATCACGTCGTGCGTGGGCAGCAGCGCGTCGAAACGCGCGAGGCCGGCGAGCAGGATCTCGTGCGCGGGCGTGTTTTCGAAGTCCACGCGCAACAACTGTTGCTGGCGCGACAGTACGCGCAGCTTGATGGTGGTCGGCAACGCGGGATCGCGCTCGAGATACGCGTTCACGTTGCTTTCGTCGAGCAGCTCGACGATACGCTCGCCGGGTTCGTCATGGCCCACCACGCACAGGAGGCCCGCGTGAGCGCCGAGCGCCGCCGCGTTGCGCGCGACGTTCGCGGCGCCACCCAAACGGTCTTCCTTGCGCTGCACATGCACGACCGGCACCGGCGCTTCCGGCGAGATGCGGTTGACGTCGCCGAACCAGTAGCGGTCGAGCATGACGTCGCCCACCACCAGCACACGCGAGGTCGCGAGCTTTTCGCGCGGCACGACGCGCACTTCCGGCGCGATGGCAGCAGCAAGCGCGGCGACGGGCGCGGCTTCAGGCTGCGGAGTTTGCGAGATTGACATGGGGCCGCCCAATCGAGTGATAGTCAATGCCGAGCTCGGCCATGGCGTCGGGCTCGTAGAGGTTGCGTCCGTCGAAGATACGCGGTGCCTTGAGCACCTTCTTCAAATGCGCGAAATCGGGCGCCTTGAAGGCGGTCCATTCGGTGACGATCACGAGCGCGTCGGCACCCGTGAGCGCGTCGTCCTGGCTCGATGCGAACGTCAGGCGCGCGTGCTGCTCAGGCGCGTGTGCGAGATCGAGCGCGAACACGCGCTGCGCCTCTTCGGCTGCGACCGGGTCCCACGCCGCCACCGTGGCCCCGCGCGAGAGCAGGTCGGCGATCAGACGGCGGCTCGGCGCTTCGCGCATGTCGTCGGTGTTCGGCTTGAACGCGAGGCCCCACACGGCGAAGTGCTTGCCGGTGAGGTCGTCGCCGCACACGCTGGCGATCTTCTTCACGAGCACTTCCTTCTGGCCGTGATTGACCTCCTCGACGGCTTCGAGCACGCGCAGGTTCTGGCCCGACTCGGCGGCCGTGCGGATCAGCGCCTGCACGTCCTTCGGGAAGCACGAGCCGCCATAGCCGCAGCCGGCATAGAGGAAGTGATAGCCGATGCGCGGATCGGAGCCGATGCCGCGGCGCACCGACTCGATGTCGGCGCCCACGCGGTCGGCGAGATTCGCCATCTCGTTCATGAACGAGATGCGCGTCGCGAGCATGGCGTTGGCCGCGTACTTCGTGAATTCGGCGGAGCGCACGTCCATGTAGATCGTGCGTTCGTGATTGCGGTTGAACGGCGCGTAGAGGCGCTTCATCTTCTCGCGCGCCACGGTGCCGTTCTCGTCCTCGTCGAGACCGATGATGATGCGGTCCGGACGCATGAAGTCGTCCACCGCCGCGCCCTCTTTCAGAAACTCGGGGTTCGAGACGACCGAGAAGCGGTGATCCACGCTATGCGAGAGGCCGCGCTTCGCCAGTTCTTCGGCCAGCACGCCGTGCACGCGCTGCGCCGTGCCGACCGGCACCGTCGACTTGTCGACGACCACCTTGAAGCCGTTCATGTGGCGGCCGATGCTGCGCGCCGCTTCGAGCACGTACTGGAGATCGGCCGAGCCGTCTTCGTCGGGCGGCGTGCCGACGGCGATGAACTGCACCTCGCCGTGCTCGACGCTCGCCGCGATGTCGGTGGAAAAGGTAATGCGCCCGGCCGCGCGGTTGCGCGCGATGAGTTCGAGCAGGCCCGGCTCGTGAATCGGGACGCCGCCGCCATTCAGGATATCGATCTTGCGCGGATCGACATCGAGGCAAAACACGTCGTGGCCGATTTCGGCAAGACACGCACCGGTGACGAGGCCGACGTAGCCGGTACCGACAATGGTGATCTTCATAGGCGCTCCGGTGACAGATGCGGATGTTGGAATGATTGTGGGCGCGGCCGGCTGGTGCCGGGCTGGGCACGCGCGCCCCTAAGGCTCAGCTCGACGCGGGAACCGGCTCGACACGGCGCGGCGCATAGGTTTCCCAGCCGCTGCAGCCCGGACACTGCCAGTAGAACAGGCGCGCCCGGAATCCGCAGTTCTGGCAGGTGTAGCGAGGCAGGTTCTTGGTGCGCTGCTGGAGCAGCTTGCGCATCAGCTCGAGTTCGCTGCGGCGCGGCTCTTCGGCCGTGGCCTGCTGCGCTTCGAGCAGGCGCGCCATGCCGGCGAGGTTCGGTGACTTCTGCATCTGCGTGCGGGCGAGCGCGTGCGCCGCATCGGGGCCGCGCAGCGCGGCGACATACTTGTAGGCGACGTCGAGCAGATCGTTCGACGGATACGCGTCGACCCACGTCGTGAGCAATTGTGCGCCCTCTTCGGCGCGGCCGAGCGTCTCGTAGGCCTTCATGACCTTTTCGGCGACGAGCGGCAGATAAGCGGGGTTTTGCGCTTCGACATCGCGCCAGTGGCCAAGCGCAGTCTCGCAATCGCCGCTTGCCGCATCGACGTCGCCTGCGAGGATCGTCGCGCGCACGTTCTGCGAATTGGCCTTGAGCGCGAGCGCCAGTTGACGGCGCGCTTCGTCGGGCTTTTTCTGCTGGAGCGCTTCCTGCGCGAGTTCGCAGTGGAACTGGGCGATCTCGAGGTCGAGCGACGCCGCGCCCATCGTTTCGAGATGACGTGCCGTGTCGATGCAGCGGTTCCAGTCCTTCTCGATCTCGTAGATCGCGAGCAGTGCACGCTGAGCGCCGAGCGCGAAGTCGCCCGACTTGAGCTTGCCGAAGGTCTCTTCTGCGCGGTCGAGCATGCCGGCCTTCAGAAAATCCTGGCCGAGTTCATAGAGCGCGTGGTCGCGCTCGTTCACGGGCAGGTCGGAACGCGAAAGCAGGTTCTGATGCACGCGGATCGCGCGGTCGGTCTCGCCGCGGCGGCGAAACAGATTGCCGAGCGCGAAGTGCAGCTCGACGGTTTCGGGGTCGAGCTTGGCGACCTCGATGAACGCGTCGATGGCCTTGTCCGGCTGCTCGTTGAGCAGAAAATTCAGGCCGCGAAAATACGAGCGCGGCAGGTTGGCGCTTTCGGAAAGCAGTGCCTTCAGGTCGTAGCGCGACGCCATCCAGCCGAGCGCGAAAGCCACGGGAATGACGAGGAGCCACCAAAAATCGAGATCCATGCGAGCGATGGTATGAGCGGAAAATCAGCCGCACGCGTTCAGGCGCGCGGCACGGCAATACAAATCAGATGAGCGGCGGCAGCGGCGGCTCGACGCTCGGCGTGGGCGTTTCACGCGCCACCCGCAAGTCGCGCTTGAGGCGGCCGTTTTCCATGCGCAGCCGGAACACGCCGGGCAGCGCGGAAAGCAGCCCCGCCAGCACCCCCACGACAAAAAACGCGAGGCCGATCAGGATCAGCGGGGCCTGCCACGAATATCCGGCCAGAAAGTTCAGCGTCGCGGTTTGCGTGTTGGCGAGCGCAAGGACGAGCAGCAGTACGAACACCAGCACACGGAGCACCCAGGCGATCAATCTCATTGAAGGATTCTCTTGGCAGTTGAGAAAGGCGCCGGCACGGCGGACATGCTGCGCCGCAGCACAAGCCGCGCCGAAGTGTCCCGTATTGTAATTGAACGGCTCGCGGGCCGACACGTGTGAGCGAGCACTGAGCCAGGCGACCTGGCTTGCCGGAACTAACCGCGTCGAAAAGGCGCAGACGAAAAAAAAGCGCCGGGGTTGTTCACCCCAGCGCTTTTTACCGGTCCATGCATTCTGGCCATCTGGCATTGACCGCCGACGACCGCAATCGCCCGATCGAAAACGATCCAACGCTTACAGGTCGTCGTCCGGCTCGTCCGCCTTCAGCGGCTCGCCCGAATTACGGTCGACGCGCTCGCGCAGTTCCTTGCCCGGCTTGAAGTGCGGCACGAACTTCTCAGGCACCAGCACCTTTTCACCCGACTTCGGATTGCGACCGACGCGCGACGGCCGACGATTCAGGCCGAAGCTGCCAAAGCCACGAATTTCGATGCGATGGCCCTTGGCAAGCGCCTCGGACATCGCATCGAGCATCGTCTTGACCGCGAAATCCGCGTCCTTGAGAACAAGTTGCGGAAATCGCGTAGCCAGCTGCGCGACCAATTCAGATTTGGTCATACTTCAGCTTGCCCCCGTTTGAGGCTTACTGGTTCTGGCCGTCGAGCTTGGCCTTGAGCAGCGCGCCGAGGTTGGTCGTGCCGGTGGCAGCCTGACCCGAATCAGCCGACATGGTGCGCAGGGCTTCCTGCGTTTCAGCCGAGTCCTTCGCCTTGATCGACAGGTTGATGCCACGCGACTTGCGATCGATGTTGATGATCATCGCGTTGACCTTGTCGCCTTCCTTCAGCACGTTGCGAGCATCTTCCACGCGGTCTTGCGCGATTTCCGAAGCACGCAGGTAGCCTTCGACGTCAGCGTTCAGCGTCACGACTGCGCCCTTGGCGTCAACCGACTTGACCACGCCGTCGACGATCGAACCCTTGTCGTTGACAGCAACGAAGTTGCTGAACGGGTCGCCTTCGAGCTGCTTGATGCCGAGCGAAATGCGTTCCTTCTCGACATCGATGCCCAGAACCACGGCTTCGACTTCGTCGCCCTTCTTGTACTTGCGAACGGCTTCTTCGCCAGCTTCCGACCACGACAGGTCCGAAAGGTGAACCAGACCGTCGATGCCGCCAGGCAGACCGATGAACACGCCGAAGTCGGTGATCGACTTGATCGCGCCCTGGAGCTTGTCGCCCTTCTTGAAGTTGCGGCTGAAGTCATCCCACGGATTCGGCTTGCACTGCTTCATGCCGAGCGAGATGCGGCGGCGGTCTTCGTCGATCTCGAGGACCATGACTTCGACTTCGTCGCCCAGCTGGACAACCTTCGACGGAGCAACGTTCTTGTTGGTCCAGTCCATTTCCGACACGTGAACCAGGCCTTCGATGCCCGATTCGACTTCGACGAACGCGCCGTAGTCGGTGATGTTCGTGACCTTGCCGAACAGACGCGTGCCCGACGGGTAACGGCGCGAGATGCCTTCCCACGGATCGTCGCCCAGTTGCTTGATACCGAGCGAAACGCGGTTCTTTTCCTGGTCGAACTTGAGGATCTTCGCGGTGACTTCCTGGCCAACCGAGAGAACTTCGCTCGGGTGACGCACGCGACGCCATGCGATGTCGGTGATGTGCAGCAGGCCGTCGATGCCGCCGAGGTCCACGAACGCGCCGTAGTCGGTGATGTTCTTGACCACGCCGTTGACGATCGCGCCTTCCTTGAGCGTTTCGAGCAGCTTTGCGCGCTCTTCGCCTTGCGTGGCTTCGATCACTGCACGGCGCGACAGCACGACGTTGTTACGCTTGCGGTCGAGCTTGATGACGCGGAATTCGAGGGTCTTGCCTTCGTACGGCGTCGTGTCCTTGACCGGACGCGTGTCGACGAGCGAACCCGGCAGGAACGCGCGGATGCCGTTGACCATGACGGTCATGCCGCCCTTGACCTTGCCCGTGATCGTGCCGGTCACGAGTTCGTTGTTGTCGAGAGCCTTTTCCAGCGACAGCCACGAAGCGAGACGCTTCGCCTTGTCGCGCGACAGGATAGTGTCGCCGTAGCCGTTTTCCAGCGCGTCGATCGCGACGGAAACGAAATCACCCGCCTGCACTTCCACTTCACCCGCGTCGTTCAGGAATTCTTCGAGCGGAATATAGGCTTCGGACTTGAGACCAGCATTGACGACCACGAAGTTGTGGTCGACGCGCACGACTTCGGCGGAAATCACTTCGCCGGCGCGCATGTCCTGGCGGGTCAGCGACTCTTCGAACAGAGCCGCGAAAGATTCGGTATTCGGGGTGGAGGTTTGCAGGTCGGACATAAAAATCTGGATTTGCATGGTTTTCGCTACCTCGCCAGTCGGTCTTGACTGCCGGGCGTTGAGGCCGGAACACGATGCTCGCGGCGCAGATGCAAAAGCCATACGGGGTTAAAGGGTTTAACACACGCCCTGTTGCTTTCCAGGGCACCTACTCGTACTGCTTACTGCTTTCTTTACTGCGCTTTGCCCCGTTCGCGGATTACCGTACGGGCCGCAGTTGGCTAGACTCCTGATACCACTGCACCACCTGTTCGACCGCCTGGTCGACGGAGAGCGCCGAAGTATCGAGAAGCTGCGCATCTGCTGCAGGCTTGAGCGGTGCGGCCGCGCGGTTACTGTCGCGCGCGTCGCGTCCACGCAAATCCCGAAGCAAGTCATCCATATTAGCAGAAAAACCTTTTTGGATCAATTGCTTATGCCGGCGGGCCGCACGGGCCTCCACGCTGGCCGTTAAAAACACCTTCAGAACGGCGTCCGGGAAGATCACGGTGCCCATGTCGCGGCCATCCGCAACGAGCCCGGGAAGCTTGCGAAACGCCCGCTGGCGCGCCACGAGCGCGGTGCGCACGGCCGGATGCGCAGCGATCATCGAGGCGCGGTTGCCCACTTCCTCGGCACGGATTTCGTTCGAAACGTCAACGCCATCGAGCTGCGCAAGCCCCTCGCGGAACGTGATATGGAGATCGTCGATCAGCTTCGCAAGGTTCTCGGCGTCGTCGGCCGCAATCGCGTAGCGCATGCTCGCGAGCGCCGCCAGGCGGTACAGCGCGCCACTGTCGAGCAGGTGAAAGCCGAGCTGCGCGGCGACTAGCGCGGCCACCGTGCCCTTGCCGGAAGCAGTCGGGCCGTCGATCGTGATGACGGGCGTCGGATAAAAGGGACGGGTCGATTTCATGCGGCAAAGGTACTCGGCTTCATTGAATCAAGGTTGCGCGAGCGCCAGGAAGCGCTCGAAGTAATCGGGGAACGTCTTGCCGACGCACTTCGGGTCGTTGATGCGCACCGGCACGCCGCCGAGGCTCACGAGCGAGAAGCACATCGCCATGCGGTGATCGTCGTAGGTGTCGATCGCTGCGTTCGGCGTGAGTTGCTCGGGCGGACGCACGATCAGGTAATCGGGGCCCTCTTCCACGTTCGCGCCCACCTTGCGCAGTTCCGTGGCCATCGCGGCGATGCGGTCGGTTTCCTTCACGCGCCAGCTCGCGATGTTGCGTAGCGTAGTTGCGCCGTCGGCGAAGAGCGCCGCCACGGCGATCGTCATCGCTGCGTCGGGAATCAGGTTGAAGTCCATGTCGATGGGGTCGAGCTTGCCGTGATCGTTGCCGATCCCGCGCACCTCGATCCAGTCATCGGCGACCGTGACGTTCGCGCCCATGCGCATGAGCGCCGCGGCGAACGCAACGTCGCCCTGGATACTCGATCGTCCCACGCCTTCCACACGCAGCGGGCCGCCGCCGATCGCGCCCGCGGCGAGAAAGTACGACGCGCTCGATGCATCGCCCTCGACCATGATCTTGCCCGGCGACTGGTAGCGCACGCCCGCCGGGATCTCGAAGCGGTGCCAGCCGTGGCGCTCAACCTTCACGCCGAAGCGCTCCATCAGCTTGATCGTGATTTCGATGTAGGGCTTGGAGATCAGTTCGCCGTCCACTTCGACGATCGTCACGCCGTCCTTGGCGCGCACGAGCGGCAGCGTCATCAGAAGCGCCGTGAGGAACTGGCTCGACACATCGCCGCGCACGCGGATGGGCGCCTCGACCGAAACCGGCGCGGGGCGGATGCGCAGCGGCGGATAGCCTTCGTTTTCTTCGTAATCGATCTTCGCGCCGATCTGGCGCAGGCCGTCCACGAGGTCGCCGATGGGTCGCTCGTGCATGCGCGGTACGCCGTGAATGCGGTAGTCGCCGCCGTTCACCGCGAGCGCGGCCGTGAGCGGACGCACCGCCGTGCCTGCGTTGCCGAGGAAGAGATCCGCGCGCACCGCCTGGAACGCGCCGCGCGTGCCCTGCACGACGCAGGTGTCGTCCTCTCGTTTGAGCTTCACGCCGAGCTTTTCCAGTGCGTCGAGCATCACGCGCGTGTCGTCGGAGTCGAGCAGGTTCGTGATGGTCGTTTCGCCCTCGGCCAGCGCGGCGAGCAGCAGCACGCGGTTCGAGATGCTCTTCGAGCCGGGCAGACGGATCGTGCCGGACGCACGGGTGAACGGTCCGAGATCGAGGTGTTCCATGAGCGTGTCCTGAGAATGCCTGGTGTTACCTGAGGTTGCCTGGGTTGCGGCGCTCGCGCCGTCGGGCTGGGTCCTGCTTGCTTATTTGCCTGGTGCTGTATCGATGGCCGCCGCCGCGCCCTTGCCGCCGCGCTCCTGCCACGCCTCGCGCGCGGCGCGCGAACGCGCGAACACGGTTTCGAGCGCTGCGCCGTCGCCGGCGTCGATGGCCGCGCGCAGCTTCGCCAGCACTTCAGTGTAGCCGTCGAGTTCGGCGAGCAGCGCGGCGCGGTTCGCGAGGCACACGTCGCGCCACATTTCGGGGCTCGACGCGGCAATGCGCGTGAAGTCGCGGAAACCGCCTGCCGCGAACGAAAATTTCAGCTGGGCGTCGGGCGAAGCGAGAATCTGGTCGACGAGCGCAAACGACAACACATGCGGCAGATGGCTCACCGAAGCGAACACGCGATCGTGCTGCGCGGCCGGCATCTCGCCGATCAATGCGCCCGTGGCGCGCCACATCGCGGCGATGCGCTCGACCGATGCCGGCGCGTTTTCCGCGAGCGGGCACAGCACGACGTTGCGGCCCACGTAGAGATCGGGCAGCGCGGCGTCGACGCCGCTCGATTCGCGCCCGGCGATGGGATGCCCCGGCACGAACTGGGCGATGCGCGCGCCGAGCGCGGCACGGGCCGCGGCGATCACGTCGCTCTTGGTGCTGCCGGCGTCGGTGACGATGGTTGCTTGCCCCAGGTGCGGCGCTATGCGCTCGAGCAGGGCCTGGGTTTGCGCAACGGGAGCGGCGATCAGCACGATGTCGGCGCCGTCGAGCGCGGCGGCGAGCGCCGCTTCGTCGTCGAGCGTCGCGGCGGCATCGATCACGCCCAGTTCGAGCGCGCGCGATACCGACTTTGCACTGCGGCCCACACCGATCACCTGCGCGCCTTCGCCGCCGTGCGAGCCTCGCTCGCGCAACGCGCGCGCGAGCGACCCGCCGATCAGGCCCACGCCGAAAATCACCAGTTTGTTAAACGAAAACGCACTCACGACGTCACCGAAAAAAGTAAGGGTTGCGCGCTCATTGCGCGCCAAGCGCTCGCTCGAGGGCCGCGACGAATGCCGCGTTCTCCTCGGGCAAGCCGATCGTCACACGCAGCCATTGCGGCAGGCCATAGTTGCCCACCGGACGCACGATCACGGCTTGCTTGAGCAGCGCGAGATTCACGCGCTCGCCGGCGCCGTCGTCCGTTGCGTCCTTCGCCACGCGCACCAGCACGAAATTGCCGTCCGAAGGCACGTATTCGAGGCCGAGGCGCTCGAACGCCGTGGTAAGCGTGCGATAGCCCTCGGCATTGAGCGCCGCGCTGCGCTCGAGGAACGGCGTGTCGCCGAGCGCGGCAATCGCAGCGGCCTGCGCGAGCGTGTTGACGTTGAACGGCTGGCGCAGACGGTTGAGCAGATCGGTCAGTTGCGGCTGCGCGATCGCGAAGCCGATGCGCAGGCCGGCGAGTCCGTAGGCCTTCGAGAACGTGCGCGAAACGAGCAGGTTCGGATAGTGGCGCACCCACGCGATCGAGTCATAGCGCTTCTCGGCCGCGAGGTACTCCGTGTACGCCTCGTCGAGCACGACCGCGACATGCGCTGGCACCTTCGCGATGAACGCCTCGAGCGTCGCGCCGTCGACGAACGTGCCGGTCGGGTTGTTCGGGTTCGCCACGAACACGAGACGCGTGTCCTCATCGATCGCCGCCAGCATCGCGTCGAGATCGTGGCCGTAGTGCACGGCCGGCGTCACGATATGGCGCGCGCCGAGGCCCTGGGTCGCGAGTGCGTAGACCGCGAACGAGTACTGCGAATAAACGATCGCCTGACCGCGCTCGACGAACGCATGCGCGGCCATTTCGAGAATGTCGTTGCTGCCGTTGCCGAGCGTCATCCACTCGGGCGGCACGTCGTAGCGCGCGGCCAGCGCGGCCTTCAACTCAAAAGCGTTCGAATCGGGATAGCGGCCCAGTTCGCTTGCGGCCTGCGCGATCGCGCGCTGCGCCGATTCGGGCACACCGAGCGGATTCTCGTTCGATGCGAGCTTCACGATGCGCGCTTCGTCGAGTCCGAACTCGCGCGCGACTTCGGAAATCGGTTTGCCGGCGATGTAAGGCGCGATGGCGCGCACATACGAGGGGCCGAATTGCGTGGTCATGCGTCTCTCCAGGGCTCAAGGCGCCGGGCGTACAACGGTCTCTACCGGACGGATCGGAAAGGCGCGCCGCCCGGCATTCTCATGCGGCGGGCGGCGATTGGCGGCGGGCCGCCCGCACCTTCCACGCCTTAGCGTGCGCGCGGATACGAACCAAGGATCTTCAGATACGCGGCTTTCTTGCTGAGTTCGTCGAGCGCGGCGGCCACGGCGGGTTCGTCACGATGACCTTCGAAGTCGATGTAGAAGTAGTACTCCCACGTGCTGCCAAGGCGCGCCGGCCGCGACTCGAATCGCGTCATCGACACGCTGTGGCGCGCGAGCGGCTCGAGCAGCTTGTACACCGCGCCCGGCTCGTTCTTCACCGACACGATCATCGAGGTCTGGTCGCGCCCCGTCGCGCCCGCCGGCTGCTTGCCGATCATGACGAAGCGCGTGCGGTTGTGCGGGTCGTCCTGGATCAGCGCGTTCGCGATCAGGAGACCGTAGTGCGTGGCGGCGCGATCGCCCGCAATCGCGGCGACCGTCGGGTCGGCGGCGGCGAGGCGCGCGGCTTCCGCGTTGCTCGACACGCTCTGACGCTCGAGCTGCGGCGCGTTCGCCGTCAGCCAGTGCTGACACTGTGCAAGCGCCTGCGGATGCGCGCACACGCGCGTAACGCCTTGCAGGTTGCCGCTTTGCGTCATCAGATTGTGCTGAATCGGCAACGCGATTTCGCCGCCGATGACGAGCTGCGTTTCGAGGAACAGGTCGAGCGTGCGCGAAACGGCGCCCTCGGTCGAGTTCTCGACCGGCACGACGCCGAACTCGGCGGCGCCCGCCTCGACCGAGCGGAACACCTCATCGATCGACGGGCACGGCAGGCCTTCGATCGACTGACCGAAGTACTGGTACATCGCCTGTTCGCTATAGGTGCCGACCGGGCCGAGGAACGCAGCCGAAATCGTCTTTTCGAGCGAACGGCTCGCGGCCATGATCTCGCGCCAGATCGCGCTGATGTGATCGTTGCCGAGCGGGCCGTCGCTCATGTTCTGCAGGCGCTCGATCACCTGTTGCTCGCGCTCCGGGCGAAACACCGGCGCGTTGAAGTGCTTCTTGACCTCGCCTACTTCGAGCGCGACCGAGGCGCGCTGGTTCAGGAGCGCGATGAGCTGCGCGTCGATCGCATCGATGCGTTCGCGCAGCGGCTTGAGTTGGGAGTTGAGTTCGTCGTCCATGCGTGAAACCGGCAATCTGAAAGGATGCGCGCGGCGCCGCTTCGCCCGTGAGCGAGGAGCGCTTACGCGTGCTTCGCCTCGAATTCCTTCATGTACTCGACCAGCGCATTCACTGCTTCGAGCGGCACCGCGTTGTAAATCGATGCCCGCATGCCGCCGACGGACTTGTGGCCCTTCAGCTGCAACAGCCCGCGCTCTTTGGCGCCGGCGAGGAAATCTGCGTTACGTGTTTCGTCGGCGAGGAAGAACGGCACGTTCATCCGCGAGCGCGCGCGGCGCTCCACCTTGTTGATATAGAAGCTGCTCGCGTCGATCGTGTCGTAGAGCAGCTTCGCTTTTTCCACATTGCGCGCCTCGATGACTTCGAGACCGCCCTGACGCTTCAACCACTTGAACACGAGCCCGGCGATATAGATCGCGTAGGTCGGCGGCGTGTTGAACATCGAGTTGTTCGCGGCCACGGTCTTCCATTCGAACGCCGAAGGACAGATCGGCATCGAGCGGTCGAGCAGGTCCTCGCGCACGATCACGACCGTCACGCCCGCCATGCCGATGTTCTTCTGCGCGCCGCCGTAGAGCACGCCGTATTTGGCGATGTCCATCGGGCGCGAGAGGATGTGCGACGAGGCGTCGGCCACGAGCGGAATGTCGCCCAGGTCGGGAATCTCGAAGGTCTCGACGCCGTCGATCGTCTCGTTCGTGCACAGGTGCACGTAGGCGGGGTCGCTGGAGAGCTTCCACTCGCTCTTCGGCGGTGAATGCGTGAAGCCGGCCTCGGTGCGGCCCGTGGCGGCGATATGCGCTTCGCCGTACTTGAGCGCTTCCTTCTGCGACTTCTGCGACCAGGAGCCGGTCACGACGAAATCGGCGCGCGGCTTCGAACCGAACAGGTTGAGCGGCACGATCGCGTTTTCGCCGATGCCGCCGCCCTGCAGGAACAGAATCTGGTGACTTGCGGGGACCTGCATCAACTCACGCAGATCGAGCAGCGCCTCGGCGTGGATCTGCATGAATTCCGGGCCGCGATGGCTCATTTCCATCACGCCCATGCCGCTGCCGTGCCAGTCGAGCATTTCGTCAGCGGCCTGACGCAGGACTTCCTCTGGCAACGCTGCCGGCCCGGCTGAGAAGTTGTAGACGCGCATCGTAGAGAGATCCCCGAGGCAGGCGCTGTGGCAAAAACCGCCGGAAAACACGCCAGAAAAAAGAAAATGGCCGCTTGCGCTCATCGCGCAAACGACCATTATCGCATTGTCGCCGGGAACCCGCCACGCACGGCGCGGCAGTGGGCTTCCCGGTCTATGCGGCCGATCCGGCCCCGCGACCGTGCATCATGGCTGCGGACCTGAAGGGCTTAAGTGCCGGGCTCATTTGCCAGGCTTACTTGCCGACCTTGACCGAAGCGACTTCCTTGTCGGCCTGGTCGCGCGTTGCCTTGATCGACTGCGGCATGTACTTCTGCATCAGGCTGTTCACGACGTCGCGGCCAACCTGGTCTTGAACCTGAATGAACTTGCGGCCGGTCGGGCTGCGGTAGAACGTCGTCAGGTCCTTGATTTCCTGCGTGCTGTAATACTTCGCGTAGGCGTCGTACTGAGCTTGCATGGCGTCCGTCTTGAACGAGTCGGTCGCGAAGACCTGGCCTGCCGAGTCAACCAGCTTCGGCACGGCGTTCTTTTGCAGCGACGGCACGGCAGCTTGCTTCTGCTTGTCCGTCATCGTCTTGTTTTCCGAGAGCGCGTCCGACAGGATGGCCGGGACGAGCTGCTTGGCTTGCATCTGGGCGCTGTTGCCGATTGCGCCGACGAGCTTCTGTGCGTCGATCGCGTCGAGCAGGTCCTTGATCGCGGCTTGCTTGGCCGGATCGACGGGTGCTGCAGCCGCTGCCGGTGCCTGGGGGGCGGGCGCCTGGTTCTGGAGCGCCTGAGCCATGGCAAACGTCGGCACGAGAGCGGCCAGCAACATCACCTGCTTGAATCGTTTTTGCATCATTACTCCCTTTGAGAAATTAATCGATTTGCGCTGCCGCGCGGACTGCGGGGCGCCGCATTGCGTTCTGCGCCCGCTCACCGGTCCGCCCGGCACACCATTCATTTCGCTGACACTAACAAGGTTCGCTGAAACCCACCTTAAAGCCCGCGTAAGCGCATCGATTGAACACGCTTGTGCGGGCCAGGATGACGCATCACTCTTCGCCTTCGCCCGGTTCGCCCTCACCTTCGGCGTCCACTTCTGCGTCCGCTTCGGCGACCTGCTGCAGCCCGGAAAGCTTCGTACCTTCGTCAAGGCTGATGAGTGTAACACCTTGCGTTGCACGGCCCATTTCGCGAATTTCCGACACGCGGGTGCGAATCAAAACGCCCGTGGTGGTGATCAGCATGATCTGCGCTTCGGAGTCGACGAGTGTGGCCGCAACCACCTTGCCGTTGCGCTCCGACGTCTGGATCGCGATCATGCCCTTCGTGCCGCGGCCGTGGCGCGTGTACTCCGTGATCGGGGTGCGCTTGCCATAACCGTTCTCGGTCGCGGTGAGCACCGACTGCTGCTCGTCGCCCGCCACGAGGAGCGCGATGACCTGCTGATTGTCTTCGAGCTGCATGCCGCGCACGCCGCGCGCTTCGCGGCCCATCGGACGCACGTCGTTCTCGTCGAAGCGCACCGCCTTGCCGGCGTCGGAGAACAGCATGACGTCGTGTTCGCCGTCGGTGATCGCGGCGCCGATCAGGTAGTCGCCGTCGTCCAGACCGACCGCAATAATACCCTTGCGCAACGGGCGGCTAAAGGCTTCTAGCGGCGTCTTCTTTACCGTGCCGAGCGCCGTGGCCATGAAAACGAACTTGTCGGCCGAGAACTCCTTGACCGGCAGCACGACCGTGATCTTCTCGCCGTCCTGCAGCGGGAACATGTTGACGATCGGACGGCCGCGCGAGTTGCGCGAACCCTGCGGCACCTCATACACCTTCACCCAGTACACGCGGCCGCGATTCGAGAAGCACAGGATGTGGTCGTGCGTGTTGGCAATGAAGAGCGTGTCGATCCAGTCGTCGTCCTTCATCGAAGTCGCCTGCTTGCCGCGACCTCCGCGCTTTTGGGCACGATATTCCGACAACGGCTGCGATTTCACATAACCGGCGTGCGACATGGTCACGACCATGTCCTGCGGCGTGATCAGGTCTTCGGTGTTGAGCTCAGTGGCGTTCATCTCGATCTTCGAGCGGCGGGCGTCGCCGAATTCGCTCTTGATCGAGGTGAGTTCGTCGGAGATCATGACAGTTACGCGCTCAGGGCGCGCAAGGATGTCGAGCAGGTCGGCGATCTGCGCCATCACTTCACGGTACTCGCCGATGATCTTGTCCTGCTCCAGGCCGGTCAGGCGCTGGAGGCGCATTTGCAGGATTTCCTGCGCCTGCGTGTCGGACAGACGGTAGAGGCCGTCGGCCTGCATACCATATTGCGGGTTCAGCCCTTCCGGACGGTAGGCTTCGCGCCCGCCTGCCGCCGCATTGTCCTGCTCCGCGCGCGTGAGCATCTCGCGCACGAGCGACGAATCCCACGAGCGATTCATCAACTCCTGCTTCGCGATGGGCGGCGTGGGCGCGGCCTTGATGAGCTCGATGAAATCATCGATGTTCGCGAGCGCAACGGCGAGACCTTCGAGCACGTGGCCGCGTTCGCGCGCCTTGCGCAGCTCGTACACCGTGCGACGCGTGAGCACTTCGCGGCGATGCGAGAGGAAATGCTCGAGCATTTCCTTCAGGTTCAGCAGCTTCGGCTGGTTGTCCACCAGCGCGACCATGTTCATGCCGAACGTGTCCTGCAGCTGCGTCGCCTTGTACAGATTGTTGAGGATGACCTCGGGCACTTCGCCGCGCTTGAGCTCGATCACGACACGCATGCCGCTCTTGTCCGATTCGTCGCGAATATCGGAGATGCCTTCGAGCTTCTTCTCGTTGACGAGCTCGGCAATGCGTTCGAGCAGCGAACGCTTGTTCACCTGATACGGCAGTTCGTCGACGATGATCGCCATGCGTTGACCGCGATCAATTTCCTCGAAGTGCGTAGCCGCGCGCATCACGACGCGGCCGCGGCCGGTGCGATAGCCGTCGCGCACGCCGGCGACGCCATAAATAATGCCGGCGGTCGGGAAATCGGGTGCGGGAATGATCTCGATCAGCTCGTCAATCGTTGCCTGCGGGGTTTTCAGCAGATGCTGGCAAGCGTCGACGACTTCGTTGAGATTGTGCGGCGGAATGTTCGTGGCCATGCCGACCGCGATACCCGACGAACCGTTGATGAGCAGGTTCGGGATGCGCGCCGGCAGGATCTGCGGCTCGCTCTCGCTGCCGTCGTAGTTCGGCCCGAAGTCGACCGTTTCCTTGTCGATGTCGGCCAGCAGCTCGTGGCCGATCTTCGCCATGCGGATTTCGGTGTATCGCATGGCGGCGGCGTTGTCGCCGTCGATGGAGCCGAAGTTACCCTGGCCGTCGACGAGCATGTAGCGCAGGGAGAAGTTCTGCGCCATCCGCACGATCGTGTCGTAGACAGCCGTGTCGCCGTGGGGGTGGTACTTACCGATGACGTCGCCGACGATACGCGCCGACTTCTTGTAAGCGCGGTTCCAGTCGTTATTCAGCTCGTGCATTGCATAGAGCACGCGCCGGTGGACAGGCTTCAGGCCGTCACGAACATCCGGAAGTGCTCGCCCGACGATCACGCTCATCGCGTAATCGAGATACGAGCGGCGCATTTCCTCCTCGAGGGAGATTGGCAGAGTCTCTTTGGCGAATTGATCCATTATCGATGTCTTATTTGGGCACGCGGTGTGCTAGCGCCTCGCCCCAACTGTAGAGCGGAGGTCGCCGCAGTCACCGCGGGACGCCCAGCTGTCGCATGGACGCCGCGGACGCAGCGCATCACGCGATTCTACCATGCACGACACCCTCGCCCGCCGCCTGCGTATACCTATTAGAGGAGTGAAGCCGAAGGGCTCAAAAGCGCCTTGAGCGTGGCGCAAACGCCGCAGTGCGAACCGGAATCAGATGCATCGCCACTGATTTGGATGACAATGTGTGACGCTCCCGCTACCCAGGCGCAATACCAGGTAAAATTAAGGGAACTTTTTTGTTGCGGGCGTACCACGTTCGACCAGCAGCAGTGAAAGGGGCGGATTTTTTTTATCGTCGGAGGGGAACGATATGGCAAAATGCCAACGCACAAAGTTAGACACTGCTCGAAGTCTACACAACGCAAAGCGTTCCCCACAACTTGCCAATGTTATACTTCGAGCAATGTATGACTTGTCTTCGTCATATGGCTCGCAGTAAACCTGCGGTAATCTCAATTTCGAGAGGAGAAATATGAATAAACTTTCAAAGCTCGCGTTCATTGCAGCTACCGCAGTTGTGGCTGCATCCGCTCAGGCACAATCGGTGCCGGCGTCGCGACAAGCCGTCAATGACAACTGGGTGAATGGTACCGGCGAATACGTGTGGATGAACGGCACGAACGAGCTTTGCTGGCGCGATGCATTCTGGACGCCGGCCACCGCCAACGCCAAGTGCGATGGCGCCCTGGTCGCCCAGGCACCGCAGCCGCCGGTCGCTCCTCCGCCGCCGGCCATCACCAGCCAGAAGATCACGTACCAGGCTGACGCCCTGTTCGACTTCGACAAGGCCATCCTGAAGCCGGCTGGTAAGGAAAAGCTGGACGACCTGGCAAGCAAGATCCAGGCTCTGAACCTCGAAGTCGTCGTCGCGACGGGCTACACCGACCGTATCGGCTCGGTCGCCTACAACGACCGTCTGTCGCTGCGCCGTGCGCAAGCCGTCAAGTCGTACCTCGTCAGCAAGGGCGTTCCGGCAGAGCGTATTTACACGGAAGGCAAGGGCAAGCGCAACCCGGTTACGACGGGCTGCAACCAGAAGAACCGCAAGGCTCTCATCGCCTGCCTCGCACCGGACCGTCGCGTGGAAGTCGAAGTCGTCGGCACGCAAAAGCAGTAATCGCGAGCGCTCGACCGCAAGTCTCAAAAGCCCCGCTTCGGCGGGGCTTTTTTTATCCCGCGCTTTATCCTTCTTTCATTTCGCCTGTCTGCGCGCGGCGTCATCGTTCCGGAAAGCCTGACGGCACGGCGCGGCATTTTGCTGCCCTGTGCACCCGCCTGTATACTCTGGGCTTATTCTTTCCGACCCGCACCGCGCTTCAGGCTGCCACGACATGACGAATGCCGATCCCCACGAGCTGCAGAAATTCAGCGATCTCGCTCATCGCTGGTGGGACCCGAACGCCGAATTCAAGCCGCTGCACGAACTCAACCCCATTCGCCTCGCCTGGATAGACAGCCATGCGCATCTGCCTTCCAGGCGCGTGCTCGACATCGGCTGCGGCGGCGGCATCCTTTCCGAATCGATGGCGGGACTCGGCGCAACCGTAAAAGGCATCGACCTGTCGCGCGAGGCGCTCGGCGTGGCCGACCTGCATAGCCTCGAGAGCGGCGTGACGGTGGACTACGAGCTGATCGCAGCCGAAGCGATCGCCGCGCGCGAACCGGCGTCGTTCGACGTCGTGACCTGCATGGAAATGCTCGAACACGTGCCGCAGCCCGCCGAAGTCGTGAAGGCCTGCGCAACGCTGGTGAAGCCCGGCGGCTGGGTGTTCTTTTCGACGCTCAATCGCAACGTGAAGTCGTATCTTCTCGCCGTGATCGGCGCGGAATACATCGCGCAGATGCTGCCCAAGGGCACGCACGACTACGCGCGCTTCATCCGCCCCTCGGAGCTTGCCGCGTTCGTGCGTGACGCCGGCATGCACGTCGCCGAGATCAAGGGCATCACGTATAACCCGCTCACGCGGCACTTCGCGCTGTCGAACGATTCCAGCGTCAATTACATGATCGCTTGCCGGCGCGGCGCCTGACGGCTCTTGCGCGAGCGGCGCCGCCGGATCACCCTGCTCCGGCGGCATTCCCTGCACACCGGCGCGCCGCGCCATCGCTTCCAGACATGAATTCACCCACGAACGCCCAACCTGCCGCGGAGAGCGCCGCAGCGCTTGCCGCCTGCGACGCCGTGCTGTTCGACTTCGACGGCACGCTTGCCGATACGGCCCCCGACCTCGCCGCCGCCGTCAACCAGATGCGCCACGCGCGCGGTCTCGTGCCCACGCCGCTCGAGAAGCTGCGTCCGCTCGCTTCGGCGGGCGCACGCGGCCTGATTGGCGGCGCGTTCGGGATCGGCCCCGACGATCGCGAGTTCGCCGCCATGCGCGAGGAGTTTCTCGCCAACTACGAGGCGAATCTGCGCATCGAGACGGCGCTCTTCGCCGGTATCGATGCGGTGCTCGACGACCTCGACGCACGCGGCGTGCGCTGGGGCATCGTGACCAACAAGGTCGCCCGTCTCACCGAGCCGCTCGTGAAACTGATGCATCTGGACACGCGCGCTAGCTGCGTGGTGAGCGGCGATACGACGCCCTATTCCAAGCCGCATCCGGCGCCATTGCTGCACGCGGCCGAGGCGCTCGGCATCGCGCCGCAGCGCGTGGTCTATGTCGGCGACGATCTGCGCGACGTGCAGGCGGGCGCCGCGGCGGGCATGGCGACGATCGCCGCCGCCTACGGCTACTGCGGCAACGACGTACCGCCCTCGCAGTGGGACGCGCAATATGTCGCGGACACCACGGCGGCACTGTTCGCCCTGCTTCAGCACATCGGCAAGGGGGCCTGAGGCGGTGCTGCAGCGGCTTTTGATCGCGAAGAGCCCCGCGCGCCCTTGAACCGGGCACGGTTCGCCTCATATGGCGAACTATGGGATAATTGTTCCATCCTCTGGGGCCGACCTGGTTTCGACAGGGGTTATGAAGTAATCAGGGCATGCCGAGGACCCGTCACCTCGTTAATCAATGGGAAAAACGTAACTGCAAACGACGATACGTTCGCACTGGCAGCCTAAGGGCCGCCGTCCTCTGCCTGGCTCACTGACGGGCTAGCGTCGCAAGACCGGTAGCAATACCGCCAGAGGTCATTTACGTCAGTTAAGCCTTGGTGGCGTCACGACGCCAAGGTCGAAAATCCAGTGAATCGCCGTAGCGCAGCGTGTTCGTCCGCGTCGCTCCGGTTAAATCAAACGACAGAACTACGCATGTAGAACTGGTTATGGACTGCTTCTGGACGCGGGTTCGATTCCCGCCGGCTCCACCAGATTTTTCCTTTCGTCCACGACGAACGGACTCGAGCCCCGGCGCCGCAAGGCTGTCGGGGCTTTTTGCTTGCTGCAGTCCTCACTCTAGCCAGTCGCAAACAAAAAAACTCGCGACGGCCCGTTCAGGCCTCGCGAGTTTTTCTTTGCTCCACAAGCGGCGCAACTTTCGCGTGCGCCCCGTGATCATCAATTGTCCTGCGGGCACTGCAGATTACAGCCGTTCTGATCACCCAGATCGCCACGCTTGCGTGCGGCAGTCGGCTTGCCATGCTGATACTTGGCCGACGGCGCCGAAGCGGCGAACTGCATCTGCGGATGCTCGTTAAACTTGAACTGATCGCTCAGAATACCGCCAGGCACGCCCGGCGAATTCTGCGCAAAGGCAACGTTGAACGTAGCAAACAACACTGCCGCCGTTGCGGCCGCGGCACCAACTTTGAGGACAAATTTCATGGTCGATCGGCGCGACGGGCGCGCATCTGAAACGTGAGAGCGAATACAAACTGAAAGTATCACAAAAAGCGCCTCAGTCTGCAGCATAGTCCGACCATTCCATTGCCTTCTGTTACAACGGCCGCGCCTCGCCCTCGAGCGGCCCGCCCCATGCGGCTTCGAGTTCCAACACGTCGCCGCACGACGCCGGATCGTATCCCTCCAGTTGCGCAACGGATGCGCGGAACCCCGCACCGCGCAGCAAACCGAGCACGGTCGCCAGCGGCTCGTGCGCGAGGTGGCCGCGATCACACGCGAAATAGTAGTCTTCGTCGGCGATTTCAATGAAATCGAGCCCGAAATGGTGCGCCGCCGGCGCAACGCCGAAGCCCACGTCGGCCATTCCGCTCGCCACAAATGCGGCGATCGCCGAATGCGTGAGTTCCGACGACGCATAACCGTTCACGCGCTCAGGATCGACGCCGATACGCGTGAGCAGCAGATCGATCAGCATGCGCGTGCCCGAGCCCGGTGGCCGGTTCACGAAACGGATATCGCCGCGCGCGAGGTCGGCGAGACCTGTGATCTGCTTTGGGTTGCCGCGCCCGACGAAGAGTCCCTGCTTGCGCTGCGTGAGATGGATGAGCACGTGCCGCTGCGGGTCGAGCCAGCTCCGGTAGGCGTTGGCGCAGGCGGCCCGAAAATCGCCGCGCGGTAGATGAAAGCCGGCAAGATCGCATTCGCCGCGCGCGAGCGCCGTGATCGCATCGACGCTGTCGCGGTACTTGATCTCCACGGGCACCTGGTCGGCGACGAGCGCCGTCACGAGCGCCGCCACCGCGTAGCCGTGCGAAGCATGGATGCGCAGATCCTGGGCGTCGGGCGCGAGCCAGCGGTTCAGGTCGCTCGCCACTTCACTGGCCAGCGCCTCGAGGTTACCCTGCAGCCGCTCCCCGCACAGGCGCTGGGAGCGCAGCACAGCCTCGCCCAATTCGGAGAGAACGGAGCCGCGGCCACGCGCTTTCGCGATCAACGCGCCCCCCAGGCGCTCCTCGACTTCACGCAAAACGCCCCACGCATGGCGATAGGACAAACCCTTACGCTGCGCGGCCTGCGCAATGCTTCCTTCCTCGGCGACGAGCGCAAGCAACGGCACAACGTCCGTCAGGCTTGCCTCGCGGCCGTCCGCGTCGCGCACGACTAGCTGCGCATGGCACTCGACCTTGATCATTATGAAATTTTCCTTCCTATTGCGTCTGCCTTTCCACGGGCCTATTGTTCGGTCAGACAACAAGACAACCGCAGCATAGATGCACACTTTATGAATAACAAGTGCATATATGCCCAGGAGAAGCCCCATGATGGAAGAGACAGCTGTTAGCGCGCCGGACGATCTCGTCCTGCGTCACGCACAACCAGGCCGCACGCTGCTTGCGATCCTGCATGCGATCCAGGACGAAGTCGGCTTCGTGCCGCCGTCCACGGTCGTGCCGCTCTCGAAGGCGCTGAATCTCTCGCGCGCCGAGGTCCACGGCGTGATCACCTACTATCACCACTTCCGCACTGCGCCGCCCGCGCCGGTCACGGTTCAGCTGTGCCGCGCCGAGGCCTGCCGCAGCATGGGCAGCGAGGCGCTCGCGCAGCACGTCGAGTCGCATACCGGCTGCCGCTTCCGACAGCACGGCCACGACGCCGAACACGCGCACGCGCACGAAGGCCCGGTCGCGCTCGAATCCGTCTATTGCCTCGGGCAATGCGCGCTCTCGCCCACCATGATGATTAACGGCACGCTGCACGCAAAAGTGACCCCGCAGAAGTTCGACAAGCTCTACGCAGCCGCGCTCGCGACCGTGCGCACCGAGGAGGCCGCATGACTCGCGTCTACGTTCCCCGTGACTCCTCGGCGCTTGCGCTCGGCGCGGATGCCATCGCCGAGGCCATCGAACGCGAAGCCGCCGCGCGCGGCGCGAGCATCGAACTCGTGCGCAACGGCTCGCGCGGCCTGCTTTATCTCGAACCGCTCGTCGAAATCGAAACGCCCGATGGCCGCGTAGGCTATGCGAACGTCGAACCCGATGAAGTCGGCGCACTCTTCGACGCCGGCTTCCTGCAAGGCGGCCAGCACGCACGCAGCGTCGGCCTCGTCGAGCAAATTCCGTATCTGCGCAAGCAGCAGCGCCTCACGTTCGTGCGCATCGGCATCACCGACCCGCTTTCCACCGACGACTACGTCGCCCACGGCGGCCTCGAAGGATTGCGCAATGCGTTGAAGATGACCGGCGCCGATATCTGCGAAGCGCTGCTCGAGTCGGGCCTGCGCGGCCGCGGCGGCGCGGCGTTCCCGGCCGGCATCAAGTGGCGCACGGTTGCGAACGCGCATGCCGACCAGAAGTACATCGTCTGCAATGCAGACGAAGGTGATTCGGGCACGTTCTCCGACCGCCTCGTCATGGAAAGCGATCCGTACGTGCTGATCGAGGGCATGACGATCGCGGGCATCGCGGTGGGCGCGACCGTGGGCCATATCTACGTGCGCAGCGAGTATCCGCATTCGATCGAAGCGCTCGAAGAAGCCATTCGCCGCGCACGTGCTGCCGGCTGGCTCGGCGACGACGTGCTCGGCAGCGGCAAGCGCTTCGAACTGTTCGTGGCCAAGGGTGCGGGCGCCTACGTATGCGGCGAGGAAACGGCGCTGCTCGAGTCGCTCGAGGGCAAGCGCGGCATCGTGCGCGCCAAGCCGCCGCTGCCCGCGCTCGCCGGCCTGTACGGCAAGCCCACGGTCATCAACAACGTCATCACGCTCGCCACGGTGCCCATCATCTTCGCGAAGGGCGCGGCGTTCTACAAGGACTTCGGCATGGGCCGCTCGCGCGGCACGCTGCCGTTTCAGCTCGCGGGCAATATCGCGCGCGGCGGGCTCGTGGAGCTTGCGTTCGGCGTGACGCTGCGCGAGCTGATGGTCGACTACGGCGGGGGCACCGCCAGCGGCCGTCCGGCACGTGCGGTGCAGGTGGGCGGCCCGCTCGGCACCTATCTGCCCGAAAGCCAGTGGGACATTCCCATGGACTATGAAGCGTATGCGGCCGTTGGCGCGGTCGTGGGCCACGGCGGCCTGGTCGTGCACGACGACACGTCGAATCTCGCCGAACTCGCCCAGTACGCGATGGAGTTCTGCACGCTCGAATCGTGCGGCAAGTGCACGCCGTGCCGCATCGGCTCGACGCGCGGCGTCGAGGTAATCGCGAAGATCCGCAAGGGCGACACGTCCGAAAAGCAGGTCACGCTGCTGCGCGACCTGTGCGACACGATGGTGTCCGGCTCGCTGTGCGCGATGGGCGGCATGACGCCCTACCCCGTGATCTCCGCACTCAACCATTTCCCTGAAGATTTCGGTCTCGAACCCGTCGCCCAACAAGCAGGCCAGCAACCGGCGGCCGCCTGAACGAGGAACCACCATGTCCGACACGCTCATGTCCCAAGCCGGTGGTTGCGGTTCCGGCAATTGCGCCTGCAAGTCCCAGGCAAAGAAGCAACGCTCGCCCTTCGACGATACCGATTTCGGCACGCCGCTCGTTCACGCCGACGTGGACGTCACGCTCGAGATCGACGGCCAGTCCGTCACCGTGCCGGCCGGCACGTCGGTGATGCGCGCCTCGATCGAGGCCGGCATCAACGTGCCGAAGCTCTGCGCCACCGACTCGCTCGAACCGTTCGGTTCGTGCCGTCTGTGTCTCGTGGAAATCGAAGGCCGTCGCGGCTATCCCGCTTCGTGCACGACGCCCGTCGAAGCGGGCATGAAGGTGCGCACGCAAAGCAACCAGCTGCAGAAGCTGCGCCGCAACGTGATGGAGCTGTACATCTCCGATCATCCGCTCGACTGCCTCACCTGCCCCGCCAATGGCGACTGCGAGCTGCAGGACATGGCCGGCGTGACGGGCCTGCGCGAAGTGCGCTACGGCTTTGACGGCGCGAATCACCTGAAGGACAAGAAGGACGAATCGAATCCGTACTTCACGTATGACCCGTCGAAGTGCATCGTCTGCAATCGTTGCGTGCGCGCCTGTGAAGAGACGCAAGGCACGTTCGCGCTGACCATCGCCGGGCGCGGCTTCGAATCGCGCGTCGCCGCCGGCGCGAGCGAATCGTTCATGGACTCGGAATGCGTGTCGTGCGGCGCCTGCGTCGCCGCGTGCCCGACCGCGACGCTGCAGGAAAAGACCGTCGTGATGCTGGGCCAGGCCGAGCACTCGGTCGTGACGACCTGCGCCTATTGCGGCGTGGGCTGCTCGTTCAAGGCCGAGATGAAGGGCAATGAAGTCGTGCGCATGGTCCCGCACAAGAACGGCCAGGCGAACGAAGGCCATGCCTGCGTGAAGGGCCGCTTCGCGTGGGGCTACGCTACACACAAGGACCGCATCAAGAAGCCGATGATCCGCGCGAAGATCACCGATCCGTGGCGCGAAGTGAGCTGGGACGAAGCGATCAACTACGCCGCGAGCGAGTTCCGCCGCATCCAGGCGAAGCACGGGCGCGATTCGATCGGCGGCATCACGTCGTCGCGCTGCACGAACGAGGAAACCTACCTCGTGCAGAAGCTCGTGCGCGCCGCGTTCGGCAACAACAACGTCGATACCTGTGCACGCGTGTGCCACTCGCCAACGGGCTACGGTCTCAAGACCACGCTCGGCGAATCGGCGGGTACGCAGACCTTCGCTTCGGTCGATCACTCCGACGTGATTATCGTGATCGGCGCGAACCCCACCGACGGCCATCCGGTGTTTGGCTCGCGTCTGAAGCGCCGCGTGCGTCAGGGCGCGAAGCTCATCGTCGTCGATCCGCGCCGCATCGACATCGTCGATACCGCGCACGTGAAGGCCGAGCATCACCTGCAACTGCGCCCGGGCACCAACGTCGCGATGATCAACTCGATCGCGCACGTGATCGTGACCGAAGGGCTCGTCAACGAGTCGTTCGTGGCGGAGCGCTGCGAGACGCGCGCGTTCGAGCAATGGCGCGATTTCGTCTCGCTGCCCGAAAACTCGCCCGAAACGATGGCCGAAGTGACCGGCGTGCCCGCCGAGCAGGTGCGCGCCGCCGCGCGCCTCTATGCGCAGCAAGGCAATTCGGCGATCTACTACGGCCTCGGCGTCACGGAACACGCACAAGGCTCGACGATGGTGATGGGCATCGCCAACCTCGCGATGGCCACGGGCAACATCGGCCGCGAAGGCGTGGGCGTGAATCCGCTGCGCGGCCAGAACAACGTGCAGGGTTCGTGCGATATGGGTTCGTTCCCGCACGAGCTGCCGGGCTACCGCCACGTGGGCGATTCGATCGTGCGCGGCGAGTTCGAGGCGGCCTGGAACGTCGCGCTGCAAAGCGAGCCGGGCCTGCGCATTCCGAACATGTTCGAAGCGGCGCTCGACGGCACCTTCATGGGCCTCTACTGCCAGGGCGAGGACATCGTTCAGTCCGACCCGAACACGCAGCACGTGGCGGCGGCGCTTTCGTCGATGGAATGCATCGTCGTGCAGGACATCTTCCTGAACGAGACGGCGAAGTACGCGCACGTGCTGCTGCCGGGCTCGTCGTTCCTCGAAAAGGACGGCACGTTCACCAACGCCGAGCGCCGCATCTCGCGCGTGCGCAAGGTCATGCCGCCGATCGCCGGCTACTCGGACTGGGAAGTGACGATCCTGCTCTCGCGTGCGCTCGGCTACGAGATGGACTACACGCATCCGTCGCAGATCATGGACGAGATCGCGCGCCTCACGCCAACGTTCCACGGCGTCTCGTACGAGAAGATCGACGAGATGGGCAGCATCCAGTGGCCGTGCAACGAAGATGCGCCCGAAGGCACCCCGATCATGCACATCGACGAGTTCGTGCGCGGCAAGGGCAAATTCGTCATCACGAAGTTCATCGCCTCGCCGGAGAAGGTCACGCGCCGCTTCCCGCTCCTGCTCACGACGGGCCGCATCCTCTCGCAGTACAACGTGGGCGCGCAAACCCGCCGCACCGAGAACTCGCGCTGGCACGAGGAGGACCGCCTCGAGATCCATCCGGTGGACGCCGAAGACCGCGGCATCCGCGACGGCGACTGGGTGGGGATCGAATCGCGCGCGGGCCATACGGTGCTGCGCGCGCAAGTCAGCACGCGCATGCAGCCGGGCGTGGTCTATACGACGTTCCACTTCCCCGAGTCGGGCGCGAACGTCATCACCACGGATGCCTCGGACTGGGCCACGAACTGCCCCGAGTACAAGGTGACGGCCGTGCAGGTCAGCCACGTGCAGCAGCCTTCGGAGTGGCAGCGCGAATACTCGCGCTTCAACACCACCCAGCTCGAGCTGCTCAGCAAGCGCGAACCGCTTACAACCTCAGGGAAATAAAGCGATGAAAGCGGATCACTTGATCGAAATGGCGAACCAGATAGGCATGTTCTTCGACTCGCTGCCCGATCGCGAGGAAGCGCTCACGGGCATCGCGGAGCACATCCGCAAGTTCTGGGAGCCGCGTATGCGCCGCACGCTGCTCGCGGCGCTCGATGGCGAAGGCGAACAAGCGGGCTTCACGGAGATCGTGCTCGCCTCGCTCACGAAGCATCGCGAGGCGCTGACGCCCGCGGCGGCTTGAGCGGGGCCAGCCGGCCCGTCACATGAGACGCACGGCGCCGCGCGGTTCAGACCGCCGGCGCCTGGGCAAAGCCCGCAGCCGCGTACCACGTCTCGCAGTGGCGCAGCAGGGCATTGAGGTCCGACGCGGGACGCCCCCGCGCGCCGATATAGCCGTCGGGCCGCATCAGATAAAACGCGGGCCGCGTGCGCCCGTACGATTCGGTGAGCGTTGCCGCGCCCTCGCCCGCCAGCGGCGTCTCGCCATTGGCGAGATCGGCGATCCACCACACTCGCAGCGCCTGCGGAAACAGCCGCTCGACGGCTTCGGCAAGACGCTTGAGCATTGCGCTCACCTCTGCACCGTTTTTCGCCGCTGCCGCGTCGGCGTCGCCCTCCACCAGCAGGAACAACGAAAAGCACGCTGGGTCGTGCAGATCGAAGATGCGCCCCTTGCCCGGCGCCTTGCCAAGCGGACCGTTCACCACGCGCACGAATGCATCCGGGGCGCGCTCGCCCGCGCGAGGGCCGCCGTCCAGCACGCGCTCGAGCGTGAGCGGGCTGCGGCGGTACTGGATCGACAGCTCGCTCACCGCCTGGCGCGCCGCGTCGCGCAGCGGCCCGAGCGCGACGAGCGCCGGCATCACGCGCTCGCGCAGCAGCTTGAGCGGGCCGTGATCGGCTTCCACCAGTTGCGTCATGAAGCTCGTCTGCTGCAGCACGAGCCGCTCGATCGGATAACGCTCCGCATGATAGGTGTCGAGCAGGCGCTCGGGCGCGCCGCGCGCGTGCACGCGCGCGATCTTCCAGCCCAGATTGAAGGCTTCCTGGATGCCGGTGTTCAAGCCCTGCGCGCCGGCGGGGCTGTGCACGTGTGCGGCGTCGCCGGCAAAGAAGGTGCGCTCGACGCGCAGCTGCCGCACCATGCGGCTGTTCACGCTGAAGTACGAAGCCCAGCTCATGTCCGAGACCGACACCGGATGGTGCACGCGCTGCAGGATGATGTCGCGGCATTCTTCCAGCGTGGGCACGGGGATCGTGCCTTCGGGCGCGGCGGGCAGCATGGCCTTGTGATCGGCGATCAGGCGGTAACGGCCGTGGCCGAACGGAAAGAGCGCGGCGAGACCGTCGCCCGAGGCGAAGATGTGGAACTCGTCGTCGGACCAGGGCGTGCTCGCGCTCAGGTCGGCGAGCAGGAACGACTGCGCCATCGTCTCGCCGTCGAACTTCATGTCGAGGCGATGGCGCACGGTGCTATGCGCGCCGTCGGCAGCGATCACGTAAGCGCAGCGCACCGACTCGACGCGCCCGTCCGGGCGGCGCACTTCCGCGCTCGCGCCGGCCGAGCCCTGGGTGTACTCCAGCAGTTCGCAGCCGCGCTCGATCTCCACGCCGAGCGTCGCGAGATGCCCGCCGAGGATGCGTTCGGTAACCGTCTGTTCAATGAAGAGCAGATAGGGATAGCGCGTGAAGAGCGGATCGAAGTCGAGCCGCGCGCGGCGCTGACCGTTCGAATAGAGATTCGCAATATGGGCGCGGTGGCCGAGTTCGAGAAACGGCTCGACGATGCGATGCTGCTCGAACAGCTCGAGCGTGCGCGCCTGAATGCCGATCGCCCGCGAGTGGCGTCCGGGCTGCGGCGCGCGATCGATCAGCCGCACGGGGATATGCGCGCGCGCAAGACTCATCGCGGCGGCGAGCCCGGTGGGTCCCGCGCCCACGATGAGCACGGGCGCGAGAGAAGAAGCCACGGCCATGCAGACCTCCATGCGCTCGACACGATACAAGGGCCTGCTCACATGAACAACAGGCTTGCGAACGCGCCTTGCCGGCTGCAGTGCAAGGAGGGCGGCGCGCCGTTTGGCCGAGCCAATCAAGCGACGCGCGACGCTGCAATGCGGCCGGCAAGGCACGTTCCCCAAACCAACTAATTGCATTACAGGGGCTGGCCACCAGAAGGGCCGATCGCTGCGTCATGCTCCTCACGAATACGTTGAGTATTCGCTTCGTCGCAATCCTTGCGCTCGGCCCTTCTGGTGGCCAGCGCAAGCCTGTTATTCATGTGAGCAGGCCCTTAGTGTATCGCCCGCGCCGGGACCGGTCGCGCGGCAGCGCATCAAATGCGCTTTGAATCGAGCGGGAAGTCGCTGCGCGAATGGCCGCGCTTCAGTGCGCGTGCGGATGCCCGCGCGTTGGCGTGTGCCTGTGCGCGACGTCCGGCATCTCCAGTGCGCAGCGATGCTCGCTCGTGCCGAGATCCACCTGCAACGTCACGTGCCGCATGCCGAAGCGCACCTGGAGCGACTCGACCATATGATCGAGCGCGGCGTCGCCGGGGTGCCCAGCCGGCATCACGAGGTGCGCGCTCAACGCACAGCCCGTGGTCGAAAGCGCCCAGACGTGCAGGTCATGCACGTCGACGACCCCCTCCTGCTGCACAAGGAAGCCGCGCACGCGCACGATGTCGACGTTCTCGGGCACGGCCGCGAGGGCAAGCCGCACCGACTCGCGCAACAGCCCCCAGGTGCCGTACACGATCACGAGCACCACGGCGATCGACATGAGCGGATCGATCCAGCTCCAGCCGGTCGCAAGAATCAGCAGACCGCTCACGGCCACGGCGGCGGAAACACCGGCGTCGGCGGCCATGTGCAGGAAGGCGCCGCGAATGTTCAGGTCGTCCTTTTGCCCGCGCATGAAAAGCCACGCCGAAAAACCGTTGACCACCATGCCGATGGTCGCCACGACGAACACGTCGAAGCCTGCGACCGGCGCCGGATGGAACAGTCGGCCAAGCGCCTGCGCGAGGATCGCGCCGCACGCGAGCAGGAGCAGCGCGGCGTTGGCGAGCGAGGCGAGGATCGACGAGCTGCCGAACCCGAACGTGAAGCGCGCCGACGGACGGCGCATGGCGAGCCACCCGGCGCCCCAGGCGAGCAGCAGGCCGAGCACGTCGGAGAGATTGTGGCCGGCGTCGGCGAGCAGCGCGGTGGAATGCGCGAGCACGCCGTACACCGCCTGTACGACGACGATGAAGACGTTTAGCGCGACGGCGATGGCGAACGCGCGGCCGTGGCCCGCGACGCTCGCGTGATGATGGTGATGGTGGCCGTGCGCGTGAGCCTGCCCGTGCGGCGCGTGGGCGTCGTGCGCAGGGTCGTGCTCGCCCTCGTGCTTCCCGGCGCCCTCGCCGTCATGCGC
Organism: Paraburkholderia sp. BR14312; assembly: GCF_040948675.1. Lineage (NCBI taxonomy): Bacteria > Pseudomonadati > Pseudomonadota > Betaproteobacteria > Burkholderiales > Burkholderiaceae > Paraburkholderia > Paraburkholderia sp. BR14312. Next base: position 306,910 of record NZ_JBFPKI010000002.1, read on the forward strand.
GTGTTCGTGATCCGCTGCGCTCATGCGCCCTCCTGCCATTGCGCCGAGGGCTCGGCCACGTGTTCCAGCATGCCGGCGATCATCGCGCTGATATGCGCGTCCGCGGCCGTGTAGAACATCTGTTTGCCCTCGCGTTCGGCGCGCACGACGCGCGCGGCGCGCAAAAGCCGCAGATGGTGACTCACGAGCGACGGCGAAAGACCGAGCGTGTCGGCGATCGCCCCCACCGCGATCCGGTCCTCAACACAGGCGAGCACGATACGCAGACGGGTTGCGTCGCCGAGCAAACGAAAGAGGTCGGCGAGCGGTACGATGCGCTCGTCATCGGAAACTGGGGTCATGACTACACACGATACATATGAACAGATGTTCATATGTTAGTTCGGCAACAGCGGCAGGTCAACTTTCATTCAACATTCGGCCAACTTCGGGAACGGGTCCGCGAGTGTGGGAAAATGCCGCCTTTGTGTCTCGATCGTTTTGCTTCTTCAGTCATGGAACAGCTTTTTGTCCGCGCGTACGCCGCACATCGCGACGGCCGGCTGGACGACGCCGAGCGCGACTACCGCGCGACGCTCGCCGCCGATCCCGTGCACGTCGATGCGCTGCATCTGCTCGGCGTGCTGCGGCATCAGCGAGGCCAGCACGCCGAAGCCGCGGACCTCGTGCGTCGCGCGGTCGCCTTGCGCCCTGACGACGCCGCGCTCCAGCTGAACCTGGGCAACGCGCTCAAGGCACTCGGCGAACTGGAAGGCGCGATCGAGCGCTTTCGCAACGCGCTCACGCTCGCACCCGCCTTTGCCCTCGCGCATTACAACCTCGGCAACGCCTATGCGGCGATCGGCCGGCACGAGGACGCGATGTACGCGTTCGGCCAGGCCGTGCGCCTGCAGCCCGGCGACGCCTCCTCGCACAACAATCTCGGCAACGCGCTGCACGCGCTCGGCCGCCATGCCGAAGCCGCCGACTCGTTTCGCCGCGCGCTCAAGATCCGCCCGGGCCATGCAGGGGCGCACAACAATCTCGGCATGTCGCTCAACGCGCTTGGCGACAGCGCGAGCGCGATCGAACAGTTCCAGAAGGCGCTGCGCGTGCAGCCGCGCTTCGTCGCCGCGCATTTCAATCTTGCGAATACGCTCGATGCGACCGGCCATCACAGCGAGGCCGTGGCCGCCTTCGAAACGGCGCTTTCGCTGCAGCCGCATTTCGGGCCTGCTCTCTTCGGGCTCGGCAACGCGCTCGCCGCGCTCGGCCGCCACGACGCTGCCATCGGACCCTACGAGCGGGCGATCGGCTTCGATCCGAAATTTGCCCTCGCCTGGCTTGCGCTCGGCGTGGCGCATCACGCGCTCGGCCGCCATGCGGCCGCGCTGCGCGCCTTCGACGAAGCGCTGCGCGTGCGGCCCGATCTGGCCGCCGCGCATTTGAATCGCGCGCTCACGTGGCTCACGCTCGGCGACTTCCGGCGTGGACTGCCCGAGTACGAATGGCGGCTCGATCCGGCCGCACGCGACGAGGCGCATGCCAACGCACCGCGCGGCGCGGGCTACACCCCGCCCCCGCAGGTGAGTGCAACGATTGCGCCGCGCACGCCGCAAAATGCGCTGCCACGCTGGCACGGCGAGCCCCTGAACGGCCGCACGCTGCTGATCGAGGCCGAGCAGGGCTACGGCGACACGCTTCAGTTCGTGCGCTTCGTGCCGCAAGTCGTGGCCGTGGCACAGAAAGCCAGTGCGCGCGTCGTGCTCGAAGTGCAGCGCGCGCTCGTGCCGCTCATCGCACCCGCGGCCGAGGCCTGGCGTGTCACGCTCGTCGAGCAGGGCGCGCCCCGGCCCGCTGCCGACCTTCACTGCCCGCTCCTTTCGCTGCCGCTCGCGCTCGGCACGAGCATCGACACACTGCCAGCGCGCACGCCCTACCTCAACGCGAGCACTGCCTACAGGCGCAAGTGGCGCGGCTCGCTGGGCGGCCAGGCGCGGCGCAAGATCGGCCTCGCGTGGTCCGGACGCATCCAGAAGCACGAAAATCGCGCGATTGCGCTCGCCGCGCTCGAACCGCTCTTCGCGCTCGACGGCATCGACTGGATCGTCCTGCAGCCCGAACTCAGCGCCGCTGAGCACGCGGCGCTCGACGCGCATCCGCGAGCGCGCTCGATCCACCGGCTGGGCCGCAAGCTGCAGGACTTCGCGGATACCGCTGCCGTGATCGAACGTCTGGACGCCGTCGTGTCGATCGATACGTCGATCGCCCACCTCGCGGGCGCGCTGGGCGCAAAACTTTGGGTCATGCTGCCGTTCGCCGCGGACTGGCGCTGGTTTGCGGGCACCGACGAAAGCCCCTGGTACCCGCGCGCGCGACTCGTGCGTCAGCCGCGCCCGCATGCGTGGGCGGAAGTCGTGGACACGGTCGCGCGCGAGTTGCGCGACGCGTAAGCGACACAATGAAAAACGGGGCGCCTGAGCGCCCCGTTTTTTATTGCTTTTGCCGCGAAATCGCAGATCAACCGATCCGCAAATCAAGCCGCCTTGTACTGATTGCGCGCTTCCGGCGTGCGATAGAGCACGAGCGTCGCGATCAGGCCGCACACGCCCGCGACGCCCATCCACGCACCCGGCGCAGCCTTGTTGCCGCTCACGTGAATGAGGTAGGTCGAGATCGCCGGCGTGAAACCGCCGATCGTCGTCGCGAGGCTGTAGGCAAGCGAGAAGCCGGCGGTGCGCACGTCGGCGGGCATGACTTCGGTGAGCGCCACGACCATCGCGCCGTTGTAGCAGGCGTAGAGGAACGACAGCCACAGCTCGACCGTGAGCAGGCGGCCGAACGACGGTTCCGCCACGAGCCACTGCACCGTGGGATAGGCGGTGAGGATCGTGAGCACGGTGAAGGTGATCAACATCGGGCGGCGGCCCACACGGTCCGAAACCGCGCCGGAAACCGGCAGCCAGAAGAGATTCGACAAGCCGATGCAAACCGTCACGATCAGCGTGTCGATCTCGTTCAACCTGAGCACTTCCTTGCCGAAGGTCGGCGTATAGGCGGTGATGAGGTAGAACGACACGGTGGTCATGATGACCATGCCCATACCGGCAATCACGACGCCCCAGTTCTGCACCATCGACGCCATGATTTCGCCCATCGAGGGACGATGCTTCCTCTTCGCGAACTCCTCCGTTTCCTGGAGCGAGCGGCGAATGATGAAGAGGAACGGCACGATCAGGCAGCCGATGAGGAACGGCACACGCCAGCCCCAATTCGTCATGTGCTCGACCGGTAGCAGGCGATGCAGCAGCACGCCAAGCAGCGCGGCAAACACCACGGCGACCTGCTGGCTGCCCGACTGCCACGAGACGTAGAAGCCCTTGTTGCCCTTGGTCGCGATCTCGGAGAGATAGACCGAGACGCCGCCCAGTTCCACGCCCGCGGAAAAGCCCTGCAGCAGGCGCCCCACCAGCACGAGCGCCGGCGCGAGTATGCCGATGGTCGCGTAACCCGGCACGACGGCAACCGCGAGCGTGCCGAACGCCATCAGGCCGAGCGTGAGCATGAGGCCCTTGCGGCGGCCGTGATGGTCGATGTACGCGCCGAGGATGATGGCGCCGAGCGGACGCACGAGGAAGCCTGCGCCGAACACGGACAGCGTGAGCATCAGCGAAGCGAACGCATTGTCACTCGGGAAGTAGGTCCGGGCGATCGCCGAAGCGTAGTAGCCGTAGACCATGAAATCGTACATTTCCAGGAAGTTGCCGCTGACGACGCGGAAAACGGTCCGGAATTTCGATTCGCCTGGGGATGCGTGGGACGCGGTAGACATGACACTCTCTGAAGAGACTGACCGGGAAGCCTGAGCGGCTCGCGGGACAGTGAGAAACAATCACTCGCGGTAAAGCGAGGGTCGCGCGGGCGCGCGCGCGGGCATTTTATTGTGCGGTACGCGCCGGGACTCAGATATTCGGGCATTTCCTTAAAAGAGGCTAGCAAAAAGCATCAACGGAAGTCATTTCTTCCATTTTTATTACGATTACACTTCGTCACGCTTTCATGCGTGGCAAGCCCGCCGCGAATATCCTCGAATGGGGCAAAATATCTTGCAGCAGGGCTCGGCGCGCGGCCCCCGACGCGCGCCCTGATCCAGACGCCCACACGTCCGCCATCCGCATGCCCGAAATCCCCGCCCTCACGCTGCGTCCGGCCACCGTCGCCGATGCTCCCTTGCTCGCCGCCATGCACGCCGCAAGCTGGCAGGCCACGTATCGTGCGCTGCTGCCCGCTGCGTTTCTCGAGCGCGAAGTCGACGCCGAGCGCGCGGCTTACTGGCGCGCGCGCATGGAGGCGCCAGGCGGCGAACGGCGGCTCGTTCTGATCGCCGAGCTTGCATCGGGTGCGGCCGTGGGCTTCGTGTGCGTCGAACGCCAGCCAGGCTCTCCCTGGGGCGTGTTGCTCGACAATCTTCATGCGCTACCGGCGCATCAGGGCACCGGCGTCGGCAAGCGGCTCATGCGCGCAGCGCAGGACTGGGCGCGCGCCCAGGGCGAGACGCAGCTCTATCTGTACGTGCTCGACGGCAACACGCCCGCGATTGCGTTCTATGAGCGCCAGGGTTGGACCTATTCCGGCTCGGAGCCCGACCGCATGGGCGGCATCGACATTACCGCACTGCGTTACGTATACCGGCTCGACGAGCTCGGAATCAGGTAGGACTCCGAGGAAGGCGACCGAAATAAAAAAGCCGCACGCAGGTTGCGCGCGGCCGGGATGGGGTTGCAGCGTGGTTGGCAATCAGAAGCGGGTTTCGCGCGCGGTTCGCAAGAAGGTGTCGAGCAGCGGCGTGCAGTCGAGCAGTTCGGGACCGCCTGCGCGATGGAACTCCGGGTGCCATTGCACGCCCACGACGAACGGCGAGCGCCGGTAACGCACCGCCTCGATGAGCCCGTCGCCCGCCGAAACGGCCTCGACGGTCAGGTCGCGTCCGAGATTCCTCACGGCCTGATGGTGAATCGAGTTGACGATCGCCTCGCGCCGCCCCGGGAACATGGTCGCGAACGTCGAGCCCTCCGGGAACGTGACCGCGTGTCGATGCTGGTCGTAATGCTCGCTCACGTGCACGCCGGCCGTCGGCACGTCGCTCGCGATGTCCTGGTAAAGCGTGCCGCCGAACGCCACGTTGATGAGCTGGCAGCCGCGGCACACACCCAGCACCGGCTTGCCCGATTCGACGAACTCATGCAGCAGTTCGAGTTCGTACATATCGCGCACACGGTCGCCCGGCCATTCGGGGCGTGGCGAGATTTCCGCATACGTCTGCGGCGAGACGTCGGCGCCGCCCTGGAGCAGCAGGCCATCGAGGTGCTTCGCGTAATCGCGCAGGCGGATATTGCTCGGGTGCAGCATCCCCTGGTGCCCGACCGTCGGAATCATGAACACGATGACGTCCCGGGACATCACCCAGTGTGCGATCGATTCCTCCAGGTACTGCAACGTCTTGCCGCGCAGCCCTTGCGCGCCCGGCTCCGGGTGGAAGATCCGCGCCGAGACGCCGATGCGCAGCGTGCGCTGCGTGATGCGCTGTCCGGCGCGGTCGAACAGTTGCCGCGCTCGCGCCACGACGATGCGGCCGAACACCGCCCAGGCCGAATCGCTCGCGCGCAGATAGCGCGGCGGTTCCGGCGGAATGGCACCGGGCGGCGGAGGATGATGTGCCGTAAAGTCGGGTGCCTGGCCGAAGCCGGCCGGCGCGGCACCAGGACGTTGCGGCGCAGCAGACGCTGCCGCCTCGCCCGTGCTCGCCGGTTCGGTATGCGGGGCCGGCGCGGGCGCGGCCTTGCCGGCCTCGGCGGTTTCGCTGATCGGAATACTCGGCGTCGTGCCCGCCGGCGTCTGCTTCGGCAACTCGCCGGGCGTGGAAGCCGCTGCTGCCCCCCCAGCGCTGGGCGTAACGGTCGAAGCGCTTTCGGGCGCGTCGGTCGAGGCACGTTGCGCGGCCTCCCCAGAGGGTGAACCGGAGGGCGATGCGGAGGGAGAACCAGCAGAAGTGCCGGGAGAACCGGCGGGAGGAGAGGACGGGGCCGCGGGGGCGCCGGCGGGACCGGCATCGGCAGGACGGCTTGCGCCGTCAGGGGCCTCGGGTTGGTCTGATTTGTTATCGCTCATGACGTGGGGTCAGGCGCGCGGCGCGCGAACGAATGAACAGGCTTTGATTATCCGTCGCACGGCACGCCGCCGCCACCCCCGCACACAATTGCTCACATCCCGTCACACCAGCGGCGTCTCGACCATGCTCAGGTCAGGCATCCGGACGCTCGTCGAAGGTCTCGCGCAACGCAATCTGCATCGACGCGTGGATCCTCACGCACCAGCGCCACAGCAGCATGGTCAGCGCGGCCGCGCACACCAGCACGCCGACGAGGAAGCCCGTGGGCGGCAGGATCGTCCCCGAGAGCGCCGCCACGAGCAGGAACACGCCGAACATCGAGACCACGGGCACCAGTTCCGCAATCACATGACGAATCGCACGTGTGAAGCGCCCTGCCTTCTCCGGCTGCACACTCACTTCGGCGAGCAACAGCGCGAGCGACTGCGTCTTGCGCCACACCGCCACGAGAAACGGCATCGCAAGCACGAGCGCGGCGCTCCAGAGCACGACGCGCTGAATGCGCTCGTCGCCGATCCAGTGTGCAAGCAACGGCGACGCGTAGCGCGCGCCATACGACACGCCGATGAAGATCGCCGAGACGAGCGCGAGATTCACGGCAATCTGCACGACGATGCGCTTCGTGAGCGAAAAGATCGTCGGCCCGTCCGAGCGCGGCACGAGGCAGCGCAGCCATTGGCTGTACATGCCGAACACGTTCGAGACGGCGGGCGGCATGGCGCGCGCGAGGCGCTGCGAGAGCGGATCGGCAATGCGGATGAGGTAAGGCGTGGTGAGCGTCGTGATGGCCGAGACGGTCACGGCGATCGGATAGAGAAACCCGCTCGTCACCTTCAGCGTGAGTCCGAGCGAGGCGATGATGAACGAGAACTCGCCGATCTGCGAGACGGTCATGCCCACGCGCATGGCGGTGCGCCCGTCGCGGCCCGCGAGAAAGGTGCCGAGGCCGCACGACACGAGCTTGCCGAGCACCACGGCAATCGAGATCACGGCGATCGGCCAGGCGTAATCGACCAGCACGAGCGGGTTGAGCATGAGCCCGATCGTCACGAAGAAAATGGCGGAGAACGCATCGCGCAGCGGCGCGACGAGATGCTCGATGCGATGCAGATGGCGCGACTCGGCCATGACCGCGCCGATCAGGAATGCGCCGAGCGCGATCGAATAGTCGAGCTTCACGACCAGCAGGCAAAAGCCGAAGCAAAAGCCCAGCACCGAGACGAGCAGCATCTCGTCGTTGCCCACGCGCGCAATGTAGCCGAGCACGCGCGGCACGATCAGGATGCCCGCGAGCAGCGAGACCAGCATGAAGAGCAGCAGCTTGCCGAGCGTGATGAGTGCGATGCCCGGCGAAAGCTCGCCCGTCTGCGCGATGCCGCCCAGCAGCACGAGCATGGCAATGCCGAGAATGTCCTCGACGATCAGGATGCCGAACACGAGCTGTGCGAACGGCTCGCGCTTCACGCCGAGATCGGAGAGCGCCTTGACGATGATCGTGGTCGAAGAGATGGCGAGAATCGCACCGAGGAACAGGGAATCCATCGTGGCCCAGCCGAACGCGCGACCGATCTCGTAGCCGATCCACAGCATCAGCACGATTTCCGAGAGCGCCGCGACGATGGCGGTCGCGCCCACCTGGAAGAGCTTGCGCAGGCTGAATTCGAGGCCGAGCGAGAACATCAGGAACACCACGCCGAGCTCGCCGAGCGTCTGGATGGTCTGCTCGTCGTGAATGAGCTGGAACGGCGGCGTGTACGGCCCGATGATCACGCCCGCCGCGATATAGCCGAGCACGACCGGCTGCTTCAGGCGATGAAACAGCACGGTGACGACGCCTGCGAGCGCCATCACGACTGCCAGGTCCTGAATGAAGCCGATTCCGTGGTGCATGAAGGTCTTTCCTTACAAATAGCTATCGAGTCTGAGCATGTTACCCGATGCACGGCGTGAGCCAAATCGCACGCGAGGAAAAAAGCCGACCTACAATGATGCGACCCTTGCAGGCGCCGACCGCCCTCGGCGCCCTTCGCCGGCGGGCCGCCCGCCTGCTTTGCTGAACTTCGCGCAGCGCGCCGCCGCGCATTGACCAAGTCTTCCGCCGCCATGACCACCGCTTTTACCCCGTTCCCTCCCCTCGCCCAGCTCGCGGCCGATCTCGCCGCGGGCCGCACGACGAGCCGCGCGCTCGCCGAAGCCGCGCTCGAGCGCATCGCCGACCCGGCCGGCCAAGGCGCGACCGTCTTCACGGAGGTCGACGCCGAGCGCGTGCGCGCCGCCGCCGACGCGCACGACCGCCTGCGCGCGTCCGGCACGGTGCTTTCGCCGCTCGCGGGCATCCCCGTCTCGGTGAAGGATCTTTTCGACGTGGCGGGCGAAGTCACGCGCGCGGGCTCCACAGCGCTCGCGAACGCGGCGCCCGCCAAAGAGGACGCCACCGTCGTCGCGCGGCTGCGCCATGCGGGCGCAGTGCTGGTCGGCCGCACCAACATGAGTGAATTCGCGTTCTCGGGGCTCGGCCTGAATCCGCACTACGGCACGCCGCTCTCGCCCTGGCGCCGCGGCGTGGCAGGCGACGCGCGCGTGGCGGGCGGCTCGTCCTCGGGCGCGGCGGCCTCGGTCGCGGACGGCATGGCCGCCGTCGCGCTCGGCACCGACACCGGCGGCTCCATTCGCATTCCCGCCGCGTTCTGCGGTCTCACGGGCTTCAAGCCCACCGCCGGGCGCATTCCGAAAACGGGCGGCGTGCCGCTCTCCCCCACGCTCGACTCGTTCGGCCCGATCGGCAACACGGTGGCGTGCTGCGCGCTCACGGACCGCGTGCTCGCCGGGCTGGCGCCGCACGTGCCGGCCACGCGCCACCTCGAAGGCGTACGCCTCGGCGTGCTCACCCACTACGTGACCGACGACGTGGACCCCGAAGTCGCGGAAACGATCGATACGGCGCTCAAGCATCTGGATGCCGCCGGCGCGATCGTGAGCGAAGTCCGCTTCGCCGCCTTCGAGCGCTTCGCCGAGATCAACCGCATCGGCTTCTCGCCGATGGAAGCGTATGCATGGCATCGCGAGCTGATTGCGAAGCATCGGGACCAGTACGACCCGCGCGTGCTGGTGCGCATCCTGAAGGGCGAGCACGCGACGGCCGTCGACTATCTGGATCTGATCGCCGCGCGCGCGTCGGTCATGGCCGAGGCGCAGGCTACGCTCTGGTCGCGCTTCGACGCCGTGATCGCGCCGACTGTCCCCATCGCGCCGCCGCCCGTCGCCCCGCTTGCCGCCGACGACGATGTCTTCGCGCGCACTAATGCACTCGTGCTGCGCAACCCGAGCGCGTTCAACTTCCTCGATGCCTGCGCGCTCTCGCTGCCATGCCACCACTACGGCGCAGCGCCAGTCGGGCTGATGCTCGCCGCCGCGCCTGACAACGACGACGCGCTGCTCGCCATTGGCCGCGGCGTCGAGGCCGTGCTCGCGCCGCTGCGCTGATTTGAGCGGAAATCGCTTGAGCCCCCCTGCGCGCGGGCAAGGACACGTCCGCGCCGCACGCAACCTTCGCGCTAGAATCCCGTCACGCCGTCGCAGCCGCCCGTGCGCTGCGCCAGATAACCCGAACGAACGAGCCTCATGAACGACGATAACGCGCTGTTGCGCCGCGAGCGCGGCCTGCTGGTCCTCCTTGGCCTGATCTGCCTCGCGCTCCTGGGCGGCGCCCTGTACTTCCAGTATGTCGAGCATCAGGACCCGTGCCCGCTGTGTATCCTGGGGCGCTATTTCCTGATCCTGATTGCGGTCTTCGCCTTTCTCGGCGCGCGTATGACGAGCTGGCGCGGCGTGCGCGTGCTCGAAGCGCTCGTGGTGCTTTCGGCGGCAGGCGGCGCAGTCGCGTCCGCGAAGCTCGTCTGGGTGCAGGCGTTCCCCAACTACAGCTGCGGTTTCGACACGCTGCAGCCCATCGTCGATAGCCTGCCTTTCGCGCACTGGCTGCCAGGCGTGTTCAAGGTCCAGGGTCTTTGCGAAACCACCTACCCGCCGACGCTCGGCCTGACCATGCCGGTGTGGTCGTTGCTCGCCTTCATCATCGTGTTCCTGGCCGTGATCCTGAGCCTGTGGCGCAACCGGCGCCGCCAGGTGTCGTGGCCCGGCATCCGCCGCTGACCGGTTAAAGGGCGCACCGCGCCATTTCAGGCTCCGCCGGCTCTTCAAACGCTTGCGCCGCCCAGCCATCGGGCGGCCCGCCCGCCAGCGCGAGGCGAGCGTGAGCCTTGCACCGTAGCATCGAATCGCGCACGACTTGCGCACCTTCCCCGGCCATCCGGGCGCGATTGCCGCGCGCAGCGGCGTTGCGCCGCCGTGCGCGCTGTGACGGCGTCATGACCCAAGTCACATAACCCCCATCTTGCGGGGGAAATACTTTCCTGCGGCAAGCGGTGCTATCTTCGGAACTGGATGGCGATCTACGTGCGCGAGGCCGGTGTTGGCGCGCCCCTCTCGTAACGCGCGCCTGATCCGCAATGTCCCCGGGTTCACCATGACAACGCAAACCATCCGCTTCCTCCACCGAGGCGCCGTGCACGAAGTGCGCGACCTGCCTCCCACGCGCACGGTGCTTCAGCATCTGCGCGAGGATCTGCATGCCTGCGGCACCAAGGAAGGCTGCGCGGAGGGCGACTGCGGCGCGTGCACGGTCGTCGTGGGTGAACTCGACAGCGAAGGTCATCTCGCGCTCAAGTCCGTCAACGCCTGCATCCAGTTCCTGCCGACCCTCGACGGCCGCGCGCTCTATACCGTCGAAGACCTGCGCCAGCCGGACGGCGCACTGCACCCGGTCCAGCAGGCGATGGTCGATTGCCACGGCTCGCAGTGCGGCTTCTGCACGCCGGGCTTCGTCATGTCCATGTGGGCGCTTTACGAGAACCAGCCCATCGGTGCGGGCCTGCCGACCCGCGAGGAGATCAACGAGGCGCTCTCGGGCAACCTCTGCCGCTGCACCGGCTACCGGCCGATCATCGAAGCGTCGCTGCGCATGTTCGACGAGACCTGCCATGCACGCGTGGCGCTCGATCGCGCTCGCGTCGAAGCGCAGCTGCGCGCGCTGCAGCGCACCGGCACCTTCGAATATCGCGGCCCCGACGTGCGAGGCGCCGCGCACGGTGAAAGCACGTTCTACGCGCCGCGCACGCTCGCCGACTTCGCGGCGCTGCGTGCCGCGCATCCTGACGCGCGGGTGCTCGCGGGCAGCACCGATATCGGCCTGTGGGTCACGAAGCAGTTCCGCGACTTGGGCGACCTCATCTACACCGGCAACGTCGCGGAACTGGCGAGCGTTTCGCGCGACGCGCAGACGCTCACGATCGGCGCGGCCGTCTCGCTCGAAGCTGCCTACGCCGCGCTCGCCATCGATTACCCCGAACTCGCGGAACTGTGGGCGCGCTTCGCCTCGCTGCCGATTCGCAATGCGGGCACGCTCGGCGGCAACGTCGCGAACGGCTCGCCGATCGGCGACTCCATGCCCGCGCTGCTCGCGCTCGATGCCACGCTCGTGCTGCGCCGCGCGGCGCACGTGCGCACGCTGCCGCTCGCGGCCTTCTACACGGGCTACCAGCAGAACGCGCTCGAAGCGGGCGAATTCGTCGAAGCGGTCCGCGTGCCGCGCCCCGCGCCGACACTGCGCTTTCGCACCTACAAGGTCTCGAAGCGCTACGACCAGGATATCTCGGCGGTGTGCGCCGCGTTCGCACTCGACGTGCGCGAGGACGGCACACTCGCGAGCGCACGTATCGCCTACGGCGGCATGGCCGCGATCCCGCAGCGCGCCGCGCTTGCCGAAGCCGCGCTAACCGGCGCACGCTGGGACGAAACCAGTGCGCAGCGCGCGATGGATGCGCTCGCCACCGACTATCAGCCCCTCACTGACATGCGCGCGAGCGGTGCCTATCGCCTGAAGGTCGCGCGCAATCTGCTGTGGCGCTGCTGGCTCGAAACGCGCGACGAGGCCCCGCTCGCGCTTTGCGACGTCAACGCGTTCGCTTTCGCCGAAGGCGACGACGATGACCAGGGCACTGCAGCCGCGGGAGTCACGCCATGAACGATCAGGCCGAAGCGCTCGTCATGCGCCCGCAGCAAGGCGATGAGCACGCCCACGAGCGCGCGCTCGGCGCACCGCTGCCGCACGAATCCGCCGATGCGCACGTGAGCGGCGAGGCGCGCTACACCGACGACATCCCCGAACTGCACGGCACCGTGCACGCGGCGCTCGGCCTCGCGCGCCATGCGCACGCACGCATCGTCGCGCTGGATCTCGACCGTGTGCGCTCGTCGCCGGGCGTGCTTGCGGTGCTCACTGCCGCCGACATCCCCGGCGAGAACGACTGCGGCCCGGTCGTGCACGACGATCCCGTGCTCGCGAGCGACACCGTCCAATATCTCGGACAGCCCGTGTTCGCGGTGATCGCCACGAGCCACGAGCTCGCACGCCGCGCTGCAGCGCTCGCCGCCAGCGAAGACGTCGTGCGCTACGCGCCGCTCGAACCCGTTCTCAGCATCGAAGAGGCGCGCACGCGCCAGCATTACGTGCTGCCGCCGCTGCGTCTCGTGCGCGGCGCACCCGATGCCGCGCTCGCCGCGGCGCCGCATCGCCTCGCGGGCACGTTTGCCGTGGGCGGCCAGGAGCAGTTCTATCTCGAAGGCCAGGTGGCCTATGCGCTCCCGCAGGAGCAGACAGGCATGCTCGTCTACAGCTCGACACAGCACCCGAGCGAAATGCAGCAGGTCGTCGCGCATCTGCTCGGCTGGCCCGCGCATCGCGTGAGTTGCGAATGCCGGCGCATGGGCGGCGGCTTCGGCGGCAAGGAATCGCAGTCGGCGCTGTTCGCGTGCGTCGCCGCGCTCGCGGCGCACAAGCTGCAGCGCCCCGTGAAGCTTCGCGCGGATCGCGACGACGACTTCATGATCACCGGCAAGCGCCACGATGCGCTCTACACGTACGAAGCGGGCTACGACGACGAAGGACGGCTGCTCGGCGCGCGCGTCGAGATCGCGCTGCGCGCCGGCTATTCGGCCGATCTTTCGGGCGCGGTCGCCACGCGCGCGGTATGTCACTTCGACAACGCCTATTTTCTTTCGGATGTCGAAATCGTCGCGCTCTGCTGCAAGACGAACACGCAGTCGAACACCGCGTTTCGCGGCTTCGGCGGCCCGCAAGGCGCGCTCGTGATGGAGGTGATGCTCGACGAGATCGCGCGCGCACTGGGCCGCGATCCGCTCGATGTGCGGCGCGCGAACTATTACGGCATCGGCGAGCGTGATGTCACGCCGTACGGCCAGCGCGTGGAGGACAACGTGCTCGCGCCGCTGACCGACGAACTGGTGGCGTCGAGCCGCTATCACGAGCGCCGCGCGGCCATCGCCGCGTACAACCGCACGAGCCCCGTGCTCAAGCGCGGCCTGGCGCTTACACCCGTCAAGTTCGGCATCTCGTTCAACGTGCCGCATCTGAACCAGGCGGGCGCGCTCGTGCATGTGTACCGCGACGGCTCGGTGCTCGTGAACCACGGCGGCACGGAAATGGGCCAGGGGCTCAACACCAAGGTCGCGCAGGTCGTGGCGGGCACGCTCGGCTTGCCGCTCGCACGCGTGCGCGTGAGCGCCGCCGATACCTCGAAGGTCGCCAATACGTCGGCGACGGCCGCCTCCACGGGCAGCGATCTCAACGGCAAGGCCGCCGAAGACGCCGCGCTCACGATCCGCACGCGCCTCGCGGCCTTCGCGGCGGCGCAATACGGCGGCTCGCCCGAAGACGTCGCGTTCGAAGATGTCCAGGTGCGAGCGAACGGTAAGGCGATTGCGTTTGGCGAATTCGTCGAACTCGCCTACATGAAGCGTGTGCAACTGTGGTCCGATGGCTTCTACGCCACGCCCAAAGTGCATTGGGATGCACGTACGCTGACCGGCCATCCGTTCTATTACTTCGCCTATGGCGCAGCGGTGTCCGAAGTGGTCGTCGATACGCTCACGGGCGAATGGAAGCTCGTACGCGCCGACGTGCTGCACGACGCGGGCCAGTCGATCAATCCGGCCATCGATCTAGGCCAGGTGGAAGGCGGCTTCATCCAGGGCATGGGCTGGCTCACCACCGAGGAGCTTTGGTGGAACCGCGACGGGCGGCTCATGACGCATGCCCCGTCCACCTACAAGATTCCAGCGGTGAGCGACACGCCAGAGGCATTCGACGTGAGGCTCTATCGCAGCGGCGGCAACGACAACGTGGAACCGACGGTGTTCCGCTCGAAGGCCGTAGGCGAACCGCCCCTGCTGCTGCCATTCTCGGTATTTCTCGCGATTCGCGAGGCCGTGGGCGCGGCGGTGCCCGAGGCGCGCGAGGCCGCGCCGCTGCGTGCGCCCGCGACGCCTGAAGCGATTCTCGATGCGTTGGACGCGCTGCGGGAAAACCACCGCAAAATGAACTGACCGCGCGAACCGGCCAGCGCTTCGCACACTCCAACCGCGAAGCGCCGCCCGCGCGAGGCCACGAAGATTAACCGGCGGCACAGGCAAGAACGTGCCGCCCCGTAGGGAGAAGCGCCAGATGCAAACCTGGCTTTCCGATCTGCAGCAACTGCTCGCGCACGGCGACGCCGCCGTGCTGGTCACCGTTGCGCGCGTCGAGGGATCGGCGCCGCGCGAGGCCGGCACGAAGATGATCGTCACGCGCGAAGCGGCCCGCCACACCATCGGCGGCGGCCACCTCGAATGGAAGGCCATCGAAATCGCGCGCCAGGTGCTGCGCGACGGCATGCGCACGCCGCACGCGCGACGCCTCGAGCGTCTCGCGCTCGGGCCGAGCCTCGGCCAGTGCTGCGGCGGCGCCGTGGTGCTCGCGTTCGAGCGCCTCGACGTGGCCGACCTCGGCTGGCTCGCCACGCTCGCGCGCCGCCTCGCGGCAGGCGCGTCGACCGTGCGTAGCGTATCATTTCGCTCCTCGCGGAACGGGAGCCCGGAGGGCGAAGGCACCGCGGCCGATCCGGCCATGCTGTCCGAGCCGGAACCGGGCGTGGAAGCGCCCGACTGCCTGCTTTGGGAAACGGGCGGCGCGCTGCTCCTGACCGAAACCATCGCGCCGAACGACTTTCCCGTCGTGCTGTTCGGCGCGGGCCATGTGGGCGCGGCCCTCGTGCGTGTGCTCGGCACGCTGCCCTGCCGCGTGCTGTGGGTCGATGAGCGCGACGCGGCGTTTCCGACGCCCGAGGCGTTCGCGCTGCTGAACGCGCCCAACGTGGCGATCGACGCCAACGACGCGCCCGACGAAGCCGTCGACACGGCCCCGCCCGGCACGAGCTTCATCGTGATGACGCACGATCATTCGCGCGACCTCGATCTCGCCGAGCGCATCCTGCGCCGCGGCGACTTCGTGTTCTTCGGCATGATCGGCTCGCACACGAAGCGCAAGCAGTTCGAGCACCGGCTCGCCGCGCGCGGCATCGATCCCATGCAGATCGCGCGCATGCACTGCCCGCTCGGCGTGGACGGTATCGTCGACAAGTCGCCCGAAGTCATCGCCGTGTCGGCCGCCGCGCAACTGCTGCAGGCGATCGAAGCGGCGAAGCGGGCGAGCGCGGCGCATGCCCCCGCCACCCATTCCGCGTGATGTCAAACACTGAAGAACCCATAAGCGAATCGAACCTAACATGACGATCACGACCACCGCCAACACCGCCGCCAACGCAAAGGCGCTCGTCGAAAAGGCCGCCAATGCGCCGAAGGCCGAGCTGCACATCCATATCGAAGGCTCGCTCGAACCCGAGCTGATCTTCGCGCTCGCGCAGCGCAACAACGTGAAGCTCGCCTACGACTCGATCGACGCGCTGCGCGCCGCCTACGCGTTCACCGACCTGCAGTCGTTCCTCGACATCTACTACGCGGGCGCGAGCGTGCTGCTCTCGGAGCAGGACTTCTACGACATGACGATGGCGTACTGCGAGCGCGCGCTCGCCGACAACGTCGTGCACACCGAAATTTTCTTCGATCCGCAAACGCACACCGAACGCGGCGTGCCGATCGAAACCGTGGTCGCGGGCATCGACCGTGCGCTTGGCGACGCCGAAAAGCGCGGCCTCACGAGCAAGCTGATCCTGTGCTTCCTGCGCCACCTGAGCGAAGCCGATGCGCTCGCCACCTTTGAAGCCGCGCGCCCGCTGTTCGAGCGCTATGCGCGCCTGATCGGCGTGGGCCTCGACTCGTCGGAGCGCGGTCATCCGCCTTCGAAATTCGAGCGCGTGTTCGAGAAGGCGCGGGCGTTGGGGCTAAAGCTCGTCGCGCACGCAGGCGAGGAAGGCCCGCCCTCCTATATTTACGAAGCGCTCGACCTGCTCAAGGTCGACCGCGTCGATCACGGCGTGCGCAGCATCGAAGACGCGGCGCTCGTCACGCGTCTGGCCGACACGCGTGTGGCGCTCACGGTGTGCCCGCTCTCGAACACCAAGCTGTGCGTGTTCGACGACATGACGCAGCACACGCTCAAGGCCCTGCTCGACAAGGGCGTCGCAGTGACCGTCAATTCCGACGATCCCGCCTACTTCGGCGGCTACGTCAACGAGAACTACCGCGCCATCATCGAAGCGCTCGAGCTCGACGACGACGAGGTGTACACGATCCTGCGCAACGGCTTCGAGGCGTCGTTCGTCACGCCCGAAGAGCGCGCCGCGCTGATCGCGAAGCTCGACGCGAACTGGCGTCGCGCAACGGCTTAAGCGTCGACTCAGGCGCAAACTGAAAAGCGGACTCGTCCGCACAGCAAGCCCCAGCCCGGGCTGTCACACGAATCCGGTCCAGCGCGCGAGCGCCGGACCGTGGGCCCTCGCGCGTGCCCTTCTGGCATGGGACCAGAGTAAGCGCTGAAGCGCCAACTCTGGTCGACACGTTTTCAGGAGCGGCACGCGCCATGCGGGCATGCATTGGACGAATACCTGAATTTTTCGGAGACGAAGTTCCCATGACTCAATCGGCTTACCGCGCGAAACTGTTGACGTTCACAGGCGACCCTGCGCAATCGTCCGACGCCGCTGTCTTTGACGAGGACGGCGTCGTGATCGTCGAAGACGGCCACGTGGTCGCCTCGGGCGCGTGGTCCGCGCTCAAGTCGCGCGTCGATGAAAACGCGACGGTCCACAATCTGCGCGACAAGCTGATCGTGCCGGGCTTCATCGACACGCACATCCACTACCCGCAGACGGACATGATCGCCTCGCCCGCGCCGGGTCTGCTGCCGTGGCTGAACACATACACGTTCCCGACCGAGCGCGGCTTCGAAAACGAAGCGGTGGCGCAGGACACGGCGCGCTTTTTCGTCGACGAGCTGCTCGCCTGCGGCACGACTACGGCGCTCGTGTACTGCACCGTCCACAAGCAGTCCGCCGACGCGCTCTTTACCGCGAGCGAAGCGAAGAACCTGCGCATGGTCGCGGGCAAGGTGCTGATGGACCGCCATTGCCCCGAGTTCCTGCGCGACACGCCGCAAACGGGCTACGACGACAGCGCCGAGCTGATCGGGCGCTGGCACAACCGCGGGCGCCAGATGTATGCGCTTACGCCGCGCTTCGCGCCCACTTCGACCGAAGCGCAGCTCGAAGCGTGCGGCGCGCTCGCGAAGGCGCATGGCGATATCTTCATCCAGAGCCACGTGGCCGAAAACCCGGACGAGGTGAAGTGGGTCAAGGAACTGTTCCCGGGCCATCGCAGCTACCTCGACGTGTACGATCACTACGGACTCCTGCGCAAGCGGGCCGTGTACGGCCACTGCATCTGGCTCGACGATGAAGACCGCCGCCGCATGGCGCATACGGGTACCGTCGCCGCGCACTGCCCGACCTCGAACCTGTTCCTCGGCAGCGGTCTGTTCGACTTCGACAAGGCGGGCGAATCGTCGATGCCCGTCACGCTCGCCACCGACGTGGGCGGCGGCACCTCGTTCTCCATGCTGCAAACCATGAACGAGGCGCACAAGGTCGCGCGCATGGGCGGCCACCACCTCACGGCCACGCGCATGTTCTGGCTCGCGACCGCGGGCGCGGCGCAGGCGCTCGATCTCGCCGACAAGATCGGCACGCTCGCGCCCGGCAGCGAAGCGGACTTCGTCGTGCTCGATGCGCAGGCCACGCCGCTGCTCGCGCGGCGCACGGCGCGCGCCGAATCGCTCGAGGAGTTGCTGTTCGCGCTCGCCCTGCTCGGCGACGACCGCGCCGTGTTCGAGACCTACGCGGCAGGCAAGCGCGTGCACAGCCGCGACGGCGCGCGGCGCTGAAGGCCCCGCCCGGCGCGGGTTACAGGAAAAAGCGTCAGACTGCAATCCGCGCCTGGGCGCCGGATACGAGGCCCGGCGCGTCGCTTACTGGGCGGGCACGACGATACGTGCCTATTTCGCCGGCGCGTTCCCCGTCGCGGCCGCCCCGCCCTGCCCCGCACCCGCCGGGGCCGCGGCTGTCTCGTTCGGAGCGCCGCCGTTCTTGCCGACCGGGATCTTGACCTCCGTGACCGTGCCATTGGCCAGCGGGAAATTCCCCAGCGCGCTCTGCACGAGAAAAGGCATCACGCGCACGAGCGAGGGATCGTCGCCCGAGGTGCGCGCCTGCACGTTATAGACCTCCTTGCCGCTCGCCTTTTCCGTGATGCGAATGCCTAGCGCATGCGAATACACGGGATAGCTCTGGTTGACGTAGGCGGGCTGATACGGTCCCCACGCGCCCCACGGGTTCCACGGCCCCCAGTACGGGCCCGGCCAGGGGTTGTAGAACACGGGCTGCGCGACCGTCACCGTGTCGGTGCGGCTGCCGTAGGCGAGGCCCACCAGATAGCGCGCCTGCGGCTCGGGCACGAGGCGGAACGCGTGCATGGCGAGCCCGTTGGCCACGAACTGCTCGTAGGTGCTCTGCTCGATGCTCTGGTTCTGCTCGGGGCTGCGTTTGAACGCGAAGGTGCGCGTGGCGTCGCTGCCGCCGTCCCATGCGGAGAAGGCGGTCACCTGGCTCGTCACGTACGTCGTGCAGCCGGAGAGCGTGAGAGCGAGCGCCGCCAGCATCAGGAGGGCGCGGCGGGTCCATCTGTCGTGCATCATGGTCTTCTCATAGCAGTGTTGCTTCAGTTGGAAAAGTGCAGTCGTGGGGGCCGCTCTCTCCGATACGATCGTTGCGCCGCGCTTATTCCGTATCCGCTCCGTGCGCATTGCGCGCCGGTCGTGTCTTGTTTTGCGCTCCGCCAGCCGCGCGGCAGGGCCTGATCATACTGACTCGCGGCCCGGCGCGAAAGTTCGGCGGCCGTGCCCCGACGGACAAAGCGGCCCGAGCCTTTGTACAATGGGGCGATCCGCCGCGCTCCCGCGACGGCAGGCAGCGCCCGCGGGCGCACACGCCGCCGCGGCCGGCCCATTCGATCAACACCGAGCGATCCCCCCCGATCCGACCCGCCCCTATCCAGACCATGTCCGATACCGCCACGCCCACCGTGATCCGCCGCGAAGACTACGCGCCGCCCGCGTTTCTGATCGATACCGTCGACCTCGAATTCGACCTCGTGCCCGAGCGCACGATCGTCAAGAGCACGTTGCGCGTGCGTCGCAATCCCGATGCGCAGCCCACCGCGCATCTCGAACTCATGGGCGAGCAACTCGAATTCATCGGCGCGGCGATCGACGGCAAGCCGTACGCGAATGTGCGCGCACACGAACACGGGCTCACGATCGAGAACGTGCCCGAAACTTTCGAGCTCACGCTCACCGGCGCGTGCGCGCCCGCCGCCAACACCACGCTCTCGGGCCTGTACGTGTCGAGCGGCAACTTCTTCACGCAATGCGAAGCCGAAGGCTTTCGCCGCATCACCTGGTTCCTCGACCGGCCCGACGTGATGGCGACCTACACGGTGACGCTGCGCGCAGACAAGACCGCCTACCCGGTGCTGCTCTCGAACGGCAACCTGATCGCCGAAGGCGAGCTGCCCGACGGCCGTCACTATGCGAAATGGGAAGACCCGTTCCGCAAACCGAGCTATCTGTTCGCGCTCGTGGCGGGCAAGCTCGTGGCGCTGGAAGAGCGCATCCAGAGCGGCTCGGGCAAGGAAAAGCTGCTGCAGGTCTGGGTCGAGCCGCACGATCTCGACAAGACGCGCCACGCCATGGACTCGCTCGTCCACTCGATCCACTGGGACGAGCAGCGCTTTGGCCTCGAGCTCGATCTCGACCGCTTCATGATCGTCGCCGTGAGCGACTTCAACATGGGCGCGATGGAGAACAAGGGGCTCAACATCTTCAACACGAAGTACGTGCTCGCGAATCCGGAAACGGCCACCGATGTCGATTTCGCCAACATCGAGGCCGTGGTCGGCCACGAGTACTTTCACAACTGGACCGGCAACCGCGTGACCTGCCGCGACTGGTTCCAGCTGAGCCTGAAGGAAGGCCTCACGGTGTTCCGCGACCAGGAGTTCTCGGCGGCGATGTCGGGCGGCGACGAGAACGAAGCGGCGCGCGCGACCAAACGCATCGAAGACGTGCGCGTGCTGCGCCAGATGCAGTTCGCCGAAGACGCAGGCCCGATGGCGCATCCAGTGCGCCCCGAGAGCTACGTCGAGATCAACAACTTCTACACGATGACCGTCTACGAAAAAGGCGCGGAAGTCGTGCGGATGTATCAAACGCTGCTCGGCCGCGATGGCTTCCGCAAAGGCATGGACCTGTACTTCCAGCGCCACGACGGCCAGGCCGTGACCTGCGACGACTTCCGCCACGCCATGGCCGACGCCAATGGCCGCGACCTCGCGCAGTTCGAGCGCTGGTACAGCCAGGCGGGCACGCCGCGCGTGAGTGTGAGCACGAGCTATGACGAAGGCACGCGCTGCTACAGCGTGACGCTCACGCAGGGCTACGCCAACGGTTCGCCCGCCGCGCGCGAAACGCAGAGGGGCCCGCTGCACATTCCGTTTGCGATCGGCCTGATCGGCCCGGACGGCGCGGACCTGCCGCTGCGCCTCGAAGGCGAAGCCGCCGCGCACGGCACGACGCGCGTGCTGGAGTTGACCGACACACAGCAGACCTTCACGTTCGCCGATGTGATGGCCAAGCCCCTGCCCTCGCTGCTGCGCAACTTCTCGGCGCCGGTCATCGTCGACTACGACTACGGCAACGACGAACTCGCGTTCCTGCTCGCGCACGACAGCGATGCGTTCAACCGTTGGGAAGCGGGCCAGCGCCTCGCCACGCGCGAACTGCTCGCGCTCGCCGGGCGCGCCGCCGCGGGCCAGCCGCTCGACATCAACGACGCGCTCGTCGATGCCTTCCGCCGCGTGCTGACCGACGAATCGCTCTCGCCGTCGTTCCGCGAGCTTGCGCTCATGCTGCCTTCGGAAACGTATCTCGCCGAGCAGATGACCGAATCCGATCCGGCCGCCGTGCATGCCGCGCGCCAGTTCGTGCGCAAGCAACTGGCAACGGTGCTGCAAGGCAAATGGCTCGCGGCCTATGAGCGCAATGTCACGCCTGGCGCGTACGAGCCGACGCCCGAGGCGGCCGGGCACCGCGGGTTGAAGAACCTCGCGCTCTCGTATCTCCCGGAACTCGACGACTCCGCGCAAGCGGTACGGCTCGCCACGGCGCAGTACGACGCCGCGAACAACATGACCGACCGTTCGGCGGCGCTTTCCGCGCTGTTGAACGTGCAGGCGGCCACGGGCGGCGACGTCGCGCGCCGCGCGCTCGAAGACTTCTACGTGCGCTTCGAGAAGGAACCGCTCGTGATCGACAAGTGGTTCGCGCTGCAAGCCACGCAACGGGGCACTGCGCAACGCCCGACCATCGAAACGGTGCGCGCGCTGATGGGCCACCCGGCGTTCAACATCAAGAACCCGAACCGCGCACGCTCGCTGATCTTCAGCTTCTGCGCGGCGAACCCCGCGCAGTTCCATGCCGCCGACGGATCGGGCTACGCGTTCTGGGCCGACCAGGTGATCGCGCTCGACGCGCTCAATCCGCAGGTCGCGGCGCGCCTCGCCCGCAATCTCGAACTGTGGCGCCGCTTCACGCCCGCACTGCGTGACGCGATGCGAGCGGCGCTGGAGCGCGTCGCCGCCGAAGCCAAATCGCGCGATGTACGCGAGATCGTCGAAAAAGCGCTGGCTTGATCAGACGAAACATAGCGATTGGGCGAACAACGCGCGGCGGCCGGGCAGCGCCGCGCGGCGATACACGAACCGGCCTTCGCGCCGGTTTTTTTGCGCATTTTTTCACGATTATTTTTGGCGGGGTGAAGCGACCCGTCGCCGCGCGAAAAGCCGCTCCAGCAAGCCCAGCGGCGCCCCGGCGCTTTATTTTGCGTGGCTGTGCGGCGGGCGGTCACAGTCGAGCGGGTAGAATTGCGACATCCCTAAGCGTATCCGGAGTACTGCAATGGCTTTGCAACGTCGCACCACCCTCACCAAGTACCTGATCGAGCAGCAGCGCCAGCACAGCAATCTGCCCGCCGACCTGCGTCTTCTGATCGAAGTCGTCGCGCGCGCGTGCAAGGCGATCAGCTTCAACGTCAGCAAGGGCGCGCTCGGTGACGCCCTCGGCACGGCCGGCAGCGAGAACGTCCAGGGCGAAGTGCAGAAGAACCTCGACATCCTCTCGAACGAAATCCTGCTCGACGCCAACGAATGGGGCGGCAACCTCGCCGCGATGGCCTCGGAGGAAATGGAAACGTTCTTCCCGATTCCGGCCAACTATCCGAAGGGCGAATACCTGCTCGTGTTCGATCCGCTCGACGGCTCGTCGAACATCGACGTGAACGTGTCGATCGGCACGATCTTCTCGGTGCTGCGCTGCCCGGACGGCCAGCAGGCAACCGAGGAATCGTTCCTGCAGCCCGGCACGAAGCAGGTCGCCGCAGGCTACGCCGTGTACGGCCCGCAAACGGTGCTCGTGCTCACGACCGGCCACGGCGTGAACTGCTTCACGCTCGACCGTGAACTGGGCTCGTGGGTGCTCACGCAGAGCAACATGCGCATTCCGGAAGAGACGCGCGAATACGCGATCAATGCGTCGAACGCACGCCACTGGTATGAGCCGGTGCAGAAGTACATCGGCGAGCTGAACGCCGGCAAGGACGGCGCGCGCGGCGAGAACTTCAACATGCGCTGGATTGCCTCGATGGTCGCGGACGTGCACCGCATTCTGAACCGCGGCGGCATCTTCATGTACCCGGCCGACAAGCGCGATCCGTCCAAGCCCGGCAAGCTGCGCCTGATGTACGAAGCGAACCCGATGTCGTTCATCGTCGAACAGGCGGGCGGCATGGCGACCAACGGCGAAGAGCGCATTCTCGACATCCAGCCGAAGAGCCTGCATGAGCGCGTTGCCGTGTTCCTCGGCTCGAAGAGCGAGGTCGAGCGCGTCACGCGCTACCACCACGAAGCGAAAAAATGAAAAAAGAGGAGGGAAGGGCTTGCATAGTTCGCGGAGACTTCCTATAATCTTTCTTCTCTGATGCGCGCCGGAATAGCTCAGACGGTAGAGCAGCGCATTCGTAATGCGAAGGTCGGGGGTTCGATTCCTCTTTCCGGCACCAGGATTCAAGCAAAAAGCCCAGTCTTCGACTGGGCTTTTTGCTTTGTGGCGTCGGCGTGCACGCAGCGGCCTCGCCCGCCTCTGCCATCCCATCCTCCCATCGCCCCCCAAGTCGCGCTACCTGAGCTTAAGCGCCCTCACGCTTCTCGCGCAGAAAGTCGATGAACGCACGCAGCTTGGGCGGCAACTGCGCACGTCCGACCGTATACAAATAGAACCCCGGAAACGATGCGCCCCACGGCTCGAGCACCGGCACGAGCCGGCCTTCCTCCAGCGGCGCGCGCACGTAATCCTCGATCACGTGCAGAAGACCCACGCCCTGCTCCGAGGCGCGCACCATGGTACGCAGATCGTTCGTCACGAAGCGGCCCTCGGTGACCACTTCGAACACGCGCCCTGGGTCGCCCGGCTGCGCGAACTCCCATCGGTAGACCCCACCCGTCGCGAAGCGATAGTGCAGGCAATCATGCGCGGCCAGGTCGTCGGGGGTGACCGGCCGGCCGTGGCGTTCGAAGTATGCGGGCGAGCCCACCACGACGATGCGAACCGGCCCGCCGATCGGCACCGCCACCATGCCCGGCGCAACCGATTCGCCCAGGCGAATGCCTGCATCGAAGCCGTCGCCGACCAGATCGGCAAAACCATCGTCGAGCGCGAGTTCGAGCTTGATCTGCGGATAACGCGTCATGAATTCCGCGAGGTGCGGCATGACGAGCAGCTCGCTCGCCACGCGCGGCAGGTTGATGCGCAGCGTGCCGGCCGGCGCGTCGCGCGAGGCGTCGAGCGCCTCGAACGCCGCCTCGATCTGTGAGAGCGCGGGCTGGACGCGCGCGAGAAACTGCGCGCCGGCCTCGGTCAGCGCGACCCGGCGCGTCGTGCGATTGAAGAGCCTCACGCCGAGTTGCGCTTCGAGCGCACGCACGGTTTGCGATAGCGCCGACGTCGAGAAGCCCGCGGCGGACGCCGCACGCGTGAAGCTGCCGTGGCGCGCGACAGCAGCCACCGCCAGCAGTGCAGGCAGGCGTCCCGCCAGTCCCGAGGTGACGGGCGGCGCTAACGCCGGAGTGGAAACCGGGCTCATCTCGTCTCCATTGTGAAGCCTGACTTCACAGTGCTTTCAGGTGAACCCGATTTTTCCACAAAAAGGAATAGCGCAAGATGAGTTCGCGTTCGCCAATCACTCTTTGAGGAAACCGCCATGAAACTCGACAGCTATACCCTGCTCGGCCGCTCGGGCCTACGCGTCAGCCCCATCGCCCTCGGCACGATGACGTTCGGCACCGAATGGGGCTGGGGCGCCGACGAAGCCGCCGCACAGCGACTCTTCGACCTCTATGTCGACGCAGGCGGCAATTTCATCGATACCGCCGATCTCTATACAGAAGGCACGAGCGAAACCTGGGTCGGGCGCTTCGCGGCGGCACGCGGTCTGCGTGAGCGACTCGTCATCGCCACCAAGTATTCATACAACGCGCAAGCGGGCAATCCGAACGCCGGCGGCAACCATCGCAAGAACCTGCTGCGTGCGCTCGACGGCTCGCTCAAACGCCTCGGCACCGACTACATCGATCTCTATTACCTGCATACGTGGGACCGTATGACGCCCGTCGACGAAGTGATGCGCGCCATGGACGACGCCGTGCGCGCCGGCAAGATCCGCTACGTGGGCCTCTCCGACGTGCCCGCCTGGTACGCGGGCCGCGCGCAGACGCTGGCCGACTGGCGCGGCTTCGAGCCGGTAGCCGCCATGCAGCTCGAATACTCCCTGATCGAGCGCAACGCGGAACACGAATTCGCCGATCTCGCGACGCAACTCGGCATGGGGCTCGTGCCCTGGAGTCCGCTCGGCATGGGCGTGCTGTCGGGAAAATATCGGCCGTCGCAGGCAAGCGAAGGCGTGAGCGGTGCGGGCCGCTTGCAGACGATGGGCGCCAAGCCGCCGCCCGGCTTCGACAAGCTCTCGGCGCGCAACTTCGCGATCGTCGCCGAGCTCGAGCGGGTCGCGCACGAGGCCAACCGGCCCATGGCGCAGGTCGCGTTGAACTGGCTGTATCAGAAGCGCGGCGTGGCGAGCATCATCGTGGGCGCGACCAGGTCGGAGCAACTCGAAGAGTCGCTTGGCGCGCTCGACTTCACGCTCGCGCCCGAACTGGTCGCGCGTCTCGATGCGGCCTCCGAGCCCGCACACCCGTTCCCGTACTACATGTTCGCGGACGTCCACCAGTCACGTATTCACGGTCAGGTGGACGTGCGCGCGACGCCCGCGAACCATGCTCACGTGCAGCGCGTGCCGGCGCCGCCGGAGGCCCAAACGTAACGAATTATCGGAGTGCATCAAGAGGGCGCGCCCCAATGCGCGGCCATTTACGCACGTTCGGTCATTAATCGCGGCCAAATGACGCGCAACAAAGTATTAATCGCCCAATTGGATAGAAACGGTCGCTTACATAGTTTTAATTCTTATTAACGTTTCGACGTCAACGGCTAAGCATAATCGACCGTTGTACATAAACGGTATGTGCCAGCCAAGGCCGAAGGACCGGCCCGCCCTTGCGGCGCGCAATACGAACGCGGCAAGGCGGCAGAACCCGCGCCGTGCTCAGAGCCGGGGGAAGTGCGCTCGAGGCGTTGTGCAAGTGCAGCAGATGCTGCGCGGGAGTGTTGGGAGAAACGTGGGACGTGCGCGATTCACGCAGCATGCGACAGTACGAAGGACATCTCAACAATTATATTCCCGCGCCGTTAATCATTTGTATCGCTGTGCGAAGAAGCAACACGCGTGCGAGAAAAGCACTGTTACCGTAAGCGGGACTAGCGCAGCAGAAGTAGCGAGCCGGATAATCGGCTTACATAGGAGAAAGATCATGGACGCCAAACCGCCAAGGGTTCCGACCCCGGACCAAGTCTTCAGCCCGGATCCGGAACCGGTGGCCGTTGAGTTTCTCGGCGATGAATTGCCCGCTCACGTGCGCGCATTTCTCGACGAGCAACGCAAGGCACACGAACAGAAGTGACGGGGAAATGCACACGTACGCGCTCGCGAGCACGCGGTAGACGTTCGTGTGACTAAAGACACGCGTAGCTCGGGGACGCGCGTGTCGTGCTGCGCGCAGTTTTGCGCAATAGCAGCTTGCACCCGGCGCGCTGGATCGCGGGCGCGCCTCGATGCGACCATCTCGAAGATTCGACCTCAGCGCCGTTAGACGCAAGCGCGCCATAACCGGCTATGCTTCGGTTTTTATTGCCGGCGTCTCTCTTCCACTCGATGACATTGCTGACCCGTGCGAACGCGCGCTGCGCTGCAGCGCTGCTCTTCGCCCTGCCGATCGCATCCGTCCACGCCGACGGTGACGACACCGCCCTGACCAACCTCGTCGCGCTCGTTTCCCAGCGGCTGGCGCTCGCCGAACCGGTCGCGCACTGGAAATGGCAGCATCACAAGCCGATCACCGATACGCCCCGCGAAGACGCCCTGCTCGCCGACGTGCAGAAGCGCGCCACGGCAGCCGGCGTCGATCCCGCGTTTGCGCGTGCATTCTTCCGCGATCAGATCGATGCCAGCACGCAAATGCAGAAGTCGCTATTCGACACGTGGCGTGCCTCCCAGGCGCCCAGCGACCCGGCACCCGATCTCGCTACGGCGACACGGCCGCAACTCGACAGACTCACCGGACAATTGATCGGCGCGCTCGCACGCGTGCAGCCGCTGCGCAGCGCACCGGATTGCCCGGCGCGCGTCGCAAGGACGGTGGCGAACTGGAAGGAGCTCACACGATACGACTCCGCGCGCACGAATGCGATGAATCAGGCGCTGGAACACGTGTGCGAAGCGGGCGGCGTGGGCGGAACCGCCTAAGCGCTGCTATGCCGCGCTCGTGAGGCCGTCGGCCTCGGAGGGGTGCAGCACCTGCACGCGAAGGCCGCGTTCGAAGTGCGTCTGCAGGATGCGCCAGGTCGAGAGCTCGAATACCCGCTCGGCGCTGTGGTCCACCAGCGCCTCAGCCTCGGTAGTGGTGGGAAAGGCGCCCATATAGCACCAGCGATCGATCAGGTGATAAACGTCGGCGCCATTCGTCGAGTCCTGCTCGAGCACGACCACTGCGCCGCCGAATGGCCAGGGCGCCGCCCCAAGGTCGGCAGGGTCGCGCTTCGACACACGCGGCATGCGATTGAACGAGGGCTTGAGCGTGGCGATCCATTGCGCCTCGACAAGGAGCGCGCCAAGCTCGCCGCCTGTCGCTCGCCACTCCACGCGACGGACCTGCTGCGCCATCCGTTGTTCGCGCGACGAGCGCCGCTCACCCGAAAGATGCGCACGCACACGCTGGCGCACCCGCACGCTGCGCCCCACATAGAGCGGGACGTCGTTCTCGCCATAGAACGCATACACGCCGTGGCCTGCCGGCGCCGTGTCGATGAGTTCGTCGGTAATGTCGCCGGCGAGTACGTGGCGGCGCGTCGTACGCTCGATCTGCGACGCCAGCGCTTCCCCGGGCACTAGCGCGGGTAGCCGCTGCCAGAATTGCCAGAGGAGATCGGCGTCGGCGAGCGCGCGATGTCGATCGGACGGCACGAGCGCGTGGCGTTCGACCAGCGCGTCGAGCCCGTGGCGCTTCTCACCCGGAAAAAGCGCCCGCGACAGGCGCACGGTGCACAGCACATCGGGGTTGAAGGAATAACCGGCACGCTCGAACTCTGCGCGCAGAAAGCCGCGATCGAAGGCCGCGTTGTGCGCCACAAAGAGCTTGCCGGCGAGTCGCTCGTGGAGTTCCGCCGCAATCTCGTCGAAGCGCGGCGCGCCGCGCACCATCTGGTCCGTAATACCGGTGAGTTGCTGGATAAAGGGCGGGATAGGCTGGCCGGGATCGACGAGGGTGCTCCATCGTGTCACCTGTCCTTGGGCCACCTCCACAACGCCAACTTCGGTGATGCGGTGCTCGCCTGGCGAACCGCCGGTCGTCTCGAGGTCCACGAAGACGATGGGAAGATCGCCGGCGGGCTGTGCGGCGCTCGAGGAGGATTCAAACATGGAAAACGACAGGGGAAATGGAAAACGGCCCAAGTATGCACCGTTTGGACGCCACGCGCCGACGGTTCCGGCAGTGCAACTACGACTTGTGCCTTTTAGTGAAAACCCGAATCAGAAGAATCCCGGATTCCAGGGTTTTCCCGATTAATTCCGCGACTAAAAGCATGACAAGTCAATTTGACTAAATATCAATATGTCAAAATAAAAAACCCCGGGGTTTGCCCGGGGCCTGGTGTCGCATGAGCGTACGCGTAGCGAGCGCTCGCACGCTGTACTTACAGCGGCTGAATGTTCGCGGCCTGCTTGCCCTTCGGACCGACCTTGACGTCGAACGACACACGCTGGTTCTCCTTCAACGACTTGAAGCCGTCGGCGCGGATTTCCGAGAAGTGCGCGAACAGATCGTCGCCGCCCGCGTCAGACGTGATGAAGCCAAAGCCCTTCGCATCATTGAACCATTTGACGATACCGGTTTCCATGTTTCAGTTTCCCTCGAGATTTTAATGACGCGGGTAATAACCCTCACGCCGTATCCAGCCAATTCCCGCCGTCCCGCTTCGCGAATTCCAGGTTTGAAATGCAGCAGAACGAAAATCAGCCTTGCCGTTATACGGGGAACGACAATCGCCAGTCAAGCGAATTTTTTATAACAGCATTCCCGATTCAGCGATAAAAGCGGTACGCATCAAAAAGCGGCAAGAAAACCGTATGCCATCCGAATGAATATATAAAAGTACGTCGTTTTTACCCGATTATCTCGCTCACGTCATTTCTACCGGGAAGTTTTCCCGAAGTGTAACAATTCGTGTCAAACGTAAGTGTTTCTCCCGGTTGTTCGAGTAATACATTCAATTCATGATTCATATTGTTAGCGGCATCGGAGGTCATCATGCTGACAGCTCTGCAGCGATGGATTCACTGGCTCGTACAAACGGACGGGATTGCGCCAACGGCTGAAGAAGCCGAAACCTACGGCGCATGGCACGGGGACCACTGGCACAACCTGCTGTGTTCCCCTATGGACGCCAGGCACTACGTAATGGAAGACTGGAGCCTGCAGCCGGAACCGCCGCATGCGGGCACCCGATAAGGTACGCGTAGCGCGCGTGGCTGAAGACAGGCAAAAAAAAAGCGCGGCTGAAAAGGCCGCGCCGACAAAGGTTTGGAGATCTTTTTCGTCAACGAAAAAGTCTGCTTCGGAAAGCAGCGATTGCAGTATAGCCGGAGCCAGGTCTCACGATTAAGTATACGGCGCGCAATCATCTGTTACGCTGCGCGCAATAATCAGTTGAAATCGTTTTAGGCCGTTTTCCGCAACCGATTGTTGTAGCGATCGCACAACGCTCGATCGGTTGACAGTTTCATCCCTCTCCCGAGAAATCCGCTCAAAGCCTTTACCAGCAGGGCTTAAGACGAGCGAGATAATCATTTCAGATATCGCAATACTTTATTGCGGAATTCGGAATACCCCCTCTTCGAGCACCCTCTCTACACTCTGCCTGTCTGGAAACCGTCTCGGACTGATTGTCTCGGACTGATTAATTCGTACCACGCGAACTTTGCCTCTCGCTGCGCTTCGCATGGTCGGTTTCCCAAACAGGGTTCAACGAAACCCACCTCTGTTCTCGGAGTTACAAAGATGAAAAAGACTCTCATGGTCGCCGCCCTGACGGGCGTTTTTGCAACGGCTGCACACGCGCAAAGCAGCGTTACGCTGTACGGCCTGATCGACGCAGGCATCACCTACGCAAACAACTCCGGCGGCCACAGCCTCTGGAAGGCATCGAGCGGCACCGTCAACGGCAGCCGTTGGGGCCTGCGTGGCGCTGAAGACCTCGGTGGCGGTCTGAAGGCCATCTTCACGTTGGAAAACGGCTTCAACATCCAGAACGGTACGCTTGGCCAGTCGAGCCGCATGTTCGGCCGCCAGGCGTTCGTCGGTCTGGCAAGCGACCAGTTCGGCGCGGTCACCCTCGGTCGCCAGTACGACTCCGTGGTCGACTACCTTGCACCGCTGTCGAACACCGGCACGCAATACGGTGGCACGATCGCTGCCCACCCGTATGACAACGACAATCTGAACAACTCGGTCCGTTTCAACAACACGATCAAGTACTCGAGCGTCAACTACGCTGGCTTCAAGTTCGGCGGCACGTACTCGTTCTCGAACAGCACCGAATTCGCGAACAACCGTGCGTACAGCTTCGGCGCGACGTATAACTACGCCGGCCTGAACGTTGCAGCTGCTTACCTGCACGCAAACAACAACATCAACAACCAGCAGTTCAACTCGTCTTCGTTCTCGGGCGCGCAAGCGGGCGACTACACGTTCGGCGCAGGCCGCCAAAGCACGTTCGGCGGCGGCGTGAACTACACGTTCGGCCCGGCAACGGCTGGCTTCGTCTACACGCAAACCCAACTGGGCAACGCGATCAACATTTCGCCGGCGCAGTCGGGTACGAGCAAGGGCATCTCGCTGGGCGGTAACAGCGCACGCTTCCAGAACTTTGAAGGCAACATCCGTTACGCTCTGACCCCGGCCCTGAGCCTGGCTGGCGCGTACACGTACACCCGTGCGAACTTCGGCGGCGGCGTGAACCCGAACTACAACACGGTCGCACTGCAGTCGGACTACGCACTGTCGAAGCGCACCGACGTCTACCTGCAAGGCGACTGGCAGCACGTGTCGTCGAACCAGGACGGTATCGGCGCGTACCTGAACGGTCTGGGTTCGGCTTCGACCCGTCAGGACCAGGTTGCTGTGACGGTCGGTATGCGTCACCGCTTCTAAGCAGCACGCTGCTGGCCGTCTCGGCCAGCACTGCAGCTGAAAAAGGCACCCGCGGGTGCCTTTTCTTATTTCTGCGGCAACCGATACGCTCAGGCGCGCGGCGGCGGATAACGCACGTCCAGCACGTCGATCGGCTCCGGCCCAGCCGGCGTGTGCAGCGTGACCTGATCGCCGATCTTCGCCTTCAGAAGCGCCCGCGCGATGGGTGAAACCCAGCTCACGTGGCCGAGGTCGAGATCGACCTCGTCGATGCCGACAATCGTGATCGAATGCGCCTCGCCGTCCGCGGTGCCGTACTCGACGGTCGCGCCGAAGAATACCTGGTCCACACTCTCCTGCCGGCTGCTGTCCACGACTTCGGCCAGATCCAGTCGCTTCGTGAGGAAGCGGATGCGGCGGTCGATTTCGCGCAGCCGGCGCTTGCCGTAGATGTAGTCGCCGTTTTCGGAACGGTCGCCGTTCGAGGCCGCCCATGAGACGAGTTTGACCACTTCGGGCCGCTCCTCGTCGATCAGGTGCAGCAGTTCGCTGCGCATGCGCTCATAGCCGGCGGGCGTGATGTAGTTCTTCGTGCCGGTGGGAACTTCCGGGAGACCGGCTTCGAGATCGTCGTCGTCGGTCGATTCTTTGACAAATGCCTTGTTCATGATGGGATCACTGCGGTACGTGTACTGATTCAGTCATGACTACCAGCGTACACGAACCTCGCCGCAACACAAATCACGACAGGGCCTTCCCTTTTTTTAAAGCCCTGCTATAATCTCTTTTCTGCGTGCGGCTGTAGCTCAGTTGGATAGAGTACTTGGCTACGAACCAAGGGGTCGTGGGTTCGAATCCTGCCAGCCGCGCCACTTATTCGAAACGTTTCTCGTCTGTTCGATCCGGGAAGGGTTTCAAGCAGTATACTGTAGTAAGTAGTATCGTTTTAGCGTGCGGCTGTAGCTCAGTTGGATAGAGTACTTGGCTACGAACCAAGGGGTCGTGGGTTCGAATCCTGCCAGCCGCGCCACCAAATAAAGGGCCTTTCCGAATGGAAAGGCCCTTTGTCTTTTCAGCTGCTGAATTGGCTGCGCAGGGTTCGCGCGAGAAGCGGAGCCTAACGCGGTGGCGCGCCGATATCGCCGATCTGGGCGTCGGGACGCGGCAGGTCCTCCACGTCGCCAATCGCACTGGGCTCCGCCACCGGCTCCATGCCCATCCCTAGCAATGCCTGGGGCTGACGCAGCATCTCCCCTACCGTCTCACCGAAGCGGCTCGCGACAAACGCCCGCAGCAGCGCCTCGCGCGTGGTTTCTCCGTAGGCTGGCACTGCACGCGAGTCACCCTCGAACTCGGCCACACAGGAAGCCGGCTCGCCTTCGCGCAGTTCCACGCGCCTCGCGCGGTCGAGCACCACGCCGGCCGCCTCCCAGGAATCGGTGGGCATGAAGCGGCCATCCCACGGGCGCCCGCGGTCGTTGCCGCGCACGGCGACGGTCTCGCCGCTGTCGGTGAAATAAATTTCACGCACGAAGTCCGGCAGGCTGCGTGCCACCCAGTAATCGAGTGCGAGGCCGGTCAGTTCAGCTACGTTCATTGCGAGTCCCTCGTTTCGGTTCGAAGGAAGATGGCGCACGCGCCCCGATCAATAATCCGCGCGCTCGCGCTCGATGCGCATGCCGCCGTCGTGGCGATGGTGCCCGTCGTCGCTCGAGCGCTCGCGCGCGATGCGCATTACGTCCGGATTCGTGCGCACGCGGCGCATGACGTTCGCGAGGTGCACGCGATCGCTCACCTGGATCACGAAGCGCAACATGTTCGATTCCTGCGCCAGATCGTCGTCCATCGCGATGTGCACGATATTGGCGTCTGCCGACGTAATGTCGGCCGCCACGCGCGCGAACACGCCCTTGGTATTCTTGACCAGCACCTTGACGGCGACGTCGAACAGACGCCCCGGTTGCGGCGCCCACGCCACGTCGATCCAGCGGCCCGGGTCGCGCCGGTGGATGCGCTGTGCCACGCGGCAGTCGGTCGTATGGATCGCCATGCCGAGGCCGATGCCTATGTAGCCCATGATGTCGTCGCCGGGAATCGGGCGGCAGCAAGCCGAAAGCTGCACCGACATGCCCTCGGTGCCCGTAATGACGACAGGCGGCGCCGGCGGCGCATTCGGGTCGCGCGGCGGATGGTGATGCTCGGCGTCGTCGGCGTCCTGGCCGCTCATCAGCACTTCGATGCGCTTGGCCATAACCGCCGCCACGCGCCGGCCAAGACCGATGTCGGCGAAAATTTCCTGGCGGTTCTTGTTGCCGGTCCACAGGACCAGCTTCTCCCACACTTCCGGCGTGACTTCCGAAAGCTGGTAGCCATAGCCCTTGAGCGCCTGATCGACGAGCCGCTCGCCCAGCTGCACCGACTCCGTGAGACGCATCGTCTTCAGGTAGTGCCGGATCGCCGAACGCGCCTTGCCGGTCCGCACGAAGCCGAGCCACGCCGGATTCGGCTTGGAGTACGGCGCCGTGATCACCTCGACGATGTCGCCGCTCTTCAGTTCCGTACGCAGCGGCAGCAACTCGTTGTTGATCTTCACGGCCACGCACTGGTTGCCGAGGTCGCTGTGGATCGAATAAGCGAAGTCGAGCGCTGTGGCGCCGCGCGGCAGCGCCATGATCCTGGACTTCGGCGTGAAGACATAGACGGCGTCCGGGAACAGGTCGATCTTGACGTGTTCGAGGAATTCGCTCGAGTCGCCCACCTCGCTCTGGATGTCGAGCAGCGACTTGAGCCACTGGTGCGCGCGCTTTTGCACGTCGTTGAGATCGGCGCCGCCGTTCTTGTAGAGCCAGTGCGCCGCCACGCCGGCTTCGGCGATCTCGTGCATCTTGCGCGTACGCACCTGGAACTCGATCGGCGCGCCGAACGGGCCCACGAGCGTGGTGTGCAGGGACTGATAGCCGTTCACCTTGGGAATGGCGATGTAGTCCTTGAACTTGCCCGGAACCGGTTTGTAGAGCGCATGGAGCGCGCCGATGCAGGTGTAGCACTCGAGCGCCGATTCGACCACGACGCGAAAACCGTACACGTCCAGCACCTGCGAGAACGACAACTGCTTGTCGCGCATCTTCTTGTAAATGCTGAAGATGGTCTTCTCGCGGCCGGTGACTTCGGCGTCGAGCTTAGCGTCGGCAATTGCGCGCTGCACCGCTTCCAGAATCTTGCTGACCACTTCGCGGCGATTGCCGCGCGCGGCCTTCACCGCCTTTTCGAGCGTGGCGTAGCGATTCGGATTGAAGTTCGCGAAGCTCAGGTCCTGCAGTTCGCGATAGGTGTTGTTCAGGCCTAGACGGTGCGCGATGGGCGCGTAGATGTCGATGGTCTCGCGCGCCACGCGGCGGCGCTTTTCGGGCGGCACCGCACCGAGGGTGCGCATGTTGTGCAGCCGGTCGGCGAGCTTCACCAGAATCACGCGCACGTCGCGCGCCATCGCGAGGAGCATCTTGCGGAAGTTCTCCGCCTGCGCTTCCTCGCGGTTGCGAAACTCCATCTTGTCGAGTTTCGACAGGCCATCGACCAGTTCCGCGACCTTCGCGCCGAAGCGCTCGGCGAGTTCCGCCTTGGTCACGCCCTGGTCTTCCATCACGTCGTGCAGGAGCGCGGCCATGATGGACTGCGCGTCGAGCTTCCAGCCGGCGCAGATTTCCGCGACGGCGACGGGATGGGTGATATAGGGTTCGCCGCTCTGGCGATATTGCCCGAGGTGGGCCTCATCGCTGAAGTGGAACGCCGCCTTGACCTCCTTGATTTCCTCGGGAGTGAGGTAACCGGAGAGCGCGGCGGTCAGATTGGCGATGGAGACGACCCCGTGCTTGCGGGGCTGCTCCGGCGTCGCGGTCGGACCGAACAGATGTCGAAACGACTGTTCGAGGACCGCGTCGATGTAATTGCGCGCAGGGCTCGCAGTCTCGGCTTCCTGGTCCACCTCGGTGGCCGGCGAGGGCGTGATGCTCATGTTCCCCTCCGTATCAGGTTTGGCGTTGACGGTTAAGCGGCTGCGGCGGTACGAACTACATGGCGATCGACAATGCCTCGGAACGCGCCCTTAGACGGGCACCTTCTTCAGCATTTCGAGGCCGACCTGGCCAGCCGCGATCTCGCGCAGCGCGACAACGGTTGGCTTGTCGCGGCTTTCGATCTTGGGCGTGTGACCTTGTGCGAGCTGGCGGGCGCGATACGTCGCGGCGAGCGCCAGTTCGAAGCGGTTCGGAATCTGTTTCAGACAATCTTCGACGGTGATGCGGGCCATGTCGGGTTCCTTCTCATTCTCAGCAGGTTCTTATTCTACCTTATGTGCCCGACGCGCCGGGCTGCGGGTGGTGGATACCGAGCTGCACGAAGAGCTCGGTATGCCGCGCGTATTGCGAAGCGAAGCGCAGGCGCGTAGCACTCACGATATTGCGCAGCTCCTGCAACGCGCGATCGAAGTTCTCGTTGATCACGACATACTCCGATTCGCTCGCGTGCGCGATCTCGCTGCCCGCTGCGAGCAGGCGCCGCGTGATGACGTTCGGCTCGTCTTCGCCGCGCTTTTTCAGGCGGTCGGCGAGCGCTTCGAGCGAGGGCGGCAGGATGAAGATTTCCACCGCATTGCGGAACTGCTTCTTCACTTGCTGCGCGCCTTGCCAGTCGATTTCGAGCAGGACGTCATGGCCGATTTTCATCTGGTCTTCGATCCACACGCGCGACGTGGCGTAGTAGTTGCCATGCACTTCCGCGCTCTCGAGAAACTCGCCCGCGGCGTGGCGCGTGAGGAAGTCGTCGACGGTCGTGAAGTGATAGTGCTCGCCGTCGCGCTCCTTCGAACGCGGCGCGCGCGTCGTGTACGAAACCGACAGGCGAATCGCGCTGTCTTCGGCGAGCAGCGCGTTCACGAGCGTCGACTTGCCCGCCCCCGAAGGCGCCACCACCATGAAGAGGTTGCCGGGGTACATGCCCGCATACGGATTGCGCTTTTTGTCGTGCTTCGCGTCCGTTTTGGGGGCGCTGCTTTGGTCGGTCATGTTCGTTGCTTCCTTCATTCGAGATTCTGAACCTGCTCGCGCATCTGCTCGATGAGCAGCTTGAGCGTCATCGAGGCGTCCGCGAGTTCCTTCGCCGCCGCCTTCGAGCCGAGCGTGTTCGCTTCGCGGTTGAGCTCCTGCATCATGAAGTCGAGACGCTTGCCGACCCGGCCGCCCTTCTCGATCACGTGACGCGTTTCGTTCAGGTGCGCCGTGAGGCGCGAGAGCTCTTCGGCGATGTCGATGCGAATGCCATACATCGTCACTTCCTGGCGAATGCGCTCGGCGATTTCTTCGCGCGAGATGTTACCGATGCTGCCGCCGTTGCCGTTGCTGTCCGGCGCGGCGATGCCGAGCGCTTCCTGCAGGCGCTCGACGATCTTCTGCTGGTGCTTCGCGATCAGCTCCGGCACGAGCGGCGTGATGCGTGCGACGATCGCCTCCATTTCGGTCACGTTCGCGAGCAGCATGTTGGCGAGCTGCGCGCCTTCGCGCGCGCGCACTTCGATCAGGTCGGCGATGGCCTGCTTGCCACAGCCGAGCACGGCGTCGCGCAGCACCTCGGGCGCCACGCCGCTTTCCGCCAGCACGCCGGGCCAACGCAGGATCTCGCCCGTGCGCAGACGACCCGACTCGGGAAACGCTTCGAGCACCGCACGCTCGAGCCCGGCGAGCTGATCGAGCGCATCGCGGTTGAGCGCGCCCGCATTGGCGCCCTGCTCGCTCTTCTGGATGTTGATGCGGATGTCGACCTTGCCGCGCGAGAGCTTCGTCATCAGCATTTCGCGCAGCGTGGGCTCGCACACGCGCACGTCTTCGGGCATGCGGAAATTCAGATCGAGAAAGCGCGAATTCACCGTGCGCAATTCGACGGAGACACTCGCGCCGCCCGTGCCCGAAGCCGCAGCAAGCTCGCGCGTGGCGCTGGCATAGCCGGTCATGCTGTAAATCATGGTTCGTCTCGCGAAGAAAGCCGTGGCGTCGTGCGCTGGGCGCGCGGGTCACGGCGAGGAAATCGAGGCGCCCGGCGTGTTGTCGCGAATGGACGAAAAGCGCGGGGCGGAGAAATCGCATTATCCCATTTTTGAGGGCGCGCCTTCGCAAGCGCGGGCTGCGCGGTCCGCCTGGCCGGGGCGACCCCGTTTTCGCGCTCCCGCCGCCTTCCGGGCGTGCCCGTCGCGAGGCGCGCGGAGGCGGTAAAATCACGCTTTCCCCTTCCCTCTCGTGCCCTCGCGCACCTTCACGATGACCCAATCCATCCAGCGCCCCTCCGGCCGCGCCGCCGACCAGCTTCGCGAAGTCCGTATCACCCGCAACTACACGAAGTACGCCGAAGGATCGGTCCTCGTCGAGTTCGGCGACACCAAGGTGCTGTGCACCGCGAGCGTGTCCGAAAGCGTGCCGCCGTTCCTGCGCGACAAGGGCCAGGGCTGGCTCACCGCCGAATACGGCATGCTGCCGCGCGCCACGCACACGCGCAGCGACCGCGAGGCCGCGCGCGGCAAGCAAACGGGCCGCACACAGGAAATCCAGCGCCTGATCGGCCGCGCGATGCGCGCCGTGTTCGACCTCGAAGCGCTGGGTGCGCGCACCATCAACATCGATTGCGACGTGCTGCAGGCCGATGGCGGCACGCGCACGGCGAGCATCACGGGCGCGTTCGTGGCGGCCCACGACGCCGTCTCGAAGCTGCTGGCCACGGGCCGCATCGAACGCTCGCCGATCTCCGACTACGTCGCCGCAATTTCGGTGGGCGTATACGACGGCGTGGCCGTGCTCGACCTCGACTACGACGAAGACTCGCAGTGTGACACCGACATGAACATCGTCATGACGGGCTCGGGCGGCATGGTCGAAGTCCAGGGCACAGCGGAAGGTGCGCCGTTCTCGCGAGAAGAACTGAGTGCACTGCTCGATCTGGCGCAAAGCGGCATCCGCTCGCTGATCGAGAAGCAAAAGGCGGCGCTGGAGATTTCGCATGGCTGATCTGCAGCCGGATTCAGCGGCTAAAACCGCGGCGGACGCGCTCTCGCGCGTCGTGCTCGCTTCGAACAACGCAGGCAAGCTGCGCGAGTTCGCGGCGCTGCTCGGCGCGGCCGGCATCGAGCTCGTG
This sequence comes from Paraburkholderia sp. BR14312, assembly GCF_040948675.1. Taxonomy (NCBI): domain Bacteria; kingdom Pseudomonadati; phylum Pseudomonadota; class Betaproteobacteria; order Burkholderiales; family Burkholderiaceae; genus Paraburkholderia; species Paraburkholderia sp. BR14312. The sequence continues at coordinate 345,608 of NZ_JBFPKI010000002.1, forward strand.
CCGCAAGGCACACTCAACGTGCCCGAGGCCGAGGAACCGCACCCCACCTTCGTGGAAAACGCGCTCGCCAAGGCACGCCACGCGGCGAAGCTCACGGGGCTGCCCGCGCTCGCCGACGACTCGGGCCTGTGCGTGCGCGCACTGCACGGCGCGCCGGGCGTGTATTCGGCGCGTTACGCGCAGCTTGCGGGGGGCGAGAAGAGCGACGCGGCGAACAACGCGCTGCTCGTCGCGAACCTGAGAGATCACGCGGATCGCCGCGGTTACTACTATTGCGTGCTCGCGCTCGTGCGCCATGCCGACGACCCCGAGCCGCTCATCGCCGAAGGCCGCTGGCACGGCGTAATACTCGACATGCCGCGCGGCGACAACGGCTTCGGCTACGACCCTTACTTCTACATTCCGGAACTCGAGGCCACGGCCGCCGAGCTCGATCCGGCGCTCAAGAACGCGTCGAGCCATCGCGCCATCGCGCTGCGCCAACTGCTCGCGCGCCTCCAGGAGGAAGCGTGAGCCAGCAGCATCGAATCGGCATCGAAGTGGTCCAGTCGTTCACGATGCCTGGCAGCATTCGCCTCACGTCGCTGCCACCGCTCGCGCTCTACGTGCATTTTCCGTGGTGCGTGCGCAAGTGCCCGTATTGCGATTTCAACTCGCATGAATGGAAAGGCGAACGCTTCCCCGAAGACGATTACCTCGACGCGCTGCGCGCCGATCTCGAACAGGCGCTGCCGCTCGTCTGGGGACGCCAGGTGCATACGGTGTTCATCGGCGGGGGCACGCCCAGCCTGCTTTCCGCGGCGGGTCTCGATCGACTGCTTTCGGACGTGCGCGCCCTGCTGCCGCTCGACGCCGACGCCGAGATCACGCTCGAAGCGAACCCCGGGACCTTCGAAGCCGCGAAGTTCGCGCAATTTCGCGCGAGCGGCGTGAACCGGCTTTCGGTGGGCATCCAGAGCTTCAACGAGGCGCATCTGAAGGCGCTCGGACGCATTCACGACGCGGCGCAGGCGCGCCATGCGGTCGAGGTCGCGGCGAAGACTTTCGACAACTTCAACCTCGACCTGATGTTCGCTCTGCCGCAGCAGACGCTCGCGGAATGCCAGGCCGACATCGATACGGCGCTCTCGTTCAAGCCGCCGCATCTGTCGCTGTATCACCTGACGCTCGAGCCGAACACGCTGTTCGCCAAGTTTCCGCCCGCCCTGCCCGACGACGACCAGTCCGCCGACATGCAGGACTGGATTCACGAGCGCACGTCGGGCGCGGGATACGGACGCTATGAGGTTTCGGCTTACGCACAGCCGGATCGCCAATGCCGGCATAACCTTAACTACTGGCGCTTCGGCGACTATCTCGGGATCGGCGCCGGCGCGCATACGAAGCTCTCGTTTCCGAACCGTATCGTGCGCCAGGCGCGCTACAAGCATCCGGCGACCTTTATCGAGCAGGCGCGCGCGGGCACGCCGGTCCAGGAAGAGCACGAAGTGAGCGCGCGCGATTTGCCGTTCGAGTTCATGCTCAACGCGCTGCGGCTCGTGGAAGGGTTTCCGGTACATCGTTTCATCGAGCGCACGGGCCTACCGATCACGACGATCGAACCGGCGCTGCAGGAAGCGGAGCGGCGCGGCCTCATCACGCGCGATTACGAGAAGATCGCGCCGACCGAGTTGGGGCAGCGCTTCCTCAACGACTTGCAGGCGCTGTTCCTGAAAGACCCGCACTGAGGTCGACGCCGGTCGCCTGTGCGACTGCCGTCGCGCGTGCGTTTCGGGTTACAATGCGCGGCTTCGGAGGTGTGGCAGAGTGGTTGAATGCACCGGTCTTGAAAACCGGCGAAGGGGTAACCCTTCCGTGAGTTCGAATCTCACCGCCTCCGCCAATTCGTGCAACCTGGCGCGACTGAACGCCAGCGTGTCGTCAAGATGCCGGCCCTCAGGCCGAAACGCCATCGATCAACGAGATACCGCCCCTGCGCCACGCGAAAATGCGTGGTCAGCATTGCACCCTCAGTAATCAGGACTGCGAGTTATTTTGCGCCGGCAAATCATCTCGCGCCGAGCGTATGACACGGAAATCAACAATTAAAGGGTCAAACCCAAAAATCGCCCCAGAAAATCGCGCTCAAATCACTAGGTGAAAACCCTAATCATGAGGTAAAATCCTACCCATTGATGGGAAAGATCGCCATGCCGCACCAATACCAACTGCTCGAGAAATTCGCGTTTTCGCTCGTCGTCCTGTTCGCCGTGATGTGCTCCAGCTACATCGCGTGGGAAAGCTCGCCCAATCTGCGTGACAACTTCCAGGTCGGCAAGGAGCTGTTCCTGAAGAGCGGCGAATACTCGTACGCCTGCGCAACCACCGCGGCCGATCCCTGCGCGCAGTTCCCGGTCGAATAAGCACCTCGAACACCCTCGCCGTTTCGCCCGTCCCGTGACTACGCGGGACAGTTCTGATTGCTTCCCGCTGCGTATCGTCTAAGCTCGATTCAGGTTCCGCTTCCGAGCTTGTTCGACATGCTCATCCGCGTCCAGTGGTCTTGCGGTTCGTCCGCACGCAGCGCCTCCCTCGCACGGCGCCTCGGTCTGGTTTTGCTGCTCGCGATGCTCGGGTGCCTCGGCGCCTGCACGATCACGCCGCCGCCCAGGCCGCTTCTCGTCATTCCCCCCGCGGCGATCAATAGCGCCACACTCGACGACTACCGCACCACGGTGGCGAAACACATCGTCGAGCACAACCCGTCCTACGTTCTGCACGGCGCGCCCCAGGCCATGCTGCGCTCGCTCGTGGTCGTGTCGTTCACGGTCAATCGCAATGGCCAGATCGTGAAGTCGTCGGTTTACCGGACCAACGGCGACGACGAAGCCGAAGCCACTGCCCTCGCAACGTTGCGCCGCGCCGCGCCTCTGCCGCCGCCGCCGGGCGGCCTGCTCAATTCCGCGGGCCAGCTCGAGATGTTCGAGGACTGGCTCTTCAACGACAACGGCAAGTTCCAGTTGCGCACGCTCGCCTCGCCGCAGGCGCAGAACTACCAGTGACCAACGCGCTTCGCGCGATACCTGACGCGCGCGAGCCTGCTTACGCCGGCCTTGCTGCACGGCGCGCACGGTCGTTATAATTTTTCGCTATCCCCAGCCGGCGCCCGCCGGCCATACCTCTTGCCATGCGCCATCCGCGCGGCCGCGTGAGGCTTCGACCGCGCTTTCGCCTTCTTGCGCCTATCGGCGCGCGCTTTGGCCGGTCGGGAATCAACGCGCACGGCCCGCGCTGTGCGTTGCATACTGGCGAAGCGTCGCCGCCTGACGGACGCTGCCGGAGCGTCGAGCATCAGGCACGCGCCCCGCTACGCTTCGAGCCTGTACAAAGACGCCCGCGCAAAGCCACGCAAGACTCAGGCGCAAGCGCGTCACAACGACTGGAGACCCTTGAATGTCCACCTCACCCATTTCGCCCGCGCGCGCCGATCAGGCAAACGCAGCGAAGCAGCAAAGCACTGCGCGCGTGATCTTTGCGAGCTTTATCGGCACCGCGATCGAGTTCTACGACTTCTATGTGTACGCAACGGCCGCCGCGCTCGTGATCGGCCCCGTGTTCTTCCCGCACGGTTCGGCTACGGCGCAGGCGCTCTCGGCGTTCGTCACCTTCGGCATTGCGTTCGTCGCGCGGCCGATCGGCTCGTTCATCTTCGGCCACTTCGGCGACCGTATCGGCCGTAAATCGACGCTGGTGGCGTCGCTGCTCGTCATGGGCCTCTCCACCACGCTGATCGGCTTCCTGCCCGGCTATGACGCGATTGGCAGCCTCGCGCCGATCCTGCTGTGCATCCTGCGCTTCGGCCAGGGCATTGGCCTCGGCGGCGAATGGGGCGGCGCCGCGCTCCTCGCAACGGAATACGCGCCGCAAGGCAAGCGCGGCTGGTTCGGCATGTTCCCGCAGCTCGGGCCGTCGGTGGGCTTTCTCGCCTCGAACGGCCTTTTCTTCGGCCTCGCCTCCACGCTCTCCGACCAGCAGTTCCGCGACTGGGGCTGGCGCGTGCCGTTCATCGTCTCGGCGGTGCTCGTCGCGCTCGGTCTGTACGTGCGCATGAAGATCGCCGAGACGCCCGCCTTCAAGGCCGCTGTCGAGCGCGAGGAACGCGTCAAGGTGCCGGTCGCGACGCTGCTCTCGCAGTACTGGTGGCCGACGCTGCTCGGCGCGCTCGCCATGGTCGTGTGCTACACGCTCTTCTACAACGCCACGGTGTTCTCGCTCTCGCACGGCGTGACGGCGCTCCACATTCCGCGCCCGACCTTCCTCGGCATGCTGTGCATCGCGGTGGTGTTCATGGGCATCGCCACGCCGATCTCGGCCTGGCTTTCCGACCGCTTCGGCCGCAAGCCCGTGCTGATCGTCGGCTGCATTCTGGCGATTCTCTCGGGCTTCACGATGGAGCCGCTGCTCGGCAGCGGTGCCACGCCGCTCGTGCTGCTCTTCCTCGTGATCCAGCTGTTCCTGATGGGCGCCACGTTCGCGCCGATGGGCGCGCTGTTGCCGGAGCTGTTCCCGACCAGCGTGCGCTACACGGGCGCGGGCGTGGCGTACAACCTGGGCGGCATTCTTGGCGCATCGGTTGCGCCGTATATCGCGCAGGTGCTGGCCGCGCGCGGCGGACTCTCGTGGGTCGGCGCGTATGTGTCGATCGCCGCCTGCGTGAGCCTGTTCGGTGTCCTGTGCATGCGCGAGACGCGCCATACGTCGCTCTCGTAACGCAACGCCGCAACAATGAAAAAGCGGAGGCCGCCAGGCGGTCTCCGCTTTTTTTATGCCTTTTTTGATCGCTTTGGGTACGCGCGAGGCGTGTCTATACTCGAATCAGCTAGCGGGGAGCGATCTCCCGGGGGAGCCGACGATGAACCTGCATCTGAGCAACGCCGACATTGTCCTGATCATCGCCCTCGCCCTGGGCATCTCGCTCCTGCTGGCGTTTCGCCTGCGCACCGCGAGCTGGCGTGCGGTCCTGCTCGAAGCGCTGGCCGCGAACGCCGCGGCAATTGCCGCGGTTATCGCGATTGAAATGCTGCTTGCCTGAAGGCTGCTGTGCCGCTGGTACCGTTGGTGCGGCACCGTCCGGCGGCGATCAGCGATAGTAATAGCCGTGATGGTAGCCGCCGCCGTAGTAGCCGCCGGCCGGCACCACGACGCAGCCGCCCAGCGAAGCCGCGAGCAATGCGCCGGCGATGAGGGTAAGCGTCAATCGTTTCACAGTGGTCTCTCCCTTCAAGTCAGTGTCTGTGTCCGGCCATGCGATGTCGGGCTGGACGGTTACGATTGAACACGACGGCGAAGGCGTGAGGCGTTGCAATTTGTAAGCAGCGGTATGGCCCGTGTAACAGCATCGGAGCGCAAAGCCTTTTGCACGCGCTGTCAGGCGCGCCCCTGCAATACAGGCACGACACTTTTAACAAGCTCGTAATGGGAAACGGCGGGGGAATGCCCGCCGCAACGCGCGTGGCGACCCGCCAAAATCAAGCGGCGTGAACGCGCGATGACGGCACGGACACGCCGCCGTCGCGCACCGGGTAGATGCGATCGACGGCATCGATCGCCACCTGCACGGGCGGCACGTGACGGCCATCGCCGATCGAGATCGAGCGATTGGGCGCACGCACGCCGCTGTGTTCGGCGTCGGTCGAAACGAAGACCATCACCGTCGGCTTGATGAGCGCGTGCGAGAGATGCACGAACCCCGTGTCGGTGCCGACCACGAGCGCGCAATCCTCGATGCGCTGTGCGACCTGAGAAACCGTGAGGCGCGGCAGCACCGTCGCGCCCGGGATGAGCGCCGCGATCTCGCGCGCCGTGGCGTGCTCGTTATCGGATCCCCACGGCAACTCGATACGCAGGCCACGCGCGATCAACGCATTGCCCAGTTCCCCCCAATGCGCGACCGGCCACTTCTTCTCGTCTTTCGAAGTCGCGTGAAAGAGCAGCGCCGTGGGCGCGTCAGGCGCGGGCAGCGCGGTGCCGTCGCGCGGAACGCGCATCTGGAATTCGGGCGGCGTGTCGACCGTATAGCCGAGCGCCTCGCCGGCGCTGATGCGCATGCCGTGCCACGCATCGCACTTCGGACGCGGCCCGAAACGGCCGTTGTACGCGAAGGCTGCGCCACGCTCGCCGAGGTCCTGCGTGAGATAGCCAAAGCGGCGCCGCCCGCGCGCGAGAAACGCGATGATCGCGCTCTTGTACACGCCGTGAATGTCGACGATGGCGTCGTAGCGGTAGGCGCGCAACTCCGAAATCGACGCCCAGATCGACTTGAAGTCGCTCCAGCGGCGCGCCTTCTTGAAACGGCGCAGCGGCGCGCAGAGCACGCGGTCGATGCCGGCATTCCAGCGCACGATATCGGCAAAGGCCTCATCGGCGGCCCAATCGACCTTCACGCCGGGGAAGGCGCGCTGCACGTCGGCCACGACCGGAAGCGCCTCGACGATATCGCCGAGCGAAGTCACTTTGACAATCAAAACTCGTTTCATTGTGCTGCGGGCCTCAGGGCCCGATATTCCAGTCTTCAAGGGATTGGCGGAGATTTTAGCGGACGAACCTTGCGCCAACCTGCGAATGGGCGATTCGGCACGAGCGAAATCTGTCCCTTTCTTACAGGTTCCCTGTGCGGCGTCGACAAACTACGCCGCAAAACGCACCGGGCCCGACACGCCAATGCGTGTCGGGCCCGGTCGGGACGATCCGTCGAGGAGCGATAGAAACGGTCGACGGCTAGTAGACGACGACCGGTGCGGGTCTCACGTACATGGGCCGCGCCGGCACGACGATGCAGCCCGCCAGCATAAGCCCGAGCACGGCCGCCGCGAGCAATTTTTTACTCATGATAGGGCTCCCCTCAGGCTTGAAGGATCAGACGGCCCAGTGGCCTTCGACCCAGCGCCAGTTCGGGCCGTGCGCGATCCAGTGGCCCGGCACCCAGTGGTAGCCGACACGCTCGGCCTGCCAGTGGCCCCTCACCCACACGTACTGGCCGTGGTCCCAGCGCCAGTGGCCCTTGTCCCACACGTAGCCCACGCGCGGCGCCGGCGCGACTTCCACACGTTCGCCAGGCGGCGGCGCGCTCGGCTCGACCACGACGATTTCGGCAAGCGCCGGAGCCGCGACCGCGCAGGTGCCAGCGGCAACGATTGCGACCTTGGCGATGAAGAGGCGAATGGAGTTGTTCATGTTGGCCACCCTTGATTGTTTGACGCCTGGATTGGCGTTACCCGATCAATGCGCGAGCACGGCGTTGCGCTGACAGCGGCGGTGTTACGGCGCGGGGTGATGTGAAACGGAATATTTCGGCAAGGCAGGCGACCGGGCCAAAGCACGGCGCACGAGAAGGGAAGGCGCGAAGGAACAGCGGGGCGATACGACGAACGACGCGCGCAGCGCAGTGGCTGCGCGCGTTGAAACTCAAGCCTGCGGAATCTCGATCTTGACCTCGAGCACTTCGAGATCGTCCTGACGTTCGAGGCTCACGCGAATGTCTTCATCGGAGATCTTCACGTACTTCGAGATCACCGCGACCAGTTCGCGTTGCAGGGCCGGCAGATAGTCGGCGGGCGGATGGCCGCCTGCGCGCTCGTGAGCAATGATGAGCTGCAGGCGTTCCTTCGCTACCGAGGCGGACTTCTTCTTCTCGCCGAGAAAAAACGAAAGAAACGACATGACGTTCGCCTCCCTTACTTGCTACCGAAGAGGCGCTGCAAGAGGCCCGGCTTCTGGTAATCGGTGAAGCGAAGCGACTTGTCCTCGCCGAGAAAGCGCGACACGACGTCCTTGTACGACTCGGCGACGTCGGTGCCGTCCAGATGCACTGCCGGCAGACCCTGGTTCGATGCGTGCAGCACCGCTTCCGATTCGGGAATCACGCCGATCAGTTCTATGCGCAGGATTTCCTGAATGTCGTTCAGCGAGAGCATTTCGCCTTCGCTCACGCGCTTCGGGTTGTAGCGGGTGATGAGCAGGTGCTCCTTGATCGGGTCCTTGCCTTCGATCGCACGCTTCGTCTTCGACGACAGCATGCCGAGGATACGGTCCGAGTCGCGCACGGAAGAGACTTCCGGGTTCGTCACGATGAGCGCTTCGTCGGCGAAGTGCATCGCGAGCAGCGCGCCCGACTCGATGCCCGCGGGCGAATCGCACACGATGTACTCGAAGTCCATCTTGCGCAGGTCCTCGATCACCTTCTCCACGCCTTCTTTCGTGAGCGCGTCTTTATCGCGCGTTTGCGAGGCCGGGAGGATGAAGAGGTTTTCGCACTTCTTGTCCTTGATGAGCGCCTGATTGAGGTTCGCCTCACCCTGGATCACGTTGATCAGGTCGTACACGACGCGGCGCTCGCAACCCATGATGAGGTCGAGATTGCGCAGGCCCACGTCGAAGTCGATGACCGCGGTCTTGTGGCCGCGCAACGCGAGGCCCGATGCGAAACTCGCGCTCGTGGTCGTCTTGCCGACACCACCTTTGCCCGAAGTCACCACAATGATTTTTGCCATTCCCTTACCTTGCGTTCGTCAGTTTCTCAGTTTGGTCTCATCGCGTGCCGCTCATGCCCCTGATCGCCTGCGCACGACGCTCGAGCTGCGACTCAGGTGAGCCTCAACGGTTCGATCAACAGCTTTTCTTCCTCGAGCCGGATTTGCGCCGGCTTGCCCCGCACGTCGTCGGCGAGTGGAACTTCAGTCGTACGGTAGATGCCCGCAATCGAAATCAGTTCCGCCTCGAGGCTCGTGCAGAAAATGCGTGCGTCGTGGTTGCCGTGCACACCCGCGAGCGCGCGGCCGCGCAGCGGCGCGTAAATGTGGATGTTGCCCTCGGCGATCACTTCCGCGCCGTTGGATACGAGGCCGAGCACGACCACGTCGCCCTTCGCGTAGATGCGCTGGCCCGAGCGCAGCGGCCGGTCGATCACGAGCGTGGGTTCCGCGCGCGTGCCCGACGCGCCGGCGTCGAGGGCCGCCGCGGCACTCACCGTTGCCGCTGCGCTCGCTTCGGCGGCGGCCGGGTCCGTTTCGGCCGTAAAGAGTTCGGGCTGTGCAGCGGTGGCGTGCGGCGCGGCCGAACCGGTAGCGGATGCGCTCGCCGAAGCATTCGCTGCCTCGCCTTCGCTTGCGCCTTCTTCGGCGGCCGGCTTCGCGCCCGCGCCGCGGCGGTCGCGGGCCTCGAGGAACGGCAGGCCTGCCGCAGCGGCCCAGCTGTGTTGTTCAGGTTGCGCAACCACGCCTACCGGACGCATGCGCACGCTTTCGAGCAGGCGCGCGATGTCGCCGAGCGCGACCTGCTCGCCGTCGGCGAGACGCCGCACGTCGATCGCGACAGTGTCGTTCGCGAAGAATTCGGGCGTCGCCTCGAAGCGCCGCGTGAGCTCGGCGCGCATGGCGTCGAGCTCGGTCGTCTTGACCACGAACAGAAGCGTATCGACTGAACCGCTCTTCAGTTCAAAATATGGCGATTTCTTGGGCGACATGGCGTTCGGCTAAAAATTCTGCGTATTTTACAGGCGCGGACGCACACGGCCATTATTTTTAATGGTGTTTCGGTGTGACGTGCGGAGGGAAGCGAAACGCGCGCGACGCCGCACGCAGCGGCGCGAACGCGGGGCGTTACGGCGAAGAAGCGGACTTCGTATGCTCGCCGAGCGTGCGCATGAGCAGCGTTTCCCACTGCTCGGGCTGCTGCTGGCTGCGCGCGTGGTCGCCGGTGGCGACAAAGCCGAGGCGCTCGTAGAAGCGCATGGCCGTGGCGTTCGTATCGGTGATCCAGGCGTAGACCTGCGTGGCGCCTTCGCTCACGAGCCAGTCGATGGCGCTGTTCAGCAGCAGTTCGCCGCCGCTCAGATGACGCACCGCAGGCGCGACCCACAGCGCCGAGACGAACGCGCGGCGCGCCGGCGCGCTTTCGAAGCTCGCGCCGATCAGACCGGCCGGATGGCCCTCGGTATAGAGAATGAACGACGTGCCCGTGTGCGAGACCGCATGCCGGGCCGCCGCGGCGTCGAAAACGGCGACATCGGCGGATAGCGCGTCTTCGAGCGTGTCGCCGAATGCATAAGGCGCGTCGCGCAGCGAAGCTGTTCGAAGCTCGCGGAGCACGGCACCCTGATCGGCGGCGATACGGCGAACGGTCAGTGACGGACTCATGCAGTCGTAAACCCCAATAAAGCGCTAACGCGTAGCTTTAACCGAACTGGCTTGAGAGTCAAATCCTTATTTGACAATTGCCGGCACGCGACGCCCCGCGCGCGAGCCTTGACAGACGGCCCCAGAGGCCGCACAGCCACGCTCACGGGGCCTCGTAGGCGCCTGTGCCGTCCGGCCAGGGCGTGAGGAGTTCGTAGCCGTCGTCGGTAACCGCGACCATGTGTTCCCACTGCGCCGAAAGCGAGCGGTCCTTCGTGACGACCGTCCAGCCGTCGCGCTGCACCGATGTGCCGGCGCGGCCCGCGTTGACCATCGGCTCGATCGTGAAGACCATGCCCGGCTTCAGGCGCACGCCCTGCCCCGGCTGGCCGTAGTGCAGCACCTGCGGTTCCTCGTGGTAGACCTTGCCGATGCCGTGGCCGCAGTACTCGCGCACGATCGAGAAGCCGTCCGCCTGGGCGCGCTTCTGGATGGCGTTGCCGACGTCGCCGAGCGTCGCCCCCGGCTTCACCTGGCGGATGCCCGCGAGCATCGCCTCGTAGGTCGTGTCGATCAGCTGGCGACCCACCGAACTCGGCGTGCCGACGCAGTACATGCGGCTCGTGTCCCCGAAATAGCCGTCCTTGATCACGGCCACGTCGATGTTGATGATGTCGCCGTCCTTGAGCACCTCGCCGCGATTCGGAATGCCGTGGCAGACCACGGAATTGACGGACGTGCAGATCGTCTTCGGAAAGCCGAGGTAGCCGACATTGGCCGGCACGGCCTTGAGCGTGTTGACGATGTAGTCGTTGCAGATCGCGTCGAGGTCGTCGGTGGAGACGCCCGGCTTCACGTGCTCGCCGATCATCGCGAGCACGTCGGCGGCGAGCCGGCCCGAAATGCGCAGGCGGGCGAGATCATCGGCAGACTTGTAGGTGATAGGCATCGATGGACCGGAGTGGGCGCGGCGGTGACAGAGAAGCCTGCGCCGCAATTCAAAGGAGCGATTGTACCGGCGCTGCGGCGTCGCCAGCGCAGCAACCCGCAGCAATCTGTGTCATCCCGATGACGCCGGACGCCGAATTTTCAGAGATCTCCGATCGTTCGAGCAAAAGCCGCCGTCAAGAATGAGAAATATCTTACATCGCGCGCTGGCAGTCCGATCATGACCCCAAGCGCAAGTGAATGCGCGCGCCGGCCTGCATGCCGGAACTCGAGCAGAAAAGCAAAAACCCCTGCAGCGGGTAAGCATGCAGGGGTTTTCTGAATCTGGCGGAGAGGGTGGGATTCGAACCCACGGTACGGGGAAACCGTACGCCTGATTTCGAGTCAGGTACATTCGACCACTCTGCCACCTCTCCGGTGTACGGCTCTTTACTGCTTCCCCGGTGTTGGTCGGCAACCGGAGAAGCGAAGATTATAGAACATTTTTTGACTTCTGCAAGCCCTCATCGGAAAAAAGTTTCGAGGGCAAGGAATCACATGTCCTGCGCGCGAGACAGCGCCTCAGGCGCCGGCTTCGAGACGCGCCACGCCGCCCATATACGGCCGCAGCACCTCCGGCACGGCGACCGAGCCATCGGCTTCCTGATAGTTCTCCAGCACGGCAACCAGCGTGCGGCCGACGGCGAGGCCCGAGCCGTTGAGCGTGTGCACGAGTTCCGGCTTGCCCTGCGCGTTGCGATAGCGCGCCTGCATGCGGCGCGCCTGGAACGCTTCCGTGTTCGAGCAGCTCGAAATTTCGCGATACGTGTTCTGCGCAGGCAGCCACACTTCGAGGTCATACGTCTTGGTGGCCGAGAAACCCATGTCGCCCGTGCACAGCGTGATGACGCGATACGGCAGGCCGAGCTTCTGCAGGATGGTTTCCGCGTGGACGACCATCTGCTCGAGCGCGTCGTACGACGTTTCGGGCGCAACGATCTGCACCATCTCGACCTTGTCGAACTGGTGCTGACGGATCATGCCGCGCGTGTCGCGGCCATACGAACCGGCTTCCGAGCGGAAGCACGGCGAATGCGCCGTGAGCTTGATCGGCAGCGCGCTGCCTTCCACGATGCTCTCGCGCACGGTGTTCGTGAGCGAGATTTCTGAAGTCGAAATGAGGTACTGGGTGACCGTGTTTTCGCCGCCGCCCTTTTCCACGCGGAACATGTCGTCGGCGAACTTGGGCAGCTGGCCCGTGCCGTACAGGATTTCCGGGTTGACGATGTAGGGCGTGTACGTTTCCGTGTAGCCGTGGTGGAGCGTGTGGGTGTCGATCATGAACTGCGCGAGCGCGCGGTGCAGGCGCGCGATCTGGCCGCGCAGCATCGTGAAGCGGGCGCCCGAGAGCTTTGCGCCCGTTTCGAAGTCCAGACCCAGCGGCGTGCCGACATCCACGTGATCCTTCACCTCGAAGTCGAACGCGCGCGGCGTGCCCCAGCGGCGCACTTCCACGTTGTCGGCCTCGTCCTTGCCCGCGGGCACGCTTTCGTGCGGCAGGTTCGGCACGCCGAGCAGCAGGTCCGAGAGCTTCGACTGGATCTCGTCGAGCTTGGCCGCCGACGTCTTCATCTCGTCGCCGATGCCGCCCACTTCGGCCATGACCGCCGAGGTGTCCTCGCCACGGCCTTTCATCGCGCCGATCTGCTTCGACAGGATGTTGCGGCGCGCCTGGAGCTCTTCGGTGCGGGTCTGGATGGCGCGGCGTTCCGCTTCGAGCGCGGAGAAGGCCGCGACGTCGAGGGTGTAGCCGCGGTCGGCGAGGCGCTTCGCGACGCCGTCGAGGTCTTTGCGCAGCAGCTGGATGTCGAGCATGGGATTGTGAGACGCAGTTTCGTTGTGTGAAGGGACGATTTTAGCGCACCGGCCGGGCCATCCCGGCGCGGCGGGCATCGCCGTTGTTCGGGGCGATTCAGCCCTTGCGCTTCCTCTCGCGGATGTCCTCGCGGTGCTCCTCGCGCCATTGCGCGTCGAGGTCGGCCAGGCGCGCGAGCTTTTCGCCGATCTTGCCCTCGAGCCCGCGCGGCGTGGGCTGATACCAGCGCGGCTCGCGCATGCCGTCGGGCAGATAGGTCTCGCCGGCTGCGTAGGCGTCGGGTTCGTCGTGCGCGTAGCGATATTCGTGACCGTAGCCCAGCTCCTTCATCAGCTTCGTCGGCGCATTGCGCAGATGGATGGGCACCGCGCGCGACTGGTCCTTGCTCACGAAGCGCCGCGCCTCGTTATAGGCGTTGTAGCCCGCGTTCGACTTCGGCGCGACGGCCAGATAGATCACGGCCTGCGCGAGCGCGAGTTCGCCTTCGGGCGAACCGAGGCGCTCGTAGGTTTCAGCGGCATCGAGCGTGATGCGCCCGGCGCGCGGGTCGGCCAGGCCGATGTCCTCCCACGCCATGCGCACGATGCGCCGCGCGAGATAGCGCGGGTCCGCGCCGCCGTCGAGCATGCGGCAGAACCAGTAGAGCGCGCCGTCCGGATTGCTGCCGCGCACCGACTTGTGCAGCGCGCTGATCTGGTCGTAGAAGGCGTCGCCGCCCTTGTCGAAGCGGCGCAGGTTCTCCGCCAGCGCGCTGCCGAGCAATTCGCCGTCGATCTCGGTTTTCTTTTGCTGGGCGGCCGCGCGCGCGACGATTTCGAGGTTGTTCAGGAGCTTGCGCCCGTCGCCGTCGGCGGAACCGATCAACGCCTTCTTCGCTTCATCCGTGAAAGTCAGGCCGCCCAGTTCCTCGCTCGCGCGCGCGAGCAGTTCGCCCTGCTCTTCCTCGTCGAGGCTCTTGAGCACGTACACGGCGGCGCGCGAAAGCAACGCGCTGTTCACCTCGAACGACGGGTTTTCCGTCGTCGCGCCGACGAACACGAAGAGGCCCGACTCCACGTGCGGCAGGAAGGCGTCTTGCTGGCTCTTGTTGAAGCGATGGACCTCGTCGACGAACACGAGCGTCTGGTGGCCATGCGCACGATGCAGCTGCGCCTGCTCCACGGCCTCGCGGATGTCCTTCACGCCCGAAAGCACCGCCGAGAGCGCAATGAATTCGGCGTGGAAGGCATCGGCCATGAGGCGCGCGAGCGTGGTCTTGCCCACGCCCGGCGGCCCCCAGAGAATCATCGAATGCGCTTCGCCGGACTCGAACGCGACGCGCAGCGGCTTGTTGGGCCCGAGCAGATGCTTCTGGCCGATGACCTCGTCGATGGAGCGCGGGCGCAGCCGTTCGGCGAGCGGGACGTTGGCACGGGTTTCTTCAAACATGACGTTTTCGCGATAATGACGGCTTTCCGGCTGGCCACATATGTGTGGCAAATTCGGTGGCAGATTCGGGGACACAGCGCCCCGCTCCACAAAACGGCGCGCCGCACCGGATGCAGTCGTGCATTATGACAGCGTGCGCCGCGGCGCGAAGCGCGGGCCGAGCTGCTGAAGCCAACGCACCCGGACAAAACAGACAAAACAGACGATACAGAGGAAAGCGTTCCACATGACTCAAGATTCGCACGCCGGCGAGACCGGCTCCACCTACGCGCCGAACGTGCCCGTGCCCGACGCGCGCCGCCAGTTCCGCACCGGCGACGCCTTCGCGCTATGGTTTTCGCTCGGCATCGGCCTGCTCGTCGCGCAGGCAGGCGCGCTGCTCGTGCCGGGCCTCTCGCTGCCCCACGCGCTTATGGCCATCGTCATCGGCAGCGTGATCGGCGTCGTGCTGCTCGCGCTCGCGGGCGTGATCGGCACGGACACGGGCCTCGCCGCCATGTCGTCGCTGCGCCCGACGCTCGGCGTGCGCGGCGTGTCGGTGCCGGCCGTCATCAACATGGTGCAGCTCGTGGGCTGGGGCTCGTTCGAGATCATCGTGATGCGCGATTCCGCCGATGCGCTCGCCAAACAAGCCTTCGGCCTGTCGATGCCGCTCGTCTGGACCGTGATCTTCGGCGTGCTCGCCACGCTGCTCGCCGTGAGCGGGCCGCTCTCCTTCGTGCGGCGCTTCCTGCGCACGTGGGGCATCTGGCTGCTGCTCGCGGGCGCCGCCTGGCTCACGTGGAGCCTGCTCGTGAAGCAGGACCTGGGCGCGCTGATGCGCCGCCCCGGCACGGGCGAAATGCCGTTTGGCAGCGCCATCGACCTCGTGGTGGCGATGCCGCTCTCGTGGCTGCCGCTCATCGCCGACTACACGCGGTTCGGCCGCAAGGCGGGCGAAACCTTCCGCGGCACGCTGTTCGGCTATGGCATCGCGAACCTGTGGTTCTATGCGCTCGGCGCGATCTACGGCCTCGCCGCGGGCGGCGGCGACGCCCTCCTCACCACGGCGCTCGCGCAGGCCGGCGGCGGCTTCGCGCTGCTGCTCGTGCTGATCGACGAAATCGACAATGCCTTCGCCGATATCCACTCGGCCGCGGTCTCGACCGGCACGTTCTGGACGCGCGCCAGTGTGCCCTGGCTCTCGGCGGCGTTCGGCGCGCTGTGCACGCTGATCGGCCTCGTCGTGCCGATGGCGAAGTACGAGAACTTCCTGCTCTTTATCGGCTCGGTGTTCGCGCCGCTCTTCGGGGTAGTGCTCGCCGATCACTTCATCGTGCGCCGCCGCCGCATCGACACCCAGGCCCTCGCCGATCTGAACGGCGCCTATGGCTATTCGGGCGGCTGGCACGTGAGCGCGTTCGTCGCGTGGGTGGTCGGTTTCGGCGCGTATCAGGCGCTCAACCAGTGGCTGCCGAATCTCGGCGCGACGCTGCCTTCGCTCGTGATCGGCGCACTGTGCTATCTCGTGCTCGCGGGGCGCCGGCGCGCGGCTTACGCGTAACGCGCCGTACTTTCGCTGGACAATAAAAAACGCCAGGCTACGCAGCCTGGCGTTTTTGCTTTTGGCGACATGCGCAGCGTCACTCGCAATGGCCGCAGCCGCCGTGCGCATGGCCGTGGTGGCCGTGATGGTCGTGATGAGCGTGGTCGTCGGCGGGCAGATGCTGCGCGGCCTGCGCCGTGATGCCCAGGCGCTGCAGCAGCTTGCGGTCGGCTTGCGCCTGCGGGTTGCTCGTGGTGAGCAGCTGGTCGCCGTAGAAAATCGAGTTCGCGCCCGCCATGAAGCACAGTGCCTGGAGCGCGTCGTCCATCTGCTCGCGGCCCGCCGAGAGGCGCACCATCGCCTTGGGCATCGTGATGCGCGCCACCGCGATCGTGCGCACGAATTCGAATGGGTCGATCGGTTCCGTGCCTTCGAGCGGCGTGCCCGCGACTTGCACGAGGTTGTTGATGGGCACCGACTCCGGATACGGCTCCATGTTCGCGAGCTGGGCGATCAGGCCCGCGCGCTCGCGGCGCGACTCGCCCATGCCGACGATGCCGCCGCAGCACACGTTGATGCCCGCGTCACGCACGCGTTCGAGCGTCTCGAGGCGGTCCTCGTAGGTGCGCGTCGAAATGATCTTGCCGTAGAACTCCGGCGACGTATCGAGGTTATGGTTGTAGTAGTCGAGGCCCGCATCGGCCAACGCCTTCGCCTGGTGATCTTCGAGCATGCCGAGCGTCACGCAGGTTTCGAGACCCATCGCCTTCACGCCGCGGATCATGTCCTTGATCGGTTCGAGGTGGCGATCCTTCGGATTGCGCCACGCCGCGCCCATGCAAAAGCGCGTCGCGCCGTTTGCCTTGGCCGCGCGCGCCGCGTCCAGCACGGCGTCGACTTCCATCAGCTTGCCGGCTTCCAGTTCCGTGTCGTGATGCGCCGATTGCGGGCAGTACGCGCAGTCTTCCTCGCAGCCGCCGGTCTTGATCGAGAGAAGCGTGGAAAGCTGCACGGCGTTCGCATCGAAATGCTCGCGATGCACCTGCTGCGCGCGGAACATCAGGTCGTTGAACGGCAACTCGTACAGTGCGGCGACGTCGGCGACTTTCCAGCGTGCGGCGGCTTCGGCGGCGGCCTGGGCGCTCGGCGCGGTGGCCTTGAGCGTTGTGATGTCGATGTGGGTTTGCGTCATGGTGTCGGGTCCTTCTTTACGTGACTGTGCTTGTCTTGCATTACGCGTTGGCGCGCAGGCGTGCGAGCAACGCATCGATGTTCAGATGTCCGGCTGCGTCGTCAGCGCTCGCACCGCGCATGTGCGGCACGACGCCGACGAGCGGCGCGCCGTACTGGGCGGCGAGGCGCTCGCGCAGCGTGCCGATGTTTTCCTCGGGGAACGTCATGGCCGGGTCGATACGGTTCGCGACCCAGCCCGCGAGCGTCAGTCCGCGCGCGGCAATCGCTTCGGCAGTGAGCAGCGCGTGGCTGATGCAGCCGAGGCGCATGCCCACCACGAGCACGACGGGCAGACCGAGCGCGACGGCGAGATCGGCGGTGTCTTCGGTCGGCGTAAGAGGCACGCGAAAACCGCCCACGCCTTCCACGACGACGGCATCCGCGCGCTCGCAGGCCGCCTCGTAGCAATCGACGATGCGCGCCATATCGAGCGTCACGCCTTCGAGCGCGGCGGCGATGTGCGGCGCGGCGGGCTCCTTGAGCAGGAACGGCGTGCGGATCTCGGGCGGCAGCAGCACGCTCGCGGCGGCGTCGAGCTGATCGGCGTCCTCGTTGTGCCACACGCCGTCGCGCTCGTAAGCGCCCGCGGCGATCGGCTTGAGCGCCGTGGCGCGCAGCCCCGCGCGGGCGAAGCCGCGCAGCAGCGCCGCGCTCACGAAGGTCTTGCCGATCTCGGTATCGGTGCCGGTGACGAAAAGCGAAACCGTCATTGCACAAGCTCCCGTGCCTCGAGGCTCGCGCGTTGCAGCGATGCGTTCAGCCGGTCGAGGTCGGCATCCGAATGCGCAGCGGAGAGCGAAATGCGCAGACGCGAGGTGCCCTCGGGCACGGTCGGTGGACGAATGGCGGGCACCCACAGGCCGTCGCGCTCGAGCGTGGCCTGCAGCGCGAGCGTCGCTTCGTTCGCGCCGATGACGAGCGGCTGCACGGCGGTATGCGAATCGACGGGTTGCCAGCAGGTATCGCTGAGCAGCGCACGCGTGCGCGCGATCAGATGCTTGAGATGCGCGCGGCGCGCATTGCCCTCCTCGCCTTCGATCAAACGCAGGCTCGCGGACACCGCATGCGCAACCGCCGGCGACGAAGCCGTGGTGAAGATGTACGGACGCGCACGCTGCACGAGCCACTCGATCACGGTGCCATGCGCGCAAATAAACGCGCCCGACACGCCCGCCGCCTTCCCGAGTGTGCCGACCATCACCAGATGCTCCGAGCGCAGCGCGGCTTGCGCGAGCGCGCCGCGGCCTTGGGGGCCCAGTACACCGAAACCGTGTGCGTCGTCGACCACGAGCCACGCGCCATGCTGTTGCGCCAGTTCGACGAGACGCGCAAGCGGCGCGACATCGCCGTCCATGCTGAACACCGTGTCGCTCACGATCAGCTTCGCGCTCGCGTCGGAGGCTTCGAGCATCGCGGCGAGCGCCGCCATGTCGGCATGCGGATAGATCTGGATGTCGGCGCGCGAGAGCCGCGCGCCGTCGATCAGCGAGGCGTGGTTGAGCGCATCGGAAAAGATCGTCGTGCCGCGCCCCGCGAGCGCCGTGAGCACGGCCAGGTTGGCCATGTAGCCGGTGCTGAAGTACAGCGCGCGCGGCGCAGCGACGAAGGTGCCCGCGAATGCCGCGAGATCGTCTTCGAGTTGGGCGTGAGCGCGCGAGTGGCCACCGAGCAGATGCGAGCCGCCGCTGCCCGCGCCGTAACGCTGCGCGCCTTCAGCGATGGCCGCGACCAGTTGCGGGTGCGCGGCGAGACCGAGATAGTCGTTGCTGGCAAAACCGATAGTCGCGCGGCCGTCCACCTGCATATGGGCGCTGCAAGGCGTCTCGGCGGTGCGGCGGCGCCGGCGCAGGCCGTGCGCGTCGATATCGCGCAAGCCCTGTTCGAGGGTATCGAGCAATGCCATGTCAGAGGTCCTCCGCGACGGTGGCGTCGAAAGTCTCGCGCGTGCGTGCAGCGAGGAACGCCTGCATTTCGTTGTCCAGAATATACGGCGGCATGACGTAGACCGTCGTACCGATCGGGCGCAGCAGCAGTTCGCGCTGCAGTGCGTTTTCGAAGAAGCGGCGCGAAAACGTCGCCGCGCGCTGCGCGTCTTCGAGCGCCACGTCGAACGCGAGAATCGTGCCGCACTGGCGCAGGTTGCGCACGAGCGGATGCGCGGCGAGAGGATCGAACAATTCGCGCAGATGCGCCGATTTGCGGGCGTTCGCAACCAGCACGTCATCGCGCTCGAACAAATCGAGCGTGGCGAGCGCGGCGCGGCACGCGAGCGGATTGCCCGTGTACGAATGCGAATGGAGGAAGCCGCGCGTCGTGTCGTCGTCGTAGAACGACTCGTAGATCGCGTCGCGCGACAGCACGATCGAAAGCGGCAGATAGCCGCCGCTGATGCCCTTCGAGAGCGTGAGCAGATCGGGCCAGATGTCGGCCTGCTCGCACGCGAAGAACGTGCCGGTGCGCCCGCAGCCTACGGCGATTTCATCGGCGATCAGGTGAACGCGATGGCGGTCGCACAGCGCGCGCAGGCCCTTGAGATACGCGGGATCGTGCATCGCCATGCCGGCGGCGCACTGCACGAGCGGCTCGACGATCAACGCAGCGATGCGCCCCTCGCGCTCGATGAAAAGACGCTCGACATCGGCCAGCGCGCGCGCGGCGACATCCGCCGCCGTTTGGCCGGGTTGCGCCGCGCGGGCGTCGGGCGAAGCGACCACATGCGCGTGATGCAGCAACGGATCGTACGCATCCCTGAAGAGCTTCACATCGGTCACGCCGAGCGCGCCGATGGTCTCGCCGTGATAGCTGTTGGCAAGGCAGACGAATTCACGCTTGCCGCTCTCGCCGCGGTTGCGCCACGAATGAAAGCTCATCTTGAGCGCGATTTCGACGGCCGACGCGCCGTCGGAAGCGAAGAACGCGTGGCCAAGCACGCCGCCCGTGCGCGCCGACAGCCGCTCGGCGAGCTCCACGGCGGGCTCGTGCGTGCAGCCCGCGAGCATGACGTGCTCGAGCGTGTCGAGTTGCGCCTTGAGCGCGGCATTGATCGAGGCGTTGGCGTGGCCGAAGAGGTTCACCCACCACGAACTGATCGCGTCCAGGTAACGGCGGCCCTCGCGGTCATGCAGCCACGGGCCTTCGCCGCGTGCGACGGCCACGAGCGGCAGGCGCTCGTGATGTTTCATCTGTGTGCAAGGGTGCCACACGGCGCGCAGGCTGCGAGCGACCCAATCGGTCGCGGCGCGATCTTCGCGGGCAAGGTGAGATTGCGAATTCAAATACGACTCCCGATACGACAGCGGGACCGAGATTAACGTGTTAGCTGCCGCAATGCACTACCCCGGAAATCGCCCTCCAACGCACGGCGGTGCGGCGTTTCGCGCCGTTCGGGACAACTCCGGACCGATGGAAAAGAAAGACCAGAAATGCGCGGAGATGACGACGGCAAAGTGAACCCGCCCTACGCAAAAAAATCTGCGCGGCGGTGCGAAATTGCAGAACGCAGGACGGCGCGGCGGATATTTTTGGCGACGCGTCCGCCGGCGCAGGCGTGCGAAAGTCAGCCGATAGTGGGCGGCACAACGGGTTGCGTGCGAGGCAATGGGCCGCGCAAAGGCAAAGCGGCCCGCTCTGGGGCCGCAAGCTTCAAACGCGATGGAGAGTGTGAGCCCGGCGCTCGCCGCGCAGCGGTCCTTACCGGCTCGCCAGCGGGTGGTCGCTGTCGTTGGCGGTGTTGTCCGCCGTGGCGCGCGTGGTGTCGCTCTCGTCGGTCTGGGCGGTCTGCGTGCCGCCGTTGTTCCAGACCACCGTGTTGTTGACGGCGTAGAGGCGGCAAGGATCGGCGCTGTGCTTTTCACAGTTCGAGATCGCCACGGCCATCGGGTTGTCGCCGCCTTCGGCCCACGACCACGCGCCGGAGTCGGACACCGCGAAGGCGCGGCTCGGATACTGCTTGAGGAAGTTGCGATAACCGTCGCGGCCGGCCTGATCGACGAACGGCACCGCGCCGACCGAGTCGATCTGCGCGAAGCCGGTGCCGCGCGGCGCGACCGGCGTGGCCACGCGATACTGCACCGCCGTCGGCAGGCCGCGGTTGGCGAGGAACGCCTCGACCGTCGGCCACCAGATCTTCACGCCGTCGCGATCGCCCACGAGGCGATGCGCGTCGTTCTTGTAGGCGCCGAAGTCCACGAGCTTGGCCGTCGCGGCCGGGTGATCCTCACCCGTCTGGGCGTCGCGGTAAGCGGCGAACATCTTCGCGACGAGATCGGGCGACCAGACCGAGTCGTTGTCGCCGTAGAGCCAGAGCGAGGCCACGCGGGCCTTGCCGCCATAGTCGCCGAATGCCTGCGTCAGGTTGTTCTGCCAACCCGTGCAGGCGTCCTGGCGCAGGCCGCCCGAGAAGTTGATGAGTGCGCGCACGCCGTTGGCCGCCTCGGTGCCATAGGCCATGGTGGCAAGGCCGCCGTGCGAGGTGCCCGCGACGATGATCTGGCTCGCGTCGACATAAGGCTGCTTCGACATGTACGCGATGGTCGAAGCAACATCGGCCGCCTGGCCGAGGCCGTTGTTCGCGACATCGCAGCCGTCCTGCTGATACGAGCCACCCGACTCCGCGAAGCCCTGGCGGTTCGGCGCGACGACGACGTAGCCGCGGCGCACGAATTCGCGCGCGAACGAGAGCGGGTCGCTGCGTGACTGGAGGTGCGGGTCGCCGGGAATCTTGCCGTGGTTGAAGATCACCATCGGGAACGGGCCGGGGCCGTTCGGGCGGTAAATCGTGGTTTCGAGCGTGACGTCACCCGATGCATCGACGGGAACGCGGATCACCTGCTCGTTCATGCTGGCGGGCACGACGGGCAGATACGCGTCGTCGAGCGCGATGCGCGGCACGTTGGCGCTGCCGAGGGGACCGCCTGCGAGGCTGGATTGGGGGCCGTTGGCGGAATGCGTGGCCGGGGTGTTGGCGGCGAGTTGCGCGTTCGCGCTCGCACTTGCCGGATCGGAAAGCGACGCTGCGTGAGCCACCGAAAGCACACACGCGGTGCCGGCTACGACCCATCCGGTAAGGAGCTTCCTGAACGCCATGCGCTACACCACCTGCAAAAGACCTGCTGCTGTGAACCCGACAACCGTCCGACCATTACCCACGCTTCAGCCCTTTCAGGGCACAACGAGACACCGTTGCGCCTGGCCGCGAAGCCAGGAGCGGGCGTGTACCCGTAACGGGGAATTGCATCGATCGGAACACCTGCGCGGCGCAGTTCTATCGTCGATCAGACCCGCCGCCAGCACCCATTGCAGTCGATACACGCATCACGTGAAAAAACTTCTTCACTATGCACTTACGTATCGTGCGGGGCACCGTGATTAGATACTCGCACGACAAATATTTGTTGTGCAATTCAGGGCTAACCCGGCATAACGCATGCCAACCTCGCGCGGCCCTATGAGGCAAGGCGGACGCAGCACTTTCGGCCCGCGCCGGACGCGCGCGTTTTAAAAAAGGTCCGGGTGGTGAGCGTCGCGCGCGGACAACAGCCGCGGGATTCTGCAGTAAGCGCCTGTTTGCAAAGGCATTAATTTCGGCGTCGTTAGAGAACCGGCGAGGGAATTCGCTGCGGAAAATATTGCCGGCAGTCAGTTATTCGTTAGCCCGACGAAACGTCGCCGTCAACATAACGCCAGCGGCCGTCGTCGCCGCGCGTAAAGCGGCTCGTCTCGTGCAGCCGGAACGCGCGGCCGCCCGTTTTGTAGCGCGCGACGAATTCGACGATCGCGTGCGCGTCGTTGCGTTGTTCGTGGCGCTTCACCGCGAGACCCAGCCAGCGCGGGGCGCCTTCGGCTGCGGGATCGACGTCGAGATCGGCGGGACAGGTTTCGGGCGCCCACGTCGAGCGCAGATACGCCTCCTCACCCAGCACGTAGGCCGTGTAGCGCGAGCGCATCAGCTCGAGCGCCGTGGCGGGGATCGCCGCTGCGTCGATGAAGCGGCCACAGCACTGCGCGTAACGCGGCGGCTTGCTGACTGCCTTCTGGTTGGGCGCAGCGCCGCCGCAAGGACAATCGGTGGGCCGGGTGGCGGGCGGGACAACGCGCGCGGTTTCAGCGTTCATGGGTCGAGGCTCCGTTGCGAGAGGCCGCAAGCGTAGCGTAGACGGGCGGCGCTTTACCAGTCGAGTTCGGTGCCGTCGTACTGGAAGAAGCGGCCATTGAAGACGTCGCGCGCGGCGGCCGCCTCGGCCACCACCTCGCGCATGCCGGCGACGCTCACCGCCGGGTCGATCGCCGCGTGCGCGCCGCCCATGTCGGTGCGCACCCAGCCCGGATGCAGCGCGACGCAGGTGGCGCGGCGAGTTTGCAGCGAGGTGATCTTCAGCACGTCGTTGAGCGCGGCCTTGCTCGCGCGATAGAGCCAGCCCGTCGTGCCCGTGGTCTCCGCAATGCTGCCCATGCGGCTCGACAGCACGCCGAGCACGCCGTGGGCGTCGTCGACGAGCGGCAACAGAACGGGGATCAACTGCATCGGGCCGCGCACATTGGTGTTCATCACGTATTCGAAGTCTTCGGCCGTGATGGTCTCCACGCCCTCGGTGCGCGGGCCGTAGACGCCGCAGACGACGAGCGCCACGTCGAGCCGTTCGCCGTCGAGCTTCCAGCCGAGCGCAGCAATTTCCTCGGGTCGCGCGATGTCGAGCTGGAAGGTCTGCGCGCCGATTGCGCGCAGGGCTTCGAGCGCTTCGGGCCCACGCGCCGTGGCCAGCACGCGCCAGCCGGCTTTCGCATACTGCCGCGCGAACTCGAAACCCAGGCCCCGCGACGCGCCCACGATCAACGCTGTTTTCATCTCGTCACCTTGCTTGTCCGTGCATGGAAACCGCTGCAGCGCGCCGCCCGCCTTGCAATGCGGCGCGCTTCGTCTGGCGCCAGCCTACAGCAGTTCGACGCCCATCGCCGTGGCCTCTCCGCCGCCGATGCACAACGTCGCCACGCCGCGTTTGCCGCCGCGTGCGCGCAATGCGCCGATCAGCGTCACGAGAATGCGTGCGCCCGAAGCGCCGATCGGGTGACCGAGCGCACACGCGCCGCCGTTCACGTTGACCTTCTCGTGCGGCAGATCGTGCTCCTTCATCGCGGCCATCGTGACCACGGCAAAGGCCTCGTTGATCTCGTAGAGATCGACGTCGCCGGCCGTCCAGCCGGTCTTCTCGAACAGCTTCCTGATCGCACCCACCGGCGCCGTCGTGAACTTCGCGGGCTGCTGCGCAAAGGTCGAATGGCCCGTCACGCGTGCGAGCGGCTTGAGGCCGAGTTGCTTCGCCGTCGATTCGCGCATCATCACGAGCGCCGCCGCGCCGTCCGAAATCGACGACGAATTCGCCGCCGTCACCGTGCCGGTTTTGCTGAACGCGGGCTTGAGCGTCGGGATCTTGTCGAGATTGGCCTTGAACGGCTGCTCGTCGCGTTCGATGGTCGTTTCGCCTGCGCGCGAGGCCACCTTCACCGGCGCGATCTCCCATGCGAACGAGCCGTCCTCGTTGGCGCGTTTCGCGCGCTTGAGCGACTCGATCGCGAACGCGTCCTGGCGCTCGCGCGAGAAGTCGTACTCGCCCGCGCATTCTTCCGCGAACGTGCCCATCAGGCGGCCCTTGTCATAGGCGTCTTCGAGGCCGTCGAGGAACATGTGGTCGAGCACCTGGCCGTGGCCCATGCGCATGCCGGAGCGCGCCTTCGGCAGCAGATAAGGCGCGTTCGACATGCTCTCCATGCCGCCCGCGACGATCACATCGGCCGAACCCGCCAGCAGCATGTCGTGCGCGAACATCGCCGCGCGCATGCCCGAGCCGCACATCTTGTTGACGGTCGTGGCACCCGCTGCGAGCGGCAGCCCCGCGCCGAGCGCCGCCTGGCGCGCGGGCGCCTGGCCCTGCCCCGCGGGCAGCACGCAGCCCATCACGACCTCGTCGACCTGTTCGGGCTTCAACCCGGCGCGCTCGACGGCCGCCGCGATCGCCGCCGCGCCAAGCTGCGGCGCGGTGAGCGTCGCGAAATCACCCTGAAAGCCCGCCATCGGCGTGCGCACCGCCGAAACGATCACGATGGCGTCCTGCTTTTGCGTCTCACTCATGTTTGTGCTCCTTGATGAATCCGTTTGCATTCGCTGTTGGCCGCACGCGCGTTCAGGCAACGCGCACGACCGGCGCGTCTTCACGCGCGAAACGTTCTGGGTAACACACGCTAAAACGAATCGATGCGTCGTAAGGAAAGCAGTCCGGCACTTCGCCCGCGATGAGCCTCGCGCGGCTTTCCTGCCAGAGCCCGGGCTCGAAGAAGTCCGCGTGATGGGCGAGAAATGCGCGCTTCACGCGCGGATCGCCGAGCAAAAATGTGCCGTACGTCTCCGGAAAGATGTCGCGCGGGCCGACCGGGTACCATGGCTCGCCCGATAGTTCGTCTTCCTCATTACGCGGCGGCGGCACGGCGCGCACGTTGCAGTCGGTGAGGTATTCGATCTCGTCGTAGTCGTAAAACACCACGCGGCCGTTGCGCGTCACGCCGAAATTCTTGTAGAGCATGTCGCCCGGAAAGATGTTCGCGCGCAGCAGGTCCTTGATCGCGTTGCCGTATTCGCGAATGCCATGCTCGACTTCCGCGTCGCTGCCGTTCTGCAGATAGAGATTGAGCGGCACCATGCGCCGCTCGATGTAGACGTGACGGATCACGAGGTTATCGCCTTCGTACTCGAGCATCGAGGGCGCCAGCGTCTGCAGCTCACGCACGAGCGCGTGGTCGAGCCGCGCGATGGGCAGCGCCACGCTCGAATATTCCAGCGTGTCGGCAAGGCGCCCAAGCCGGTCGTGGCGCTTCACGAGCTGATACTTCGCTTCGACCTGCTCGCGCGTGGTCTCTTTCGGCGCGGGAAAGCTGTCCTTGATGACCTTGAACACATACGGATACGAAGGCAGCGTGAACACGATCATCACCATGCCGCGGATGCCGGGCGCGACGATGAACAGGTCGCTCGAATGCGAGAGGTGGTGCAGCAAGTCGCGATAGAACAGGTTCTTGCCCTGCTTCTGCAACCCGAGCGACGTGTAGATTTCGCCCTTGGCCTTGCGCGGCATGATGGTGCGCAGAAACTCGACGTAGGCAGACGGCACTTCCATGTCCACCAGAAAGTACGAGTGCGAGAAGCTGAAGAGGATGAGCAGCTGCTCCGTGCGCAGCAGCACCGTGTCCAGTGCAAGCTTGCCCGACTCCACATGACGGATCGGCACGACGAACGGCGCGAGCAGATCGCCGTTGATGATGCGCCCGACGATATACGCGCCTTTGTGCCGGAAAAACAGCGACGACAGCACGTGAATCTGGAAGTTCGGCTTGGGCTCGACCACACCGAAGGTGTCGAGCATCGTCTGCATGATGCAGTCGACGTCGCGCCCGAGATCCTCGAACGGCGTCTGCAGCTGGAAGTTCGTGACGATGCGCTCGAGCGTCGCCGCGACGCCGTCCTTGCCCGGATAGTACGCGCGGTAAGTGGGCTTCGCGGCGGGCTCGTCGTTCTCGATGTATTCGGTCGAGATGGCGGGCCGCACGAAGATGAAATCGTTGTTGAAGTACGAGCGATGCAGGATCTTGCAGCACACGGAGTTGAAGAACGTCTCCGCGCATTCGGGCTGCCGGTGCGTCGTGAGCAGGCCGATGTAGTGCAGCTTGATCTGCTGCCACACCTCGTCGTCGATGCTCTCGGCACCGTATTCGTCTTCGAGCGCGACCACGCATTCCTTCACGCGATCGTCGTAAGAGGCGATGCGCTCGCGCGCAAGCTGCTGCAGGGCGCGCCAGTCGGCGGCCTCGAAGAACGTCCGCGCCCTCGCCGCCGCGTCGCAGAAGTTGTGGTAGTGACGGTTGAAGCCGTCGAGCATGGTCTGCGCGACATCGAAGCCGATCTGCGAAGAAAGCAGTTTCGGGAAGTGTTTCATGGCGGCCATGCCCGTTGCGCGGGCGTCAGGTTTTCGCGCGAGCGGCGGCGGGAGCGTCGCTTTCGTGCGCCACATTCCTGTCGAGCAGCGCGCGCGCCTGGGACTCGTACTGCGCGAGGTCTTCGAGCGTCGCGTCGAGGTCCGCGCGCTGGCGCTCGAGTATCTCGCGGTGATGCACCACGGTGTCGAGGAACGCCTGGAGTTGCGGGAGCGTGTCGGTCGGCGACTCGTAGAGGTCGAGCAGCGTGCGGATCTCCGAGAGCGTGAAGCCGAGGCGCTTGCCGCGCAGCGTCAGCTTCAGCCGCGTGCGATCGCGCCCCGAAAAGACGCGCTTCAGGCCACCCGCGCCTTCCCGGCTGGGTGCCAGAAGGCCCTGGTCCTCGTAGAAACGGATCGCGCGCGGCGTTACGTCGAATTCCCGGGCGAGTTCGGTAATCGTGTACTGGGTCGTCATGGTGTGCGAAAGGCGGCTGGCCCGGCTGTTGTCTGCACGACAGCGCGAGGGACGATAGAATCGACGTTTACGTTATCGTCAAGTACGCGGTTACGCAACCGGCAGGAGCGACGCGCAAGACGCGCTTTGCATGGGGCCGGAGTCGGTGCTCAAGCGCTAACTCTGGTCGACCGTTTTACATGGGACCAGAGTAAGCGCTAACTCTGGTCGACAGGAGAAGACACCCCCAATGAATGCCCTCGAACACCAGCTCGACTATCCCTACGCCGACACCCTGCCGGAGCCCGGCCTCGCCTTCGACGTCGCGCCCGGCGTGAAATGGCTGCGCATGCCGCTGCCATTCGCGCTCGACCACATCAACCTCTGGCTGCTGCGCGACGAGATCGACGGCCAGCAAGGCTGGACTGTGGTGGACTGCGGCATCACCAACGACACCATCAAGGCCCGCTGGGAAGCCGTGTTCGAGAACCAGCTGGAAGGCCTGCCGGTGCTGCGCGTGCTCGTCACGCATTGCCACCCCGACCATATCGGCCTTGCACACTGGATTTGCGCGGGCGGGGACAAAGCGCGCTGGGACGTGCGCCTGTGGACCACGCTCGGCGAATACATGCAGGCCCGCGTGATGGCGGCCGGCGACGGCTCGAACGCGGGCGGCGAAGGCGCCGCGCGTCATTTCGCGCGTCACGGGCTTAAGGACGAAGCCTCGCTCGACAAGCTGCGCAACCGCCGCGGCTACTACGGCAGCCTCGTGCCAGCGCTCCCCACGCAGTACCGCCGCCTGCGCGAAGCCGATACGGTGGCGATCGGCGGCCGCGACTGGCGCGTCATCACAGGCTACGGCCACTCGCCCGAGCATTGCGCGCTGTTCTGCGAAGAAACCGGCGTGCTGATTTCCGGCGACATGGTGCTGCCGCGCATCTCGACCAACGTCTCCGTGTTCGACATGGAGCCGGAAGGCAATCCGCTCGGCCTCTACCTCGAATCGCTCGGCCGCTACGAAACGCTGCCCGAGAACACGCTCGTGCTGCCCTCGCACGGCAAGCCGTTTCGCGGCGTGCGCACGCGCATCGCGCAGTTGCGCGCGCACCATGACGCGCGTCTTGCCGAAGTGATCGAAGCGTGCGGGCGAGCGCCGCAAAGCGCCGCCGACATCGTGCCGATGATGTTCAAGCGCGAGCTCGACATCCACCAGATGACTTTCGCGATGGGCGAAGCGCTCGCGCACCTGAACCTGCTGTGGCTCGAAGGCAAAGTCACGCGCACGACCGGCGCGGACGGCGTGATCCGCTTCACGGCCTGACAAACCGCTGCGCACAAAGAAAAACGGGCGGCCTGCAAAGAGCCGCCCGTTTTTACGTGGTGCGTGAGGTGAACGGCTTTAGTTCGAGCCGCCCGTGATCAGATCGGCGCCTGGCGGCCGCACGAACTTGAAGGTCGAAGCCGGCAGCGTCGGGTTCTTCTCGATGTTGGAGAACGTGAGCAGCGTCACGTTGCCGAACACGTCGTGCAGCTCCATGGCTTCGAGGTTGCCGTCGCGAAAGCCGATGCCCACGCTCTTGAACTGCGTGTCCTTCGACTTCGGAATCAGCTCCAGCCAGTCGATGCCGTTCTTCACGCCCGCGTCGGAGAGCGTGAAGTTCTTGTCGAGATCGTTGCTGCCGAACAGGATCGCCGCCGGGCTCGCGCCGAGCGCGCCGCCGAGCTTGCGCTCGGTCACCTGGTTCAGGTCCTTGTCATAGACGTAGAGGTTGTCGCCGTCCGACTGCAGCACCTGCTGATACGGCTTCTCATACGACCAGATGAACTTGCCGGGCCGCGCGAACACGAATGTGCCGCTCGAAGTCTTGGCGTTCATCGTGGCCGTGGCAATGGCGTCGCTGGCGTTCTTCGCGCCCGAGGGCGCCTTGAGTTCCCGCTGCACGAAACTGCCGCGCGCGGAATGGACCTGTGAGACGAACTGCTTCAGTTGATCGGTGCCGCTCGCATACGCCTGCGAGACCATCAGGACCGACGCGCCAAGCGCAACGAAGAGCGCGCGGCGCGCTGCGCGCGCAAAGCGGGTCGGAAGTCCAGCCGGATACTGCATCTATCGTTCTCCAAGAGGTGTGTCTTTGGCCGTCGGGTTGCCGCAGCCGCTGCCGGGCCGTTGCCAAGGCGCGCGGCGGCCTGGCATGGCTTATTCGGCGTCGCCGCGGTTGGGCACGAGGATCTCGCGGTTGCCGCTCGACGACATCGCCGAAACGAGCCCGGACTGCTCCATCTGTTCGAGCAGCCGCGCCGCGCGGTTGTAGCCGATGCGCAAGTGCCGCTGCACGAGCGAAATCGACGCGCGGCGATTCTTGATGACCACTTCGACGGCCTGGTCATACAGTGGATCGGACTCGTCGCCAGTGCCGCTGGTTCCCGCAGCGGTGCCCTCGTCGCCTTCGCCGCCCACCCCGCCTTCGAGAATGCCCTCGATATAGTTCGGCTCGCCCTGCTCCTTGAGCTTCTCGACGACGCGGTGCACCTCGTCGTCGGCGACGAACGCGCCGTGCACGCGCACGGGCAGACCCGTGCCCGGCGGCAGGTAGAGCATGTCGCCCATGCCCAGCAGCGACTCGGCGCCCATCTGGTCGAGAATCGTGCGCGAGTCGATCTTCGAGGAGACCTGGAACGCAATGCGCGTCGGCACGTTGGCCTTGATGAGGCCGGTGATGACGTCCACCGAAGGCCGCTGCGTCGCGAGAATCAGGTGGATGCCGGCGGCGCGCGCCTTCTGCGCGATACGTGCGATCAGCTCCTCGACCTTCTTGCCGACCACCATCATGAGGTCGGCGAGTTCGTCGATCACGACCACGATATGCGGCAGCTTCTGGCACGGTTCCGGATCGTCCGGCGTGAGGCTGAACGGGTTCGGGATCTTCTCCTCGCGCTTGTTCGCCTCTTCGATCTTGTTGTTGTAGCCCGCGAGATTGCGCACGCCCAGCTTGCTCATGAGCTTGTAGCGGCGCTCCATCTCGGCCACGGTCCAGTTCAGCGCGTTGCCGGCCTGACGCATGTCGGTCACGACCGGGCAGAGCAGATGCGGAATGCCCTCGTAGACGCTCATTTCGAGCATCTTCGGATCGATCAGGATCATGCGGACCTGCTCGGCGCTCGCCTTGTAGAGCAGCGAGAGGATCATCGCGTTGATCCCCACCGACTTGCCCGAGCCGGTCGTGCCGGCCACGAGCAGGTGAGGCATCTTCGCGAGATCGGCGCATACCGGCTTGCCGCCGATGTCCTTGCCAAGGCCCATGGTGAGCGCCGAAGGCGCGTCGGAATAGACCGCCGAGCCGAGGATTTCCGAAAGCCGCACAGTCTGGCGGCGCTGGTTCGGCAGTTCCAGCGCCATGAAATTCTTGCCCGGAATCGTTTCCACCACACGGATCGAGACGAGCGAGAGCGAACGCGCGAGATCCTTCGCGAGGCCCACGATCTGGCTGCCCTTCACGCCCGTGGCCGGCTCGATCTCGTAGCGCGTGACGACCGGGCCCGGATACGCGGCCACCACGGCGACGTCCACGCCGAAGTCCTTGAGCTTCTTCTCGATCAGGCGCGAGGTGAATTCGAGCGTGTCGTCGGAGATGGTTTCCTGGGTGGCCGAAGCCGGGTCGAGCAGCGAGATCGCCGGCAATGTGGAATCGCCCGGCAGATCCTTGAAGAGCGGCACCTGACGCTCTTTCTCGACGCGCTCGGAGCGCTGCGGCGTGACCACCGGCGGCACGATCGTAACCGGCTCGTGTTCCTCGATCTTCACGCGGCCACGCTCGACCTTGCCTTCGCGCTTGACGGCCGCCGCTTCGCCGAGCTTGCGGTCGCGGCCCGCCTCGCGGCGCAGCCTCGCCATGGTCACGGCGTTGATGATGTATTCGCCGACCTTTTCGGCGACCGAAAGCCACGAAAAGCGGAAGTAGAGCGAAAGACCGATCGCGAGCCCGAGCAGCAGCGCGAGCGTACCGCCCGTGAAGCCGAGCGCGTGTGAAACGCCGCGCGCCACCGCGCCGCCCACCACGCCGCCGGGCGTCTGGGGCAGCTGCACCTTGAGCGACCACATGCGCAGCGCTTCGATGCCGCAGCTCGACAGCATGACGAGCACGAACGACAAGGCTTCGGCGACCCAGCTGATGTCGCGCGGCTTGTCCTCGTCATCGTCGGCAATCGCTTCGTGGCGCGTGATGCGCTGGTAGTTTGCCGAGATGAGGCGCCCGAGCAGCACGATCCACCAGTAGGCGGACAGGCCGAACAGCAGCAGCAGGATGTCCGAGACGCGCCCGCCGACGCGCCCCGCCCAGTTCGAGATGTGGTCGACCTGGGCCGCGTGCGTCCAGCTCGGGTCGTGGCGGCTGTAACTGATGAGCGCCATCAGCAGGAATACGCCTAGCGCGACCTGCAGAATCCAGCGAATTTCGGTGAAAAGGCGCGACATGCGGTGAGGCAATGCCTGCGCCTGCGCGGAAAAGGGAGCTTTGGCCATTGAATCCTGGGCTGATTCTTGATGCGTTTGCGGTCCGCCAGTCCTTCCGTATGCCCGAAACCCCGGGCAGACGGGCGCGGCCGCCGTCGTCCGATCGGGCCTATTGTAAACGCGTTGTTTCGGCCCCGGCGGCCCCTCGCTGTAAATGACGGTAACTGACAACGCTGCGGGCGCGCCACAAAGCGACATCCGGCCGCGCCGCACCCGCCGATCCGCACTGCGCGGCCCGCCCGCAACGCTCAGGCTATCGCGCCGATGAGGAAGCTTCATCGAGCGGCGAACGTCCCCCGCCTTTATAATTGCGGGCTGATGCCCAATTACATGCGTGAGCCCCGCCGCAATGCCGGGCGGCCCTCGCCGGGCGCCCGACCTTACGCGCCACGCAGCGTCTTTCTACGGAATTCGATCATGTCTGCAACCAAACACGCCAAAGTCCTGATTCTCGGTTCCGGCCCCGCCGGCTACACGGCCGCCGTCTATGCGGCGCGCGCGAACCTGTCGCCGCTGCTCGTCACCGGCCTGGCCCAAGGCGGCCAGCTCATGACGACGACCGACGTCGAAAACTGGCCCGCAGACCCGAACGGCGTGCAAGGCCCCGAACTGATGCAGCGTTTCCTCGAGCATGCCGAACGCTTCAATACGGAAATCGTGTTCGATCACATCCATACGGCCAGGCTCGACGAAAAGCCCATCCGCCTGATCGGCGATTCGGCCGAGTACACCTGTGACTCGCTCATCATCGCGACCGGCGCGTCGGCGCAATACCTCGGCCTGCCGAGCGAAGAGCTGTACATGGGCCGCGGCGTCTCGGCGTGCGCGACCTGCGACGGCTTCTTCTACCGCAACCAGCACGTCGCCGTGATCGGCGGCGGCAACACGGCCGTCGAAGAAGCACTCTACCTCTCGGGCATCGCGAAGAAGGTCACGGTCATTCACCGCCGCGACAAGTTCCGCGCCGAGCCGATCCTGATCGACCGCCTGCTGGAAAAGGAAAAGGAAGGCGTGGTCGACATCAAGTGGGACCACGTGCTCGACGAAGTCAAGGGCAACGAAGGCGGCGTAAACGGCCTGCGCGTCAAGAACGTGAAGACGGGCGAGACCACCGAGCTCGACCTGCAGGGTCTGTTCGTTGCGATCGGCCACAAGCCGAACACGGACATCTTCGAAGGCCAGCTCGAGATGAAGAACGGCTACATCATCACGAACGGCGGCCTGAACGGCAATGCTACCGGCACGAGCGTGCCGGGCGTGTTCGCGGCCGGCGACGTGCAGGATCACGTCTATCGCCAGGCGATCACGAGCGCGGGTACGGGCTGTATGGCCGCACTCGACGCGCAGCGCTACCTCGAGACCGTCAACGAGCTGGGCCAGGCGCACGTGATGAGCGCCGAAGCCGACCGCTGAGCCGGACGAGCGGGCTTCACCCAGCGTTTTTCGTCATGCCCAAGAACGTGCCCCACCCGGGCGAGCCCAGGCGCCCCGCCCCGGCTCGCCAGGCTCCAGCGCCCACGCCGGCTCCGGCAACGGAAGAAGCCACGCCAGGCAAGACGGCTTCTGGCTTCGCCGGCCTCGGCAGCCTGCGCGACGCGCTCAAGGTGCAAACCCGCCAGCGCGAGCGCGAACGCGTGGCCGCGCAGGCGGCGCGTGTCGAAGCCGCCGCCGACAGTGATCTCTTTCGCCGCGAGATCGGCCAGATCGCGCCGCTCAAGCAGCCCGCGCGCGCGCAGCCGCGCCGGGCAGCACCCGTGCCGTTGCCGCTGCAAACGCGGCTCGACGAGCAGGCCGTGCTGCACGAAGCGATCTCCGACGAATTCGACCCGGAAGCGTTTCTCGACACCGACGACTCGCTCTACTATCACCGCCCCGGCGTGAGCGAGGAAGTCGTCAAGAAGCTGCGGCGCGGCACGTGGATCGTGCAGGCGCAACTCGACCTGCACGGCATGCGCCGCGAGCAAGCGCGCGAGGCGCTACAGGACTTCATCCGTGAAGCGGGCAAGCGCGGGCTGCGCTGCGTGCGCGTGATCCACGGCAAGGGCCTCGGTTCCGTCGGCAAGGAGCCCGTGCTCAAGGGCAAGGTGCGCGCGTGGCTCGTGCAGAAGGAAGAAGTCATCGCGTTCTGCCAGGCGCGGCCGCACGACGGCGGCGCGGGCGCCGTGCTCGTGCTGTTGCAGCCGCACCCGGTCGGACACGGGCAGCATCATACGCACGCGCCCTGACCGAACCCGTCATCGTCGCGCCGATACGAAAAAACCCCGTTGCTGCTTGCGCAGCGAACGGGGTTTTTTATCGCGCCGGACAAACCGGTGAACGAAGATCAGGCGATACGTGCTTCCGTCTTCGGGTCGAACAGCACGGCCTTCGAAACGTCGAACAGCAGATCCATGTTGTTGAGCGGCTGCGGATTCGCGCCCGGGTGCACGCGGCTCACGATGCGCTTGCCGTTGACCTGCGCGAACACGAGCGTGTCCGGACCGGTCGGCTCGATCACATCGACCTGCACCGCGTGGCGCTGCAGTTCGTGGCCGTGGCCGTCGTGCGAGCTGCGCGCGTCGGTGATGCGCTCGGGGCGCAGGCCCAGCACCACATTCTGGCCGATATGGCCGCGCACCTTGTTCGCGTCGAACGGCAGGTTCAGCACGTTGCGCGCCACGCCCGTGTCGAGCTCGATGCCGATGCCCGAACCCTGCTCCACCAGCTTGCCTTCGATGAAGTTCATCGGCGGCGCGCCGATGAAGCCCGCGACGAACAGGTTCGACGGCGAGTCGTAGATGTCCTGCGGCGCGCCGAACTGCTGCACGATGCCGTCCTTCATGACCGCGATGCGGTCGCCGAGCGTCATTGCCTCGATCTGGTCGTGCGTCACGTAGACGATGGTCTTGCCCACGCGCTGATGCAGCAGCTTGATTTCCGAACGCATCTCGATACGCAGCTTGGCGTCGAGGTTCGAGAGCGGTTCGTCGAACAGGAACATGATCGGATCGCGCGCCAGTGCGCGGCCCATGGCGACGCGCTGACGTTGGCCGCCCGAAAGCTGGCCCGGCTTGCGGTCGAGCAGATGCTGGATCTGCAGCATGCTCGACACGCGGTCGACGATCTGGGTCTGCTCGGCCTTCGGCACCTTGCGGATGTTCAGGCCGAACGAGATGTTCTCGCGCACCGTCATCGACGGATAGAGCGCGTACGACTGGAACACCATCGCGATATCGCGATCCTTCGGCGAGAGGTTGTTCACCACCTTGCCGTCCATCATGATCTCGCCCTTGGTCACGGTTTCGAGACCCGCGATCATGTTGAGCAGCGTCGACTTCCCGCAGCCCGAGCCGCCGACCAGAATCAGGAACTGGCCGTCTTCGATGTCGATGTTGACGCCCTTGAGGACGGGCACCCCGTTCGGATAGGTCTTGTAGACGTCGCGAATGGAAAGGCTTGCCATGCTATGAATCCTTTAATCGAATGCGCGTTCTGTCGCGCAGTTAGCCCTTCACCGCGCCCGCCGTGAGGCCACGCACGAAGTAGCGGCCGGCGATTACGTAGACGAGCAGCGTGGGCAGCGCGGCGATGATCGCGCCGGCCATGTCGACGTTGTATTCCTTCACGCCCGTGGACGTGTTCACGAGATTGTTCAGCGCCACCGTGATCGGCATCGAATCGACGCCCGAGAACACGATACCGAACAGGAAGTCATTCCAGATCTGCGTGAATTGCCAGATCAGGCACACCATGAAGATGGGCAGCGAGATCGGCAGCATGATGCGCGTGAAGATCATGAAGAAACCGGCGCCGTCGATGCGCGCGGCCTTCACGAGTTCAGCGGGCACGCTCACGTAGAAGTTGCGGAAGAACATCGTGGTGAACGCAATGCCGTACACGACGTGCACCAGCACCAGACCGCCGATCGTGTTCGACAGGCCGAGGAAGCCTTCGAGACGCGCCATCGGCAACAGGATGGCCTGGAACGGGATGAAGCAGCCCACCAGCAGCATCGTGAAGAGCGCGTCCGCGCCGCGAAAGCGCCAGTGCGTGAGCACGTAGCCGTTGAACGCGCCGATGATCGACGAGATCAGCACGGCCGGAATCACCATCTTCACCGAGTTCATGAAGAACGGCTGCATGCCGTCACAGCGCACGCCGGTACATGCTTCGCTCCACGCCTTGATCCACGGCGCGAAGGTCGGGCTCGTGGGCAGCGAGAGCATGGTGCCCGTGTGAATCTGGTCGAGCGACTTGAACGACGTCGACAGCATCACGTAGAGCGGGAACAGGAAGTACAACGCGAACAGGATCAGCGCCGCATAGATGACCACGCGGCTCACGTTCATCTTAGGCTGCATTGCGCGTGCTCCTCGATTCCAGATACATGAGCGGCACGAGCACGGCCACGACCGTGGCGAGCATCATCATCGACGAAGCTGCGCCGACGCCGAGCTGCCCGCGGTTGAACGAAAACGTGTACATGAAGATGGCCGGCAGCGACGACGACGTGCCCGGACCACCGGCCGTCAAGGCGACGACGAGGTCGAACGTCTTGATCGTGATGTGGCACAGGATCAGCAGCACGGAGAAAAACACCGGACGCATGCTTGGAATCACGATCTTGCGGTAGATCGTGGGCAGCGTCGCGCCGTCCACCTGGGCCGCCTTGAAGATCTCGCTATCGACACCGCGCAGACCGGCGAGGAACAGCGCCATGCAAAAGCCCGTGGATTGCCACACGGCGGCGACCACGATACAGAAAATGGCCTTGTCCGGGTCGTTGAGCCAGTCGATGTGGAAGCTCGTCCAGCCGATGCTGTGCATCACCTGCTGAATGCCGAGGTCCGGATTGAAGATCCACTGCCATGCCGTGCCCGTCACGATGTACGAGAGCGCCATCGGATAGAGGAACACCGCGCGCAGCGCGCCTTCCTGACGAATCTGCTGGTCGAGCAGGATCGCGAGGAACAGCCCGAGCCCTACGCAGATCGCGATGAACGGGATGCCGAACCATCCGAGGTTCTGCGCCGACGTCCACCAGACGTC
Organism: Paraburkholderia sp. BR14312; assembly: GCF_040948675.1. NCBI lineage: Bacteria > Pseudomonadati > Pseudomonadota > Betaproteobacteria > Burkholderiales > Burkholderiaceae > Paraburkholderia > Paraburkholderia sp. BR14312. Next base: position 382,699 of record NZ_JBFPKI010000002.1, read on the forward strand.
GTTCGCGAACAGCTCGCGATAGCGGTCGAGACCCGCGAATTCATAGCGCGGCATCAGTCGCGAGGTCGAGAGCGACAGATACCCGGTAATGAGAATGAAGCCGTAGACGAATACGAGGCTGATCAGAATGCTGGGCGAAAGCACCAGCTTCGGGATCCAGCGGTCTGCGAGCGCCGCCATGGGCGACGCGCGGCGGGTAGCAGGCGTGGCCGCCTTGCCGTTGCCGCTAAGAGAAGCAGTCACTGCGCAACTCCTGGTACGGTGCGAAAACCGCTTTCGCACGATGATGGGGTTCAGAGAGTGAACCGTCATGCCCGGGGCGCGCCACGTATGGCGCCCCCCGTCTTACAGCACTAACCTGCTACGCTCACTTCGTCTTCGCAGCCTTCGCGAGCGCTTCGACCGCGCTCTTCGAATCCTGGTTCGAGTTCATGAACTTCGTCACGACGTCGGTGATCGCACCGGCCGTTGCGTCCGGCTGAGCCATGCCGTGAGCGAGCGACGGCACATAGCCGCCGGCCTTGATCGCGACCTGCTCATCCGCGTACGACTTCTTCGCGCATGCGTCGAACTTGCTCATGTCCACGCCGAGACGAACCGGAATCGAACCCTTGTACAGGCTGAACTGCTCCTGGAAGCCCGGGCTCATGATCGTCTTCGCGAGGGCGAGCTGGCCAGGCGTTGCCTCCTTCTGGCCCTTCTGCTGGAAGAACACGAACGAGTCGACGTTAAAAGTGTAGGCCTTTGCCGTGCCCGGCACGGCTGCGCAAACGTAGTCCGTATCCGGCTGCTTGTTCGCGTTCGCGAACTCGCCCTTGGCCCAGTCGCCCATGAACTGCATGCCGGCCTTGCCGTTGATGACCATGGCCGTGGCGAGGTTCCAGTCGCGGCCCGTGCGGCCGTTATCCATGTACGACTCGATCTTGCGGACCGTGTCGAACACGCCGACCATCTGCTGCGACGTGAGGGTCTTCTGGTCGAGGTCGACGAGTGCCTTCTTGTAGAAGTCCGCGCCCTGCGAGAGGACCACGTCTTCCCACAGCGTCAGGTCCTGCCACGGCTGACCACCGGCGGCGACCGCCTGGATGCCTGCTGCCTTCATCTTGTCGGCCAGCGCGAAGAATTCCGGCCACGTGGTCGGCGCCTTGCCGCCCACCTTGTCGAGCGCTGCCTTGTTGATCCACACCCAGTTCACGCGGTGCACCGAGAACGGCGCTGCCACGTAGTGGCCGTCGGCGTGCATGATCTTGTCGATCTGCGGCGGCAGATTCGCCTTCCAGTCGCCGGCGACGGAGTCGACGTTCACCAGCACGCCCTGCTCAGCCCATTCCTGGATCAGCGGACCCTTGATCTGGGCGGCCGTCGGTGCGTTGCCCGAGATCACCTGGGTCTTCAGTGCGGTCATGGCCGCCGCGCCCGCGCCACCGGCGACCGCGAAGTCCTTCCACACATAGCCCTGCTTCGTCATGTCGTCCTTGAGCACGCCGACGGCCTTCGACTCGCCGCCCGAAGTCCACCAGTGCAGCACTTCGAGGGACTCGGCCGCTTGCGCCGTGGCGACGCCACCCAACAGACCTGCTGCGCACAGGGCGCCCATGATCGCGCGGAATTTCATTGCTTATCTCCTCCAGACACCTGAACAAAAAACGATTGGCCCCTGATCACCAGGGTGCGGTGGTTGGTCAAACAGGCAAAACAGGCAAAACACTGGACGGACGGGCGCCGGAGTGCCGCGCGCGCGTGCTTTTCATTAGATGCGCGCGGGCCGCGTGCCGGTTACCGGCCGCAGGACGCTCAAGAGATGAGTGGTTCGGAATGCAACTTGACTGTCTCCTCTTTTGATTTTCACCGGTCACCCGACCGGCCGAGGCGCCGCTTGCGTCACGCGGCCTTGAAGCCTCCGCACGGCGGGGAACCGGGCGCACGGCTCACTGGCAAGCCGGGCTGAGTCCCGCGTGGTTCTCCGTTAACATGAGGGGGCATTCCGTCCGCTCGCGAAACCGCGCAAACCGCCTAGCTGGCTGCGTTCCACGCTTTTTTCATCGAATGAACGTTACCTCTTGATTTGGATTGTAGTTAAACTACAATTCAGTGTCAAAAAAAATTTTATCGGACTACGGCCGCCCGATCGCCCACACAGACGGGCACCCGTTGTACCCTGCAGCGGCCCCCAGGACTCTGACCGAGACTCATGCAAACCCCGATCGATTCAGGTTTCACGTTCGTGCTCTTCGGCGCCACCGGCGACCTGTCGATGCGCAAGATCCTCCCCGCCCTGTATGAAGCGCACCGTTCAGGCATGCTCGCCCAGGCCGGCAAGATCGTGGGCGTCGCGCGCCACGAAGAGGATCGTGCAGCGTACATCCAGTGGGTCGACGAGCACGTCAAGCCGCACGTGAAGAAGAACGGCGGCTTCGACGACAACGCGTGGGCCAGCTTCCTCGAACGCATCGTCTATGTGAAGCTCGACCTCTCGCGCGCTGAGGACTTTACTCACTTGCGCGACGGCATCGCGTCGCTGCCCGGCATTCGTGTGTTCTATCTGGCGACGGGCCCGTCGCTGTTCGTGCCGATCTGCCGCGCGCTTGCCGCCGTGGGGCTGAACGAGAATTCGCGCATCGTGCTGGAAAAGCCGCTCGGCTACGACCTCAAGTCGTCCAACGCGATCAACGACGCCGTGGGCGAGATCTTCGCCGAAGGCCAGATCTACCGGATCGACCACTACCTCGGCAAGGAGCCGGTGCAGAACCTGCTCGCGCTGCGTTTCGGCAACGCGCTTTTCGAGCCGCTGTGGCGCCGCGAATGGGTCGAGAGCATCCAGATCACGATTGCCGAAGAACTGGGCGTCGAAGCGCGCGGTGACTTTTATGACAACACGGGCGCGCTGCGCGACATGGTGCAAAATCACCTGTTGCAGTTGCTTTCGATCGTCGCCATGGAGCCGCCGCATTCGATGGATTCGGATTCGGTGCGTGACGAAAAGCTTCGCGTGCTGCGCGCGCTCAAGCCGATCAACCCGCTCGACATCAGCAAGGTCGCGGTGCGCGGGCAGTACCATGCGGGCGTGATCCGCGGCCAGGCGGTGCCGGGCTATGCGACCGAGCATGGCGTGAAACCCGAAAGCCACACGGAAACCTTCGTCGCGCTCAAGGTGGAGATCGAAAACTGGCGCTGGGCGGGCGTGCCCTTCTTCCTGCGCACCGGCAAGCGTCTTGCCGACCGCGTGGCCGAGATCGTCGTGAACTTCCGTCCGGTGCCGCATTCGGCGCTCGGCGCACCGGCGCTGCGCCCCGGCGCGAACCGCCTCGTGATCCGCCTGCAACCGAACGAGAACATCCGCCTCTACTGCCTCGCGAAGCAGCCCGGCGAAGGCATGAATCTCGCGAGCGTGCATCTGGATCTCGCGTTCGACCAGTTCTTCCGCGAAGGCCAGATGGAGGCCTACCAGCGCCTGCTGCTCGACGTGATCAACGGTCGCCTCGCGTTGTTCGTGCGGCGCGACGAGCAGGAAGCGGCGTGGACGTGGGTCGAGCCGATCCTCAACGAGTGGGCGGCAACGCCCCGCGCGCCCAAGCCGTATGCGGCCGGCACATGGGGACCGGCGGCCGCGAGCGCGATGCTTGCGCAGCACGGCACCTGCTGGCTCGAAGAAGAGAATTGATGGGATTGCATGGCGGCGCGCACAGCGAGCGCGACGCCGGACCGGACAGATGAACTACCCCGTAGACCTACAAAAAAGCAGCATGGAGGAGAAGTGATCGAGCTTCACGTATTCGACGACCCGCGCGTCCAATCCGACGCGCTGGCGCGAGCCGTGGGCGACGCGCTACATGCGTCGCTCGCCGCTCAGCAGGCGGCGCCCGGTACTGCCGCGCGCCGTGCAACGCTTGCCGTCTCCGGCGGCACGAGCCCGCGCCCCTTCCTCGAGGCCCTTTCGACGCACCGTTTCGACTGGGCGCACATCGACGTCACGCTCGTCGACGACCGCTGGGTGCCGGACACCGACTCCGCGAGCAACGCGCGCCTCGCGCGCGAGACGCTGCTCACGCACGAAGCGGCGCACGCGCACTTCCTGCCGCTCGTCGACGTGGCGCAAGACCTCGACGCGCATGTCGCCGCGCTCAACGCCGACCCTGCCCGCAAGCTGCCGAACGTCGCCGTACTCGGCATGGGCGAGGACGGCCACACGGCCTCGATCTTCGCCGACGCCCCCGAATGGCACGAAGCGATCACCACGGCGCGCCCGTTCGTGGCCGTGCATCCGCAGGCAGCGCCCCATGCGCGCGTCTCGTGGTCGATGCAGGCGCTGCGCCAGGTCGATCGGCTGTTCCTGCTGATCGCGGGACAGCGCAAGCTCGAAGTGCTGCAACAGGCCGCCGCGGCCGAACAAAACAACGCCATCTCGAAGCTGGCGAACGACAAGGGAGTGAGACTCGATGTCTACTGGTGCGCCTAATAAAAACGCCCCTGGCGCAGGCCAGCACGCCGACGGTCCGAGGCTGCTCGCCGACATCGGCGGAACCAACGCGCGCTTCGCGCTGGAAACGGGTCCGGGCGAAATCGGCCAGGTGCGCGTGTATCCGTGCGCACAGTATCCCGGCGTCGCGGAAGTAATCCAGCAATACCTGAAGGACAACAAGATCGGCCGCGTGAATCATGCGGCCATCGCGATTGCGAATCCGGTCGACGGCGACCAGGTGCGCATGACCAATCACGACTGGACCTTCTCGATCGAAGCGACGCGTCGCTCGCTCGGCTTCGACACGCTGCTGGTCGTCAACGACTTCACCGCGCTCGCCATGGCGCTGCCCGGCCTGACCGACTCGCAGCGCGTGCAGGTAGGCGGCGGCCAGCGCCGCCAGAACAGCGTGATCGGCCTGCTCGGTCCGGGCACGGGTCTCGGCGTCTCGGGCCTGATTCCCGCCGACGACCGCTGGATCGCGCTCGGCAGCGAAGGCGGCCACGCAAGCTTCTCGCCGCAGGACGAGCGCGAAGACATCGTGCTGCAGTTCGCGCGCAAGAAGTGGCCGCATGTGTCGTTCGAGCGCGTGTGCGCGGGGCCCGGCCTCGAGCTCATCTACCGTGCGCTCGCCGCACGCGACAAGAAGAAACTGCCTGCCGATCTCGGCACGGCTGAAGTCGTGCAGCGCGCGCACGACGGCGACGCGCTCGCGCTCGAGACCGTCGAATGCTTCTGCGGCATTCTCGGCAGCTTCGCGGGCAACATCGCGATGACGCTCGGCTCACTCGGCGGCATCTATATCGGCGGCGGCGTGGTGCCGCGCCTGGGCGACCTCTTCACGCGCTCGTCGTTCCGCCAGCGCTTCGAGGCGAAGGGCCGTTTCGACACCTATCTCTCGAACGTCCCCACCTACGTGATCACGGCGGAGTATCCGGCGTTCCTCGGCGTGTCGGCGATTCTCGCGGAGCAGCTGTCCAATCGCGCGGGCGGCGGCTCGTCGGCCGTGTTCGAACGCATTCGCCAGATGCGCGACGCGCTCACGCCCGCCGAGCGCCGCGTGGCCGACCTCGCGCTCAACCATCCGCGCTCGATCATCAACGATCCGATCGTCGATATCGCGCGCAAGGCCGACGTGAGCCAGCCCACGGTCATCCGCTTTTGCCGCTCGCTGGGCTGCCAGGGCCTCTCGGACTTCAAGCTCAAGCTCGCCACGGGCCTCACGGGCACGATTCCGGTGAGCCACAGCCAGGTGCATCTGGGCGACACCGCCACCGACTTTGGCGCGAAAGTGCTCGACAATACCGTCTCGGCCATCCTGCAACTGCGCGAGCACCTGAACTTCGAGCAGGTCGAGAATGCGATCACGCTGCTCAACGGAGCGCGCCGCATCGAGTTCTACGGCCTCGGCAACTCGCATATCGTCGCGCAGGACGCGCACTACAAGTTCTTCCGCTTCGGCATCCCGACCATCGCCTATGGCGACCTGTACATGCAGGCCGCTTCCGCCGCGCTGCTCGGCAAGGGCGACGTGATCGTGGCCGTGTCGAAGTCGGGCCGCGCGCCGGAACTGCTGCGTGTGCTCGACGTCGCCATGCAGGCGGGCGCGAAGGTGATCGCGATCACGTCGAGCAACACGCCGCTCGCCAAACGCGCGACCGTGGCGCTCGAAACCGATCACATCGAGATGCGCGAATCGCAGCTTTCGATGATCTCGCGCATCCTGCATCTGCTGATGATCGACATCCTCGCGGTGGGCGTCGCGATTCGCCGTGCTTCACCCGATGCGGACCTCGGCAACGCCGTCGAAAAGGTGCGCGAGCATGCCGACGACGATGCATCGGCCGTGCTCGACTGGCTGAGCCACGGTGCTTCGCCCACGGCGCGCGACTGAGGTCGGCTCATTCATCGACTCATTCGAGCGATGAAAAAATGGGACGCCTCAGCGTCCCATTTTTTATTTTGCACGTCGTATCGACGTACGGCTCACGGCGTTGCCGTTCGCACCGCGTCCGGCGCCGGCGTGCCGTGCCACTTCACGACGAGCGCGCGCCCCACCCACGTGAGCAGTCCGCATACGCCGATCGTCACGCCCATGCCGAACGGCGAGATGCCCGGGAACCAGCCGACCACGGCGCTCGCGAGCGCGCCGAGCGCGAGCTGCGTCGCGCCGAATACCGCCGCCGCCGCGCCCGCGTTCTTCGGATAGCGGTACATGAGATCGGTCGCGCAGTTCGCGCCGAGCAGCCCCACCACGCTCACCACGAAGAACAGGCCAAACACGATCGACCACAGGCCGCCCCAGCCCGTCACGCACATGAGCGCGACGAAGAGCGACGCGACGATGCTCACGCCCGAAGCGATCGATACCATGCGCAGGGTGCCGAGCCGCCCGATGAAGCGCGTGTTGAGGAAGTTGCCGAGCATGATGCCGAACACGTTCGCGCCGAAGAAGAAGCCGTAGTGCTGCGGCGAAACGTGGAAGTACTCGATATAGACGAACGGCGTGGCCGAGATATAGGTGAACATCGCGGCGAACGCCATGCCGCCGCAGAGCATGTGCCCCCAGACGAGCGGATCGCGCAGCAAGCGTCCATAAGCCGCGAACGAGCGCAGCACGGCCGCGCTTTCGCGCTTTTCCGGCGGCCAGGTTTCCGGTACGCGCAGGTAGGCCGCCACGGCGCACGCGAGGCCGAACAGCGTGAGCGCGACGAACACCACGCGCCAGCCGCCGATCAGCAGCAACTGTCCGCCGATCAGCGGTGCGAGCAGCGGCCCGATCGCCGTGACGATCGCGACCATCGAGAGGACTTTGGCAGCGTCCGATGGCTCGTGGGCGTCGCGCGCGATGGCCCGCGAGAGCACCGAGGCCGCGCCCGCGCCGAGCGCCTGCAGAAAGCGCACGATCACGAGCTCGCCCACCGAAAACGAGAGCCAGCAAGCAATGCTGGCCACCGTGAAGAGCGCGATGCCGCCGAGCAGCACGGGGCGGCGGCCGTAAGCGTCGGAAACCGGGCCGTAGAGCAGCATGCCGATCGAAAAGCCGGCCATGAAGCTCGTGAGCGTCGAGGCCGCAGCGGCAGCGCTCACGCCGAACGACTGCGCGATGGCGGGCAGGCTCGGCAGATACATGTCGGTGGCGAGCGGGCCGCAGGCGGCGAGTGCGCCGAGCAACAGGATCAGCCGGCCATCGGGCCGGCGGCGCGGGGAATGGGACATGGTGTGTGTGGCGGCGAAACTCGCGCGGCTCGCGCGGTCTCGATGTCAAGGGCCGATTCATCCGTCGCTGCAGGAGCGGACGAAAGCGGACAAAAACAGCAACGGAGTGCCGCCGAATTGTACCTGACACCCCTTGCCCGCCATCTGCCGCCCTACATGCGGCGGCGGCGCGGCTTTGCGCTAAGCTGCCCGCTTTCGCTCAACTTGCCGCGTTGCCGACATGACCGCCTTCCTGCTCATCTGGAGCCCCAAGAAGTGGCCCTGGCCCGAACTGCCCGACTTCGCGCGCCGTGTGCGCGCCGGGGAAGCCGTCGCCGACACCTGGGGATGCGGCTTCGCACGCGGCATCCTGCCGGGAGACCGGGTGTTCCTGCATCGTGTGGCTGCCGAGCCGCGCGGGCTGTTCGGTTCCGGCTACGTCACGCGTGCACCCTACGAAGTGCCGGACGCCGCGTACAAGCGCGGCTACCGGCTGTGTATCGACTTCGTCTACGACTGGCTCGTCGACGCGGGCGAGGATGTCGTCATCGCGCGCGACGACTTGCGCGTGCACCCGTTTTCGATCCAGACCTGGGACGCACAGAGTTCGGGCACCGTCATCAAGCCGGCGGCCGAAGGCGCGCTGGAAAAACGCTGGGCCGAACTGACCGGGCGGCGGCCCATGCCGGCGCCGGCCGTCGCGGCCATGCAGGCATGGCACGACAATCTGCGCGACACGGCGCCGCACCTCGCGCCGCCAGCCCGCAAAGGCAGAAAGTAGCAGGAAAAAAGGGGCCGTCAGCGCGCTGACCCGGGGCGCGCCGGGGACCGCCCAGACCGACCGGACGGGCCGGCCCGATCCGCGCGACTCCGGTACAATTTCAAGAGAACAGCCCCATCGCCCGCGCCCCTGCGGCGCCGCATGGGTCCGTACGCCGGCCCGTTTCGTCAGCGCCGCGCGCCACACCACTTTCGCAGGTCCAGCACTCATGTCCAACACCCAGTCCAGCACGCAGAACCGCAACGAAGCCCTCTTCGAACGCGCCCAGCGCACCATTCCGGGGGGCGTGAATTCGCCCGTGCGCGCGTTCCGCTCGGTCGGCGGCACGCCGCGCTTCATCGAGCGTGCGCAAGGGCCGTACTTCTGGGACGCCGAAGGCAAGCGCTATATCGACTACATCGGCTCGTGGGGCCCGATGATCGTCGGCCACGTGCATCCGGAAGTGCTCGAAGCGGTGCAGCGCGTGCTCGCGAATGGCTTCTCGTTTGGCGCGCCCACCGAGGCCGAGATCGAGATCGCCGAGGAAATCTGCAAGATCGTCCCGTCGATGGAACAAGTGCGCATGGTGTCGAGCGGCACCGAGGCGACCATGAGCGCGCTGCGTCTCGCGCGCGGCTTCACGAAGCGCGACCGCATCGTGAAGTTCGAAGGCTGCTACCACGGCCACGCCGACAGCCTGCTCGTGAAGGCCGGCTCGGGGCTGCTCACGTTCGGCAACCCGACGTCGGCGGGCGTGCCGGTGGACATCGCGAAGCACACTACGGTGCTCGAATACAACAGCGTCGCGGCGCTCGAAGAAGCGTTCAAGGCGTTCGGCGACGAGATCGCCGCCGTGATCGTCGAACCGGTCGCGGGCAACATGAACCTCGTGAAGGCCACGCCCGAGTTCATCGGCGCACTGCGCAGCCTTACGGCGAAGCACGGCAGCGTGCTGATCTTCGACGAAGTGATGTGCGGTTTCCGCGTCGGCCTGCGCGGCGCGCAGGCGCTCTACGGCGTCGAGGCCGACATGGTGTGCCTCGGCAAGGTGATCGGCGGCGGCATGCCGGCGGCTGCCTTCGGCGGCCGTCGCGAGATCATGGATCACCTTGCGCCCAACGGCTCGGTCTATCAGGCAGGCACGCTCTCGGGCAATCCGATCGCGGTCGCGGCGGGCCTGAAAACGCTGCAGCTCATCCAGGCGCCCGGCTTCTACGAGCAGCTCACCGCGAAGACCGAACGTCTCGCGAAGGGGCTGTCGGCCGCGGCGCGCGAAACGAAGGTGCCGTTCGTGGCGGATTCGATGGGCGGCATGTTCGGCCTCTATTTCGCCGACAACGTCCCGGGCAGCTTCGCAGAGGTCACGAAGAGCGACATCGCGCGCTTCAACCGCTTCTTCCACCGCATGCTGGACGCGGGCGTCTACTTCGCGCCGTCGGCCTACGAGGCGGGTTTTGTCTCGAGCGCCCACGACGACGCGATCCTCGACGCGACCATCGCCGCGGCGCGCAGCGCGTTTGCAGCGGAAGCCGCGGCGGAAAACGTCACGCAATAAGGCATCACGCCAACGACCGCCGGCGCGGCGCGCGCCTCGCCGGCCCCATCTGACCGCCGCCCGGGAGAAAGCCCGACGATGTTTTCGCAATCCGATTTCGTCCACATGGTGCGTGCGCTCGCGCTCGCCCACCGCGGCCTGTACACGACCGACCCGAACCCGCGCGTCGGCTGCGTGCTGGTGAAGGACGGCGTGGTGATCGGCGAGGGCTTCACGCAGCCGGCCGGCCAGGATCACGCCGAAATCCAGGCGATGAAGGACGCCCGCGCGCGCGGGCACGATCTGCGCGGCGCGACGGCGTATGTGACGCTCGAGCCGTGCAGCCACTTCGGCCGCACGCCGCCCTGCGCGAACGCGCTGATCGAAGCGAAGGTCGCGCGCGTGATTGCGGCGATGGAAGACCCGAACCCGCTCGTGTCGGGGCGCGGGCTTTCGATCTTGCGCGACGCGGGCATCGACGTGCGTTGCGGACTGCTCGCCAACGAGGCGCGCGAACTGAACATCGGCTTCGTTTCGCGCATGACGCGCAAGCGTCCGTGGGTGCGCATGAAGGTGGCCGCATCGCTCGACGGCGGCACCGGCCTGCCCTCGGGCGAAAGCCAATGGATCACGGGCGAAGCCGCGCGCGCCGACGGCCACGCCTGGCGCGCGCGCGCCTCGGCCATCCTCACGGGCATCGGCACGGTGAAGGAAGACGACCCGCGCATGACCGTGCGCGCCGTCGACACCCCGCGCCAGCCCAAACGCGTGCTGATCGACAGCCGCCTCGACGCCTCGCCGCTCGCGCAGATTTTCGTGGGCGCGCCCACGCTCGTGTTCTGCGCGGCGCTCGACGCGAGCAACGAAGAGCGCGCCGAAGCGTTGCGCGTGCGCGGCGCCGAGATCGTCGCGCTCGGCAACGAGCAGGGCAAGGTCGATCTGCCGGCCATGCTCACGGAGCTCGCTGCGCGCGGCGTGAACGAACTGCACGTGGAAGCGGGCTACAAGCTCAACGGTTCGCTGCTGCGCGAAGGCTGCGTGGACGAACTGCTCGTGTACGTGGCGCCGTCGCTGCTCGGCACGAATGCGCTCGGCATGATCGACATCGCTGCGCCCGCAACGCTCGACGAGCGCACGCGCCTCGCCTTTCATTCCGTCGATCGTCTTGGCAGCGATCTGCGCATTCTTGCGCGTGTCGTCACGACGCAAGACGCCTGACCCTCACTGAAGCACTGAACACAAGGAACAGCACGATGTTTACCGGAATCGTCGCGGCAGTGGGCCGCATCGAATCGATCAAGCCGCTCGGCACGGGTGCCGACGCAGGCGTGCGCCTCGCCGTCAATGCAGGGAGCCTCGGCCTCGACGACGTACAGCTCGGCGACAGCATCGCGATCCAGGGCGCCTGCATGACCGTCATCGAGAAGTCGGCAACGGGCTTCGACGTCGATGTTTCGCGCGAAAGCCTGAACCGCACCGTGGGCCTCGCGGCGACGGGCGAAGTGAACCTCGAAAAGGCGCTGCGCGCGAACGACCGCCTGGGCGGCCACATCGTCTCGGGTCACGTGGACGGCCTTGGCACCGTCACGCGCTTCGCGCCCGTGGGCGAGTCGCACGAGCTGCGCATTCTCGCGCCGGCGGATATCGGCCGCTATCTCGCCTACAAGGGCTCGATCACCGTGAACGGCGTGAGCCTCACGGTCAACTCGGTCGACGATCGCACGGACGGCTGCGAATTCTCGATCAACCTGATTCCCCATACCGTGGAAGTCACCACGCTCAAGCATCTTCAGACCGGTACGAAGGTGAATCTCGAAATCGATCTGATCGCGCGATACGTGGAGCGGATGCTCTCGGCTGAGAAGGCCGCCAATTCGGCCGCGCAGGACTAAGCGCCGCCTGGCCGGCGCCATGCCGGCCCCGGACGCGCGCAAGCACGCGCGCCGGGGCGCTGATAGAATCTAGCCTTTCCCTACGCGCTCGCCGCACGGCGTGCCGCGTTCCCATCACCCGAATCGAACCAGGAGGCACAGTTGGCAACGATTGACACGAGCGCCGCCATGCCGATGGTCCGGGTGATGTTGCACGTTGCGTCGCGTCACGCAACCGTCCCGCTTCCAGCGCAGCCATAGCGCGTCCCGCGCGGCATGTTTTCAGACGCCGCGCCGTATTCAGCGAATTCGAGGTCAGGCCGTCCGGCAACCGATGCCCGGGCGTGCGAAGCCCGTTTTCCGTCTTAACGCTTCACGCTTGCTTCAGGAGAGTCTTCGGGCATCACGTCCGGAGCATGCTGTCCATGACAGAGCTAAACAACAAACCCGAATCGGGCGGACAAACCTTCCGCAAGGTCCTCGGCTTCACCTTCCGGCACTGGGCGCGCCAACCGGTGCGCGTCACGGCCGTCGCACTCGCCTCGCTCCTCGGCGCGCTCGCCGACGTGCTCACGCCGCACTACGCCGGCCAGCTCGTCGACGCCCTCACGCACGGCGGCGCAGCCAGCAGCGCCGCCGCCTGGCATGCGGCGGTCGTCGCATTCTGGGCGCTCACGGCGCTCGGGCTCGGCGGCACGATCATGCGCCAGGCCGCGTACCGCAACATCATCACGCTGACGCTGCGCATGATGAGCGAGATCGCCACGCAAGCCTTTCACCGCGTGCAGCGCTTCTCGACGGACTGGCACGCGAACAGCTTTGCCGGTTCCACGGTGCGCAAGGTCACGCGCGGCATGTGGGCGCTCGATCTGCTCAACGACACGCTGCTCGTCGCCCTCTTCCCGTCGCTCGTCATGCTGGTCGGCTCGACCGTCCTGCTCGCCGTGCAGTGGCACGTGATGGGCCTCGTGGTCGGCCTCGGCTCGGCCGTGTATCTGGCGATCACGGTCTCGCTCTCGCTCTTTTACGTCGCGCCCTCGGCCCGGCTCGCGAACCAGTGGGATACGAAGATGGGCGGCGCGCTTGCCGACGCCATTTCGTGCAACGCCGTCGTCAAGGCGTTCGGCGCGGAAACGCGCGAAGAAGCGCGGCTCGCGCGCGTCGTCACGAAGTGGAGCAGCCGCACGCGGCGCACGTGGCAGCGCGGCACGCTCAACGGCGGCGTGCAGGGCGCGCTGCTCGTGGGCATGCAGGCGGCCATCCTCGGCGCGGCGCTGCTGCTCTGGGCGCGCGGTCTCGCAAGCGTCGGCGACATCACGTTCGCGCTCACGCTGTTCTTCCTGCTCAAGGGCTACCTGCGCGATGTGGGCATGCACGTGCGCAACCTGCAGCGCTCGGTCAACGACATGGAAGAGCTCGTCGCGCTCGACGCGGCGCCGCTCGGCATCGAGGACCAGCGCGATGCGCCGCCCATCGTGATCGATCAGGGCGACATCCGCTTCGAGAACATGACGTTCCGCTACGGCGATCACGCGGACGCCAGGCCGCTCTACGAGAACCTCACGCTGCGTATCGCGCCTGGCGAGCGCGTGGGCCTCGTCGGCCATTCGGGCTCCGGCAAGACGACGCTGATCAAGCTGATCCAGCGCCTTTACGACGTGTCCGAGGGGCGCATCACGATCGACGGCCAGGATATCGCGCGCGTGCAGCAGGCGTCGCTGCGCTCGCAGATCGCCATCGTGCAGCAGGAGCCGGTGCTGTTCCACCGCTCGCTCGCCGAGAACATCGCTTACGCCCGGCCCGGCGCCACGCACGCCGAAATCGAGCGCGCGGCGAAGCTCGCGAGCGCCCACGACTTCATCACGGCGCTGCCGCACGGCTACGACACGCTCGTGGGCGAGCGCGGCGTGAAGCTCTCGGGCGGCGAGCGCCAGCGCGTGGCGATCGCGCGCGCGTTCCTCGCGAATGCGCCGATCCTGATCTTCGACGAAGCGACCTCGAGCCTCGACAGTGAAAGCGAGGTGCTGATCCAGCAGGCCATGGAGCGGCTCATGGAGGGCCGCACGACCGTGGTCGTCGCACACCGGCTCTCGACCGTGCGCGCGCTCGACCGGCTGCTCGTGCTCGAACGCGGACGCGTGGCGGAGGAAGGCACGCACGACGCGCTCGTGCGCCGCGAAAACGGCCTGTACCGGCGCCTGTTCGAGCGCCAGGCGCTGGAACTGACGAAGGGACTCGCCGACGATGTGATCCTGCGCTGACGCCTCGCCCGTTCGTGCCCCGTCGCGCCCGCGCCCTCCCGCCGCAAGCCGGCTCAGGCGGGAGCCGCGCCCGCGTGCGGCGCAATGCGCGCGAGCACGCGAGATGAACCGCGAATAGGAACGTTTCACCTGAATGACGCATGGCGTTACTAGCGTGAAACAGACGCGATTCGCGCCTTCCCGCGTTCTGGGCGACGCGCCCGCCCGCGTGGCGTAAAATGTGGCCTTTCCAGCCAGAATCCCAACATGACGCTCGCCTCCACCCCTGAGATCATCGCCGAGCTCAAAGCCGGCAAGATGGTCATCCTCGTCGACGAAGAAGACCGGGAAAACGAGGGCGACCTCGTCATCGCTGCGGAGTTCGTCACGCCTGAAGCCATCAACTTCATGGCGAAGTACGGCCGCGGGCTGATCTGCCTCACACTCACCCAGGAACGCTGCAAGCTCCTCAACCTGCCGCTCATGACCTACCGCAACGGCACGCAGTACGGCACGGCGTTCACGGTCAGCATCGAGGCCGCCGAAGGCGTTACGACCGGCATTTCCGCCGCCGACCGCGCCCGCACGATCAAGGCGGCCGTCGCGCACGACGCGCGCGCCGAGCACATCGTGCAGCCCGGCCACGTGTTCCCGATCATGGCGCAGCCAGGCGGCGTGCTCGTGCGCGCGGGCCACACCGAAGCGGGCTGCGACTTCACGGCGCTTGCCGGCCTCACGCCGGCCTCGGTGATCTGCGAGGTCATCAAGGACGACGGCACGATGGCGCGCCTGCCCGACCTCATGGAGTTCGCGCAGGAGCACGGCCTGAAGGTCGGCACCATCGCGGACTTGATCCACTACCGCAGCCGCACCGAATCGATCGTCGAGCGCGTGGCGGAACGCACCATGCAAACCGCGCACGGCCAGTTCCGCGCGATCATGTACGTCGATCACCCCACGCGCACGCCGCACATCGCCCTCGTGCGCGGCACGCCGAAGCCCGACGTCGATACGCCCGTGCGCGTGCACGAGCCGCTTTCGGTGCTGGATCTGCTCGAAACGGGTTCGTCCACGCACTCGTGGACGCTCGACGCCGCCATGCGCGAAATCGCCTCGCGCGACGTGGGCGTGATCGTTATGCTCAATTGCGGCGAACCCAAGGAACATCTGATCGACGTCTTCAAGGCGTTCGACCAGAAAGAGCGCGCGGAGGCGCTCGCCCGCCGGCCCGTAGACTTCAAGACCTACGGCATCGGCGCGCAGATCCTGCGCGAACTCGGCGTGGGCCGCATGCAGGTGCTCTCGAAGCCGCGCCGCCTCGGCAGCATGTCGGGCTACGGTCTGGAGGTCACCGGCTTCGTGCCGATGCCTGGCGGGGACGCGCAAGCGCCCTGCCCGCCTGAAGCGGCTGACCCAGCCTCGTCGCGCGCCTGAAGTCGCATCGCGCTCTTTTCACGCGTCACCACGCTCAACCGAACTTACGGACACCACATGGAAATCGGACAATACCAACCGAACCTCGACGGCGACGGACTGCGCATCGGCATCGTCCAGTCGCGCTTTAACGAACCCGTCTGCAACGGCCTCGCCGACGCCTGCATCGAAGAACTCGAACGCCTTGGCGTGACGGGCGAAGACGTGCTGCTCGTCACCGTGCCGGGCGCACTCGAAATCCCGCTGGCGCTGCAAAAGCTCGCCGAAAGCGGCCAGTTCGACGCCCTGATCGCGCTCGGCGCGGTCGTGCGCGGCGAGACGTACCACTTCGAGCTCGTCTCGAACGAGAGCGGCGCGGGCATCTCGCGCGTTTCGCTCGACTTCAACGTGCCCATCGCGAACGCCGTGCTCACCACCGAGAACGACGAGCAGGCCGTGGCCCGCATGACCGAGAAGGGTCGTGACGCCGCTCGCGTCGCCGTGGAAATGGCGAACCTGACGGTGGCGTTGGAGCAGCTCGACGGCGGCGACGACGACGAAGAAGACGAGGAAGACGAAGAGGAACAGCAATGAAGAGCGCGCGCCGCCGCTCCCGCGAACTGGCCACGCAGGGGTTGTATCAGTGGCTGCTGTCGGGTGTGCCCGCCGGCGAGATCGACGCGCAGCTGCGCGGTTCGCAGGGCTACGACAAGGCCGATCACGAGCATCTGGACGCGATCCTGCACGGCGTCATCCGCGAGTCGGACGAACTGTCCGCCGCCATCACGCCGTGCCTCGACCGTCCGATCGAGCAGCTTTCGCCCGTCGAACGCGCGGTGCTGCTCGTCGCGACCTACGAGTTCAAGCATCACGTCGACATTCCGTACCGCGTCGTGATCAACGAGGCGGTCGAGCTCACGAAGACCTTCGGCGGCTCGGACGGCTACAAGTACGTGAACGGCGTGCTCGACAAGCTCGCGGCGCAACTGCGCGCCACCGAAGCACAAAACGCCCGCAAGTCGTAAGAACGCGAGCCGCCGGGGCGAGCGGGTGCGCCTGAGCGCCCGGCCCCGCGCGCCGCGTGATCTGTCAGTATTGGAAAGACCCGCATGAACACCGTTGCCGAACCGCTGCTGCGGCTAGCCGCGCGCGTCGACGAGATCCAGCCTTTCTACGTCATGGAATTGGCAAAGGAAGCCGCGAAGCTCGAACGCGCTGGACGCGACATCATCCACATGGGTATCGGCGAGCCGGACTTCACGGCACCCGAGCCCGTCGTCGAGGCGGCCGCCGCCGCGCTGCGCCGCGGCGTCACCCAATACACGAGCGCGCTCGGCATCCACGCGCTGCGCGAGGCGATCGCCGCGCACTACCAGCACGCGTACGGCCTCACGGTCGACCCCGCGCGCATCGTCGTGACGGCCGGCGCCTCGGCGGCGCTCCTGCTCGCCTGCACCGCGCTCGTCGACCGCGACGACGAAGTGCTGATGCCCGACCCCTGCTATCCGTGCAACCGCCACTTCGTGGCCGCCGCGGAAGGCAAGCCGGTGCTCGTGCCGAGCGGCCCGCAAGCGCGCTTCCAGCTCACCGCCGCCGATGTCGAGCGCCTGTGGTCGCCGCGCACGCGCGGCGTGCTGCTCGCCTCGCCGTCGAACCCGACCGGCACCTCGATCGAGCCCGACGAACTCAAGCGCATCGTGCAAAGCGTGCGTGCGCGCGGCGGCTTCACGATCGTCGACGAAATCTATCAAGGCCTGTCGTACGACACGCCGCCCGTCTCCGCGCTGTCGTACGGCGACGACGTAGTGACCGTCAACAGCTTCTCGAAGTACTTCAACATGACCGGCTGGCGTCTGGGCTGGCTCGTGGTGCCGCCTTCGCTGGTCGGCGCATTCGAAAAGCTCGCGCAGAACCTGTTCATCTGCGCGTCCGCGCTCGCGCAGCATGCCGCGCTCGCCTGCTTCGACCCGGACACGCTGAAGCTCTACGAAGGCCGCCGGCTCGAATTCAAGCGCCGCCGCGACTTCATCGCGCCAGCGCTCGAGTCGCTCGGCTTCACGGTGCCCGTGATGCCCGACGGCGCGTTCTACGTCTACGCCGACTGCTCGAACGTTGCGCACCCTGCCGCCGGCGACAGCGACGCGCTCACCCGCGCAATGCTGCACGACGCGGGCACGGTGATGGTGCCCGGCATGGACTTCGGCGTCGCCGCGCCGCATCAGTACGTGCGGCTCTCGTATGCCACGGCGTACGAGCGCCTCGAGGAAGCGGTCGAGCGGCTGCATACGTTCTTCGGACGCTAATGCGCTAGTGGTCGAGAAATGGAAAAAGGCACCCGCGGGTGCCTTTTTGTTTGGTCCGGTCTTTCAGCTAGCTGCTCAAGCACCCAGTTCGGACGAAGCGTGCTTCTGGGCCGTCGTGCTGGTGCTGGCGTCGTCCTGAGCGGAACCGCTGTTCGCGGACGACGACTTCTCGACGATTGCGTGGGCGTTGTCGAGCGTCACGTGCACGCGCTTCTCGCCGTTGATGCTTGCCACCTTCTGCGCAGACGTGCTGGCCGTGGTGGTGACGGGCGCCTGCGGCGCGTTGATCGGCACGTTGCGGCCGCGTGCGACGTCACGCAGACGCCCGCGCTCGGCCATCACCTTGGCGCCGTAGCCGCCGTCGTCCGGCGACGTCGAACCGACGTAGAGACGCAGGCCGCCCGGCAGCGAACCGCCGCGTGCGATGCAATCCTTGAGCACCAGCGCGCCGACCTTGATGTTGGCGAGCGGATCGAGCGCCGCGCGCTGACCGCCGAAGTACTGGAACTTGTCCGAGTGCACCTTCGACATGACCTGCATGAGGCCCTGCGCGCCCACGCCACTCTCGGCGTACGGGTTGAAGCCCGATTCGATCGCCATCACGGCGAGCAGCAGCAGCGGATCGAGCCCCACTTCACGGCCGGTGTCGAACGCCGCTTTCACGAGTTCGCCGACCGGCTCCTGCGCGACCCGGTAGCGGCGCGCCAGATAGGTGGCGACGAGCGCCTGTTCACGCGCCGAAACGAGCACGCGGTCATCGCGAGCGTCGGGCGTGACGCGCTGGGGCGGAATCATGCGCGCGAGCGAGCCGACGCTGGTCGGCAGCGCACGCGGATCGAGGCCGTTGAGCGTGACGGCATCGAGCGTGGCGATGCCGCCGTTCGACACCGAGCTCGCGACCTTCGCGACCGTGCCGTTGGAGCCTGCGGGCGAAATTCCCGTGGCGCCGGCTGCGGCAGTGACGCCGGCAGCACCGGCATCGGGCGCGAGCGCAGTGGGCAGCATCGCGCCGTCGGCGTTGTCCTCGTTATTCGTCACGCCGGGGGGCGCGAACGAGGGCAGCGGGTTGCCTTGCAGCAGACGTGCCGGGCCGGCCTGCACCGCCGCCGAGACGAACGGCATCACGCGAGCGGCGAGCGTGCCACGCAGCGTGGGCATGAGCCAGACGGCAACAGCGAACAGAACGGCACAGCCGCCAACAATGCTGAACAGGTGATGGCTAAGACGCGTGCCACGACGCAGCAGCGCACGCAGGCCAAGCGCTACACGCTCGTCGGCGCGCCACCACGATAACCAGGTATTCATCTACAGATCTCCCATGTTGCATGATCCAGCGGGAGGGTCGGCGCGAAGCAGACGACCAATCGCAGGATCAAGACACCGCGCGCCCTGGCTGGTGCGGCAGCGGCGTCGGGAAAACGGCAAGTCGCCGTGGGTGGAACTCCTTTTGTACGACCAGGCACGCAGTGTGCGCGCGCGGAGTTCTCACGCGAAAAGCCAGCGCGAAGAGGCGCTGACGAGAACAGCCAATCTAAACCGTGGACAGCCGTGCAGGGATGCGGCTAAACGGCGACGCGTTGCGTCTGAAGGACCGGGAAGGTGGCTAAAAATTTCAAAACCTGCAACCAATGTGGACGGATTCTAGCAGCGTTTTATAGATCGTCAATACTATAGAATCCCGAAAACATAACCAATAGTAATAATAAACACTGTTCAATCGGGCGGAATCCGCGTCGCACGCGCGTCTGCGGGCGCTTATGCAGATTGGCACCCAGCGTGCGTTAGCCAACGCAGGTAAAATCGACAATCGTTACGCCGCGTCTGCCCGGCCAGATGTCTGATACGTCTTGATACGTCTGATACATCTGATACGGCGCCCGCGGAACCCGTGCCGCCGCCCCATGCGGCCCCCAAGCCGGCCATCCCCGTTGGCCACGATTGGTTCCCAATGAAATACAAAGACCTGCGCGACTTCGTTGGTCGCCTGGAGACGCTCGGCGAATTGCGCCGCGTCCCACAAGCTGTCTCTCCGGTGCTGGAAATGACCGAGCTGTGCGACCGCGTCCTGCGCGCCGGCGGCCCGGCCCTACTCTTTGAGAACCGTTCGACGCACGCGTTCCCGGTGCTCGGCAATCTGTTCGGCACGCCCCGGCGCGTCGCGCTCGGCATGGGCATCGACGCGCCGGAAAGCGGCGGCGACGGCGCCGCGCTCGAGTCGCTGCGCGACGTGGGTCGGCTGCTCTCGGCGCTGAAAGAGCCCGAGCCGCCGCGCGGCCTGAAGGATGCGGGCAAGCTCCTCACGCTCGCCAAGGCCGTCTGGGACATGGCACCGAAGACCGTGAACGCGCCGCCCTGCCAGGAGATCGTCTGGGAAGGCAACGATGTCGATCTCGCGAAGCTGCCGATTCAGACCTGCTGGCCCGGCGATGCCGGCCCGCTCGTCACCTGGGGCCTCACCGTCACGCGCGGTCCCAACAAGACGCGCCAGAATCTCGGCATCTACCGCCAGCAGCTGATTGGCCGCAACCAGCTCATCATGCGCTGGCTCGCGCATCGCGGCGGCGCGCTCGACTTCCGCGAGTTCGCGCTGAAGAACCCCGGCAAGCCTTACCCGGTGGCGGTCGTGCTCGGCGCCGACCCGGCGACGATTCTCGGCGCCGTCACGCCGGTGCCCGACACGCTCTCCGAATACCAGTTTGCGGGCCTGTTGCGCGGCGCCCGCACCGAGCTCGCGAAGTGCCTGACGCCCGGCGTCGACACGCTGCAGGTGCCCGCGCGCGCCGAGATCGTGCTCGAGGGCTTCATCTACCCGCAGGCGGGCGAGCCCGGCCCGGCCCCCGCTGGCGCGCCGCCCCGCCCCGCCAAGGGCGCGAGCGCCGCGTACGAACACGCGCTCGAAGGCCCCTACGGCGACCACACGGGCTACTACAACGAACAGGAGTGGTTCCCCGTCTTCACGGTCGAGCGCATCACCATGCGCCGCGATGCGATCTACCATTCGACATACACGGGCAAGCCGCCCGACGAGCCCGCGGTGCTCGGCGTGGCGCTCAACGAAGTGTTCGTGCCGCTCTTGCAGAAGCAGTTTGCCGAGATCACCGACTTCTATCTGCCGCCAGAGGGGTGCAGCTATCGCATGGCGATCGTGCAGATGAAGAAGAGCTACCCCGGGCACGCAAAACGCGTGATGTTCGGGGTATGGAGCTTCCTGCGCCAGTTCATGTATACAAAGTTCATTGTCGTGGTCGACGATGACGTGGACATCCGCGACTGGAAGGAGGTGATCTGGGCGATCACCACGCGTATCGATCCGGCGCGCGACACCGTGCTCGTCGAGAACACGCCGATCGACTATCTTGACTTCGCTTCGCCGGTGGCCGGCCTCGGCTCGAAAATGGGGCTCGACGCCACCAACAAGTGGCCCGGCGAGACGGACCGCGAATGGGGCCGCGCAATCGAGATGGACGCGGCCGTGAAGACGCGCGTCGACCGTCTCTACGACGAGCTAGGCTTTAGCCGCAGCTAGCGCAACCCGGCGCAGTGCCCTCGGCGCCACGCCGGCCGATCCATCCGCGACGCCTTTTCGCGACGCCGCGCTTACCGCGTCACGCCTCGTGCATGGCATGAGCCGCGGCGCCAGTGAACCTGAAGGAGACTCGAGGATGATGCCCGCATCGGAGCGCCTGACGCAACTGAACGACCCCGCCCTCTTCAAGACCCGCGCGTACATCGACGGCGAATGGAGCGGCGGTGCGGCCACGTTCGCCGTGCTCGACCCCGCCGACAACGCCGAGATCGCGAGCGTGCCCGACTTTGGCGCCGACGAGGCGCATCGCGCGATTGCCGCCGCGAACGCCGCGTTGCCGGCGTGGCGCGCGAAGACGGGCAAGGAGCGCGCAGCCATTCTGCGGCGATGGTTCGATCTCGTGATCGAGCACGCCGACGACCTCGCCGCGATCATGACCGCAGAGCAAGGCAAGCCGCTCGCCGAGGCGCGCGGCGAAGTGATCTATGGCGCGTCCTTCCTGGAATGGTTTGCCGAAGAGGCCAAGCGAGTGAACGGCGACGTCCTCGCGAGCCCCGCCAGCGACCGCAAGCTCGTCGTGCTCAAGCAGCCGATCGGCGTGTGCGCCTCGATCACCCCCTGGAATTTCCCGATCGCGATGATCACACGCAAGGTCGCGCCGGCCATCGCCGCGGGCTGCACGATCGTCGTGAAGCCCGCCGAGCAAACGCCGCTTTGCGCGCTCGCGCTCGCCGAACTGGCGCAGCGAGCGGGCGTACCCAAGGGCGTGTTCAACGTGCTCACCGCCGACTCCGCGAACTCGATCGCAATCGGCAAGGCGCTGTGCGAGAGCGACATCGTGCGCCATCTCTCGTTTACGGGATCGACGCCGGTGGGCCGCCTCCTCATGCAGCAGTGCGCGCCGACGGTCAAGAAAATCGCCCTCGAACTGGGTGGGCACGCCCCCTTCATCGTGTTCGACGACGCCGACATCGACGCCGCCGTGGAGGGCGCGATGATCTCGAAGTACCGCAACGCAGGCCAAACCTGCGTCTGCACGAACCGCTTCTACGTGCACGACAAGGTGTACGACGTTTTCGTCGAGAAGCTCGCCGCCGCCTCACGCAAGATCAAGGTGGGCAACGGCTTCGAGGATGGCGTGAACCAGGGGCCGTTGATCGACGACGCGGCCGTCGCCAAGGTCGCGCAGCACATCAGCGATGCGACCGCCCAGGGCGCGAGAGTCGTCGCGGGCGGCAAGGTCAGCTCGGGACGCTATGTCGAGCCCACCGTGCTCGCAGACGTCACGCGCGACATGCTGATCGCGCGCGAGGAAACCTTCGGCCCGGTCGCGGCGGTGTTCCGCTTCAACGACGAAGCCGAAGTCGTCGGCCTCGCCAACGACACCGAATTCGGCCTCGCCTCGTACTTCTACAGCCGCGACATCGGCCGCGTCTGGCGTGTGGCCGAAGCGCTCGAGTACGGCATGGTCGGGGTCAACACCGGACTCATCTCGAACGAAGTCGCGCCGTTTGGCGGCGTGAAGCAGTCGGGTCTCGGGCGCGAAGGTTCGAAGTACGGCATCGACGAATATGTCGAACTGAAGTACCTGTGCATCGGCGTTTGAAGCACGCCTGAAGCTGATTTGAGCCGCGACGCCCGCTTGCTCACAGGCGGGCGTGTGCGGTGCGCAGTCCATACCAACAAGAAATCGTTTTCATGTCTCACGTTTCCCTGCTTTCCGACGGCTTTTTTCTGTCGCTTTCGCTTTGCCTCGACATCGGTCTCGTCAACGTCGCCATCATCTCGCTCACGCTCACGCACGGCTTCCGCCCGGGCTTCTGGCTGGGGCTCGGCTCGTGTTTCGGCGACCTCATCTACGCCGCGCTCGCGCTTGCGGGCATGGCCGCGCTGCTGCAGTTCTCGGCCGTACGCTGGGTCGTGTGGATCGGCGGCTCGGCCCTGCTGCTCATGCTCACGTGGAAGATGGCGCGCGAAGCGCTCAATCCAGCATTGGCGCCGCCCGTGGAAGGCGAAGCCGATGACGCCGCGCCGCTGCCCAACCCGTGGCGCAGCTTCATGCGCGGCGTGCTGCTTGCCCTCTCTTCGCCGAGTGCGATTCTCTGGTTCGCGGCTGTCGGTGGCGCGCTCATCGCCAAGTCGGGGGCGACGAGCGCCGGCGCGGCCTCGCTCTTCCTGCTGGGCTTTTTTGCGGGCGGTCTCGGCTGGACCTTTTTCCTCTGCGGACTGGCCAGCCATGGCCGCAAACGCGCCGGCACCAGTCTGCTGCGCGCCTGCCATGTGCTTTCGGCGCTGCTATTCGCGTATTTTTCGTACAGCGTGATCGTGCACGGCTATCGCGAACTGATCCTGCAGGGCGCGGGCGCGTCGTAATCCATGTCGGGCGCAGGTGCGCCTATGGACCGCTCGGCGCGCATCGATCTAGCGTGCCATGCTCGCGGCGAAAGCGAGCGCCAAAAACAAACAGCGCAACGCGGCGTGAGCCGGCGTTGCGCCGTTCGTGAAAACGCAGCCGGGCGGCGTGCGCCGCCCGTCACACTCAATGACGGTAGTAGCCGCGGCCGTAGTAACCGTGGCCGTAGTAGCCGTGATGCCAGTACGGACGGCCGTAGTAGCCGTAGCCACCGTAGCCGCCTACGACGACGGCGGGCGGCGGCGCGTACACCACCGGCGGCGGCGCATAGACCACGGGCGGGGGCGGCGGTGCGTAGACCGGCGCAGCATAGACGGGATAAGCCGGGGCCACCGGAATGCCAATGCCGATACCCACCGAGACGTGCGCCTGGGCCGCGCTGACGAACCCCACACCCAGCGCCGCGGCAACGATGAACGATACGGTCTTTTTCACTTCTCTTCTCCTGGCGGCCGCCAGCGGCGACGCGCATATAACGGGCAGTGCCCACGCATTCAATGTATCGAAAACGGCGGCCGCCATTGGTAGCCATTTGTTTCGAATTGCAATCCTGTTTTGGGGGCGCTTAATAGCGCGTCAAGCCCGGTGGGCGCGGCAGCCGCGAAAAATCGCCGCACGCGCGCCCGAATACGCCGACATTGGTTACAAAAACCAGGGCGCTGTCATTGTTACCTGCGCGAGGGCATCGGGGAGCCGATCTCCCGGTAATGTTTGATTACAAATTGGTTCACCGGACCACGTTCGGCCTGCGGTCGCCGCGCGCGACGAGGCTGTAAACTACGATGCCCGGTCATGGAACCGGGCATCTCATCCGACCCAGCCGGCGGCACACGAATCGCCGGCCAGACAAGGCAAACTCTCCGCTATCCGACCTTCACGTAGGTGAACTCGCGCGTGACGTTCGGTGGGACATAAGCGCCACTGATGCGCACACGTGGCGTCAGGCGCTTCTTCTGATCCCACCAGCGGCGACGCTGAAAGGGCGTGAGAAACCGCAGATGCTTTCGGTAAGCGAAGATGCTCATGGTGAACTCCCCGAATCGGACTACCGACAGGAACAAACCCAATTGCACGACTGCAACGACGAAACCGAAACGATGAAAAGTATTGTGCTCAGATTTCTAGACAAAAATGGCAGTGTTGCGAGATAGCCTCACAGGCGCCGTATATGCATTGCGCACTGTTCGTTACGGCTTCCGCGTGCTGGGTTTGAGTTGCGGCGCATAAATGCGCCGCGAGCCAACAGCAGAAATCGTGCCGCGTCAGGCTATTGGCGCGGCGCCGCGGCCAACCCCCTCATTTGTAGTCGCACCATCGGCGCGTGATCGGTACGAAGGCGAACACTTCGTGCGCCGCGCGGCTGTGGCGCAACACTCGCGCCGTCCGGCGCCTTCCCTGCGGTGCCTGTCAGAATCACTGTAGCCGTTCGCCGAAAAGCCTGCCGTGAGCGCAGCCATTTTGCGCGGCGCGCGCGCCGCGAGCACCGGCCGCCGCATCGCGCAAGGCCCTCGCGGCGGCATCGCTCGCGGATACTGGCGAGGCGTAAGCCGTGTTAATGTGGCGACGGCGCGCATCGCAGCGGCAGGCAACGCGCGCCCATGGGACTCACCGACGAGCACGCACAATGATCAAGGTCAGCATCCTCTATCCCTATCGCGAGAACGGGCGTTTCGACAGCGGGTACTACTGCACGCACCACATGCCGCTCGCGGCGAAGCTCTTCGGCGAATCGCTCAAGGGCTGGTCGGTCGACATCGGCATCAACGCCGGGCCGCCGGGCACGCCGCCGCCGTACGTCGCGGCCGGACACTTCCTGTTCGAGACGGTCGATGCGTTCTACGCGGTGTTTCAGCCGCATGCCGACACCCTCCTCGACGACATTCCCAACTACACCGACGGCGGAAATGGCACCATTCTGATCAGCGAGGTCAAGGTGTCCGTCTGACGTGCTCCGCGTGGTTGAACGGGGCAAACGGAACCCCGACTGACCTTTTATCGGCCGCCACACGCCAAGCGCGCCGCCACCCACACAAGAAGGAAACAACACCGATGTTCGGCGATATCGCCCGCTTTCTGCTCAATACGGTCTTCACGCTGTTCGGCGCCGCCCTGCTGCTGCGCGCCTGGCTCCAGTACGTGCGTGTGCCGCCGTACAACCCCGTGACCCACGCGATTCAGCAGGTCACCAACTGGCTGGTGCTGCCGCTGCGGCACGTGATTCCCGGCGTGCGAGGCATCGACTGGGCGAGCGTGGTCGGCGCGCTGATCGCGGCCATTGCCTACGTGCTGCTGATGGTATGGATCGCAGGCGTGGACCCATTGGGTCTTTTGCCGACACTGCTGATTGTCGCGTTGCTCACGCTCGTGAAATGGGCGCTCAACCTGCTGATCTGGCTGACGATCCTGATGGCGCTGCTCTCGTGGCTCAATCCGCGCTCGGCGGCAATGCCCGTGCTATTCCAGCTGACGGCGCCGTTCCTCAACCCGCTGCGCCGAATCCTGCCGAACCTGGGCGGCCTCGATCTCTCGCCGATTCTGCTCTTCGTGATCGTGCAGGTGCTGCTGATGATCGTCACCCGCGCGGCGGTTTCGCTCACGCTGTTCGGGATCTGAGGACGCATCGGCAAACGGTCTGATGCATCTGGCGGCGCGCCTGGCGCGCCGCGTCGCTTGAGCGCGTCATTGCGCAAGAAGGCCAAAAACGCGTAAAATAGCGCGCTCTGCGGGCGTCGTATAATGGCCATTACCTCAGCTTCCCAAGCTGATGACGTGGGTTCGATTCCCATCGCCCGCTCCACGTCGGCTTACCGACCTCTCTTCGAGGCCTGGGCTTCCAGACAGCGCTCCTGCCGGGACACCCTCGGGACGCCAAGCCCGCCCGACCGGCACACGCCGGGCACGACCTGAATTCCTTCGTTGCACAATGCACTTCGGCGCTCGTCGGGTCCTCCCGCACGCGCCGCGAGCTGGTCCGCCGACACGTATTTCGCACGACTTCGTCGTTTCAGCCGATTGAGGCACGGACCATAGCCTGGCGAGGTACTGCCGCGCCGCCTCAGCCGCCAGAGTCGTGCAAGCGCGCTGATATAATGCGCGACGGCTTCGGAGCCGCTGGGCTTCGAGCGCGCCGCGCCCGCCTGCCGGGCCCAAGGCCGTCGCCGATTCCGGCGAGCGCGAAAGCGGCCAACGAGGCGTCCGGCCACGCCGGCCCGCGTAGCCTCCGGCACCGCGTCGCCGCGTATGGCCCGACATGCCTCGCACCGAGCCGAAGGCGCAGCCCGCCCCCATTATCGACAGCCGCGACATCCGCCGCTCTCATACCACCTGCGAAGATGAATCACGATCCCAACGACGACGCCCGTCCCGACTCCACGCAGTCCGACGCACAAGACGCCGCCTCCGACACGAACGCGCACGGCGACGCGCTGCACCACCGCCGCATCCGCAGCTTCGTGACGCGCGCCGGCCGCGTCTCGACGGGCCAGCGCCGCGCGCTCGACGAACTGGGCCCGCGCTTCGTCGTGCCCTACGCGCCCGAAGCCGCCGACTGGGACGCCGTGTTTGAACGGCACGCACCGCGCATTCTGGAGATCGGTTTCGGGATGGGCGCAAGCACAGCGGAAATCGCCGCCTTGCGCCGAGAGGACGACTTCCTCGGCGTCGAGGTCCACGAGCCTGGCGTTGGCGCGCTGCTCAAACTGATCGGCGAGCAGAATCTGGAGAACATCCGCATCATCCAGCACGACGCCGTGGAAGTGCTCGAGCACATGATCGCGCCCGCGAGCCTCGACGGCGTGCACATCTTCTTCCCCGATCCGTGGCACAAGGCCCGCCATCACAAGCGCCGCCTGATTCAGCCGAAGTTCGTCGCGCATCTCGTCTCGCGCATGAAGCCGGGCGCGTACCTGCACTGCGCGACGGACTGGCAGAACTACGCCGAGCAGATGCTCGAAGTGCTCAGCGCGGAGCCCGCGCTCGAGAACACGGCCGCCGACTACGCGCCGCGCCCCGACTACCGCCCGGTGACGAAGTTCGAGCGCCGCGGCCTGCGGCTCGGTCACGGCGTGTGGGATCTCGTGTTCCGCCGCCGCGCGGACTAAAACCGCAACCGTGAAGAAAAACGGGCGCCGTGATGTCACGCGGCGCCCGTTGCGTTTTTAGTCGTCCCAGCCTAGCCCGCCGCCATAACCGAACAGCAGGACCACGAGACCGAAAGCGATCCGGTACCAAGCGAAGGCCGTGAAATCGTGCGAAGCCACGAAGCGCAGGAGCCAGCGCACACACGCGAACGCGCTGACGAACGCTGCGACGAAGCCGATGCCGAAGAGCCCGAGCCAGTCCATGGAAAGCTCGTGCCAGCTCTTGTACAGCTCATAAACGGTCGCGCCGAAGATCACGGGAATCGCAAGGAAAAACGAGAACTCGGTCGCGACGCGCCGCTCGAGGCCGAACAGCATCGCCCCGATGATGGTCGAGCCCGAACGCGACATGCCCGGAATCAGCGCGAAGCACTGCGCGCAGCCCACCTTGAAGGCGTCGAGCGGCGTGATCGCGTCAATCGAGTTCACGCGCGCGCCGCGCTGTTCGGCGACCGGCAGCCCCTTCGGGCCACGCAGGCGATTCTCGACCCACAGGATGACGAGGCCGCCGCCAACAAGGGCGAACGCCACCGGCACCGGCGCGAAGAGCACCGACTTGATCGTCTTTTCGAACATCAGACCGAGCACGACTGCCGGAATGGTGGCGACGATCACGTTGAGCGTGAAGCGCCGCGCATCGGGCCGCGAGGGCAACCCTGTGACCACTTCGCCGATCTTGCGGCGGAACTCCCAGCACACGGCGAGAATCGCGCCAAACTGGATCACCACGTAGAAGGTCTTGGCATAGGCGCCGTCGAAATTGAGCAAGCTGCCGGCGACGATCAGATGCCCCGTGCTCGACACGGGCAGAAACTCCGTCAGCCCTTCGACGATGCCGAGAATCAAGGCCTTGCAGGTCAACATCCAGTCCATCCCTTTTATCCCTCTTCTTTGAGCGTGGGGGACGGCGCACGCCGCGCCACGCGACCGACAACGGCCGCGTGCGCCGGACGGCGTCTCGTCGGCTTACTTCTCGACGATCTGCACGCGTATGCCGTTTGTAAGGATGGTGATTGTACCGGGTTCGTAGTTGACGCCGGCAAATCGGAGCTGGTCGGGCTTGAACGTATAGACGGGATAATTGTTGAGCAGCTGGGTGGCGACGAGCGCGGCGACCGCACTCACCTGCGGCGCGTAGGCGGGGGCGTTGCCCGCCATGTCGACACCATCCACCGAAGGCGAGCGCAGCACCACGGCGCGGCTCGTGCTGTCGTACGCGAGTTCGCTCGACACCGTAAACGCGCCGCTCACGGGTTGCTGCATCAACGGGCTTTCGAGGTGTGCGTCGAGGCGCACGGCCACGCGATTGCGATCGGGCTGCAGCGTGACCACCGGGTTCGTGAGCGAGACGTCGAAGATCTGCTGCATCGAGCGGTGATAGGGAAACTTGCGCTGCACCGCATCCTGCACTTGCTGCTGTGAAAACGTGTAGTGATCGGGAATGAACGGGAAGATCCCCGTCGCACACGCGCCGAGCGACATCGCCGTACCCGCCGCAGCGCAGGCTGAGAACAGGAAGGCGCGCCGGGAAACGCGCGTTGCGGTGTGGGCCATGCGAAATCTCCTTGTTGGGCCGGGACTGGCGCGCCGTCATTCTGGCGCATGGCTGCCGACCGACGCAGTTTGCGCCGGGTTCAGCGCGCGGCTGGCGCTTGTGGCTGGGTTTGCGCCTCGAGACGCGTGAGCCAGAACATGGCCTCCTCGCGCGACTCGCCGCACATCTCGAGCTGCGGCTGCAGCCCCGAGCAGCACGCCGGCCGCAACGGCGAGCCGAAGATCATGCAGCGCAGGTCCTCGCCGAGTTGAACACAGCGCACGCCGGCCGGCTTGCCTTCAGGCATGCCCGGAATCGGGCTCGTAATGGACGGCGCGATGCAGCACGCGCCGCAACCGGGACGGCAGGCGTGCACTGAGGCATCGGCGGGAAAATCGGTACTCACTTCGGTTTCCTGGAACGCTGACAAATCGTGTCCGCGCGGCAGCGGACCAGACGGCATTGTGCCATCGCTCGCGTGCGACCTTTTTACACAATCGCTTCTTCCTACGCGCTCGTACACTTTGTCCATCTGGCGCTGTAGGACAAGGGACAGGCCACCTGTGCGCGGCGTTCCGCGGCACCGAACGCTGCCCACCCGTGCGCCGCCCTTCCCAGTGAGCTTTGCATGAGCGACGCCGACCTGCTCTTTCGCCCCGACCTGCTTGCCAAATACGGCGCCAACGGCCCGCGCTACACGTCCTACCCCACCGCCCTGCAGTTCCGCGACGACTTCGATCCCGCCGACTACCGGCGCGCGGCAGCCGATCCGGGCGCGAGCGAAACCGATCTCTCGCTGTACTTCCACATCCCGTTCTGCGACACCGTCTGTTTCTATTGCGGCTGCAACAAAGTCATCACGAAGAACCGCGGCCGCGCGAAACCGTATCTCGCGCAGATGATCCGCGAAGTGCAGTTGCAGGCCGCGCTCTTCGACACGAAGCGCCCAGTTTCGCAGCTGCATTGGGGCGGCGGCACGCCCACTTTTCTCTCGCTGGACGAAATGAGCACGCTCATGGCCGCCACGCGCGAACACTTCGCGCTGCAGCCCGACGACGCCGGCGAATACTCGATCGAGATCGACCCGCGCGAAGCCACGGCGCAGACCATTGCGCATCTGCGTTCGCTCGGCTTCAACCGGCTGAGCCTGGGCGTTCAGGACTTCGATCCGGTCGTGCAGAAGGCGGTCAACCGCATGCAGCCGCTCGAACTGACCGTCGACGTCATGAACGCCGCGCGCGCGAACGGCTTCGAGTCGATCAGCGTCGACCTGATCTACGGCTTGCCGTACCAGAACGTCAAAGCATTCGGCCGCACGCTCGAGACGATGCTGCTGCTCGCGCCCGATCGCATCTCGGTGTTCGGCTACGCGCACATGCCGCATCTCTTCAAGATGCAGCGCCAGATGGACGAAGCCACCTTGCCCACGCCTGCGGAGCGCATGGCGCTGCTCAGGCTCGTGATCGAGCAGCTCACCGAGGCGGGCTACGTCTACATCGGCATGGACCATTTCGCACTGCCCACCGAC
This sequence comes from Paraburkholderia sp. BR14312, assembly GCF_040948675.1. Taxonomy (NCBI): domain Bacteria; kingdom Pseudomonadati; phylum Pseudomonadota; class Betaproteobacteria; order Burkholderiales; family Burkholderiaceae; genus Paraburkholderia; species Paraburkholderia sp. BR14312. Next base: position 413,617 of record NZ_JBFPKI010000002.1, read on the forward strand.
GAACTCGCGCGCGCGCAGGCGCAGCGCACGCTGCACCGCAATTTCCAGGGCTACAGCACGCGCGCCGACTGCGATCTGATCGGCTTTGGCGCCTCGGCGATCGGCAAGGTCGGCGACGTCTACGCGCAGAACACGAAGGATCTGATCGGCTACGGTGCGGCCATCGGCGCGGGCAAGCTCGCGACTGCGAAAGGCGTGCGCCTCACCGCCGACGACCGTCTGCGCCGCGACATCATCACGGAACTCATGTGCAATCTCGAACTGCGCTACGACGAGTTCGAGGCCGCCTACGGCATTCGTTTTCCGGCGACTTTTGCGACCGAACTCGAACGCCTGCGCGAGTTCGAACGCGACGGGCTCGTTGCGCGCAGCGCCGACCGCCTCGAGGTGCTGTCCGCTGGACGCATGCTGGTGCGCAATATTGCGATGGTGTTTGACCGCTACCTTGGCGCACAGCAGCCCGAGCGGTTCTCGCGGACGATTTGACGGCTTTCCGGCGCCGCACAGTTGCCTGGGAGGGCGATTTGCGTCATAATCACCGGCTACTTCGAGCGCTTGCATGTTTGCTCGAGTGCGAGAAACTCGCAAAAACACACGCCTCGGTGGTGAAATTGGTAGACGCGCCGGACTCAAAATCCGGTTCCGAAAGGAGTGCCGGTTCGATTCCGGCCCGAGGCACCAAAGAATATCCCAACGTTCACAACGTTCTCTCAGAGAACCCCGCCAGATCTAGTCTCGCGGGTTTTTTTGTTGCAAACTACTCCCAGCTTTCACCAGCACCAACAACCCCCAAGCGGGGGTTTTTCCGGGGGTTGTTCGTCATCGCAGCGCGTCGGCAGAAAAAAACACCCCCGAAAACGCCCCCGCGATTACCACACGGAGCACCCCATGGCTCTTACCGACCTCGCTGTCCGCAATGCCAAGCCTGCGGAGAAGCAGCAAAAGCTGTTCGACGCCGGGGGCCTGTTCCTGCTCGTCACACCCGCGGGCGGCAAGCGCTGGGTGCTCAAGTACCGGATCAGCGGCAAGGAGAAGAGCCTCGCGCTCGGCACTTACCCAGAGGTGTCACTGGTCGAGGCGCGCAAGCGGCGCGACGCCGCGCGCGAGAAGCTGGCGGGCGGCACGGACCCGGGCGAGGCCAAGAAAGCGGATAAGCGCGCCGCGAGACTGGCGGCTGCCAACTCGTTCGAAGCCGTCGCCTTGGCCTGGATGGAGGAGCGCCGGCCTTACGTCGAGCCTGCCCAATACGACAAGACGCTGGCGCGCTTCAAGAACGACGCCTTCCCGTGGCTCGGCAAGCGCCCTATTGCGGAAATCGACGCCCCCGAAATTCTCGACGTGCTCAAACGCGTAGACAGCCGCGGCGCACGCTTCACGGCACACCGCCTGCGCGGCGAAATCAGCCGCGTCTTCCGCTACGGGATCAAGGAGGGATTTTGCAAGTCCGATCCGGCGCGCGACCTCGTCGGCGCCATTCCGCCAGCGCAGACCGAGCACTTCGCGTCCATTACAGAGCCGGCCAAGGTTGGCGAGATGCTCCGCGCCTTCGACGGCTTCACCGGCACGTTCCCCGTGCTGTGCGCGCTCAAGCTCGCACCGATGTTGTTCGTGCGCCCGGGTGAGCTGCGACAGGCAGAGTGGACAGAGATTGATCTCGACAAAGGCGAGTGGCGCTATCACGTCAGCAAGACAAAAACCGAACATCTGGTGCCGCTCGCGACGCAGGCCGCCGTCATTCTGCGCGACCTACATGCGCTGACGGGCGCCGGTCGCTACGTGTTTCCCGGCGCGCGCGACCGGAAGCGGCCAATGAGTGAGGCAACCATTAATGCGGCCCTTCGGCGGCTCGGATACGACACACGAACCGAAATCACCGGCCACGGCTTCCGGGCCATGGCGCGTACCATCCTGCACGAGGAGCTTGAGCAGAAACCCGAGGTCATCGAGCACCAACTCGCGCACGCGGTTCCAGACAACCTCGGAGGCGCGTACAACCGGACGCGGTTCATCAAGGAGCGGCGGGCAATGATGCAGGAGTGGGCCGACTATCTCGACCGGCTTAAGGCCGGCGCAATGGTTATCCCGATTGCGGTGGCCGGATAGCCGCGCCCTTATTCGCTCGGCACCGAACCTGTCGCCAACTCTGGAGTTGGCCGTCTTACATCGCAGGAACGCACATCCACTGCGCTCACACGGGTACAACGCGAAAAAGACTCTGAATCAGAGGGACCACATGAACCTAATCCGAAAATACCCGTTGGTCGCATTAGCTATCGCGCTCGTGGCTGGCGTGCTGATCGGGCGTTCGGCCCTGTTCGACTATTCCAGCGCCGAGCAATGCGCAATCCACGCGAAAACACGCATTGGCGCAGCATCCTGCTACCGCCTGTATCCGAGCGCCACTAGGGAGTGAGGAAACGCTACGATTTTCGGCGCCCCATCCAACGTAGTTGCTCAGAAATGAGCTATCGGAATCAGGCCCTTGCGGCGACCTCGCCATCGGCTAGCAACGGGTTGGCCTGCCGGGCCGTCTCGCTGCGCTCGACCGCGAGATGCGGCTCGGATGTAATCAAATGTCAACCAATTTGAATGTTCAAATTGGCGCATGCGGACGTTGACGCGCTCGATCTCACGACTCCAGCGACGCGACGTGACGTGGCTGGCGGATGGCGCTGTACCAAGGTGCTATACGAAGCGGGCGAGTGCGGCAGCAGAGCGGCCCGCAGCACCAGCCCTCCACGCCTTGGCGGCCGCAATGTCTCGCTCCATCGTCCGAGCGCTGAAGTAGGCAGTGACGGTCGTCTCGATGTGGCTGCCAGCTATGGCGTTCCAGACCTCCTGCTTGTCCCGCACTGCAACGAGCAGTCCATCCTGCGCCATGCCGCGCAGCGTGCGCGCGACGCTCTGCGCGCTCCCACCAATTCTGAAGGCAATGGTGGTCGCCGTGTACGGCGGCGGCCCGTATTCGCGGTATTCCGATTCGCCATGTTCCTCCAGCATTTGAAGGACGGCGCGTTTGCGGGTGGTGTCTCGCATGGGCATCCCATTAATGTATCGTGCCGTGACGATACATTAATTCGGGGCGGCGGTCTGGACAAGTCCGCCGCTATGGCACCCTGAAGCCGAGAGCTGCGCGGCTTTGAGCTCGACGCCACATGAACGGCGTCGAGGACCGTCACTTCGATTCAATCACAATATTGGGCCGAGACTTCATCGTCGGTCGCCCGAGCGCAGGGTCATCCGCCGCGAGGCATCGAAACTGAATTTCGGCGTGTGCGAAGCGCGAGAAGCTTGCGTCGGTTTGGTCTGTGTTTACCGGCATCATCTCTTTGCCTTGGCTCGCACAGAATTTTGTAGCGTCTCCGAATAGGCCAGCTTTTAGTTCGCTACCTGATGACCAGCTCCAGGCACCTGTATCGGTCATGATGTAGGTGTCGCGACCCATAGGCTTCGGCCCAGACGCGCAACCAGCCAGTGCCAAGACAGTCGCAAGCGATATTAGCTTCTTCATTCTTCGCCTTCGTTTTGTTAGTTTTGCCGAGTCTACCCTCCAGCCGAATACATTTCTATTTCATTTCGTTTTTATTCGATTATCTTACTTTGACGTGCGATATTCTCGCTCCATACCTCACGTTTTCTAACGGGTTCGCTAGGGCGAAGCCGCCTGTATGGTTGGTTGCGCTCCTTGAATTTTAGGAGCGTCGCTTGACGGTAGGCATCGCGCTCGGGAATGAGCGTCAACTGCTGAACACCGATGGGCGTAGGGATACTCTGTTTCCGGGTAGTCGTCGCCGCCAAGGGTGCAAATCGGATTCGCCCCCTTCCAGTTCGTATCGAAGCGGGTGTAATCGAGCGCAATGGCAACGTCGCGCGCGGCGAACCACGGCTCGCCATCGATCGTGACGGTACGAGCGTCTCGACCCAACACGGGGGTGTGTCGAATTCTGGGCATACCCAACGCAACGAGCGGGCCCGCGGGGAATGCATGCACGCTGGATTACCACGGGCTAGTTGATGAGCTAGCGCCAGATATGGCACTTGCCAGTGCCGAGTCGGATCGCGCTCGCGCAAACCAATGTACTCATCAATGTCGCGGCGATAGCTGGAATTCAAGCTATCGTTGCAAGGCAAGGACTTGGTACGTTTGCTGAGCCAGTTTGAGGCAGCGCCAATCATCATTTTCAAAGCGAGGCGACGATGGACAAATGGGACCCCTTCGCAAAGCGTGTCAAAGATCGATTCGACGCACTGTACGGCTGCAAGGGGGCGAAGCATGCCACCGGCAAGTATTCTTATCCGTCGTGGAAGGATTTTTTTCCAAGGGCGCCAGGGATTGAGGAGATCCGCGCGTACGACGCCGAGGCAATTCGGTGCACGGAAGCGACCTACGAACGCGCAATGGTCGTCCTCGACGCGACTTGCAAGGCGGCTCGCAGTCGCGGTTTCGCTATTTCTATGGGGTGGCGGTGCAGGCGGATCGACCTTTCCCGCGATGGTGCAGCATCAGGCTTGCGCATTGTTGAGCCGAGTATCCGCACGAACACAAGTCTCCTCTCGGAGGCCAAACGAAACTCGATCAGTGGCGTTGGGACAGTCGGTACCGGATGGCTTGAGCTGCTGCTCAATGAGAACTCCGACGCGGCATTGCGATTCAAAGAGAAGTCCAGCACGGCTGGTCTGGTCGAGCGCCTTCCCGAGGTGATGTCGAAACTCGAGACATCTCACGCTGCAATGGTCGCCTTCTGGGAAAAGAGGCGCCGTAGCGATCTGGCTTTCCAGGCCGCTCACGTGGAGCGTCAAAAAGCGGATCGCGAACTTATGGCAGAGCGCGCGCGGCGCGACAAGTTAATCGAAAACGCTCAGCAGTGGTACGCTGCCCGTGTAGTTCGGGAGTACGTTGCGGCGATGGAGGTAAACGTATTGCCGGAGAATCTAGCCGCGCAGGCCGCATACAGGCGCTGGCGCGATTGGGCACTCGGCATCGCAAACAACCTTGAATCTCGCTCGCAGTTCGTACCACAATCAGGCGACGGTGGCGCGGGTGCGAGATGAGCTTGGTGGCTAGCACTACGAAAGTTTCGTAGTTCCCAATGGCAACGGGATGCAGACACAAGCCATGCGCTTGGCTCGCGACAACTGCATGTCTGTCCTGATATATAGAAGTCCGGACTTGATCGGGCAGACGATGTCTGAACGCCCGGCACAGTTCGGCCATGACGCGTCATCTGGCGGCCCCGGCGCTTAGACACTCGGCTGTCCGCCTACGCTGGTCAACAGCCATTCGCATGCAACCAGCGCTAGCCTAAGTGGCCGCACGCACGGTGGCCGCATCGCGCCGACGGTGGGCTTCGCAGCCCTGCCATTGTCGCGTGAACGCGCGTGCGCGCTGTGGCACTGGCGCATGCTGGTCCTCCACATGAGTTTGCAGCCGTGGTCCGTGAAGCTCGGGCTCGCAGCCATAATCTGCGGCCTGGTGATGAGCCACGTCGGCTGACCACCCATAGAGGGCCGCCCGATAACACGAGACCGGACGGCATCGAGACGACTCAGTCCGCGCCTACGCGGACGGCCCGATCACTCGCCCTTGTAGATGTCGGGCGGAACTACCGTGCCGACGATCGGCTGGGGATTCGCATTCCACGCAAGCCATGCAGGGCATTGCGAGGCAATCGCCTCTGAAAAGACAAAGGTCACAAGAGCTGCGGCCAATAGCCCGGCGATTGGGCTCGCAATTCCCAGCGCTGCCACGATCGCTGCGGCCAATGCCGTAACGGCCGCCTGCTTGCCTTCCTGCTGGATCGCGACTGCTACCGGCTCGGGGTCGTTCGGGTCGGGCGGACAGAACAGCCCATAGGCGACTTTGGAGGCCTCCACGAAAAGCTGCCACCCGATATCGTCGGGTTGGGCCGCCGGGGCGTTCGCAACGATATTGGCGACGTCCGGCGAGAGTTCCTTGCCGGGTTCTGTAATTGTCCCAGGGTTCTGAGCGGCAGTTCCTGCTTGATTAAGCAAATCAGCGATCGTAGCCATTTTTTTCCTCACATGGATTGGCCTTCATCCGTCGATGAAGAACTGCCCAGGTGAATCCCGCGGAAGGCGGCCCGTCGTCACGGTGCCCAATGCTATGTCCGATATATGCGGCGAAGTGTGGGCTACCGCACATGAGGTTGTCCGGTCTAGGGCAAAGCCTGGGTCGAAGAGTCTTCAACCGTAACCGCATGGAGGCCGTAAAGCATCGAAAGGCTCGTCGAAAGCATCGATCAGCAAGCCCTTTGGCAGCGTTGGCCTCCGGCGCGTGTCCCTGCCAATGGGTTACTTCAGCCACATGCGAATGTGGGTTTCGTCGCCATCATCCCGCACATAGCCGCCCATGTCGCTGTCCACCGGGATATCGAACTCCGAGCGCGCGGCGCCAGCGAACAGGAAATCGCGCACTCGCGCGTCGTCAACGTCAAGTGGCGTAGCGTCGACCGGCACGAAGGGCGCCGCGAACCTCACTGCGGACGACAGGTACAGATCTACCCCGTTTGGTCGTCGCGCTATCACCACTTCGATTTGCCGCACCGAGCCGTGCATTGCACGGTTGGCCCTCTGAACAATCATGTCCTCGGTGAGAGCATCGAGGTAGCTCGCGCTGTCCTTCGCCGCTTGAGTGAGCCACGCATCGAGCGTGCCGAAGAACCCGGCGCATTGCTGGCGGAGGCTTCCGAAACTCTCGCTCTGCGCGCTACACCCGAGGCCCGGCATTGCCCGTCCGCCTTCCTGCTCGAAACGCATCATGAACGACTCAACGATGTTTGCAAGGTCGCTGACGGGGCATTCATCCGTGTCCTCACGGAGATGCTTCAGGTACGCATCCGCCATCGCGGCGCCAACCTCGAAAGCATCGTCGGCATGACACGTTGTCGGAACATGCCAATAGGGTGCCGTAGCCGTGGAGCGTAGTCCGTCAACGAAGGGGAGGCGGTCTAGGCCGAGGGCGTTGTCCTTGTATCTCAACGGGCGGCAACCGTTTCGGGGGCGGGTTGTATCGACAGCCAGGGCGCTATGCATGGGGCAGGCTCCTTTGTGTTTTGAGGAGGCCCGCCGCGCATTTCCACATGAGGGGTGGCGGGCCTGACGACGAGGGGTGGAAAACCGGCCACAAAGGAAACCGGCCCAGCCGGAGCTGGCCCTCGCCCGGCCCGCCATTGAAAATTGACGCGCAGAGCGTAGCGCAGACGAAAAAATAGCCGCAGTCGCGGCGGCTCGTCCGCCTTTGTGACATCGGGTTTCCACGCCCGGCCGCTGTTGTTTCAGCGGCGTATTAACGATAGCGAAGGAAGCCCAACGCGCCAACTGCCCGCAATCAATCTCTGGTTGCATCTTCCCGCAATGGTTTGATTTCGAAACCACTATCGTCAATCGATACACAGTCGGGCGGCGAGGTGCAAACTTCTGGGCGATGTCACGGATAGTCACGCAATTGCGTCGTTCGTTTGCGCCTGCCGAGTCGAGGTGGAGCTTCAGGAGCGTTGTTCGCGGAAACGACGCGCCCGAGACTATCGAAAACTACCGATACACCACCTTGTTCGTCTTGGTATCGAGGTACGGCAGGCCCTTCTTGGCGGGGTTGTCGCCCCCATTGAACGGGTTGACGGTCGTGCCGGTCGCCCCCTGCGAAGTGCTACCACCGATATCCGACGCTCCATTCCCGTAGATGGTGTTCATCGCGTCATCGATTGCCTTGCGCTTCTTCTCGGCGGGTTGGGCATTGAACAAAGCATCCTTGGACATTTCGATGGTGAGTTGTCGACGGGTCTCTTCCGGCGAGAATCCGCGCTTGAACTCGTTTGCGCCGAGCATCCGCGGCAGCGCGTCGCGGATTTGCTGGTCGGAGTAGCCGGCCGCGCGCAGAGCGCCCACTTTCGCGCTAAGCTCGTCGGCTACCTTGTTCTGGCGGTTCGCGGCCTCGTTCTTGGCGTTGTTGTTATCGCGCGCGATGTTGTCGCTGGCCTTCTGCGTTTGCAGCGCCGTGCGCCCGCTCTGACGCGCGTTCTCCACAGCGAGGTCGCCCGCGAGCTTCAGCCTCGCCTCGCCAACCTTCTCGGCGGCCTTTGCAGCGGCGGCGTCCTTCGTCTGCTGCGCCTTGTATGCGGCCTCGAACATCTGCGGCGGCGAGAGCGCGGAAAGGCCCATGTTGAGCATCTGGTCCTTGCCAATGAACGTCGAGCGCTCCTCGCCGGTTTCGTCGTTCTTGAGCTTCACGTTGAAGCCCGTCACGTTGCCGTCCTTGTCCTTGACGACTTCCTTCGAGGTCGCCGTCGAGCCGTCCTCGTACTCGTTGTACAGGTCCATCGCGTGGTCGCCCATCGCTTCCACGTCGCCCGTCTGCGACGCGCGCCACATCTTCGCCCACGTCTGGAGATGCTTCTGGCTTTCGTTCTTCGCGGCCCAATCGGTCCATGCCTGCGCCTTCTCCGCGTTGCCCTGCGCGAGATACGCCTGTGCGATGCGCGGCACGCCCTGTTTGTTGAAGAAGTCCATCACGGCCGGCACCTTCTTCTCCGCGAGCGCACGCGCCTGCGTCTCGGTCATCTGCGGCGGCGGTGCGCCCATGCCGCCCGCGGCCACGGGCCCGCCAGGATCGGCGGCCTTCGCGATAGGCGTGTTCGTCGTGGTCGGCGGCGCGTTAACCGTCTCGCCAGGCGAGAGCGACGCGGCCGGGGCCTGCGGGACATTCACGGGCGCTTGCTGCGCGGCGGGTGCGCTCGTAGGCACGGCGGCCAGCGCCTGCTGCGCATGTGCCTGCGCAGCGGCGGCCTGTGCGTTCGGGTCAATCGCCGCGGCCTGCGGCGTCTGCGACGGCACGGCATACGACTCGACGCCCGGCCCGGCGGTCTGGTCCGCACCTTCCGCGCCCGGCCTCGGACCGAGCCCCATCATTTTCGCCATTTCCTGATTCACGGCGTCGGTGCGCGCGGCATTCGCGTCATCCATCGCCTGTTTGCTCGCATCGCGAATGTCCGCTTCGTCGCGAGCTTGGCTAAGCTGTCGCCCGATATTGATTCCGTTCCCAAGGCCTCGCGTGAACGAGCCCAAGCCGATTCCAAAGTGCATCACTGCCCCCCGATTTCCTGGTTGAAGTTCGCAATAGCCTCAGCCGTCGCTGCGCTGATTGCGTTGAGGCGAGACTGATACTCCTCGTACGCCTGCGGGTGGTACTTCTTGAGGTACGCGGCGCGGCCGTCGCCCCAATACGCGGAGCACGTCATGCAATCAGGGCTCGCGCGCATCGTCTCGTAGAACCGCGGAAGCTCCACGCCTTCGTCGGCGAGATACGCGAACACGTCCGAATCGTCCCACCCTTCGAGCGGGAACAGGTACTCGATGCCATCCTCGATATAGCCCGACTTGATCGGCGCGCGCAGCTCGTCGCTGTTCTTCTGCCCGCGAATCACGAGCGTCACGCCATCGGCTTTCATACGCGCGTGCATTGGCAACATGAGCGAGCGCAGACAGCACGAGTAGCGGTCCTGCATCGCCACGCCACCGCCGGCCGCCGAGATGCCCATCGGCGTGCTCGCCGCCGGCAAGATATCGGTCGGGATGCCGTAGAGCTTGATGACGTTCGGCTGATCGCCTTGCACGCGCACGAGGCGCGGGACCATCTTCTCGACTTCATCCACGAGCGGGCGCGTCTCGGGGAACGCGTCTCCTGTGTCAAGCCAGTAGACCGTGAGCGCATTCCAGTGCTCGCGCATCAGATACAGCAGTGCGAGCGAATCCTTGCCGCTGCTAAATTGCAGTCCTATCTTTTCATGACGCTTGATTACTTCGTGCATATCCATCTCCGGTTAAAACAATCCGATTCCCGTACCCACCAAACTGCCAACACCGCCCATCAAACCGGCCGCGCTCGCGCCACTTGCCTGCTGATTCGCCTGCCATGCGGAAAGCTGGTTGCCGTACTGCTGGTTCAGGAGACTGCCGCCGCCACTGATACCCTGCATTGCGCCACCGAAGCCTTGGCTCACGATTCCCGCGTTCGCACGCCAGTTGCTCATGGCCGCGCCCGCGTTACCCGTCGCCGAGTTGCCCGCGTTCAGGCCGAGCCCTGCCGCGCTCGATGCGCTCGCCGGAAGACCATTGCCCATGTTCACGGCGTTTGCTTCCATCGCGAGGCCGGTTTGTCGCGTCTGCTCGCGCGCATTGTTCGCGGCGCCGGCCGAGTTGAGCGCGTTGAGCGTTTCCTGTCCGCGCGTGATGCCCTGGAAGCGGCCGCTGTTCGGGTTGATACCCATCGCGGCCATGCTGCGCGTGTTCGCATCGTTGGCCTGCTTCGCCTGCTGCTGAACATCTGCCACAGCCGCGGCGGCGGCCTGTTCCTGCTTCTCGGGCGTCGCGTAATCCTTCGCCTGCTGGATATAGTCATCCTGCAACGGCTGGAACACGTTCTTGGAGCGGTCGCGGTCCTCCTGCGCCCACTGCATCTGCTGGCCCTGAGTGGCGAGTTGCTGGTCAGTGACCTGCTTCGTCATCGAATCGAGGTCAGCTTGCCGAACGTTGCCCTGGTCAAACTGGTCTTTCGCGAACGAGAGCCAGTCGCGCCCGAGCTGCTGTTCTTCCAGCGCGGCCTTGCCGATCTGCGGATCCGGTGAGGGGGCGGAGCCACCGCCGCCCTTGCCGTAGGCAATACGGCGCGAGCGTGCGGCGGCGAGGCGCCGGTCATACGCCTTTCGATGAAGGCGACGATGCGGCCCGGCGCGGTCGATTTCGGGTTCGTCGCTACCCCAAAAATCCGCGTGCTTGGTCATATTTGCTCCTTTGGTCTGCTGCAGAAGCGATAAGAGAAGGTAGCCCCGTGCGGGCTATGTTTAGATGCCTACGCACCAAAAGCCGCGACCATCTCATCGCGTGTTGCACCGTTCATTGCCTGGCGGGCAAGTTCAACGACACGAGGCGAACGCTCGCCGCCAGCGACCAGCGTCAGCAGAATGTCTGCCTTCCCGAAGCCACGGCGGCGCGCGCCGGACAGCAACTTTTCGACAAGCGCCGTCGCCTTCTCCCGACAGTTGTCAGTCTCATCCTTGTCGTGCATGGCGCCCAGGGCAACAAGCAACACGCCTGCCATGCTCAGGTGCACCTCGCCGTTGACCGTAGTGGACAGGCCATTGCCGCCTTGCAGGCCAGTAGAGGCCAGAAAATCTCTTTCAATCATTGCGTCACCTTATTGGTTGATATGGGGTTAGGACTACAACTTGCATGTCAGGCGGTGCGTGCTCGCGCAGGGTTCGCACCTTAGCCTCGCCGGTCAGTCGATGCGCCTCGCAATGCGCGCAGTTCCGCGCTGATTGCCTTGGCGCGAGCTTTTGCAATCGCCGCATCGGCCAACCGAGACGCCATCCGGGTCCGGTAGTGCTCGACCCAATCCACGCCCTCGATAGCGGCGAGCGCGACGGCCAAATCGGAAGGTTGTCGGCGACCGTCGAGATACTCGCGGCAGCGATTCGCCGCGAATTGCGCGCCACCCGCCGCGGACCAAAGGTCGCCGCGTCGGTTTTCGAGTTGGCGGATGCGAGCTTCGACGAGGTTGCTTTCGGCTCGCTCTTTCATTCCGCCACCTCGGTCGCTTGCGCACTGGGTATGGCTACATCTAGATACTGACCGTGTGGCGGTCTAGGCGAAGGTGCAGAAACGACCGGGATACGACCGTGAGGCGGTCTAGCGTTCGAATCCTCTTGACCGTGGGGCGGTCGTATTTCGACGCCCTCTAGACCGTGCTGCGGGGGTCTAGATGCAATTCCCGCTACGCCATTTTGTGTAGGCATGCTGGTGTTTTTCCGCGTGCCGAGCATTACATAGGAGCGCGGGTTGATGTCGAAGCCTTCGGCGGAGTCGAGCGGGCGCCACGAAAGCGCATACCATGCGGCTCGGTTCGGCTTCGCGCCCTTGCGCGTTTCCACGAGCAAGCCAAGCGCGATCAATTCCGTTTTGGCCTTGGTGATGCCGTCCCGACTGTTCCATCCGATCGGTTTGAGCACCTTGTCGCAGACCACCAGACGCCCGTTATTGCGCCCGTTGTACTGCATGGCAACGTCGAACAGAAGGGAGCGAGCGCGCGCGGAGGCGGCGCGGAACGCTTGGTCCAGCATTACCCAATGGGGAAGCCCGACGAAGCGTCCGCCCATGCCGTTGTCTCGCTTCTTTCGGCGGCTACTCATGGCTGACCACCACTGCAATTGGCCCGCCCGCCTTACGCACGAAGTGGCAGATGCAGGCCATTACTGCGGACCTCCGTCGCAGGGCGACGGTGCTGCAACCTTCACATCTTCAATCCACGCGGAGAACGCGCAGCGGCTAGCGTCGGACAGGGAATACGTTCCGTACTTGACGGGATGCCCGTCGCGGTCGAGGCCGGCAACCTTCTCGCAAAAAATGGTGACCCCCTTCTTCCTGAGGCGGCGCACGATTTCGGGAGAGTTGGATGCGCCCGAAACACGGTCAAGGCCCTCGCGCGAAATGCTGGCGTGCGAGTTCAGCGCGTGCAACACACGCAGTTCGCGTTCGTTCGTGATGTCAGGGAAGGCTTGCATTTAGACGCCCTCCACGCGATATCCGGCAGGGTCATTCAACCAGCGATGAATCTCACGATTCGGCCACGCGACGCAACGCGCCGAACCGAGCTGCACGCGCTTAGGGAAGCGCCCATTGATCTCGCGCTGGCGGATCGATTCGTGACTCAGCGGGATGAAATGCTTCAGGTCAGCCCAGCGCGTGAAACCGTCGAGCGGGAGCGCCGAGTGTGCGCTGGGGGGCGCGTTTTGATGGGTTGCGGGCATGAGCAAAACCTCGCGGTTGTTTGAACATGGCGAACCATAAATTGATTTACGCAAAAAGGAAAATGCTCAATTTTTAAAATTCACAGAAAATCAACGCAAAATATTGCAAAAGCGCGTCGCAATGAATTATCAAAGCTCTCACTTTATATTCGAATCCAATCTTCACAAATTTCGATGTAATATATTTTGCGGCATGAAGCCAAATAATTTATAATTTAATCAATGACTTATATTATACGTATTCGCAACATTCCGCTAATCAGCAGAATTCACGGAATTCAATAAAAACTCTATATAAAGGAAATGTGAATTGGATCGCATGGAGCGGCGGCGTGCTGATATTAGTTTGCCAGGCGTCACAGATATTGGGATGCCCCCCATGTGAAGGTGACGGGCTTTTCGCCCTTTAAAGTGGAAGGGGAAACCACTTGTGGTCTCGTGCACGGAGCCGCGCAGCGATCCGTCGCGCCGGTGCCTCAATGTCGTGACGCTCGATCAAGTTACGCAACTGCGCGGCCGCTGGCGGCGTCTTCGCGGCGTGTGTCGTGTCCGCAGCCGGTATGCCGCCATCCACTTTGCCGGCGAGCCAGTCGTCAATATCGCTCTCGATCCAAGCGGTGCGACCGGGCACCAGCTCGAACGATTTGGGAAAGCGGCCGTCGGCCATCGTGCGGTAAAGCGTGGGCTGCCCCAGGCCAACCTTCGCGGCAACCTCCCTGATTCGAATCGCTTTCATTTGCCCCTACCACCGATGAGCGTCCGCGCCGAAATCGATAGATGCGCGTGCCGCAGCGCTATCGGCTCGCCTCCTTGTCGATGGTGTCATGGAACGAAGGGCATACGAGGGTTCAACTAGTCGCCGGTTCGGCGTCACGGCAAGCGAAAGTCTGAGCGCGCACATGGAAATGCTACAGTCGGACGCGTCGACATGCACCGAGCCTCTCATGGAAATTCACCACTACACCAAGGCGGCAACGTTGCCGCTAATTCTCGCGAGCCGCAAGTTCCGTTTCACGCGGGCAGATCTTCTGGACGATACGACTGAGGTGCCATTCCGAGACGCTCGCCTTGACTCTCGCTTTTATTTCGTGAATTCGTGGTCAGCTGCAGCAATCGACCAAGCCAGCCAGTGGTTTCAGTATGGCGACGGCGGACGAGGCGTGTGCATCACCACGGAGGGAGTTCCATTCGACTTTAACCTCCTGACGGTCGACGTCCGCCGCCCAACCATCCACGGTACGGCAGGTGTTCAGCTTGCTGGTGTAATCGCACCATTCAGCCTCGAGACCATGTTCGGCAATGGCTATTTTCTGCAGCCGGACGCTGCTGACATGCGTCCGTGCTTTGGTGGAAAAGTTGTCTATGACGACAATCCGGCTCAATGGGCGAGGCAATTCGTAACTTCGAGCGACGAACAAATCACGGTCCACGGACAAGGAACGTGCATCGCGCGAGTCAAATCGAAAATGTGGGCCGAACAGCGCGAATTCCGATTCGTGCTGTCGGCTATAAAGGGTCCACAGATGAACTATGTGGATTCATCCACTGCATACGAAAAGGCCCTGCTCGACCAGTTCGAAAGCGATGGCGCGAACGGCGGCGTGCACGTTCCGACGAGCGCGACTTTCATCGATCTGCCTTTCTCGGCCAAATGCCTAGAACATCTCGTCGTTACGCTCGGCCCGAAGATATCGGCAGCGGATCGGCAAATGATCTCGGCTGCGCTGGCTACACATGCACCACGAGCGACAGTGCGCGAGAGTGCCCTCCCGCTTCGTTGACGGGCGCGCACACCGTGCAGATATACTCATCATGTGTCACGGCCTCGGAATAGACGGCTGTTCGCAGCGCTGATCCAGCTTCCTCCTATTCCTGATGGTGATGCTATGGCCCAGCGGAACAACTCGTCCTTCTTCGAAAGGCTCATTCGCCTGATGCCCAAGCACCTGCGGCATATTGCCGGTCTGACACAGGGCGAGCATACGGTCGACGACCTGAAGAGCGAAGCGCGGATGGAAGAGATCAAAGCACAGCGCGGCGCCAGCCTTCGGTCTTCGACGGTGTGACGCCCGAACCGCCAAACTTCATGGTGCACTGAAAGCCGGACAGGGAATCGGTTGCGGCCGCGCGTATCCTTACGCACTTCAAGAACAACTCTCAACATTCGGGGAGACGATGGGAGAGCAACAGTCGCGCAAGAAACGCTTTCTGGCCAAGCATCCGCTGTGCTGCTTCTGCGGTGGAGCTACGCCTGCGACTACGGAAGACCATTGGCCGTCGAGAGCAATCTTCGTTGGCCGGAAATGGCCGGAGGGCTACGTCTTTCCCGCCTGCGATCGCTGCAACAGCGCGTCGCGCCTCGATGAGCCGCTGATGGCCCTGATCTGCCGGATCCGCTTCCCGGACATTGCCGGTAATCCCGAGGAATGGCATCGGCTGCTACGGGGCATCCGCCAAGTCATGCCAGACGTTGCAGCGTCCATGGTTATGTCGACCAACGAAAAGCGGGCTGCCGTGCGAGAAAAAGGCCTAGAGTTGCCCGCCGGCCAGACTTACAAGGAGCTGCCGATCGCTTCGATTGCGCATCCCCGCTTCCATGAAGCGGCTGACCGGTTCGCAATGAAGCTCTTCAGCAGCCTGTACTACAAGCATACGGGGCGAATCTTGGGGCCTAACGGCCGGATCATCCATGTCTGGCGCACCAACACGTCTTCGTTCGTGGAGTTCTTCGAGGACGCACGCATGAGGCAACTGCTCGTAAAGTTCCCCGAACTCAAGCGAGAAGGCCACTCCCTGAACGACCAGTTTTTCTACAAGTACAACGTCGCCGAGGTCGAGCCGCCAGCGGCAGTCTTCGGCGTCGTGTTCAATCACGCGGTCGCTATGTTGGGGGTGGTGATGGGGGACGCGAGTCAGGTCGCAGCCGCCGTTCCAGATTCTGCGCAACTCCGCCCCTTCCGCTGGTCAGAAGCAACATGATCCGGGATTTCATTTTGACGCGCGCCGCCTAGCCGGTCTTCCGAGCGTTTTCCAATCAATCGCCCGCGCCGGTCAACGCTTAGATGCGCCGGGATCAGCGGCGGTTGTTCTCAGTCCGTCTGTTCGGCTAGTAAGCTTCAGTTGCTAAAGGTCGAATAGACAAGGAGCCGCACTACGGCACAGAGCATCGACCCGCTTAGAGTAGGATACGAATGACGGTAGCGCGACGGCCCAAGCGAATAGCCTGGGCGCTGCCATCGCTAGTTTTAGGGCGTGGGATTCGGGGGCACCGGAGGAACTGCATCAGGTGCGGCCCCAGTCGCAGGCTGGACCGGAACAGGCAACGGTGCAACGGGAGAAGGGAATGGCATCATACCCCCAAAACCAAAACCATTTGCACTCGCCACCATTACCTGCGCGCGCCTACCGTCATACACCATCACAACATTCTGCAAAAAAGTACGCCCAAGCAAGACTTGGTGCGGCTGCTGGCCGCCGGAAAGATGAACGCCCGCGAAAAGCCCGGTCTGAGTAATTCCCAAACTCGGCACCGAAACCTGGGCCGCGAATACGTCATGGCCGTGGGCGCCATTGGCTCCAGAAATCATTACCCGGTCGACAACGGGGAGTCCGAGGCGGATAGCCAGGTCCGAATCGATGCAGCTTTGTTGGGCGCCAGTGTCAATCAAGCCGGATACAACTTGGGCAGTTGGAGCTGGCGCAGGAGCCACCGGCGCAACCGGCGCTGCACCTGCCGCCGGCGCGGCCACGACAGGCCCCAGTGCGCTCACCACCACCTGAATCGTAGGTCCAACATTGATCAGAGCGTTCGGAACCGCGCGCCCGTCAGGAAAATGGAAGCCAGCTTCAGCGATGGGCATACGCGATCGGTCGATAGGCTACTGACGCAGGAACGGGAAACGTGGAAGAAACGCCGACCTGACGGACCAAGAACGGCGTTGTACCGAACTGCGCCGATGCCGAGCGAAAAGCCGTGTCGAATGTGTCGTAGGACCCTTGGAGTCGGCCATCGCAAAAAACTACGAATTTGCCCAGATGATGGGCTAGGAGTTGCGCCTCTTGAGCTTCGAAGGCGGCGATCTCCCGATCTAAAACGTGTGTCATTGTTTCTCTCCGTCGCCTGATACAACTATTCTAAGCAGTTCGGACGGGCATGATCTGCCAAATTGGGCTACTTTTCGACGTCAATTTGACGCACGAAAGTGTGCGGCCGAACGGAACGCGTCGGCTGCGTATTCTAGCGCGCATCCAACTGCGGTTGCCGAAAAGGCGCCGCATTTGCTGTACCGCAGTAGAAGGCGCCTAAAGGGTGTCCAGACAGACAAAATCGCCGACCGCGCGCTTATGGGCGCTAATGTGGCGCATCGGCAGCGGGCAATCTAGCCGTTGCATCTTCGCAACCTCGCAGCAAGCCTCACACGGGGGTTGTTTTGGGGGTTTTCTGAAACCAAGAAACCAATAGAGGCTTACCCAACAAGGCTTTACGGCCAAAATTTCATTCCGGCCCGAGCACCAGAATGCTTTCCGGCAATGGCCGCCGGAGTCCTGAAACCCGCGAAAGCTCGACGCTTCGCGGGTTTTTTGTTGCCGGTCCGAATCCAGCACACCCTTCTTTGGACGAAGATCAAGCGTCCTGCGGATGCCGCGCGGCGTGCCGCGCCCCGCTGCTATCGTTGTCGATGTTATTGAGATAGCAAACCGGGAGCGCACAATGGACCGCATTTTCATGACGCGAGAGGAAGCCATTCGCATCCTCATCGAGGCCCACGAGTCCGTCTCGGGACGCACCGCCGCCACGTTGATACGCTCGAGCGCAGACAGATCCGCAAGGCTCGAAGCGCTGGACCGGCTGCTGCTCGACGTGCGCGCGGGCCGCGTCGATGAATTTCGCACCTGGCCAGAGGACAGCACCTGCTTCTCGATCACTGACTGACGCAGGTCTGCCGCACGAAACTCAGCGCAAATTCGTCTGCGCCAGCTCCACCACTTCGTCTCCGCGCCCGCTCAGCACCGCACGCAACATGTAGAGGCTGAACCCTTTCGCCTGCGCCCACTGCAGCTTCGGCGGCATGGCCAGTTCGTGCTTCGTCGTCACCACGTCGACGAGCGCCGGCCCTGCGTGAGAGAACGCCGCGCGCAACGCCTCATCGAGCGCTTCGGACGTCTCCACGCGCACGCTGAAAAGGCCCGCGCCTTGCGCGATATCCGCGAAGTTGGTGGCCGCCAGATCGGTGCCAGTCTCCACGTAGCCGCCGGCCTTCATCTCCATGGCGACGAAACCGAGCGAGCTATTATTCAGGACAACGATCTTGATCGGCAGATCGAGCTGACGCGCCGTGAGAATGTCGCCGAGCAGCATCGAAAGACCGCCGTCGCCGGAGAGCGAGACGACCTGGCGCCCGGCGTGGGCTGCCTGCGCGCCGAGCGCCTGCGGCATGGCGTTCGCCATCGAGCCATGGTTGAACGAGCCGTGCAGGCGGCGCCGGCCATTCATCGTCAGATAGCGCGCGGCCCAGAGCGTGGGCGTGCCAACGTCGACCGCGAAGATTGCATCGTCCTCGGCGAGCGCGTCGAGACGCGCCACCACATACTGCGGATGCAGCGGCTTGCCCGCAGCCGCCGGGCGCGCAAGTTCGTCGAGTCCCTTGCGCGCGTTCGCGTAGTGCTCGCGCGCATGCTCGATGAAGCGCCGGTCGGTCTTGCGCGTGAGCTTCGGCGTGAGCGCGCGCAATGTTTCGCGTACGTCGCCGATGAGTCCGAGCGTGAGCGGCGCGCGTTTGCCGAGCGCGGCCGCGTCGCGGTCGATCTGCACGATATTCGCATGCTGCGGATAGAAGTTGCGATACGGGAAGTCGGTGCCGAGCATGACGAGCGTGTCGCACGACATCATCGCGTGGTAGCCCGAGCTGAAGCCGATCAGCCCGGTCATGCCCACGTCGAATGGGTTGTCCCATTCGACGTACTGCTTGCCGCGCAGCGCATGCACCGTCGGCGCGCCGAGCGCGTCCGCGAAAGCCACCACTTCGTCGTGCGAGCCCTTGCAGCCGCTGCCGCACAGCAGCGTCACCGCTTCGGAGCGATTGAGCAGTTCGGCGAGCCGGTCGATATCCGCCGACGAAGGCAAGGTCGCCGGACGCGCCGCCTGAGCCCATGCGGGCTCCTCGTCGGACGCGTCCAGAAGCGCCACGTCGCCGGGCAGCACGATCACGGCGACGCCCTTCTGGTCGATCGCGGTGCGCAGCGCAGTGTCGAGCACGCGCGGAAACTGCGAGGCGTTCGTCACCAGCTCCACGTAGTGGCTGCACTCGCGGAACAGTTCGGTCGGGTGCGTCTCCTGAAAATAGCCGAGGCCGATTTCCGTCGAGGGGATGTGCGCCGCGATCGCGAGCACCGGCGAGCGGTTGCGATGGCAGTCGTAGAGACCGTTGATGAGATGCAGATTGCCAGGCCCGCAACTGCCCGCGCACACCGCGAGCCGGCCGGTTGCCGCCGCTTCGGCACCCGCCGCGAAGGCGGCGACTTCCTCGTGCCGCGTGTGCATCCAGCGGATCGTGCCGAGCTTGCGCAGGCTCGCCGACAGCCCGTTCAGGCTGTCGCCGGTCACGCCCCAGATACGCTCGATGCCGACTGCCTCGAGCGTTTTCGCCAGATGATCCGCTATTGTCTTCGCCATGGTGTTCTCCACGTGAGCCGAATGGCGCAGCGCGCGCTCCGAGACCGGGCGCTGCGCGAGAAGAAAATTGGGGGGCAATTTCGTACGTGTCCAGGCGGTGCGAGCCGGCCGGACCTGCCGATACCTTGCGCTACGTTACGCCATCCGCCCGAAAAGCGCGGTCAAGCCGTGCGAAGCGGACAGGCGGCGGGCACGGCGGCGTTGACCACGTCTCCACGGATAAAATAGCCGGCTCTACGCTGTCAGCCGTCCGTCATGAATCTCGAAAGCATCCTCTTCACTCAGGGTTTCGGCTCGCGCCGCCAATGCCGCGCGCTCATCGCCGACGCGCGGGTCGCCGTCGCGGGCGAGCCCTGCAACGACCCCCTCGCAACGTTCGACACGGCAGGCCTCGTCTTCAGCGTGGACGGCACGCCGTGGCCGTTTCACGAGCGCGCCTACCTTGCGCTCAACAAGCCCGCGGGCTATGAGTGCTCGCGCGATCCGCAGCATCACCTGAGCGTGTTTCATTTGCTGCCGCCGCAGTTCGGAGAGCGCAACGTGCAGTGCGTGGGCCGCCTCGATCAGGATACGACCGGCCTCCTGCTGCTTTCCGACGATGGCCAGTTCGTCCACGCCTTCACGTCGCCCAAGCGCAAGGTGCCGAAGGTCTACGTGGCGAGCACGCGCCATCCGCTCGACGAGGTCCAGCTCAATGCCCTGCGTGCAGGCGTGCTGCTGCACGGCGAGCGCGAGCCGATTGCCGCCGTCGCTGCCTGCGCACGTTCAGATCACGAGCTGGAGTTGACCGTGCTCGAAGGCAAATATCATCAGGTCAAACGGATGGTGGCCGCGGCCGGCAACCGCGTCGAGGCGCTCCACCGCGAGCGCATTGGCGGCTTTTCCCTGCCCGCCGGTCTGGCGCCGGGCGCCTGGCAATGGCTCGACGCCGCGGCGCTCGACGCGTTGCGCAACAACGGGTAAACCACCACGGGGCGGCGCGGGCGCCCGCCGCTCAGTGGGTTGACGCACCGATGCTTGCAAACAGGCATCGTTTTCGCCGCGCCGCAGCATGTCCTTGCCGGGCTTCCGCCCTATACTCGTCTCAAGAACGATTACAAGTTGCAAGGAGGGGCATCATGATCATCAACGGCTCATTCGAAATCTCATTCGTGTTGATGGCCTTCATGGCGCTAGGGGCGGTTCTGATTGGTGGCCTGCTCGCGTCGATGCATATGCGACATCAGTATCATCCGAACCTCATCGGGGCGCTCATCGGAGCGCTATTGTGCTTCCTCCTGCTCGAAGCGCTGCCGGCCATCACGTGAACGGCACGCTTTGCGCCGCGCCGCCCGCCCGGAGTCACGGGTGCGGCGGCAGCGTGCGCAAAAACGCATCTACGTCGGGATAACGCAAACGCACGCGCAGTTCGCGCTTGAGGCGCGTATTGGCGAGCCGTCTCGACTCCCGCATGAACGACAGCAAGACCGGCTCGAGTTCGCGCTCGGCCTCGGCGCGGCTCACGCGCGGGGCGCGCGCGAGGCCGAAGGCATCGGCCACGCGGTCGAAGTACTCGCCCATCTTCAGTTCGCTGTCGTCCGTCGCGTGGATCGTGCGCCCCGGGCGGCCGTGCGTCGCGAGGCGCAGGAGAATCGCCGCGAGGTCGTCTGCGTGGATGTGGCTCGTGTAGACGTCGTCGCTCGCTACGAGCGCTGGCGTGCGCTTTTCCAGCCGGGCGAGCGGGAGACGGTTCGCGGCATAAATGCCGGGAATGCGCGCGATCGTGGCGCTGAGCGCGCCGCGCGCCGTCGCGCGGCGCAGTTGCCGTTCGGCCGACACCCGGCGAATGGCGCGGGCGTTGGCGGGCTGCACCGTGCGTGTTTCGTCGATGCGCGCGCCGCCGCAATCCCCGTACACCCCCGTCGTGCTCGCGTAGACGAGCCTCGGGCGTTCGAGCCGCTTGCGCCGGGCGCCGGAAAACCGCCGGATGCGCTCGGGTACAATGACGGATGCTCCAAAGGCTGCGGCTTGGCCGACAGCGCTGCGGCGCATGCGGTCCACGAGGCAATGCAATGGGGGCCGCAAGGCGCGCGGCGCGGCGCCTGTCAGCGCAGGCCGCGACACCGCGCGACGCCGCGCCGCCAGCGCCGCGATCAGGCGGCGCGTGCGCAGGTCGTCGTCGCCGGATTGTTGCGGTGGCGCGAGGTGCAGGACGGTGCGAGCCAGGCCCGCGATCCGCGCGAGACTCCTGCGGGAATCGAGGTCGCCGCGCACCGGCGTGGCTCCCGCGGCCCGTACGACGTCTGCGCGCTCGGCACGGCGCGTGAGCGCGAATACGCGCGCGCGGTCTGGCCGCTCGCGCAACTGGGTGACGCCGCGCAGGCCGACGTCGCCGCAACCGACAATCAGGATGCGCGCACGGCGCAAGGTTCGTGTGGCAATCATGGCGGAACCATTTTAGCGGCCCGGGCCTCGCGGCGAAGGCCGGCAAGAAAGCGCGGCAGCTTACCCAAAGCGACCCGCGCCCGGAATCAACCCTCGGATACAGACTTACGCTTCCCTGAATATGGCTTTCAACGTAACGCTCAAGCAAAGCGGCCGGCAATTCCAGGTCGAGCCCGACGAACCCATTCTCAACGCGGCCCTGCGTCAGGGCATCGGCCTGCCGTATGGCTGCAAGAACGGCGCGTGCGGCTCGTGCAAGGGCACGGTCTGCCACGGCGAAGTCGAGCAGCGCGCCCACGCGGCTTCGGCGCTTTCCAATGACGAAAGAACGCGCGGCATGGCCCTCTTCTGCTGTGCGACGGCGCAAACCGACCTCGAAATCGACATCCGCGAAGTGGCGGGCGTGGGCGACGTGCAGGTGCGCAAGCTGCCTACCCGCATCGCCGCCATCGAGCGCCGCGCCGACGACGTCGTCGTCCTCAAGCTGCAACTGCCCGCCAACGAGCGCCTGCAGTATCTCGCCGGCCAGTACCTCGAATTCATCCTCAAGGACGGCACGCGCCGCAGCTACTCCATGGCGAGCGCGCCGCACGAGCAAGGCCCGATCGAGCTGCACATCCGCCACATGCCGGGCGGCAAGTTCACCGACCACGTCTTCTCGCAGATGAAGGAGCGCGACATCCTGCGCTTCGAAGCGCCACTCGGCACCTTCTTCCTGCGCGAGGAATCCGATAAGCCCATCGTGCTGCTGGCCTCCGGCACCGGCTTCGCGCCGCTCAAGGCGATCGTCGAGCACGCGGTCCACAAGAACCTGAACCGCCCGATGACGCTCTACTGGGGCGCGCGCCAGAAGAAGGACCTGTACCTGATGGAACTCGCCGAACAATGGGCGAAGGAGATTCCGAACTTCCGCTTCGTGCCGGTGCTCTCCGAGCCCGCCGCCGGCGACGACTGGACCGGCCGCACGGGCTTCGTGCACCGCGCCGTGATCGAGGATCTGCCCGATCTTTCGGGCCACCAGGTCTATGCGTGCGGCGCGCCGGTGATGGTGGAGTCCGCGCAGCGCGACTTCACGCAGCACCACGGTCTGCCCGAAGAGGAGTTCTACGCGGACTCGTTCACGAGCGCCGCCGACCTCGCGAACGCCGTCTGAAGCTCGCCCGAGCGGGTCGTTGCGTGTGCAATGCATCGACCCGCCGGGCAGTCGTCACGAAAAATTCTTCGGCCGCCTGGAAAAATTCGGCACATTGATGGTTTACATCGCCATTCGGCTTGTCGTATTCTTGCGCCCATGAACTGCATCCTGTCCGCCCTTCGACGTCGCCGCTCGCCCCATCTTTAGGGCCTGGCTACTCGCGGACGCGCGTTGCACATCTCAACGCACAGCAAGTTCGAATCACGAAAGCCACGGCCAGTCCGTGGCTTTTTGTTTTTCCGCCGTATCTTCTTCAACCCTTGTGCAGCCCCAACGCGGAGCCCGTTGCCATGAATTATTCCGAATACCCGATCGAGTCGCTGATGTACATCACCAACCGGCCCGAAATCGTTTTCACGCATGGCAAGGGGTCGTGGCTCTACGACAACGAGGGCAAGCGATACCTGGACTTCATCCAGGGGTGGGCCGTCAACAGCCTCGGGCATTGCAACGACGGCATGATCGAGGCGCTGGAGCAGCAGTCGCGCCTGCTCATCAACCCGTCGCCGGCCTTCTACAACGAGCCGATGGCGAAGCTCGCGGGCCTGCTCACCGAGCACAGCTGCTTCGACAAGGTGTTCTTCGCCAACAGCGGCGCCGAAGCCAACGAAGGCGCGATCAAGCTCGCGCGCAAGTGGGGCAAGAAGCATCGTGACGGCGCCTACGAGATCATCACGTTCGACCACAGCTTCCACGGCCGCACGATCGCGACGATGTCGGCAAGCGGCAAGCCGGGCTGGGACACGATCTACGCACCGCAAGTGCCGGGCTTCCCGAAGGCCGATCTGAACGACATCGCCTCGGTCGAGAAGCTCATCACCGCGAAGACCGTCGCCGTGATGCTCGAGCCGATCCAGGGCGAAGGCGGCGTGATTCCCGCCACGCGCGAATTCATGCAGCAACTGCGCGCGCTCACGAAGAAGCACGGCATCCTGCTGATCGTCGACGAAGTGCAGAGCGGCTGCGGCCGTGCGGGCACCCTCTTCGCCTACGAACTCTCGGGCATCGAGCCGGACATCATGACGCTCGGCAAGGGCATCGGCGGCGGCGTGCCGCTCGCTGCACTGCTCGCGAAGAAGGAAATCTCCGTGTTCGAGGCGGGCGACCAGGGCGGCACGTACAACGGCAACCCGCTGATGACCGCCGTGGGCTATTCGGTGATCTCGCAACTGGTTGCGCCCGGCTTCCTCGAAGGCGTGCGTGAGCGCAGCGAGTATCTGCGCGAAAAGCTGCTCGAGCTTTCGGCCGAACGCGGCTTCCAGGGCGAGCGTGGCGAAGGCTTGCTGCGCGCGCTGCTGCTCGGCAAGGACATCGGGCCGGAGATCGTCGAGAAGGCGCGTCTCATGCAGCCGGACGGCCTGCTGCTCAACGCCGCGCGCCCGAACCTGCTGCGCTTCATGCCGGCGCTGAACGTGACGACGCAGGAAATCGACCAGATGATGGCGATGCTGCGCACGATCCTCGACTCGCTGTAATTCGAGGGGAGCACGAGCGATGTCCGTCACGATCCGCGTGTTCAGCGAAGCCGACACCGAAGCGGTGATCGCGCTCTGGCTGCAGGCGTTTCCCGAGTACAACGATGCGAGCCGGCCGCATCGCAATCCGCGTCTGTCGATCGCGAACAAGCTCGGCACCCAGCCGGAGCTGTTCTTCGTTGCGGTTCGCGACGGTGGCGACGTCGACGGCGCGCTCATCGGCACGGCCATGGCCGGTTACGACGGGCATCGCGGCTGGCTCTATTCGGTCGCCGTCGCGCCCGATGCGCGGCGCCACGGCCTCGGCACGCGGCTCGTGCGCCATGCGGAAAACGCGCTCGCCGCGCTGGGTTGCCTCAAGCTCAACCTTCAGGTGCTCACCGACAAAGCCGAGGTGCTCGCGTTCTACGAGCAGCTTGGCTATCGCACCGATGCCGTGGTGAGCCTCGGCAAGCGCCTCGCCGTGCAGGAGTCCGAAGCGTTCGTCTGAGCATCATTGGTCGACGCCATCAAAAAAGCCGCATGGGTTTCGCACCCATGCGGCTTTTGTTTTGCTGCGGCCGCGCGGACCGCAATGCCATGCAGCTTACTCGCCCAGGTACGCGGCCCGCACCTTCGGATCGTCGAGCATCTGCTTGGCCTCGCCTTCCATCGTCACGAGGCCCGAGTCCATCACGTAGCCGCGATTGGCCGCCTGCAGCGCGAGCCGTGCATTCTGCTCCACGAGCAGCACCGTGATGCCTTCCGACGAGATCGTGCGCACCACTTCGAAGATCTTCTCCACCATGATCGGCGAGAGACCCATCGACGGTTCGTCGAGCAGCAGAAGCTTCGGCTTGCTGATGATCGCGCGCGCCATGGCGAGCATCTGCTGCTCGCCGCCCGAGAGCGTGCCTGCGAGCTGCGTGGCGCGTTCCTTCAGGCGCGGGAAGAAGCCGAACATACGCTCGACGTCCTTCTGGATGCCGTCGTTGTCGCTGCGCAGGTACGCGCCCATCTGCATGTTTTCGAGAATCGACATGCGCGCGAAGATGCCGCGGCCTTCCGGCACCATCGCGAGGCCACGCTTGAGCAGTTCATACGCGGGCACGCCCTTGATCGACTGGCCCATGTACTCGATGTCGCCAGCCGAGTACGGCTTCAGACCCGTGATGGCCTTCATCGTCGTGGTCTTGCCCGCGCCGTTCGCGCCGATCAGCGTGACGAGTTCGCCCTGGCGAACTTCCATGTCCACGCCCTTGACTGCCTGGATCCCGCCGTAATTGACCTGCAGACCCTTGATTTTCAGAACCGATGTCGACATCAGTGAACCCCCGCACCCAGATATGCCTCGATCACCTTCGGGTCCTTCTGCACGTCTTGCGGCAGCCCTTCGGAGATCACCTTGCCATAGTCGAGCACTGTCATCCGGTTGCACAGGCCCATCACCAGTTTCACGTCGTGCTCGATCAGCAGGATGGTCTTGCCATCGGCGCGGATCTTGTCGAGCAGGCGCGTGAGTTCGACCTTCTCGGTCGCATTCATGCCGGCTGCCGGCTCGTCGAGCGCGAGCAGCTTCGGATCGGTCGCGAGCGCGCGCGCAATTTCCAGACGGCGCTGGTGGCCGTACGAGAGGTTGCGCGAGGTGTAGTCCGCGTATTGCGCGATGCCCACGTATTCGAGCAGCTCGATCGCACGTTCCTTGATCTCGCGCTCTTCCTGACGCTCCGAGGGAGTCTGGAACACGGCGCCGAGCAGGCCGTGCTTCGTGCGCACGTGGCGGCCGACCATCACGTTCTCGAGCGCGGTCATACCGCCGAACAGACGGATGTTCTGGAACGTACGCGCAATGCCGGCCTGCGCCACCTGATAAACGGCGGTCGGCGTGTAGGCCGTGCCGTCGAGCTTGAATTCGCCCGAGTCAGGCGTGTACAGACCGGTAATCACGTTGAAGAACGTCGTCTTGCCGGCGCCGTTCGGGCCGATCAGGCCGTAGATCGTGCCTTCCTCGATCTGCAGGCCGACGTCGGACAGCGCCTGCAGGCCGCCGAAGCGCTTGTTCACGCCCTTCACGGACAGGCGGATAGCTTTGTTGCTCATATTCTGTTCTCCCCGTTATGCGCGAACCGGCTTCTTGCTGGCACGCTTGGCGATCTTCGCGATCTTGTCTTCGTGCTTCGCCGCCGGCCACAGGCCTTCCGAGCGATACAGCATGATGACGACCATGGCGAGGCCGTAGAGCAACTGACGAATGACTTCCGTATCGACGACTTCGTGACCGAACAGCATGTGCTGGAGCGGGCCCATCGTCGAGCGCAGGAACTCGGGGAAAATGGCGAGCAGCACGGCGCCGAGAATCACGCCGGGGATGTGGCCCATGCCGCCGAGCACCACGCAGGCGAGCACGACGACCGACTCCCAGAAGGTGAACGATTCCGGCGACACGAAGCCCTGGAACGCACCGAACATCGCGCCCGACAGGCCGCCGAACGACGCGCCCATCGCGAACGCGAGCAGCTTGACGTTACGGGTATTGATGCCCATGGCCTTGGCGGCGATTTCGTCTTCGCGGATCGCGGCCCATGCGCGGCCGATACGCGAGTGCTGCAGACGCGTACACACCCAGATCACGAGCAGCGCGCAGATCACGAACACGTAGTAGTACATGTAGACCGACGTGAACGTGAAGCCCAGGATCTCGTGCGGCTGCGCGAGATTGAAGCCGAACACCTGCAGCGGCGCGACGCCGGTAATGCCCTGCGGCCCGTTGGTGATGTTCACCGGACGGTCGAGGTTGTTCATGAAGATACGAACGATTTCCCCGAAGCCCAGCGTCACGATAGCGAGGTAGTCGCCGCGCAGGCGCAGCGTCGGCGCACCGAGCAGCACGCCGAACAGCGCGGCGAGCGCCATGGCGCACGGAATCACGATCCAGTACGGCGTATGCATGCCGCCCGGGAACATGTTGGCGATCCATGTGAACTGCGTGGTCAGGTGCGGCGAAGTCAGCAGCGCGGCGACGTAGGCGCCCACCGCGTAGAACGCGATGTAGCCCAGGTCCAGCAGGCCGGCGAAGCCCACCACCACGTTCAGGCCCAGCGCGAGCATCACGTACAGCATCGCGAAGTCGAGCACGCGCACCCAGTAGTTGCCGCCCGCGGCGCCCACCACGAAGGGAAGCGCTGCCACGACGATGGCCGTCACGATGCCGACCGTGAGGGTCTTCGTCATGTTCTTTTCGGGGATGAGCGTCGTCGACGGCTCGATCGGTTGAATTGAAGTCATGTTGTGTTACTCCCTCTTATGCGCGGTCCGCGACACGTTCGCCCAGCAGCCCCGACGGACGGAACACGAGCACGACGATCAGCACGATGAATGCGAAGACGTCCTGATAGTTACTGCCGAACACCCCGCCGGTCAGGTTGCCGATGTAGCCTGCGCCGAGCTGCTCGATCAGACCGAGCACCACGCCGCCGACCATCGCGCCGCCGAGGTTGCCGATACCGCCCAGCACCGCGGCCGTGAAGGCCTTCATGCCGGGGATAAAGCCCATGTAGAAGTGAGCGTTGCCGTATTCCGAGGCGATCATCACGCCGGCCAGCGCGGCGAGCGCCGAGCCGATCATGAACGTGGCCGAGATCACGAAGTTCGGGTTCACGCCCATCAGCGAAGCATTGTTCGGGTTCTCGGCGATGGCGCGCATGGCGCGGCCGAGCTTGGTCTTGTGCACGAGGAGCAGGAGGCCCGCCATCACGACGAACGCGACGACGATGATGACGATTTCCGTCATCGAGATCACGGCGCCGACGCCGGTTTCAGTCGGCTTGATGACGTTGATCGGGTCGGTCGAGATGAGCTGGGGGAACGCGAGCGGATTGCGGCCCCAGATGATCATGGCGAGGGTCTGCAGCAGGATCGACACACCGATCGCGGTGATCAGCGGCGCGAGGCGCGGCGCGCGGCGCAGCGGCCGGTACGCGACCTTTTCGATCGTGTACCCGACGACCGCACACACGAGCGCGGCAACCGCGAGCGCAATGCACAGCGTGGGGATGTTCCCGAGGCCCGGGAAATGATTGTGGAGCACGTTGATCGCGGAGAGCGCGACCATGGCGCCGACCATGAGCACGTCGCCGTGCGCGAAATTGATGATGCCCAGAATCCCGTACACCATGGTGTAGCCCAGTGCGATGATGGCGTAGATGCTGCCAAGCACCAGCCCATTCAGGATCTGCTGGATGAAAATATCCATTTAATGCTCCTTAGCCCGTGCAACCGGATTCGCGCTCGTCATCGGCCGGTGGGCGATGTTTTACGGAACCGCAACGACACTTTCGGGTATTGAAGTAAAAACCGGTAACGGTTGGCCGCCCCGGTTCGCGTTGCCGCTGTGTTGCAGCGGCAGGCTCGCCAAAAGCGGATGCAAAAACGGCACCGTCGGATGGTTCGGTGCCGTCGGGTTCAATCAACTACGCGTCATATTCACGTTGGCGTATTCGCGGCGAGCCTTGCGGCCGGCAAACGCGAATGCGTCAAACGCCATGACTCCCACTCCCCGGCCGCCCGCGCACTGCGGGATCTCGGCTGCGAGACCCGTCGCACCCAGGCGGCGAACCGGCATGACAACGCCGGTGCATGCAAAAGCAATCTGCATGCCAGAAATGATCGATGTTGTGCTCGTGCCCGTCTCGACATTGCGGCTAAGCCACGCATTGCGCGGCGCAACCGCATTTGCCGATGACGCGGCAAAAGCCGACTTGAATTGCATTAATCAGGTCTCCTGCGCCTTCCGAAATGCTTGTCTGATGGCCTTCGCATGGAATGTCCAGCCTTCAGAACGCGCGCATTGTAACGCCAATTATGCGACGGGCAATATTGTTGAACCGGCAGGGTTTTCCTGCATTGCAACCATATTTTTAGATAACCGCATGGGGTGGGTTGCACCACCGGTTGCGCCGCATTTTCGTGCACCAGTTGCACCAAAAATCGACGCGCTTCGCATCATGTGTTGCAGATAATGGCCGCAATGCCTTGTCGCGCGGGCATTGGATCAAATGAAGGGTATTTAAGGGAGAGCATAATAATGCCGCCCCGGCGCGGTGCATTCGTATCGAAAGCATGTCAATTGCCCCCTATATTATGGGGTCACACCACGTAATTCGGTCCCGCACTCTAGAGAAAACACTGATAAGAACACCCGCCGAATGTGAGGTTAACCTGCCTTTCCCCATCATGCGACCCTTATTACTCGCGCGCAGTATGTGTCGCGGGCATAAAAAAACGCGCCACCTGGGCGCGTTCGTGCGGAGTGCGGCAGGCGTCAGACGGGTTGACCGAGTCCGCGCGGCAACGGGAATGCAATGTTCTCCTCGATGCCTTCGAGCGCACGCACGTTGCGCGCACCAAGTTCGTGCAGGCGGCGAATGATTTCCTGCGCGAGCGCCTCGGGAGCCGACGCTCCAGCCGTCAGGCCGATCCGGCGCTTGCCGGCGAGCCACTGGGGGTCGATCTGCTCGGGCGCATCCACCATATAGGCAGGAATGCCGCGTTTCTCGGCCACTTCGCGCAACCGGTTCGAATTGGAGCTGTTCGGGCTGCCCACCACGATCACGACGTCGCACTGCGGCGCCATGAACTTGACGGCGTCCTGGCGATTCTGCGTGGCGTAGCAGATGTCCTGCTTCTTCGGCTCGCGAATGGCGGGAAAGCGCGCCTTGAGCGCCGCGATGATTTCCGCGGCGTCGTCCACCGAGAGCGTGGTTTGCGTGACGAATGCCACACGCTGTGGGTCGCGCAGCTTGAGCGCCTCGACATCGGCAATGTCTTCGACGAGATACATGCCCTCGGCCACCTGCCCCATGGTGCCTTCCACTTCCGGATGGCCCTTGTGCCCGATCATGACGATGTCGAGCCCTTCGTCGCGCATCTTCGCGACTTCCACGTGCACCTTCGTGACGAGCGGGCAGGTCGCGTCGTAGACACGCAGGCCGCGCGCCTCGGCGTCGGCGCGCACCGACTTGGAGACGCCGTGCGCGCTAAAGATCACCGTGTTGCCGGACGGGACCTCTTCGAGCTGCTCGATGAAGATCGCTCCCTTCTTGCGCAGGTCTTCGACGACATAGGCGTTGTGAACGATCTCGTGACGCACGTAGATCGGTGCGCCGTGGAGCTGGATGGCGCGCTCGACGATCTCGATGGCCCGATCGACGCCGGCGCAGAAGCCGCGCGGCTGGGCGAGCAGGATTTCCGCGTCGGCCAGTTCTGCGATGAGGGACGTGTCCGTGTTGGTCATGGGCTTTAAAGGATTCCGATGATTTGCACTTCGAACGCAACCGCCTGGCCTGCGAGCGGGTGGTTGAAATCGAACAGGGCGGAGGTCTCGTTCACTTCCTTGAGCACACCCGCGTAGCGCCCGCCGTTCGGGGCATTGAATTCGATCAGGTCGCCCGGGCTGAATTCCTCGCCGATCATGCCGTTCTCGCGCAGGGTCTTGAGCGAAACGCGCTGGATCAGGTCGGGGTTGCGCTGGCCGAATGCGACGCCGGGTTCTAGCTGAAAGGTCGAGTGGTGACCCACCTTCAGGCCCTGCAAAATCTCTTCCAGCGGCGGCGCAAGCTGGCCGGCGCCCATCAGCAGAGTGGCGGGACGGTCGACAAAGGTATTGACGATTTCGGTGCCATCGGCGAGTGAAAGCCGGTAATTCAGCGTCACGTGGGAACCGGATTTCACTTCGGAGATGTCGATGATGCTCATGCGTAACTCATTTCGT
Organism: Paraburkholderia sp. BR14312; assembly: GCF_040948675.1. Lineage (NCBI taxonomy): Bacteria > Pseudomonadati > Pseudomonadota > Betaproteobacteria > Burkholderiales > Burkholderiaceae > Paraburkholderia > Paraburkholderia sp. BR14312. The sequence continues at coordinate 444,953 of NZ_JBFPKI010000002.1, forward strand.
CGTAACGCGCGCTTCGCGCGTGCGCGCCGCAAGGCGCCGGTCCGGCCTGCCTCGGGCGGCAGGAAAGCATCTATTGTAAGCCACTTGGCCGAGGCGGTCGCGGCACGATTGTGCACTGCCAACTCTCGCGCTCGCGCGCGCCGGGCATGCCTTATTTGTCTGTGGAGAATGCCATGACGGAACGCGCCTGCATCCTGGACACGGCGCCCGATGCCGTCGGCGGCGCCCTCCCCGCGCCGGCAGCGCCTGCGGTTTCGAGCCCCGAGAGCGCGGCGCCTGCGGCGCCACGCCGCGACATGCCTCGCGAGCGACTGCGCACGGCCGGCGCCAGCGCGCTTTCGGACGTAGAGCTGCTCGCGATCCTGCTCGGCTTCGGCTTGCCGGGCCACGATGTCTTCGAAGTCGCCCGCACGCTGCTGGCCCAATTCGGCTCGCTGCGCGCCATGCTCGATGCGCCGCCAGAAGAATTCGAGGCCCTGCGCGGCATCGGGCCCGCAAAAGCCGCGATGCTGCAAGCGGTGACGGAACTCGCTCGCCGGGCGCTTGCGCAAGCGCTCGACGACAAACCGCTCGTCGACTCACCCGGTGCGGTCGAAGACTACTTGCGCCTGCTGATCGGCGGGCGGCCGCACGAGGTGTTCGTTTGCCTCTTCCTGGATGCGCGCCATCGGCTGATCCGCCTGGAGGAAAGTTCGCGCGGATCACTCACTCGCATGGCGGTGTACCCGCGTGAAATCGTGCGGCGCGCGCTGACGCTCAATGCCGCGAGCCTGATCGTCGCCCATAATCACCCTTCGGGCGCGGTACAGCCGAGCGCGAGCGACCGGCGCCTCACACGGGTGTTGCGGGAAACGCTGGCACTCGTGGAGGTTCAACTCATCGATCACCTGGTCATCGGCACCCGGGACACGTTTTCCTTCGCGCGCCATGGCTGGAGCTGAGGCGACACAGCGCCAGACGCGACGGCACACAACAATTGTGCAAACCGGGTTTGATTTTCCAGGCTTTTTCCTGCTAGAATTATGGTTTGCCTATTTCCAACCCTGTTCCGAAGCCCATCGAGGCGTTCCAGGGGAAATATGGCCTGGGTTCGAGGTTGTCTCTCATCCATACGTGAGCGCGCTCTTATTCCGGCCATTTCTCGCCTGGGAAACCTAAGCGGCTCTCGAACTCAGAATTTCCGTAGGAGTGTCTCATGGCACGTGTATGCCAAGTCACTGGGAAAGCGCCGATGAGCGGCAACAACGTTTCCCACGCTAACAACAAAACCAAGCGCCGTTTCCTCCCGAATCTGCAAAACCGCCGTTTCTGGGTTGAAAGCGAAAACCGTTGGGTGCGTCTGCGCATCTCGAACGCAGGCCTGCGCCTGATCGACAAGAACGGCATCGATTCCGTGCTCGCAGACCTGCGTGCACGCGGCGAACTGTAAGGAGTAAATCATGGCCAAGGGCGTCCGCGACAAGATCAAGCTGGAATCGACCGCAGGTACGGGTCACTTCTACACGACCACGAAGAACAAGCGCAACATGCCGGAAAAAATGTCGATCAAGAAGTTCGACCCGGTTGTTCGCAAGCACGTCGAGTACAAGGAAACCAAGATCAAGTAATTGATCGGGTTTCGAGCCTGACGAAGACGGAAAAACCCCGCTTTTTAGCGGGGTTTTTCTTTTGGCTCGCCCGCCCCGCCTCGGTTCGCGCCCGGCAACGGTGTTTTAACGGCAGCGCCCAAACTGGCGCTATCCGTTCGCTCCTCTCTCGGAGTATGCTTCCCGCTTTATACCGGCTGCCACACGCGTGTCATATGGCATCACAGCGGGCATCACAGCGGGCATCACAGCGGCCATGACAGTGCAGCCCCGCGGCAAATGCGGCGGCCGGAAAGCGCAGAACAAGAGAGACGGAGAAGCAGGATCATGAATTTCGATGTAGCGATCGTCGGCAGCGGCCTCGCAGGACTGAGCGTCGCGCTGAATCTCGCCGGTTCGCGCCGCGTCGTGATCATCGCCAAGCGCGCGATGACCGAAGGCGCGAGCGACCGCGCGCAAGGCGGCATTGCCGCCGTGCTCGATTCGGCCGACAGCGTGGAGAACCACGTGGACGATACGCTCGTCGCCGGCGGCGGCCTGTGCGACGAGGCAGCCACGCGCTACATCGTCGAGCATGGCCGCGAGGCCATCGAATGGCTGATCGCCCAGGATGTCCCGTTCACGAAGGACGCCGCCGCCGAACTCGGCTTTCACCTCACGCGCGAAGGCGGCCACAGCCATCGCCGCATCATCCACGCCGCCGACGCCACCGGCCACGCAGTCGTGCAAACGCTGCTCGAGCGTGCGCGCTCGCACCCGAACATCACGATCCTCGAGGACCATCAGGCGATCGACGTCATCACGTCCGACCGGCTGGGCCTGCCTGGCCGTCGTTGTCACGGCCTCTATGCGCTCGATCTGAAGAATGACCGCACGGTGACGATCCAGGCGCCGCACACGGTGCTCGCCACGGGCGGCGCCGGCAAGGTCTACCTGTACACGACGAACCCCGACACGGCCACCGGCGACGGTATCGCCATGGCGTGGCGCGCCGGCTGCCGGGTGGCGAACATGGAGTTCATCCAGTTCCACCCCACCTGCCTGTTCCACCCGCACGCCAAGTCGTTCCTGATTTCGGAAGCCGTGCGCGGCGAAGGCGGCGTGCTACGCCTGCCCGACGGCACCCGCTTCATGCCCTCGCACGACGCGCGCGCCGAACTGGCCCCGCGTGACATCGTCGCCCGCGCGATCGACTTCGAGATCAAGAAACACGGCATCGACTGCGTGCATCTCGACATCAGCCATCAGCCGCCGGCGTTTCTCGAAGAGCATTTCCCGACCATCCTCGCGCGCTGCCGCGAGTTCGGCATCGACATCACGAAGGCGCCGATTCCCGTGGTACCCGCCGCGCACTACACCTGCGGCGGCGTCGTCACCGACCTGGCTGGGCGCACCGACCTCGCGGGCCTCTACGCCGTGGGCGAGACCTCGTACACGGGCCTGCACGGCGCGAACCGCCTCGCAAGCAACTCGCTGCTCGAGTGCCTCGTGATCGGCCGCTCGGCAGCCGAGGCGATCGAGGCGGAAGGCTTCAGCGCGGGGGCGCATGCGCCGCTGCCCGACTGGGACGAAAGCCGCGTCTCCGATTCCGACGAGGAAGTCGTCGTGGCCCACAACTGGGACGAGCTGCGCCGGCTGATGTGGAATTACGTCGGCATCGTGCGCACCGACAAACGGCTCGAGCGCGCGCAACATCGCCTCGCCCTGCTGCGCGACGAAATTCTCGAGTACTACGCGAATTTCCGCGTCACGCGCGACCTGCTGGAATTGCGCAACCTCGTCGAAGTCGCTTCGCTGATCGTGGAAAGTGCGCGCTCGCGCCGCGAGAGCCGTGGCCTGCACTACAGCCGCGACTGGCCGAACTCGCTGCCCAAGGCGCTGCCGACCGTGCTCGCGCCGGAGCGCGTACGCAATCGCACGGTTTCATGAGTCGAGCGAACTGAAAGCGCCGCAAAAAACAAAGGCCGCCTCATCGCGAGGCGGCCTTTTTCCTTCTGGTTCAGCTCAGCGAACTCGCGGCTTCAGACAATACGCATCGAAAAGTCCGTCGCGCGCACGTCCTTTGTGAGCGCGCCAATCGATACGCGGTCCACGCCCGTTTCCGCGATCGCGCGCACCGTGTCGAAACTCACGCCGCCCGAGACTTCGAGCACCGCACGCCCCGCCGTGAGCTTCACCGCGTCGCGCATCATGTCGAACGAGAAGTTGTCGAGCAGCACCGACTTCGCGCCGTGCGCGAGCGCCGTGTCGAGCTGTTCGAGCGTCTCCACTTCGATCTGGACCGGCACGCCCGCATCGAGCGCCAGCGCGGCGTCCATCGCCGCACCAACGCCACCCGCCGCAGCAATGTGGTTTTCCTTGATCAGGATGCCGTCGTAAAGCGCGAGACGCTGGTTGACGCCACCGCCCACGCGCACTGCGTACTTCTGCGCGAGGCGCAGGCCGGGCATCGTCTTGCGCGTGTCCAGAATGCGCGTGCGGGTGTGCGCGATCATCTCGACGTAGCGGCGCGTCACGCTAGCCACGCCCGAAAGCAGCTGCAGGAAGTTCATTGCGTTGCGCTCGGCCGTGAGCAGCGAGCGCGCCGGACCGCGCAGCGAGCAGACGGTCGTATCGGCGGCCATGCGCTCGCCTTCGCGATAGTGCCAACGGACTTCGATGCGCGGATCGACCTGCTTCACCACGCCGTCGAACCAGAGCACGCCGCACAGCACCGCTTCTTCGCGCACGATGATGCGCGCGTCGCGCATTTCGTCGGCGGGCACGAGGCGGCCGGTCTGGTCGCCGGGGCCCACGTCTTCTGCGAGCGCGTCGGCCACGTTGCGTGCGATCGCGGCGTCGAACGCCGCGCCGTACTGCGAGCGCACTTCATCGAGCACGGGCGAAACGGCATCGACTGCGAGCAATTCGAGTGCGCCCATTTACGCCGCCCCCACTTGCGAGAACAGCGCGGTGTCGCGCGCGAGGTCGCCGCTTGCCTGCACGCGGCGCTTGTGCTCGGCCGCGAACGCCAGCATGCGATCGATCGGCAGACGCGCGCGCTCACCGATCGCGCTGTCGACGTGGATCTCGTTGTGACCGCGCTCCAGCACGTCGACGAGATTCGTCAGACCGTTCATGGCCATCCACGGGCAATGCGCGCAGCTCTTGCAGGTGGCGCTGTTGCCAGCCGTGGGCGCTTCGATGAAGGTCTTGCCCGGCGCCGCGAGGCGCATCTTGTGCAGAATGCCGAGATCGGTCGCGACGATGAAGCGTTGCGCGTCGAGCTTCACAGCGGCGTCGATCAGCTGCGTGGTCGAGCCGACCACATCCGCGAGCGCAACCACGCTCTCGGGCGATTCGGGGTGGACCAGAATCCTGGCGTCCGGATATTCGGCGCGCAGCAGATCGAGCTCGATGCCCTTGAACTCGTCGTGCACGAGGCAGGAGCCTTGCCACAGCAGCATGTCGGCGCCGGTCTTCTTCTGGATGTAGCTGCCCAGGTGCCGGTCCGGCGCCCACAGAATCTTTTCGCCCTTCGCGTGCAGGTCAGCGACGATCTCGAGACCGATGGACGACGTGACCATCCAGTCCGCGCGCGCCTTCACGGCCGCGCTCGTATTCGCATAGACGACCACGGTGCGGTCCGGATGCTCGTCGCAGAACGCCGAGAATTCGTCGATGGGGCAGCCGAGGTCGAGCGAGCAGGTCGCGTCGAGGTCGGGCATGAGAATCCGCTTGTTCGGACTCAGAATCTTCGCGGTCTCGCCCATGAAGCGCACGCCGGCCACGACGAGCGTCTGCGCCTCGTGGTCGCGGCCGAAACGCGCCATCTCGAGCGAATCGGCCACACAGCCACCGGTTTCGTCCGCGAGTTCCTGCAACTCAGGATCCACATAATAGTGCGCGACAAGCACTGCCTTCTCGCGCTTGAGCAACGCGCGAATTCGCTCCTTCAACGCAACGCGCTCTGCCGCGGACGGCGCATCGGGCACGCGCGCCCAAGCCTGTCCAACGCTGCAGACGGCACCCTGCGGCCGGTCATATTCGACCTTCCTGATCGCCTGACTCATCATCTCCTGCCCCTACCGATCGCCGCGCCATGAAGCCATTGTGGGGACTCCGGCTTTTTTGCGGCCCAAAAAGAAAAACCCCGCCAGCGCGGGGTTTTGTGACGTCTCGTCATTCTAAAGGATTTTCCTGCGCCCCACTGAGGGGCCGAAATCCGCTCGGGACGATCGAGCCGATGATCAGGCGTAACGGCGCAGGCGCGAAGCGAATTCCTGCAGCGCCTTGATACCGCTTTGTTCAGCGCGATGGCACCAATCCTGAAGCTGCGTGAGCAGTTGTTCGCGCGAGGCGCTCGAACGCTCCCAGATTGCCGCGAGTTCGTTGCGCAGTTCGATGAACGTGCGCAGCTTCTGGCTGTTCGCGAAGATTTGCGGCAGCTGGCGCTTTTGCGGTTCGTTCAGGCTGGCTTCTTCCTTGTCGAACCACTTGCGCGCGCCGCGCATGACCTTGTACTTCTCGCGTTCGCCCACTTCCTTCAGGTGCGCCAGTTCCTGGCGATAGGCCTGCTTCACGGCCTTCGCGTAGCTCGCCATGACTTCATAGCGGTTCGAGAGCACGGCCTGAAGCGTTTCGTGATCGGCCACGAGCTTGCCCTTGGCGAGACGCGGGGTAGGCGCGACCTTCTTCACCTTGGCGAGACCAACGGCCTGCATCATGCGGATGTACATCCAGCCGATGTCGAACTCGTACCACTTGTTCGACAGCTTCGCGGAAGTCGCGAACGTGTGGTGGTTGTTGTGCAGCTCCTCGCCGCCGATGATGATGCCGAACGGCAGAAGGTTCGTGCTCGCGTCGGACGAATTGAAGTTGCGGTAGCCCCAGAAGTGGCCGAGGCCATTCACGACACCCGCGGCCCAGAACGGAATCCACGCCATCTGCACGGCCCACACGGTGAGGCCGACCGCGCCGAACAGCGCGACGTCGATCACCATCATGATGCTCACGCCGAGAATGGGGTAGCGCGTGTAGACGTTGCGCTCCATCCAGTCGTTGGGCGTACCGTGGCTGAAGCGGCGCAGCGTTTCTTCGTTTTTCGCTTCGGCGCGATATAGTTCGGCGCCTTCGAGCAGTACCTTCCAGATGCCGCGCGTTTGCGGGCTGTGCGGATCTTCTTCCGTTTCGCACTTGGCGTGGTGCTTGCGATGGATTGCGGCCCACTGGCCCGTGAGCATGCCCGTGGTCATCCACAGCCAGAAGCGGAAGAAGTGGCTCGCGATGGGGTGCAGATCCAGCGCGCGGTGCGCCTGGCAGCGGTGCAGGTACACCGTCACGCCGATGATCGTGATGTGGGTGACCACCGCCGCGAACAGCACGATCTGCCACCACGAGAAATGGAGCACCCCGTGGGCGAGGAAATCAAGCAGGGAGTTCAACAAGGCATTTACCTGTGAAGCGAAGCGCGTCGGCCTTTCGGCCAGGCGCCAGTGTCAAGAAAGTGAAAGCGACTAGATGCGGTTGGACGGCATTCTACTAGAACCGTTCCAAGTGTTTGTAACAAAGGGAGATTTTTTTCTTTATTGGTTACGGCGTCAACGTCTGAAGTGCGTTTCGAGGCGCTTTGCCGCACCTCAATTAGCACTTTCCATGATATCTGACCCCATCTAATCTTTCACCGCGATCCCATGTGTCGCGCGCTCTACTGAGAATGCTAGTTCGAGCTGCACGGCATCGCCTGCTTATTCGATGCAGCCGGCCAGCGCGAGTGTCGCGGACCATCCGGCTTCTCCCGCCGGACGGTCCCGCAAACGTCGTACCTGCGCCGCTTACTCCAGCGCGGCGTCCGGCTCGGCCGCTTCGCTTTCCTGCGCCTTCGCGATCGCGTCGGACGCCTCTTGTTCCGCGGCGGCTTCTTCAGGCGTGGTCTGCGCGCCGGCGGCCCTGGTCTTCGGCTTCGCTTCGCCGCGACGCTCCAGCACGGCGGCAAAGAAGCCGTCGGTGGCGTGGCGGTGCGGCCACAGCGAGAGGTAGTCGCCGGTATCGAGGCCCACACGCTGCTCGGCCAACACGTCGCGCGCACTCACCAGCACGAACTCGGGGTGCGCCTCGAGGAACTGCTTCACGACCGCTTCGTTCTCGGCTTCGAGAATGCTGCAGGTCGCGTAGACGAGACGGCCGCCGCGCTTGAGCAGGCGCGCCGCGCTCGTGAGAATCGAAAGCTGCTTGGGCGCGAGCTCGGCCACCGACTCCGGCGACTGGCGCCACTTGAGGTCGGGGTTGCGGCGCAGCGTGCCGAGGCCCGAGCACGGGGCATCCACGAGCACGCGGTCGATCTTGCCGATCAGCCGCTTGATCTTGGCGTCGTGCTCGCTGTCGATCAGCACGGGATTGACGTTCGACAGGCCGCTGCGCGCGAGGCGCGGCTTGAGCTTGGCGAGGCGCCGGTCGGACACGTCGAAGGCGTAGAGACGGCCGGTCGAGCGCATCATCGCGCCGAGCGCCAGCGTCTTGCCGCCCGCGCCCGCGCAGAAGTCCACGACCATCTCGCCGCGGCGCGGCGCCAGCAGCGTGCACAGCAGCTGGCTGCCCTCGTCCTGCACCTCGAACCAGCCGTTCTTGAACGTGTCGAGTTTCGCGAGCGCGGGCTTGCCCGTCACGCGCACGCCGAACGGCGCGAACGGCGTTTCCCCGCCTTCGATGCCCGACTCGGACAGCGCGCGGATCAGCTCCTCGCGACTCGCCTTGATGGGATTGGCCCGCAGATCGAGCGGCGCCGGATAGTTGAGCGCGGCGGCCAGTTGCGCGAGTTCGGTGGGCTCAAAGCGCGTTTCCAGCGCCTTCATGATCCACTCCGGCAGATTCAGCTGCACGCGCAGCGGCAAGCTCGCCGGGTCGATCTTCGCGACGTGCTCGAGCCAGGTCGCCTCGGCGTCCGATACGAAGGGCCGGATCGCCGAGCGGCCCGCCGTCGCCATGAGGCCGAGCAGCGTGAGGCGGCGCGTCGGGCTGCCCGTGCCGCTTTCGGCCAGGTGCGCGAACTCCATGCGCCGGCGCAGCACCGCGAACACGGCTTCGGCGATCACACCGCGCTCGGCGTGGCCGAGCTTCGGATGCTCGCGGAAGAAGCGGCTCGTCACGGCGTCGGCCGGGCCCGTAAATTTGAGGACGTCGGCGAGCAACGTTTCGGTCTGTCCAATCAGAAATCCATGCAGTCTCATGCGCCCTCCCCGGCGGCTTGCGAGTCGTCAAAGAAGAGCCACTGTGGCTCGGCCGGCGTGAGCGTCACGCGTTCGCCGTCGAGCGCGAGGCGCCCTTCGACGAACCAGCGCACCGCGCGCGGGTACATCAAATGTTCGGTCCTGAGCACGCGCGCAGCGAGTGCCGCGGCGTCGTCTCCCGCGCGCACCGGAATTACCGACTGTGCGACGATCGGACCATGATCGAGCGTAGGCGTGACGAAATGCACCGTCGCGCCGTGCACGCGGCAGCCGGCGTCGAGCGCCTGCTGGTGCGTCTTGAGGCCCGGAAACATCGGCAGCAGCGAGGGATGGATATTGAGCATCCGACCCGCATAATGGCCGACGAACGATTCGGTCAGCACGCGCATGAAGCCCGCCAGCACGACGAGGTCCGGCGCGTAGCCGTCGATGACTTGAGCGAGCGCCGTGTCGAAGCTGGCGCGATCGGGAAACTGGCGGTGATCGACGACCGCCGTGGCAATGCCGTTCGAAGCCGCGAACGCGAGGCCCGCGGCGTCAGGACGGTTGGCAATCACGGCGGCGATGCGCGCGCCCCAAGCTTCCTGCGCGCAAGCGCGCACGATGGCTTCCATGTTGCTGCCCCGCCCCGAAATCAGGATGACGAGATTTTTCATCCGCGGATTTTATCATCGGGGGGCCGGCTCAACGCTCGTGCGGCGGCGATCGTCGCCTCGTGCGTTTATAATCTTCTGTTTCGTCGCGGTCCTTGGGCCGCGAGTGGCCAGTCACCCGGTCAGCAGTCGATCATTAGCACGCGTGCTGCGCCAGCGCGCTTTTCGAGGTTCCACCAGGTTCCGCTATCGTGAGAGTCTTCCGCGGTCTTCCCAATGCCGAAAGCCGCGCGCCCTGCGCGCTGACCATCGGCAATTTCGACGGTGTCCACCGCGGGCATCAGGCATTGCTCGCGCGCGTGCGCGCGGCAGCCGACGCGCGCGGCCTGCCCGTCTGCGTGATGACCTTCGAGCCGCATCCGCGCGAATTCTTCAACCCGGCCAGCGCCCCGCCGCGCATCGCCATGTTGCGCGACAAGCTCGAAGCGCTGCGCGAGAACGGCGTGGACCGCGTCGTGGTCGAGCATTTCAACCACACGTTCGCGAGCCAGTCGCCCGAGGCGTTCGTCGAGCGCATCATCGTGGGCGGGCTGCACGCGCGCTGGATGATGATCGGCGACGACTTCCGCTACGGCGCGAAGCGCGCGGGCGACTTCGCTTCGCTGCGGGCCGCGGGCGCGCATCACGGCTTCGAAGTCGAGCAGATGGCGACCGTGGCCGACCCTTCGGGCGTGCGCATTTCCAGCTCTGCGGTGCGTGCGCAACTGAACGCGGGCGACCTCGACGCCGCGCGCGCTTCGCTTGGCCGCGGCTATCACATCAGCGCACACGTCACGCACGGCCTGAAGCTCGGGCGCGACCTGGGCTTCCCCACGATGAACCTGCTGATCGGCCACAAGCGGCCGGCGCTCAAGGGCATTTTCGTCGTGATGGTGCATGGCATTGCCGATCATCCGCTGCCCGGCGTCGCGAGCCTCGGCCTGCGCCCGACCGTGGACGACTCGGGCCGCGTGCTGCTCGAAGTGCATCTGCTCGACTGGCACGGCGACGCCTACGGCAAGCTCGTGCGCGTCGAGTTTCTCAAGAAGCTGCGTGACGAGGAGAAGTTTCCCGACCTCGAAACGCTCACCGCCGCGATTGCTCGCGACGTGGCGAACACCCGCGCGTGGTTCGCCGCCGTGGGCGCAGACGTGGCCGGCGGCGCCTCCACCGGCTTCGCCACCTCGGCCACCGACCGAATTAGGTGACCTGCGGCCCGCACGCGCGGGCTGCCCCGCCCCCAGGCGCCGCGTGCCCACAGCACGGCATGCAGCGCCCGAGGCGACGGTTGCGCGGCATCGGCCGCAACGCTGACGCCATGCATCCCCCGAATTCCACGTGATCTCACCATGAGCGACAAGAAAGCATCCTCCGGCAAGCCGCAGAAGTCCGAATCGAAGTACCCCGTCAACCTGCTCGACACCCCGTTCCCGATGCGCGGCGACCTGCCCAGGCGCGAACCGCAATGGGTCAAGGAATGGGAAGAGAACCAGGTCTACGAGAAGATCCGCGCGGCTTCGAAGGGCCGTAAGAAGTTCATCCTGCACGACGGCCCGCCGTATGCGAACGGCGACATCCACCTCGGCCACGCGGTGAACAAGATCCTCAAGGACATGATCGTCAAGGCGCGCAATCTCGCGGGCTTCGACGCGGTCTACGTGCCGGGCTGGGACTGCCACGGCATGCCGATCGAAATCCAGATCGAAAAGCAGTTCGGCAAGTCGCTGCCCGCCCAGGAAGTGATGCAGAAGGCGCGCGAGTACGCGGCCGGCCAGATCGAGACGCAAAAGAAGGGCTTCAAGCGCCTGGGCGTGCTCGGCGACTGGAACAACCCGTACAAGACGATGAACTTCGCGAACGAGGCCGGCGAGATCCGCGCACTCGCGAAGATCATCGAGAACGGCTATGTGTTCCGGGGCCTGAAGCCCGTGAACTGGTGCTTCGACTGCGGCTCGGCGCTCGCCGAGGCCGAAGTCGAGTACAAGGACAAGACCGATCCGACCATCGACGTGCTGTTCACGTTCGCGCAACCTGCCGAAACGGCGGCCGCGTTCGGCCTGCCTGCGCTGCCGCGCGAGGAAGGCGGCATCGTGATCTGGACCACCACGCCCTGGACGATTCCGTCGAACCAGGCGCTGAACGTGCATCCGGAAATCGACTACGCGCTCGTGGACACGCAACGCGGCCTGCTGATCCTCGCCGTCGAGCGCGTGGAGGCGTGCATGAAGGAGTTCGGGCTAGAGGGCAAGATCGTCGCCACGACGAAGGGCGAGAAGCTCTCGCTGCTGCGCTTCAATCACCCGCTCGCCTCGGCGCACCCGGGCTACAAGCGCACCGCGCCGATCTACCTCGGCGACTACGTCACGACCGACACCGGCACGGGCATCGTGCACTCTGCGCCCGCTTACGGCGTGGAAGACTTCGTGTCGTGCAAGGTGCACGGCATGGCCGATTCCGACATCATCAGCCCGGTGATGGGCGACGGCCGCTACATCGAATCGCTGCCGCTGTTCGGCGGCCTCTCGATCTGGGCCGCGAACCCGAAGATCGTCGACGCACTCGACGCCGCCGGCACGCTCCTGCGCAGCGAGAAGTACCTGCACAGCTACATGCACTGCTGGCGCCACAAGACGCCGATCATCTACCGCGCGACCTCGCAATGGTTCGCCGGCATGGACGTGACGCCCAAGGACGGCGGCAAGACGCTGCGCGAAACGGCGCTCGAAGGCATCGAGGCGACGGCGTTCTACCCCTCGTGGGGCAAGCAGCGCCTGTATTCGATGATCGCCAACCGCCCGGACTGGACGCTCTCGCGCCAGCGCCAATGGGGCGTGCCGATGGCGTTCTTCGTGCACAAGGAAACCGGCGAGTTGCATCCGCGCACGCTGGAGCTGCTCGAGCAGGTGGCGCAGCGCGTGGAAAAAGAAGGCATCGAAGCGTGGCAGACGCTCGACCCGCGCGAACTGCTCGGCGACGACGCCAACCTGTACGAAAAGAACCGCGACACGCTCGACGTGTGGTTCGACTCGGGCACGACGCACTGGCACGTGCTGCGCGGCTCGCACAAAGATGAACTCCAGTTCCCGGCCGACCTGTACCTGGAAGGCTCGGACCAGCACCGCGGCTGGTTCCACTCGTCGCTGCTCACGGCATCGATGCTCGACGGCCGGCCGCCCTACAACGCGCTGCTCACGCACGGCTTCACCGTCGACGGCGAAGGCCGCAAGATGTCGAAATCGCTCGGCAACGGCGTCGATCCGCATGAAGTGGCGAACCGTCTGGGCGCGGAAATCATTCGTCTGTGGATCGCCTCGACCGACTACTCGGGCGAACTGGCCATCTCCGAAGAGATTCTCAAGCGCGTGACGGAAGGCTATCGCCGTATTCGCAACACGCTGCGCTTCCTGCTCTCGAACCTCTCGGACTTCGACTTCGAGAAGCACGCGCTGCCCGCAAGCGAATGGCTCGAGATCGACCGCTATGCCGTCGCGCTCACGCATACGTTGCAAAACGACGTGCTCGCCCACTACGACCGCTACGAGTTCCACCCGGTCGTGGCCAAGCTCCAGACGTTCTGCTCGGAAGACCTGGGCGGCTTCTACCTCGACGTCCTGAAGGACCGCCTCTACACGAGCGCGGCGGATTCGAAGGCCCGCCGCGGCGCGCAAACGGCGCTGCATCACATCACGCACAGCCTGCTGCGCATCCTCGCGCCGTTCCTTTCGTTCACGGCCGAAGAAGCGTGGAAGGTGTTCCAGCCGCAAAGCGAAACCATCTTCACCGAAACCTTCCACGCCTTCCCGGACGTCGAAGGCGCGCCGGAACTGATCGCCAAATGGACGCTGCTGCGCGAAGTGCGCGGCAACGTGACGAAGGCGCTCGAAGAGGCGCGGGTGGCGAACCAGATCGGCTCGTCGCTGCAGGCCGAAGTGCGCATTCTCGCGAGCGGCGCGCGCTACGATGCCCTCGCCTCGCTCGGCGACGACCTCAAATTCGTGCTGATCACCTCGGCGGCGGAAATCGTGAAGGTCGATAGCGAAGCCGAGGAAGGCGTCGAAGTGGTCACCTCGAAGTACCTCAAGTGCGAGCGCTGCTGGCACTACCGCGAAGACGTGGGCGCGAACGCGGAGCATCCGGGCCTGTGCGGCCGCTGCACCGCGAATCTGTTCGGCGACGGTGAAAAGCGGAGCGCGGCATAATGGCAAAAACCCTGCCGAAGCAGTCCAGGTCGAATGGCGCGGGCGGCACGCTCGCGCCGTGGCTCGGAGTCGCGGTGATCGTGATCCTCGCCGACCAGCTCACGAAAATCGCCATCAACAAGGTGTTCAGCTACGGGGAAGGCCGCGTGATCACGCCGTTCTTCAACCTCGTGCTGGTCTACAACAAGGGCGCGGCATTCAGCTTCCTGTCGGCTGCGGGCGGCTGGCAGCGCTGGGCGTTCACGCTGCTCGGCGTCGTGGCGGCGCTCGTGATCTGCTATCTGCTCAAGCGCCACGCTACGCAGAAGCTCTTTTGCACGGCGCTCGCGCTCATCATGGGCGGCGCGCTCGGCAATGTGATCGACCGCCTGCTGTACGGCCACGTGATCGACTTTCTCGATTTCCACGTGGGCGGCTGGCACTGGCCGGCGTTCAACCTCGCCGATAGCGCGATCTGCATTGGCGCGGCGCTGCTGGTGTTCGACGAATTGCGGCGCGTGCGCGGCGCGCGCTGAGCGTGCGGGCTGCAGTCGGGCGCTAAAGCGCCAACTCTGGTCGACATAGGAGCTGTGACTTGAACACGTCCGCTGCAAACCCAGGCGAACTGGCCGGCCGCCACCTCGTGCTCGGCATGACGGGCGGCATCGCCTGCTACAAGATCGCCGAGCTCACGCGCCTGCTGACCAAGGCCGGCGCGACCGTGCAGATCGTGATGACCGAGGCCGCCACGCAGTTCATCACGCCGGTCACCATGCAGGCGCTCTCGGGCCGCCCCGTCTACACGAGCCAGTGGGACGGCCGCGTGCCCAACAACATGGCGCACATCGACCTCTCGCGCGAAGCGGACGCCATCGTCATCGCGCCGGCCTCGACCGACTTCCTCGCCAAACTCGCCCACGGTTTCGCCGACGACCTGCTCTCCACGCTGTGCGTGGCGCGCGACTGTCCATTGCTGGTCGTGCCCGCGATGAACCGGCAGATGTGGCAAAACCCGGCCACGCAGCGCAACGTCGCGCAACTGCGCGCGGACGGCATCGAAACGCTCGGCCCCGATTCCGGTCCGCAGGCGTGCGGCGAGATCGGCGACGGGCGCATGCTCGAACCCGAGGCCGTGTACGAGGCGATCGTCTCGTTCTTCGCGCCGAAGGTGCTCGCGGGCCGCAAGCTCCTGATCACCGCCGGCCCGACCTTCGAGCCGCTCGATCCCGTGCGCGGCATCACCAACCGCTCGAGCGGCAAGATGGGCTTCGCGCTCGCGCGCGCCGCACAGCAGGCGGGCGCCGAGGTGCATCTCGTCGCCGGCCCGGTCGCGCTGGAAACGCCGTGGGGCGTGTATCGCGAAGACGTGCAGACCGCCCAGCAGATGTACGACGCGGTCATGCGCGCCGCGACCGACGCCGATGTCTTCATCGGCGTGGCGGCCGTGGCCGACTGGCGGGTCGATCACGTCGCCGAACACAAGATCAAGAAGACGGCCGAGCACCGCATGCCGACGTTCACGTTCGTCGAGAACCCGGACATCCTCGCCTCGGTCGCGGCCTTGCCGAATCCGCCGTACTGCGTGGGCTTCGCCGCCGAAAGCGGCGACCTCGACGTGCATGGCGAAGAAAAGCGCGCGCGCAAGAAGGTGCCGCTGTTGATCGGCAATCTCGGCCCGCTCACCTTCGGTCGGGACGACAATGAAGTCGTGCTGTTCGAGGCGGGTGGCCGCAAGCCGCTGCCGCGCGCGGCCAAGCAGGCGCTCGCGCAGACGCTCGTCGCCGAAATCGCGCGGCGTCTGCCGGACCCGAGCATCATCTCGTGACGCGCGCGCCGGCGCACCCGCGTGCCGGCGTGCGGCGCCGCGAACCCAGGCAAGGAGCAGTACTGCCATGACACTGCTTTCCGTACTCGACCAGTCGCCCGTCATCGCCGGGCACA
The DNA here is from genome assembly GCF_040948675.1 of Paraburkholderia sp. BR14312. NCBI lineage: Bacteria > Pseudomonadati > Pseudomonadota > Betaproteobacteria > Burkholderiales > Burkholderiaceae > Paraburkholderia > Paraburkholderia sp. BR14312. The sequence continues at coordinate 460,495 of NZ_JBFPKI010000002.1, forward strand.
GTGCGGCGGACGCCATCGCCGCCACCATCGAGCTTGCACAGCTCGCCGACGACCTCGGCTACACGCGCTACTGGTGCGCCGAGCATCATGGCCTGCTGGGCGTGTGCAACCCCTGCCCAGAAGTCATGCTCGCGCGCCTCGGCAGCGTCACGAAGCGCATCAGGATCGGCTCGGGCGGCATCATGCTGCCCTATTACAGCCCCTTCAAGGTCGCCGAGCAGTTCATGATGCTCGAAGCGCTCTTTCCCGGACGCGTCGATCTCGGTGTCGGACGCGCGCCGGGCGGCGACATGCGCACGGCGCAGGCCGTGGCCGCGGGCACGTACAACCGCGGCGACCAGTTCGCGCAGCAAGTGCAGGATCTCGTCGGCCTGATGGACGGCACGCTCCCCGCCGATCATCTCGCGAGCGGCGTCGTGCTGCAGCCGCAGATCCAGACGCGCCCGCAGCTCTGGGTGCTCGGCTCGAGCGATTTCGGCGGCAACCTCGCCGCGAAGCTCGGGCTGCGCTTCTCGTTCGCGCACTTCATCAACGCGCACTTCGGGCATCTCGTGGCCGAGGCCTATCTCGACCGCTTCAAGCCGGGCCACGAAGCGAAGCCGTATCTCGCGTGCGCCGTGTTCGCCATCTGCGCCGACACCGAAGCGGAAGCCGCCGACCTCGAAAAGGCCGTCGATCTGCGGCGCGTGCAAATGGCCTACGGACTGAATGCGCCGATCCCGAGCCTCGAGCAGGGGCGCGCGCAGGAGTACGGCGAGCGCGAACAGATCGTGATCGACCGCGAGAAGCCGCGCAGCGTCATCGGTACGCCCGAGAGCGTCACGGAGCGCCTTCTCGCGATCAAGGACAACTTTCGCGCCGACGAACTGATCGTGCTGACCGTTGCGGGCAGCTACAAGGCTCGTCTGCGCTCTTATGAACTGCTCGCCGAGGCCTTCCAGCTACCTCGCGCCTGAGCGATCCACCACCGCCCCCTCATCCTGACTTCATGAAAATCGACATCAAGATCCTGAACGAGCGCATGCGCGACCAGCTGCCCCACTACGCCACGCCGGGCAGCGCCGGCCTCGACCTTCGCGCGTGCCTCGACGCGCCGATCACGCTCGAACCGGGCGAAACGAAGCTCGTGCCGACGGGCCTCGCCATCCACGTGGCCGATCCCGGCTACGCGGCGCTGATCCTGCCGCGCTCGGGCCTCGGCCACAAGCACGGCATCGTGCTCGGCAATCTGGTCGGCCTGATCGACTCGGACTACCAGGGCGAACTGATGATTTCGACCTGGAACCGCGGCCACACCACCTTCACGCTCAACCCGCTCGAGCGCCTTGCGCAGCTCGTGATCGTGCCGGTCGTGCAGGCGCAGTTCAACGTCGTCGACGACTTCGAGGCGAGCGAGCGCGGCGCGGGCGGCTTCGGCAGCACGGGCAAGCACTGATCCAGGCGGCTGCGCCGACAACAAAAAAGCACGCCTTGGCGTGCTTTTTTGCGTTTAGACGGAGGCTTCGGTTCGCTGCGCCGCGCCGGGACGCCGACGATACCAGAGCGCATACACCACGACGAGCACCGCGAGAAACGCGAGGCCATAGGCGAGCGTCATGCGGAATTCGCGCGTGAAGGCCGTGCCGGCGAGAATGCCGAGCATCAACAGCGCGCCCAGCACGCTCGTGAACGGAAAGCCCCACATGCGAAACGCGAGCGGCGCGCCGCCTTCGCGCGCCTGGCGCACGCGGAAAAAGATCTGCGTGACGAAGATCATGAACCACGTGAACATCGCGCCGAACATCGCGATCGACATCATCAGCGCGAACGCTGCCTGCGGCCAGAGCGCGTTGAGCACGGCCGCCACCGCAATGCCGATGGTGGACAGCGAAAGCGCTGCCGTCGGCACGCCGTGACGCGTGAGGCGCCCGAACGCCGCCGGCGCGTAACCCGCGCGCGAGAGGCTGAACATCATGCGCGTGGTGATGTAGAGCTGGCTGTTCATGGCCGAGAGCGCCGCCACGAGCACGACGAAGTTGATCGCACCCGCCGCGTAAGGCACGCCGGTTGCGGCCATGACCTTCACGAACGGGCTCTCGTTGCCGCCCGCCTGGGTCCACGGCACGATGGCGAGCATGAGCGCGAGCGTGAGCAGGTAGAACAGCACGAGGCGCAGCACGGTCGCGCGAAACGCGCGCGTGACGGCGCGCTGCGGGTCCTGCGCCTCGGCAGCCGCCACGGCGATTGTCTCTACGCCCAGGTAGCTGAAGAGCGAGACGATCGTCCCCACCCACACGCCCCACCAGCCTCGCGGCAGCAAGCCGCCGTGCGACGTGTAGTTCGCGAAGCCCACGCCGGAGCCGGCTGGCGCGCGCCATACGAACCATGCGCCCAGCACGATGAACGCAACGATGGCCGCGATCTTGAGGCTCGAAAACAGATATTCGATCGTTCCGTACGCGCGCACACTCATTGCGTTCACAACGATCAGCGCTGCTGAAAATCCGACGATCCAGTAGAGCCCCGGCACGTGGGGAAACCAGAATTTCATGTAGACGGCGATTGCGGCGACCTCGGTGCCCACCGCCAGCACGTACGCCGACCAGTACGCATAGCGCACGACGAAGCCGGCGAGCGGCCCGATGTAGTGCTCGGCATACGCGCCGAACGAGCCCGATACGGGATGCGCGACGGTCATCTCGGCGAGCGCGCCCATCAATAGCAAGGCGATCAGCGCGCCGATCGCGTAGGAGATCAGCACGCCCGGACCGGCAAAAGAGATCGCGAAGCCACTGCCGAGAAAGAGTCCGGTGCCGACTGCGCCGCCGATGGCGATCATTGTCATCTGCCCGGCGGACAAGCCCTGACGCAGCCCTTGTTCGCGCTCGACGATGGCTTCGAACGCGCCCGATTTACGTGGTACCACTGTTACACCCCTGCTACGCGCGAGACGCTACTCAGCGCCGCGCATCAAAAGACGCCGACGGCGGACAAACGTGCATTTTACCGGCTGATTGCCGGCAAACGGCGGGCGCGCCTGTGCGTCACGGCGCAACGTCTCTACCCGCCGGCGCCAAAGAAAAACGGCGCAGTCCTTTCGGACTGCGCCGTCTTACCTGAAGGCTGTTGGCGCCGTAGCGCTGCCGCTTACTCCACTTCCACCGCTTCCGGATTGCGCGGCGCCGGCTGCTCGTCGAACGTGAGCTGGACCTTGTCTTCCGCATCGACGTCCACGGTCACGCGGCCGCCGTTCATGAGCTTGCCGAACAGCAGTTCGTCGGCGAGCGCACGGCGGATCGTGTCCTGGATCAGGCGCTGCATCGGCCGCGCGCCCATGAGCGGGTCGAAGCCGTGCTTGGCCAGATGCTTGCGCAGCGCGTCGGTGAAGACCGCGTCGACCTTCTTCTCGTGCAGTTGGTCTTCCAGTTGCATGAGGAACTTGTCGACCACGCGCATGATGATTTCCTCATCGAGCGCACGGAAGCTGATCGTCTGATCGAGCCGGTTGCGGAACTCGGGCGTGAACAGGCGCTTGATATCGGCCAGTTCGTCGCCCTGCTCGCGCCGGGTCGTGAAGCCGATCGTCGACTTGTTCATTGCCTCGGCGCCCGCATTCGTCGTCATGATGATGATGACGTTGCGGAAATCCGCCTTGCGACCGTTGTTGTCGGTCAGCGTGCCGTGGTCCATCACCTGCAGCAGCACGTTGAAGATGTCCGGGTGCGCCTTCTCGATTTCGTCGAGCAGCAGCACGCAGTGCGGCTTCTTCGTGACGGCTTCGGTGAGCAGACCGCCCTGGTCGAACCCGACATAGCCCGGCGGCGCGCCGATCAGACGGCTCACCGCATGGCGCTCCATGTACTCCGACATGTCGAAGCGGATCAGCTCGATGCCGAGCGTGAACGCGAGCTGGCGCGCCACTTCGGTCTTGCCGACGCCGGTCGGGCCCGAGAACAGGAACGAGCCGATCGGCTTGTCCGTCTTGCCGAGACCCGCGCGCGCCATCTTGATCGAAGCCGAGAGCGCGTCGATGGCCGGGTCCTGGCCGAACACCACGGCCTTGAGATCGCGGTCGAGCGTTTGCAGCTTGCTGCGATCGTCCTGCGACACGCTTTGCGCCGGCACGCGCGCGATCTTCGAGATGATTTCCTCGATCTCGCTCTTGCCGATGGTCTTCTTCTGCTTCGACTTCGGCAGGATGCGCTGGGCCGCGCCCGCTTCGTCGATCACGTCGATTGCCTTGTCGGGCAAGTGACGGTCGGTGATGAAGCGCGCCGACAGTTCAGCCGCCGCGTTCAGCGCGCCCGACGAATATTTCACGCCGTGATGCTCTTCGAAACGCGACTTCAGTCCGCGCAGGATCGCCACGGTTTGCTCGACGGTCGGCTCGACCACGTCGACCTTCTGGAAGCGCCGCGACAGCGCCGCGTCCTTCTCGAAGATGCCGCGGTATTCCGTGAACGTCGTCGCGCCGATGCACTTGAGCGTGCCCGACGAGAGCGCCGGCTTGAGCAGGTTCGACGCATCCAGCGTGCCGCCCGACGCGGCGCCCGCGCCGATCAGCGTATGAATTTCGTCGATGAACAGAATGGCGTGCGGACGCTCTTTCAGTTCTTTCAGCACCGTTTTGAGGCGCTGCTCGAAGTCGCCGCGATATTTCGTGCCCGCCAGCAGCGCGCCCATGTCGAGCGAGTAGACCTGGGCATCCGCGAGAATATCCGGCACTTCGCCGCGCGTAATGCGCCAGGCGAGCCCTTCCGCGATCGCGGTCTTGCCGACACCGGCCTCGCCCACGAGCAGCGGATTGTTCTTGCGGCGGCGGCACAGCACCTGCACCACGCGCTCCACTTCCAGTTCGCGACCGATGAGCGGATCGATCCGGCCGTCCTTCGCCATCTGGTTCAGGTTCTGCGTGAACTGGGCGAGCGGGGTTTCCTTCTGGCCGGCGGCGTCTTCGGCTTCGGCATTCGCGTCGCTGGCCTTGGCGGCTTCGCCGCTGCCCGTCTTCGCGATACCGTGCGAAATGAAATTCACGACATCCAGACGTGTGACGCCCTGCTGCTGCAGGTAATACACCGCGTGCGAGTCCTTCTCGCCGAAGATGGCGACCAGCACGTTCGCGCCCGTCACTTCCTTCTTGCCGTTGGAAGTGGACTGAACGTGCATGATCGCGCGCTGGATCACGCGCTGGAACCCGAGCGTCGGCTGCGTATCGACGTCATCCGTGCCGGGCACCGTAGGGGTATTGTCGTGAATGAAGTTGCGCAGGTTCTGTCGCAGGTCTTCGATATTGGCGGCACACGCGCGCAGCACTTCCGCCGCTGTTGGATTGTCCAACAGCGCCAGCAGCAGATGCTCGACCGTTATGAACTCGTGCCGTGCCTGACGTGCTTCCATGAACGCCATGTGCAGGCTGACTTCCAGTTCCTGGGCAATCATGCTTCCTCCATCACACACTGCAGCGGATGCCCGGCCTGCCGTGCGTGGGTAACGACTTGCTCAACCTTGGTCGACGCGATGTCCCGCGTATAGACCCCACAAACACCCCTGCCCTCGCGATGGACCTTCAACATGATCTGCGTTGCGGTCTCGCGGTCCTTATTGAAATATTCCTGCACGACCATCACGACGAATTCCATCGGCGTGTAGTCGTCATTCATTAGCACGACCTTGTACATGGAGGGCGGTTTGACCTTTTGCTCCTGCCGCTCCAGTACGGTTGAATCCTGCTTGTCCGGGATAATCGCCATACACCCATTCTAAACAACTCGGACAGGCCCGCAATCCTGCCGTAACCTGACCGGCCGGCCGGTGAACCCGGCGCTCCCGACCTGCGACCCGCTGCAAGCAATTCATGCGCCCTGGCCCGGCTCCGATCCCTTGGACCGGCTGCGGGGCCGGTACACAATCCTGCTCTCAGCAGCTTTCACGCCACCGTTGAATCGAGTATCGCACAACCTTGCCGTTGCCGTGGGAAGCGACTGTAGGCGCCCGCACGCTCAGACTGTAGGCGCCCGCACGCTCAGTGTCAGATTACATGGTGCGGTGCATCGCATATGCGTCACCTGCGCGATTTTTCAAGACGCTGTCCTGCACCTGCTTTATGCACCGGTGCTCAGCGTCGGCGAAAAGCAGGAAAAACCCTGGAAATGCGCTCTTTACAACGTGTCAAGGACCGTCTCAAAATATTCTTGACAGCAGATTAAAGACCCTCAACAATCAAGCTGGCACTTTTTTCAACCGCCTTAAATTCGAAAAAATGCCGTTGGTGAGCTTGTGAGGAGGGGGCGATCGCACCGCGATCGTTTAGCTTTTCGAACTGCTCGTGGTAGTGACATGAGTTACAGGGGAAGTTGGTATGGCAACCGGTACGGTCAAGTGGTTCAACGACGCGAAGGGTTTCGGGTTCATTACGCCGGATGAAGGCGGTGAGGACCTGTTCGCTCACTTTTCGGCTATTCAAATGAATGGCTTCAAGACCCTCAAAGAAGGGCAGAAGGTGAGCTTCGAGGTCGTGCAAGGCCCGAAGGGTAAACAGGCATCGAACATTCAGGCAGCAGCCTGATCTGTTCGGTACCCGTACCTTGGAAACCCGGCTTCGGCCGGGTTTCTTTTTGGTGTCATGGTTTTTTAACGTTCGCGTGCTAGCTCACCCGCAACGTACCCATCATGCCGAGATCCTCGTGCTCGAGGATGTGGCAATGAAACATGCGATCTCCCGCCTCGTGCTGGACGGTCGCGATGTGCACCGTTTCGCCGCGCCGCACGTTCACGGTGTCGCGCCATGCCAGCAGTTCCTCCTCATTGCGTACACCGCCACGCTCGCGCGCCAGCACCTGAAATTGCGTACCGTGCAGATGAAACGGATGATCCATGTCCGTGCCGTTTGCTATCGTCCAGTGCTCGACTTCCCCGCGCCGGCTCGCCAGCGTCACGCGCGCCGGATCGAATACCGCCCCGTTCACCATGAATCGCATGCCGCGCGGCATGGGCTGCGCTGAGGCACCCGGTGCGTGCATCGCTTTCATGTCCATCGCTTCGCTGAACACCACGCTCTTTTTCGGGACCGTTAGAAGACCTGACGATACGAGCGGCGCAATCTCGCGCAGGCGCAACGGCAGTGCCGATTGCGTCGCGCTCGCCGGTGCGAAGCCAACGCTCGCGAGGATCAGCGATGGCCCCGCGGGCAAGCTGCCGTGCGTCATCGCCATCTTGTGGCGGTCGTACTGCGCGGCAATCAGCGACGCACGCGAGGCGCCCTGCCCCGCGCGCACGATCAGCTCCGCGCGCTCGCCCGGCGCGAGCAACAGCGAGGTGACGCCCTCGCGCGGCGCGCCCAGCAGCCCGCCGTCGGTGCCCACCTGCGTGAAGGCGCGACCGTCGTCGAAGGCGAGTTGCAGATAGCGCGCGTTGCAGCCATTCCAGACGCGCCAGCGCTCGTCGCGCACGACCTCGATGTGCGGCTGACGAGCGCCGTTGACGAGCACGTACTGACCTTCGCGACCGTTCATCCAGTCCATCATGCCGTTCGCGGCAATCGCGCCGTCTGCCGCGAGCTTCAGGTCGGACACAAACAGATGCCGCTCGGGCCACGACGCGAGTGGATCATCGGCGGCGCGCACGACGAAGGGGCCCGCCAGTCCCCGGAACACCTGCTCCGAACTCAGCATGTGCGGATGCGGGTGATACCAGTAGGTGCCCGCGCTCCCCTGCGGCAGCGTGAAGCGATAAACGTGCTGCTCACCCGGCGCGACCGGTTTCGAGGGATTGCCGTCCTGATCGGGCGGCACGGGCAAGCCATGCCAATGAATCGTCGAAGGCTGCGGCAGCCGGTTCACGAAGGTGATTTCGACAGTGTCGCCTTCGCGTACGTTGATCATCGGGCCGATGACCGGGCCGTCGTTTTCGGCCGCTGCGAGCGCGTCGTATTGCCAGAAGACCGTTTGCGGCTGTCCGGGCAGGAGCGCACGCGCCGCGGGCTGCGCAACGAGCGTCGCGCGAAACAGGCCCGGCTCCCGGCTCTGATTGGCGAGCGTGCGCAGCGCGGCAAGCGGCGCGCCGGCGGGCAACGCATCGGCAGGCGCAAGCGGCCCTTGCGCGTGCATCATGCCGCCCGACATCGACGGCATGTCCGTCATGCCGTGCATGGCGTGCATCGCATCGCCCGCATCTTGTGCGAATGCGCGGCGCGCGAACAGGGTCGCGGTGGCGGCGCTCAACGCGCCGGATAGAAATGCTCTTCGTTTCATCGATGAAATCCTCATACCTCGTTCATGCCTGGCACGCGACGCGCGATAACACGCACGCCTGGCGCGCGGGAGTCGTTTTGCTCGCGAAAAAGCGCGAGCGCAGTACGCCGCCCGTAGCGAGCGGCCCGGCTCAGGCGATGGGAGGAGGCAAAGGAGGCGCGTGCGTAATGCCGGCACGCAAGGCCGCGGGAAGCACGACAAGCGTGGAACGGGCGCCGGTTTGCGCGTCGAATGCAGTCACGGCAGAAGGCACGCTGCAATGCGCGCAGCAGCCCGCGACACAGCAACTCGCGCCACAACTGGAATGCGAGCCGTGACGACGGTTGCTCGTCGCGGCGCAACGATCCGCGACGACGTGCGGCGTGAGTGCGACGTGCGCGGCCATTGCATCGTGCTGCGTGTGCTCGCACGCCATCGCGCCGCGCATGGAAAGCAGCGCGAGCAGGCAGACGAGAAGGAAGCGATAGACGACTGGCACGATGAACGAAACCGCGGAGTGACTCGATTGACCAATGCCATGATAGCGCACGGACTGATCGAAGTCGGCTAGCCCGTCCATTCGTGACGAATTTGCGGCGAGCCGGATAAAAAACCGGCAGAACTTTCGGTCTGCCGGTTTTTTCTGCCGGGACAGCGATGAACCGTCTTGTGCCTACATATTCTCGATCATCACCTGCCCGAAGCCCGAGCACGACACCTGCGTCGCCCCTTCCATCAAACGCGCAAAGTCATAGGTCACGCGCTTTTGCAGAATCGACTTCTCCATCGAAGCAATGATGAGGTTGGCCGCTTCGAACCAGCCGAGATGACGCAGCATCATTTCCGCCGAGAGAATTTCGGAGCCCGGATTCACATAGTCCTTGCCCGCATACTTGGGGGCCGTGCCGTGCGTCGCCTCGAACATCGCCACGGAGTCCGAAAGATTCGCACCCGGGGCGATACCGATGCCGCCCACCTGGGCCGCCAGTGCGTCGGAAATGTAGTCGCCGTTCAGGTTCAGCGTGGCGATCACGTCGTATTCGGCCGGGCGCAGCAGGATCTGCTGCAGGAAAGCATCGGCGATCACGTCCTTGACCACGATGTCGCCGCCCGTCTTCGGATTCTTGATCTTCATCCACGGGCCGCCGTCTATCAGTTCCGCTGCGAACTCCTTCTGCGCGAGCGCATAGCCGTAGTCGCGGAACGCGCCTTCGGTGTACTTCATGATGTTGCCCTTGTGCACGAGCGTGACCGAGCGGCGCTCGTTGTCGATCGCATACTGGATCGCCTTGCGCACGAGACGCTCCGTGCCCTCGCGCGACACAGGCTTGACGCCGACGCCGGAACTCTCCGGGAAGCGGATCTTCGCCACGCCCATCTCTTCGCGCAGGAACTTGATGAGCTTCTTCGCGCCTTCGGACTCCGCAGGCCATTCGATGCCCGCATAGATGTCCTCCGAGTTCTCGCGGAAGATGACCATGTTGACCTTCTCCGGCGCGCGCACCGGCGAGGGCACGCCCTTGAAGTACTGCACGGGACGCAGGCACACGTACAGATCGAGCTGCTGGCGCAGCGCGACGTTGAGCGAGCGGATGCCCCCCCCCACCGGCGTCGTGAGCGGCCCCTTGATCGACACCACGTATTCCTTCACGACGTCGAGCGTTTCTTCGGGCAGCCACACGTCGGGACCGTAGACGCGGGTCGCCTTCTCGCCCGCGTAGATTTCCATCCAGTGAATCTTGCGCTTGCCGCCGTAGGCCTTTTCGACTGCCGCATCGACCACCTTCAGCATGACCGGCGTAATGTCCACGCCCGTGCCATCGCCTTCGATGTACGGGATGATCGGCTGGTCCGAGACGTTGAGCGAGAAGTCCGGATTGACGGTGATCTTTTCACCGCCGGTCGGAACCACGATGTGCTGATACGGCATGATCGACTCCAGTAAGGGCAAGGCTGTTGTAGCGGGTGTGACGCGCGCTCGGCGGCTCGCGGCGGCGGCGAAGCCTGTTCGCCCGGCGAGAGCGGGCGGCTTGCCTTGGTGGCGCGAACAGCCCGTCGGCGTGAGGATCTGGCGGCTATTCTAGCCCACGCCTCGCGCATGCGTGGCGCGCCCTTCACACGACCGCCGGCGCAAGGCAAGCCGCTTGCGCCCCGATGGGTGATCGGTTCCGCTCGTGTCTTATATCTTATATAAGACATAGCAAACCGCGTAACGTAATATGCATTAAGATCTCGGCGCCAGCCCGTCATCTATTCGTCCCCGTCGCCCTGTCATGCGTTTAATCGCCCTCAATAAACCGTTCGGCACCATCTGTCAGTTTTCGCCGCACGAAACACGTCAGTCTCTCGCAGACTGGGTGAAGGTACCGGGCGTCTATCCCGCGGGCCGGCTCGACTCCGATAGCGAAGGTCTCCTGCTGCTCACCGACGACGGCGCCTTGCAAGCGCGCATTGCCGAACCGAAACGCAAGCTCGTGAAGCGCTATTGGGCACAAGTGGAAGGCGAACCCGATGCGGGTGCGCTTGCCGCACTCGAACGCGGCGTCGATCTCGGTGACTTCGTGACACAGCCGTGTCGAACAAGAATCATTGTTGAGCCCGACAATCTCTGGTCGCGTAATCCGCCGATTCGCTATCGCGCGTCGATACCCACCACGTGGGTCGAGATTGCGATCAGCGAAGGCAAGAACCGGCAGGTGCGACGCATGACCGCGGCAGTGGGCTATCCAACGTTGCGGCTCGTACGCGTCGCGATTGGCGCGCTCGATATTTTTTCGCTTGGCCTCGCTCCCGGCGAAAGCATCGACGTGCCCACCAATGCGCCCTGGCAAACCACCCCTCACAAACACAAGTGATTGTTGTGCAAGCACTTTTCGCGTGCTGATCATTTTTTTCCGAATGACGCGGCACGTCCCGCACCTTTCTGTTGCGTCTCGTTACGAAGCAAATGAAAAGATTGCGTCAACCGTCTCGCGAGACCATGCGTTATTCGACGCAGATGCCGCCAGAAGCTATCCGGCATTTAGCCTTCAGGGTCCTCGCAGCAATGTGCGGTCCCGACCGCTGGCAGACGCAAGAATCAAATTCACGCGAATTTGTAGAAAGCGACTGTCAACCGAAAGGTGGATGGCACGTTTACCGACCTGACTCCAAAAACCGGGTCACTTGGTTAATTAACTCAAGCTTGAGGATTCACAACATGAACAAACTGATCGCTGCTCTGGTCGCTGGTCTCTTCGCATCGGCTGCATTCGCACAAGCTTCGGCTCCGGAAGCTGCTTCGGCTGCTCCGGCTGCTGCTGCTTCGGCTGCTCACAAGTCGTCGCACAAGAAGGCCCACAAGAAGTCGTCGCACAAGAAGGCAGCGAAGGCTGAAGCCGCTTCGGCAGCTTCGGAGTAAGCTTGTTGTAAGACGCATGAAGAAGCGGCACGCGTTGCCGTTCTTCAGCGCGACGAAAGGCAGAGCGCTGCAAGGCGTTCTGCCTTTTTGTTTGGCTGCCTGTTTTTTTAGCCATTTTTTCGTCACGCACGCTCGCCGTATCACGTCGATGACGTGAACCGCGCCGCGCATTTTGACCCGCTCTGACCTGGTCGCGTAACATGCGCGGATTAACCTACAGCAAGGAGTCTCTCGTGCGATTTTCCCTGCGCTCGTTCTTCGTGCGCTGCGCGCTTGTCGTCGCATTGCCATTGGCCGCTTTCGCGGCGCTCATGTTCACCGCGACAGCCACGTCGAGCATCGCGCAGGCGCAGCAGATGCCGCCGGGCGCCAGGCAGCCGGGCGAATTTCCGCGCGTGAAGCTCACGGCAGGCATGTTCGTGATCGACGCAGCGGTCGCCGCCAACGACGCGGACCGTGAACAAGGCCTCATGTACCGTTCGCAGCTCGGGCCCAATGAAGGCATGCTGTTCGTGTTCGGCGAAAACGCCGTGCACTGCTTCTGGATGAAGAACACGCTGATCCCGCTGTCGATCGCGTTCATTCGCGCCGACGGTACGATCACCGACATCGACGAGATGCAGGCCGAAACGACCAACAACCACTGCCCGCGCAACAACGGCGTCTTCGCGCTCGAAATGCCGAAGGGCTGGTTCACGGCGAAGGGCATCAAGCCCGGCATGAAGATTCAGGGACTGCCGCCGCTGCAGTAAGCGCGCGTTGTCCCAGCGCGCGCCATTCGCGCGCTGCGCGAAAAGCGCAAGCCGGCCCCGCACGTACGCGGCGCCGGCTTTTTTTGCGCCCGCCTGCCCGCCGGCGCACCGACTGGCGCCGCTGTACAGCGCTGTCGCCGCTTCCCGCGCCGCGGCATACGCCCTGCAAAACCGGCGCGCAAGCGCTATCCTATAAATCCCCCGCATGACGCGTGCCACCAGGGCGCGCTCATGCGGCGCATCGGGCCGCGCGCTGGCCGCGCCGCGTGCCGCCCGGCAGCTTCCATGGCGCGTCATTCCAAGGAGATCACCGTGCCTCGCAAGACCCCCATCGAGCGCTATCGCAACATCGGGATCAGCGCTCACATCGACGCCGGCAAAACCACGACGACCGAGCGCATCCTTTTCTACACCGGCGTGAATCACAAGCTCGGCGAGGTTCACGACGGCGCGGCGACCATGGACTGGATGGAGCAGGAACAGGAACGCGGCATCACGATCACCTCGGCCGCGACCACTGCGTTCTGGAAGGGCATGGCCGGCAATTACCCCGAACACCGCATCAACATCATCGACACCCCGGGGCACGTGGACTTCACGATCGAGGTCGAGCGCTCCATGCGCGTGCTCGACGGCGCGTGCATGGTGTACGACTCCGTGGGCGGCGTGCAGCCGCAGTCGGAAACCGTGTGGCGTCAGGCGAACAAGTACAAGGTGCCGCGCATCGCGTTCGTCAACAAGATGGACCGCGTGGGCGCGGACTTCTTCCGCGTGCAGCGGCAGATCGGCGAGCGCCTGAAGGGCGTGGCCGTGCCTATCCAGATTCCGGTGGGCGCGGAAGATCACTTCCAGGGCGTGGTCGATCTCGTGAAGATGAAGGCGATCGTCTGGGACGACGAGAGCCAGGGTGTGAAGTTCGAGTACGAGGACATTCCCGCGAATCTCGTCGAGCTCGCGCACGAGTGGCGCGAGAAGATGGTCGAAGCCGCCGCCGAAGCCGACGAAACGCTGCTCGAAAAGTACCTTCACGATCACGAAAGCCTGACCGAAGAGGAAATCAAGGGCGGCCTGCGCAAGCGCACGATCGCCAACGAGATCGTGCCGATGCTCTGTGGCAGCGCGTTCAAGAACAAGGGCGTGCAGGCCATGCTCGACGCTGTGATCGACTATCTGCCCTCGCCGGTGGACGTGCCCGCGATTCTCGGCCACGACCTCCACGACAAGGAGATCGAGCGCCACCCGAGCGATGACGAGCCGTTCTCCGCACTCGCCTTCAAGATCATGACCGACCCGTTCGTCGGCCAGCTGATCTTCTTCCGCGTCTATTCGGGCGTGGTGAATTCGGGCGACACGGTGCTCAACGCGACCAAGGACAAGAAGGAGCGCCTGGGCCGCATCCTGCAGATGCACGCGAACGAGCGCAAGGAAATCAAGGAGGTGCGGGCGGGCGACATCGCCGCGGCCGTGGGCCTGAAGGAAGCGACGACGGGCGACACGCTCTGCGATCCGGCGCATGCCATCGTGCTCGAACGGATGATCTTCCCCGAGCCGGTGATCTCGCAGGCCGTCGAGCCGAAGACCAAGGCCGATCAGGAGAAGATGGGCATCGCGCTCAATCGCCTCGCGCAGGAAGACCCGTCGTTCCGCGTGCAGACCGATGAAGAGTCCGGCCAGACCATCATCTCGGGCATGGGCGAGCTGCACCTCGAAATTCTCGTCGACCGCATGAAACGCGAGTTCGGCGTTGAGGCGACCGTCGGCAAGCCGCAGGTCGCGTATCGCGAGACCGTGAAGAACAAGGTCGAAGATGTGGAAGGCAAGTTCGTCAAGCAGTCGGGCGGGCGCGGCCAGTATGGTCACGCCGTCATCACGCTCGAACCGCAGACGCCGGGCAAGGGCTACGAATTCGTCGACGCCATTAAGGGCGGCGTGATTCCGCGCGAGTTCATCCCGGCGGTCGACAAGGGCATTCAGGAAACGCTCAAGGCAGGCGTGCTCGCGGGCTACCCGGTGGTCGACACGAAGGTCACGCTCACGTTCGGCTCGTACCACGACGTGGACTCGAACGAAAACGCCTTCCGGATGGCCGGTTCGATGGCCTTCAAGGAAGCGATGCGCAAGGCGAAGCCGATCCTGCTCGAACCGATGATGGCCGTGGAAGTGGAGACGCCCGAGGACTTCATGGGCAACGTGATGGGCGACCTGTCGAGCCGTCGCGGCATCGTGCAGGGCATGGAGGACATCGCGGGCGGCGGCGGCAAGATCGTGCGCGCCGAAGTGCCGCTCTCGGAGATGTTCGGCTACTCCACGTCGCTGCGCTCGCTCACGCAAGGCCGCGCCACCTACACGATGGAGTTCAAGCACTACGCAGAAACCCCGCAGAACGTGGCCGAAGCGGTCATCAACGCGAAGAAGACGTAAAGTCGGCGACGTGCAGGCGTTGCTGTGCACACGAAAGCCCGTCCCCTGCGGACGGGCTTTTTTGCTTGCGCGCGGCGCAATTTTGACCATGCCACAATGCGGCGATGACGCTGCGCCGTCACAGTCAAGGAGACACGACGATGAGTCACGAACACGATCATGAGCATCCTCACGACGACGCACCGATCGACTGGCGCGAAAACGGCGTCAAGGTGATACGCGGCGACCAGCTCGACACGAACACGGCGCAAACGCCCGGCATGAACCGCGCGGCCGCGATCAATGCGGCGCGCGTGGGCGCGCAGAAGATCTGGGCGGGCACGGTGACGATCCATCCGAACGCGAAGACCGGCGCGCATCATCACGGCGCGCTGGAAAGCGTGATCTACGTCGTGCGCGGTCACGCGCGCATGCGCTGGGGCGAACATCTGGAGTTCACGGCCGAGGCGGGCCCGGGCGACTTCATCTTCGTGCCGCCCTACGTCCCGCACCAGGAGATCAACGCCAGCACCGACGATCCGCTCGAATGCGTGCTCGTGCGCAGCGACAACGAGGCCGTGGTGGTGAACCTGAACATCGACGCCGTCGAAGCGCCGGAAACCGTGTACTGGGTCGATCCCATCCACCGTCATCCGCACGACCATTGAGCGCGCGGCAGCCCGTTCCGCCTACCACGACGCAATGATCCACTGACGATGCCCGCCGCCTCGCTCCGCGCCCGCCTGATTCCGCTCTATGCCGCGCTCATCGCCGCCAACCTCGGCGCGTGGGCGTGGGCGCTGATCGCGTTTCGCCACTATCCGCTGCTGCTCGGCACGGCGCTGCTCGCCTACGGCTTCGGCCTGCGTCACGCGGTGGACGCCGACCACATCGCCGCCATCGACGCCGTCACGCGCAAGCTCATGCAGCAGGGCCAGCGCCCGCTCGGCGTGGGACTCGCGTTCTCGCTCGGCCATTCGACGGTCGTGATCGTCGCCACGCTCGGCATCGCGCTCACGGCGCTCTCGCTGCATGGCCGCTTCGAGCAGTTCCACGAGATCGGCTCGACCATCGGCACGCTCGTTTCGTCGACGTTCCTGCTCGTACTCGCGGGTGTGAACCTCGTGATCCTGCGCGACGTGTGGATGCGTTACCGCCGCGCGCAGCAAGGCGACGACGCAGCGCTCGCCGCCGCCTCGAATACACCCGCGCCAGCCGGCCTCTTCTCGCGCGCGCTCAGGCCGCTCTTTGCGCTCGTCACGAAAAGCTGGCATCTGTACCCCGTGGGCGTGCTGTTCGGCCTCGGCTTCGACACGGCCACCGAAATCGGCCTGCTCGCCATCGCCGCCGCCGAAGCGGGCAAGGGCCTGCCGATGTATTCGATTCTCGTGTTCCCCGCGCTCTTCACGGCGGGCATGACGCTCGTCGATTCCACCGACAACGTGCTGATGGTCCACGCCTACGGCTGGGCGATGGACGATCCCAGGCGCAAGCTCTACTACAACGCGAGCATCACGTTCGTCTCGGCGCTCGTGGCGATCGTGATCGGCGGCGTGGAAGCGCTCGGGCTCATCGCCGACAAGCTCGGCGCGAGCGGCGGCGCGTGGACGCTCATCGCAGGTCTGAACGAGCGCTTCGGCGAACTGGGCTACGGCATCGTTGCGGCATTCATCGCCTGCTGGATCGGCTCGGTGCTGTTCCATCGCTGGCGCCGGCCCGCCGCGGCCCGCTAGGACACTCGCGCCCCTCTCACGACTGCACGGCGCGCCACGCGCGCGCAACCCCGCGAAACCCTACCCTTCGCCTCGTTTGCCGAAAGCGCGTAAACTAGGCCCTGCTATTGCGCGCCTGGTGCGCCCGATAGCCCCGTCAATCGTTTCACCTTGCTGCACCCATTCGTCGTCTGCCGTACCGCATCCCGCCGTCGCGCACGCCCCCGGGCCTCGCGCGCCCCCTGAACGGAAAACGCACGGAATCCCGCACCGATGAAACGACCGCAGTCCCGCCGTCCGCTCCTCCCCAGCCTCGAAGCGCTGCGCCCCCAGGCCGGCGATCACGGCAACCACGCACTCGACGAATTCGCTGCCGGCCGCCTCACGCGCCGCGAGCTGCTGCGCTATGCCAGCGCAGTAGGCCTCACGGCACTGCCCGCGTTTGCGGGCTTCGCCGTGCCGCGCGGCGCGCATGCCCAGGGCGCGGCAAAGCCCGGCGAGCAGACCATCCGCGTTGCGCACCTGATGCCCGCGGGCGCGGTCGATCCGCTCACCGTGACCGATGCGGGCGCGCTGTGTCTCCTGAACCAGACCGGCGAATTCCTCGCCAACGACGACGCGCAAGGCCATCTGCAACCCGCCCTCGCGCTCTCCTGGCAAGCCAACGCCAAAGCAGACGTCTGGACGTTCAAGCTGCGCCCCAACGTGAAATTCCACGACGGCCAGCCGTTCGGCGCGAAGGACGTGGTGGCGACCTTCGATCGCCTCGCCGACCCCGCAAGCGGCTCGGCGGCGCTCTCGGTGCTCAAGGGCGTGCTTTCGAAAGGCGGCACGAAGGCCGTCGACGATCACACGGTCGAGTTCCACCTCGACGCGCCCAACGGCAACTTCGCCTACTACGTTTCTTCGGACAACTACAACGCCGTGATGCTGCCCGCCAACTATGCGGGCAATTACGAAAAGAGCTTTATCGGCACCGGGCCGTTCAAGCTCGACAAATTCGAAGCGCGGCGCGGCGTGAGCTTCGTGCGCAATCCCGACTATTGGGGCGACAAGGCGCTGCCCGCGCGCGTGGAGTTCGCCTTCTACGCCGACGAGCAGGCGCAGTTGCTCGCGCTGCAAGGCCACCAGGCCGACGTGATGGGCACCTTCACCGTGCAGGGCGGCATCGGCATCCTGAACAATCCCGACTTCAAGGTGATCGGCGTGCGCTCGAGCGCGCATCGCCAGATCCACATGCGCAACGACTCGCCCACGTTCAGTGACAAGCGCGTACGCCAGGCGCTCGCGCTTGCGCTCGATCGCGACGTGCTCGTGCGCGGGCTGTTCAAGGGCCGCGCCGTGGTGGGCAACGACAGCCCGTTCGCGCCCATCTTCCCGTCCACGGCGACCGACGTGCCCCAGCGCAAGATCGACGTCGCGAAGGCACGCCAGTTGCTCGCGCAGGCGGGCGTGCCCAACGGCTTCGACGTGACGCTCACCACCGAGAAGTACATGGAGATACCGGACCTCGCCGTGGTCGTGCAGAACGCGGCGAAGGCGGTCGGCATCCGCATCGCGCTCAAGGTGGAAAGCCAGTCGCAGTACTACGGCGCGGGCACGTTCGGCAAATCGGACTGGCTCGACTCGCCGCTCGGCATTACCGACTATGGGCACCGCGGCGTGCCGAACGTGTTTCTCAACGCGCCACTCACCTCGGGCGGCACGTGGAATGCTGCGCACTTTCGCAATGCGCAGTACGACAAGCTGGTCGCGCAGTTCGCGGCGACGCTCGACGTAGCGGCCCAGAAGCAGGTGGCGAGGCAGATTCAGACGCTGCTGCTCGACGAGACGCCCGTGATCATCCCGTACTTCTACGACCAGTTGATCGCACAGCGCGCCGTGCTTTCGGGTGTGCGCTTCACGGCGCTCGCCCAGCTCTATTTCGACCGCGCGACGCTCGCCGCCTGAACCGGCCCAAGCGCACCCGAAACGGAGGTCCGATGGCTACTCCGCTCCCGCCCATATCGAATCCGGCCCGCACCGCGCGCGCATTCGCCCCACGCGCGGGCGTCGGGCGCTTTCTCGGCCGGCGCGCCGCCTGGGCGATCTTCACGCTCTGGCTGCTCTCGGTACTCGTGTTCGCGGGCGGCCAGCTGCTGCCCGGCGATATCGGCCGCGCCGTGCTGGGCCCGCTCGCCGACGCGCGCGCCGTGGCCGCCCTCAATCACGAACTGGGCGCGGACCGGCCGGTGCTCGACCAGTACGTTTCGTGGATCACGCATGCGCTGCGCGGCGACTTCGGCATGTCGTGGAGCTACAAGCAGCCCGTCGCGCCGTTCGTGGGGGACGCGCTCCTGCAGTCGGCCAGGCTCGGCCTGCTCGCATTCGTCGTGGTGGTGCCGCTCGGCATTGCGGGCGGCGTATGGGCGGCGCTCCACGAAGGCCGCCTGATCGACCGCGCGATCAGCACGGGCGGCCTGTGCGCGAGCGCAGTGCCGGAATTCGTCTCGTCGATCGTGCTGATCCTCATCTTCGGCGTGTGGCTGCGCTGGCTGCCTATCGAGGCCACCGCGCCCAGCGGCGCGGGCGCGCTCGAACAATTGCGGCACCTCGTGCTGCCCGTGCTGCCGCTCGTGCTCGTGTTCTTCGGCTATCTCGCACGCATCGCGCGTGCGGGCACGATCACGGCGCTCGATGCCGACTACACGCGCACCGCGATTCTCAAGGGGCTGCCGAGCCACGTCGTGATCGTGCGGCACGTGCTGCGCAATGCGCTGCTGCCCAGCGTGACGGTGGCGGCCACGCAGCTCGGCTATCTGATTGGCGGGCTCGTCGTGGTCGAATCGCTGTTCCGCTATCCTGGCGTAGGCTCCCTCATCTTCAACGCCGCGAAGGCCAAGGACTTCCCGTTGCTCGAAGCGGGCGTGCTTGCGGTGGGCGCGGTCTATACACTCGCCAATCTCGCCGCCGACGCCCTGCACGCATTGCTCGACCCGCGCCTGCGCGCGCCGGGAGGCACATGAACGATACGGCATCCGAAGCAATTCTCCCGGGCGGCGAACCGGGCGAAGAAGCGCTCGCCGACACGCGTCTGCGCGACACGCTGCATCTGCTGCTGCGCTCGCCCTCGTTCGTCGCGGGTGCGCTGATCCTCTTATGGTGGATCGTCTGCGCACTCGCGGGCCAGTGGTTCGCGCCGCACGACGCCTACGCGTCCGATCCGCTCAGCTCGCTCCTGCCGCCGGACCATACGCACTGGTGCGGCACCGACCAGCTCGGCCGCGAGATCTGCTCGCGCGTGATCGTGGGCGCGCGCGACATCCTCACGATCGCGCCGCTCGCCACGCTCGTCGGCACGCTCGCGGGCGCGGCGCTCGGGCTGATCACGGGCTATTTCGAAGGCGCAGTCGGCACGCTCGTCGCGCGCACGCTCGACGCCGTGCTCGCGCTGCCGCTCGTGATCGTCGCGCTGCTCGTGCTCGCGGCCGTGGGCGCCTCGAATCTCGCCGTGGTGCTCGTCATCGGCATCACGTTTGCACCGCTCATCGCGCGCACGGTGCGCGCGGCGGTGCTCGCCGAGCGCCATCTCGACTACGTGGCGGCGGCTCGCCTGCGCGGCGCGAGCGCGTTCGCCGTGATGTTCACGGAGATTCTGCCCAACGTCTGGCCGCCCATCGTCGTCGAGGCGACGGTACGCCTCGGCTATGCGATCTTCGCGGTGGCGACGCTCTCGTTCCTCGGCTTCGGCATCCAGCCGCCGTCCGCCGACTGGGGGCTCGCGCTCGCCGAGTCGTACACGCTGCTCGCGGGCGGCGCATGGTGGACCGTGGCGTTCGACGCGCTCGCCATCGCCTCGCTCGTGGTGGCCGTGAACCTGATCGCCGACAGCCTGCGCGAGGTGCTCCAATCGTGAACCGCCCCGCTTCTTCACGCCCCGCTCTCGCCACCTTCAGTGCGCCGCGCGACGACGACGCGCTCGCGCTCGTCGGCCTCACCGTCGCTTACCGCGTGCGCGGGCGCGACCGCGACGTGCTCACCGACGTCTCGCTGCGCATCCGGCGCGGCGAAGCGTATGGGCTCGTCGGCGAATCGGGCTGTGGCAAGTCGACGGTCGCGCTCGCCGCGCTGCGCTATCTCCCGCGCAACGGCCGCGTGAAGGCCGGGCGCATCGCGATCGCGGGCGACGACGTGCTCGCGCTCGACGCCGACGGCCTGCGCGCGCTGCGCGCCAACGCCGTTTCGATGGTCTATCAGGACCCCGCCAGCGCACTCAATCCCACGCTCACGATTGCCCGCCAGCTGAACGAAGCGTTCGAAGCCGCGGGCGCCGACGCGAGCGTGGCCCGCTCGCGCTCGCACGCGATGCTCGAACGTGTGCGCATTGCCGATCCGGGCCGCGTGCTGGCGAGCTATCCGCATCAGCTCTCGGGCGGCATGCAGCAGCGCGTGGTGATCGCGATGGCGCTCGCGTCGAACCCCACGCTCCTGATTCTCGACGAACCGACCACGGGCCTCGACGCCACCGTCGAGGCCGAGGTGCTCGACCTCATCGCGAAGCTGCGTGCGGAACTGGGCATGGCGGTGCTGCTCATCAGCCACGACCTCGCGGTGATCGGGCGCATGTGCGAACGCGTGGGCGTGCTCTACGCGGGGCGGCTCGTCGAGGAAGGCGCCACGCGCGACGTGTTCGAGCGCGCGCGGCATCCGTACACGGTCGGCCTGCTGCGCTGCCTGCCGGCGCAGGGCCGCAACAAGCATGCGGGCGCGCTCGACACGATACCGGGCGAGTTGCCGGCGCCTGGCGTAAGTGCGCCCGGCTGCATCTACGCACCGCGCTGTCGCCTCGCCGACGCGCGTTGCCGCGTGGAAGCGCCGCCGCCGCATCGCATGGCCTCGCCGCACGGCGAGCAGATGTCGCGCTGCCACTATCACGAACGCGCGATCGACTTGCCGTTCGGGAATCTGATCGGAGGCGGCGACGGTTCGCAGACTTCGAGCGGTGGTCCGTCGAATGGCGAAGACGAACCGCGCGTCGTATTGCGCGCGCTCGACGTCTCGCGCACCTTCGGACACGGCGCGCAAGCCGTGCGCGCACTCGACGGCGTATCGATCGAGCTGCATGCGGGCGAGACGCTCGGCGTCGTGGGCGAATCGGGCAGCGGCAAGACGACGCTCGCGCGCATGCTGCTCGGCCTGCATGCGCCCGACGCGGGCGGCGCCGTCGAACTCGACGGCAAGCGCCTGCACGCCCACGTCGCGCGGCGTCGCGCCGACGAGCGCGCGGCGCTGCGCGTCGTGTTCCAGCATCCGGACGCCTCGCTCAATCGCGCGCTGCCCGTGAAACGGCTGATCGAGCGCGCGCTGTCCCGGCCGCGCGACGACACGCCGGCAGTTCACCAGGCCTCAGACGAATCGCGCATCGCGGGACTGCTCGAGGCCGTACGCGTACCGGCACGCTATCTCGTGGCACGCGCGCGGCAACTCTCGGGCGGGCTCAAGCAGCGTGTGGCGATTGCCCAGGCGTTCGCGGGCGAGCCGCGCATCGTGATCTGCGACGAGCCCACCTCGGCGCTCGACGTCTCCGTGCAGGCCGCGATTCTCAACCTGCTCGCACGCCTGCAGCGCGAACGCGGCGTGAGCTACCTGTTCATTTCGCACGACCTGGATGTCGTGCGCTATCTCGCCGATCGCATCGTCGTGCTCTATGCGGGCCGTGTCGTGGAAAGCGGCCCGGCCGGCGCAGTCTTCGACGGCCCGTGGCATCCGTATACAGAAACGCTGCTGGCTGCGCGCGCGCTCGGTGCGGCAACGGCCAACGGCGCGAACGCCGCGGGGCGCGGCTGCATTTTCAGCGCGCACTGCCCGCGCAAGCTCGGCGCCATTTGCGACGAAGCGCCTCCACCGCTCGCCGACGCGGGCGGCGGCCATCGCATTCTCTGCCACATTCCCGTAGACGAATTGCGCGCGCAACAGAGCGCCACCGCGGCCACACAAGCGGCGACCTGACGGCGCGATAGTGCGCATATCGCATCCGGCTTCGTTGCGCTGTCCGCTTTCGCAACGCGATTCGCGCCATTCAGCGCGCGCGTTTCATCGCCGTAACGTTTTCCGCGTTTTTTCCGCCACGCGGGCGACACATCAATTGTCAAGTCCACCCCACACGCCTCTCCCCGGCCGATGGCACAAAACTGGCTATATCGCCACCAGGCATCCGGCCGCTGCAATCCAGTGCAATCCGCCCCGACACGCGCGGGGCGTCGCACCGGGCGGACGAATGACCGGTCGCTCGACGCGCTTGTAATCTGCCGTCCCACGCCAATGGGTCCCGACAATCCACAAGCAGTCCTGCGCAAACCGGTCATCCTGCGCACGGCCTGACCGGGTGCCTTTTGTTTGGCGAGTACCGCTCCAGCCGGATCGAACCCAATACGCCGGCGCGAAGCGGGTTGCGAGCCTGACGGAGTCGGCGCACGCGCACGAGGCGTGCGGCCTGCACGGGGGCATGGGAGACGACAGCGCATCACGCTGCCGCCTTGCGGGGAGAACAAGATGAAAAAGATCAACATTCATCAGTACTGCGATTGGATAAGCCGGGGAGCTGGCATGTGCGCGGTGGGCGCGGGGGTTTTATTTGCCGTGATCTCTGCGCACGCTGCAGGCGATGCCATCAATCCCGTGATCCTGCTCGCCGACGCACCTTTGCCGGCGAGCGGGGCCGAGGGCTTCGGGGCTTTCGGCGCACCGGTTGCTGCCGATTCGCCTGCTGCCAGCATTTCGTCGAAAACTGATTCGGAGTCCGATTCGGCTGCGCTGGCGAGCGACGTTTCCACGGTATTCGCGCCGAACGATTGCATTAGCCGGACGGGCAGCGCATGTTTCCGGGGCAACGGCGGCGGCCGTGGCGGCCCGGGTTCATCGAGCGGCAGCGGCGGCGGTGCGGGCGCCGCGACGGCCAGTACGGGAGGGCTTGGCCGCAGCGGCAGCTCTAGCGTCGGAGGGACGGGACCGAGCGGTTCGGGAGGCGGTTCCAGCAACTCCGGCGGCGGGAAAGGCGGCAGTGGGAAAGGCGGCGGTGGAAGCAACGGCGGTAGCAACAGCGGTGGCAGTAACAGCGGTGGCAGCAACAGCGGCGGTGCCAACAACGGTGGCGGAAGCAGCGGCGGTAGCAACAGCGGCGGCAGTTCAGGCGGCTGTGGCTGCGGCAGCCACGGCGGATCGGCTAGCGGCCCTTCGGGCGGCCCAGCAGGCGGATTCGGCGGCGGCTTTGGCGGGGGTTTCGGCGGATTCGGCGGTGGCTTCGGAGGTGGATTCGGCAAAGGTGGACCGTCGGGCGGCCCGGGCGGCGGGTACGGCGGCGGACACGGTGGCGGCCATGGCAGCGGTCATTGAACCTGTACGGCGGTGCAGGCAGACCGCCGCAGCCACTCCGATCTGGCGCGACGGCCAGGCGCGCCAGTCCTGGCGTCGGCGGCGGCGTCCCGGTCCCCCGGCCGGGCACCGCCGCCGTGGGCCGGTCGCCGGATGCGCGATGCGCGTGGCGTTCCCAGGCGGCCACACCGGCTGTCTGCTCGCCATACGCCGATGCCTGGTATGACCGCGCATGCAAACGCCTACCCCATTCGCGCCCTACAGCATCTCGAGCGGACGCTTGCTGCGCGGCGGCTTGAAATACGCGTCGAGCGCCGCGTGCTCTTGCTCGCCGAGCACGAGATCGAGCGCCGCGCGGTTGTCGCGCACGTGCTCGACGCGCCCCGCCTTCGGAATCGCACAGACCCCGCTTTGACCCAGCACCCACGCCATCGCCACGCGATAGACCGACACCCCGTGTGCGTGAGCGATGTCGTCGAGCGGCGAGCGCCTCGGCAAGCGCGCGTGATCGACGGGGCTATACGCCATCACCGGCATGCGATGCGCGGCGCTCCACGGCAGCAGGTCGAATTCCGCGCCGCGCCTTGCGATGTTGTAGAGAATCTGGTTGGTCGCGCACGCGTCGCCGCCGGGCGTAGCGAACAGCTCATCCATGTCGTCGGTGTCGAAGTTGCTCACGCCCCAGTGACGGATCTTGCCCGCGCGCACGAGCGCTTCGAACCCTTCGACCGTCTCTTCGAGCGGCACCCCGCCGCGCCAGTGCAGCAGATAGAGATCGAGCCGGTCGGTGCCGAGACGTTTCAGGCTCGCCTCGCACGCGCGCGCGACGCCGCTGCGGCTCGCGTTGTGCGGATACACCTTGCTCACCAGAAACACCTCGTCGCGCAGGCCCTGCAAGGCCTCGCCTACGAGGCGCTCGGTCGCGCCGTCGCCGTACATCTCGGCGGTGTCGATGAGCGTCATGCCGAGCGCCACGCCTTCGCGCAGCGCGGCGATTTCCGCCGCGCGATGCGCGCTGCGCTCGCCCATTTCCCACGTGCCCTGCCCCAGCTTCGGAATGCGTTCGCCGTCCGGCAATGCGACGCTTGCAATATCGGTCGTCATGATCTCCCTTTGCGCGCCGCAACGGCGCCCACTGGCAAAGAACGGCCAGTGTATCGCCTCGCGCGCAATGCGGTCATACGCACTCTCGCAAGCCGTTCATTTCCGCGATTGCGCATCGATGACATAAAATTGCCGTTCGCCTTTCATGCCTGCCTCCCATGAACGCACCCACGGAAGACCGCTGGCGCGACCTGCGCCCGGACCCGGACAACGACACGCCGCTCTATCTGCAGCTCGCGCGCAAGCTGAGCCTCGCGATCCACGACAATCGCTGGAACGCGGGCGAAGCCCTGCCCTCGGAACGCGTACTCGCGGAGTCGCTCGGCGTTTCGCGCATCACGGCGCGCAAGGCGATCGCGCTGCTCGTCGAGCAGGGCCTGATTCGCCGCACGCAAGGCGCGGGCAGCTTCATCACGCCGCGCATCGAAGACCCGCTCTCGCGCCTCACGAGCTTCAGCGAGATGCTGCGCCAGCGCGGCTTCACGCCGAGCTCGCGCTGGCTCTCGCGCGAAATCCAGCCCGCGAGCCGCGATGAAGTGATCCAGCTCGGGCTCTCGCCGGCGGCGGCCGTCACGCGCCTGAAGCGCCTGCGTCTGGCCGACGGCATCGTCATGGCCGTCGAAAACTCCACCTTTCCCGCCGCGCTGATTCCCGACCCGAACGCGATCGGCGATTCGCTCTATAGCTTTCTCGAACAGCGCGGGCTTTCGATCGTGCGCGCGCTGCAACACTTTCGCGCCGTGAACGCGAGCGACGAAATCGCGCGGCAGATGAGCATCGCGCCCAACGAGGCGCTGCTGCTCATCACGCGCGTGGGCTATACGGCCGATCAGCGCGCCATCGAACTCACCGATACCTACTGCCGCAACGATTATTACGATTTCGTCGCGGAACTGCGCAAGTAGCGCGCGAAAACGCGACAGCATCTAGTCGTTCCAGACCGGCGCATCGCTGCCGATCGGCACCGGCGGCCGCGCATGAAACGCAGGCGTGAGTTCGAGCCGCTCGGCGGGCGCCACCGCGCGCACGCGCCCGAACGGCGAGTCCATTTCCTCCAGGCAATCGGCGAGATCGGCGGCGCCCACCTCGGGTGCCTGCTGGCCGTCTTCGAGCGTGCCCATCGTCTGCAGCCAGCGGCCCGTTTGCGCGAGCGAAAGGCGCACGTGCCAGCTGCCGCCTTCGCGCACGCGCCGCGCGAGCGCCACCATCGCGCCGAACGCGGCGAGATAGCCCGTGGCGTGATCGAGCGCCTGGCACGGCAACGGGCGGGCCGTGGTGAATGGCTGCGCGCCGGCTGCGCCGTTGCCGTGTTTTGCCGGGGCGACGCTCTCGGCCCACACGATGCCGCTCGCCGACTGCACGAGGCTGTCGAAGCCGCGCCGCTCGCGCCACGGCCCGCGATGCCCATACGCGCCGATCGACACGCACACGATGCCGGGCCGCACCTGCGCGAGCGCTTCGGGCGCAAAGCCGTGCGCGGCGAGCGCGCCTGGCCGGTACCCTTGCATGAACACATCGGCGTCGCGCGCGAGTGCGCGTAACTGCTCGCACGCGGCTGCGTCACGCAGGTCGAGCGTGGCCGAGCGCTTGCTGCGGCCGTTGTCGATTACGAGCGGCGCGATGTTCGGCAGATGCGGGCCGTTGATGAGCAGCACGTCCGCGCCATGCTGTCCGAGCGTGCGCCCCGCCACCGGCCCCGCGATGATGCGCGTGAGGTCGAGCACGCGTACGCCTTCCAGCGGACGCGCGCCGCCACCCGCTCGCGGCGCCTCGGCGGGCGCGTCGCCGATGCGCTCGATTTCGAACAGCGGCAGGCTCGCCACCGCCTTCGCCTGCTCGTGCGCGGCCCATTCGCGCGGTTCGCGCACGAGCGCGGCGCACAGGCCCGCTTGCGCGAGCGCTTCGTCGAGCGCCGCACCTTCCCAGCCAAGAATCGCGCGCGCGACGGCGTCGCGGTCGTCCGCGCATTGGAGCACGCGCAGGATGCCCGCGAGGTGATGCGGGAAGTTCGCGTGCAGCTGGATCCAGCGGCCGTCGCCGGTCGGGAAATGGCCCGTCACCGGATGACGCAGCTCCGTGGGCGGCTTGCCGTCCACACTCAAATAGCGCTCGCTGCGAAACGCGGCGAGCGCGCGGCGCACGTCGATCGCGACGCGCTGCATCCGGCCCGTGCGCAGCGCGTGCAGTTGCGCGGCCGCGAGCCCCGCCGCGCCGATGCTCGCCGCCGCGAGCGTGCCCACGCGAAAAATCGACGGCAAGCCCGGATCGGCGCCTTCGATGTCGAGCCAGTCGAGCGCGGACGGGTCGCAGCCCGCCAGCATCCAGAGGTGATCGAGCGCGTCGCGTGGCGTCATGGCGTGCAGTCCTTTTGCTAGGCAAGCGTGGAGAAAACGGGCCGTAGTGATGTCACGCATCGTCGCGCCGCTCGAATCCCGGATCAATCTTGATTATGATGATCAACATAGATTGATTTCTCCGGTTCCAGGAGGCGAGCCACCATGTCCAGCTATATGACCGCGGAACAAGCCGCTATCGAACTCGGCATCAGCCGGGCCACGCTCTACGCCTATGTGAGCCGCGGACTCATCGCCTCGGCACCCTCGCCCCATGGCCGCCACAACCGCTACGACGCCGCCGAGGTGCGCCGCCTCGCGCGCCGCAAGGCCGATGGCAAGCGCGCGGGCAAGGTCGCGCAGAAGGTGCTCGACTGGGGCGTGCCCGTGCTCGAATCGTCGATCACGTTGATCGCCGACGGCAAGCTCTTTTATCGTGGCGAGGACGCCATCGCGCTCGCGCGTCAGGCCTCGCTCGAAGAGGTCGCGGCGCTGCTGTGGCAATGCGCGCCGCGCCGCGTGCTGCAGGCGCCCGAGGCGCCCATCGCGGCCGCGCAATGGTCCGCATGGCTGAAGATCTGGAGCGGGCACACACCGCTCGAACGCGCGCTCGTGCTGTTGCCCGCCGCCGCCGCGCAGATGCCGCGCATCTGGGCGCAAGGCCGCGACGCGCAAATCGACACCGCTGCGATGCTCATGCGCCTGCTCGCGGCGGCGCTCGTTTCCACCGCGCCGTCGAACGAACCGCTGCACCGCCAGCTAGGCGAGGCGTGGGGCGTGCGCTCGCGCGCGCAAACCGACTTGCTGCGCGCAGCGCTCGTGCTGTGCGCGGACCACGAACTGAACGCCTCGACGTTCACGGTGCGCTGCATCACCTCCACCGGCACGCATCTGTTCGGCGCGGCAACGGGCGGCCTGGCCGCGCTGGCCGGGCCGCGCCACGGCGGCGAAACCACGCGCGTGGCTGCGCTGTTCGACGAAGCCGCGCGCGCCGACGACCTGCATCGCTATCTTGCCGACCGTCTCGCGCCCGACGAACTCGGCGCAGCCGTGCCGCTGTCCGGCTTCGGCCATCCGCTCTATCCCGATGGCGACCCGCGCGCGCGCCTCCTGCTGGACCTGCTCGCCCAACGCGCGCCGGCGCGCTCGCCGATGGACGAAGTCGACGCGCTCGCCCAGGCCGTGGCCGAGACGAGCGGCGCGCGGCCGACGCTCGACTACGCGCTCGCGGCCATCGAGCGCGTGCTGGGGCTGCCGCGCGGCGCGGCGTTCACGCTGTTCGCCGCGGGCCGCGTGACGGGCTGGATCGCGCATGCGCTCGAACAGACCGCCGACGGCAGGCTGATCCGTCCGCGCGCGCGCTACGTGGGGGAAATGGCAGGCGATACGACGCCTGCCGCCCGGCACATCGCGTAGGACGAGCAACGACGCCAACCCGGCTCAACCCGCCGCCCGGACGCCCCACTGCCCGCGCTGCACCCAGCCGCGCAACGCCTCTCCGATGCGCGCCGCGACACCGCTCGCACCCGCCGCGCGCACGCGTTCCATGTCGACCGGCGCCACCGTCCACGCCGGCGCAGCGGCGCTTGCGCCGCCCAGCGCGAGCACGAAACGCGCCCCTTCGCGGCCCGCGCTCACGTGCACGCGCACGCCCGCGGCCAGTCCGATCGACTCGCCGGCGCGCAGCCAGTAGTCGCCGGCGTCGCCCGCGATCGTGAGCCACAGTTCGCCCTCGCTCACATGCAATTGAATTGCCTCGCCGAGCCGCCAGGTTTCGACGGGCTCGCCATGTTCCAGTTCGAAGATTCGGATTTCGCGCATTGCCGTGCTCCTTGCAGACTGGCCGCCGAGTCACCCTCGGATGGCCGTGGGAAGGCTGGCTGACAAGGACTTGAAGCGCCTTCCCGGTAGGAGCATTATTGCGATCAGCGACGCACGATCCCATGTACAGTTCCGAACAGTTCATCTGGAACTGTGCAGTCAAAAAACCGAACAGTCACTGCCGTTTCAAACCGCAGCCTCAAGCGGCCTACCCAGCGAGACCCAGATGAAACTCGAACTCGACCGCGCGAGCGATGTGCCGCTCACCGACCAGATCGTCACCGGCGTGCAGACGTGGATCCGCTCGCGCGCGGCGCACCCGGGCTCGCGCCTGCCGTCGATCCGCCAGTTCGCCGCCGATTACGCCATCAGCCGCTTTCCCGTGATCGAGGCCTATGACCGGCTCGTCTCGCTCGGCTATCTCGACTCGCGCCACGGCTCGGGTTTTTACGTGAGCGAGCACGCGCGCTCGGGACTCTCCGGCATGGGCACCTGCGACCTCTCGAACGCCGCCGACGAATCGGGTCACCTGCTCAGCCAGCTCGAACGCGAGGGCGAGCTGCTGCAGCTCGACAGCGGCTCGATCCCGCAGGCGTGGCGCGACATCGACGCGCTCGGCCAGGCGATCCGCCATGTGTCGCGCAGCGACCCCGCGAGCCTCGTCGACTACGGCACGCCAACGGGCGACGCCACGCTGCGCGAGCATCTGCGCAACCGGCTCGCGCCGCTTGGCATCGTCGCCGAGACGCAGCAGATCCTCATTACCGAAGGCGCGAGCGAAGGCCTCGACCTGCTCATGCGCTACATGCTCAAGCCCGGCGACACGGTATTCGTCGAGGACCCAGGCTACTACAACCTGTACGGTCTGCTGAAACTGCACGGGGTGCGCCTCGTGGGCATCCGCCGCACGGCGAGCGGACCCGACCTCGACCATTTGCACGCGATGCTCGCCGAGCACCATCCGCGCGCGTTCTTCGTCAACACGGTGTTCCACAACCCGACCGGCTCGACGATCTCGCCGCCTGTCGCGTTCCGCCTGCTGCAGCTTGCGCGCGAGCACCGCTTCACGATCGTCGAGGACGACATCTACGCCGACTTTCAGGCCGATCCCACCGACCGGCTCGCGGCGCTGGACCAGTTCGAGCACGTCGTGTACGTGGGCGGACTTTCGAAGACGCTCTCCTCGGCGCTGCGCGTGGGCTACGTGGTCGCCAACCCGGCGATCGTGCGCGATCTCGCGGCCATCAAGGCGCTCACCAGCATCAGCGGCTCGCGCTTCTCGCAGGCCGTGGCCGCCACGCTGCTCGAGCGCGGCGCGTATCGCAAATACCTCGAACGACTGCGCCGGCGCATCGCCGAGGCGCAAGGATCGGCCACGCGCACGCTCGAAGCGCATGGGTGGGAGCTGTTCGGCAGCGCGGCGGCGTCGACCGCCGCGGCGAGCGCGGCGCGCGGCTATGCGCAAACGGGCGGCAAGTTCGTCTGGGCGCGCGTGCCGCACGTGGAGGATTCCACCCGACTCGCTGCCTGCGGCGAGCCGCTCGGCGTGGCGGTCTCGCCGGGCAGCCACTTCCGCCCGCAAGGCGAGGCGAGCCCGTGGATTCGCATCAACGTGGCGCTCACGCTCGACCCGCGCGCCCAGGCTTTCTTCGCGGCGGCGGCGCGCCTCGACGGATAAACGCGCGAGGCGCCGCACGCCCCGGCGCCTCGGCCGCTTACGCCACATTTGCGGCAGCCGGCCCGGCCGTCTGCGTGCGCGCGCCGTTTTCCCTACAATGGCGCTTGCCTGCGCGCCCCTCTCCTCGCCCATGTCCGAATCCACCGCTGCGTCCAGCACCACTGCGTCGCCCCGCTCGCTGTCCGTGATGCTGTGGCTCGTCGCCACCGGCTTCTTCATGCAGACCCTCGATTCGACCATCGTCAACACGGCGTTGCCGGCGATGGCGAGGAGCCTCGGCGAACTACCGTTGCGCATGCAATCAGTCGTGATCGCGTATTCGCTCACGATGGCGGTGATGATTCCCGTATCGGGCTGGCTCGCGGACAAGCTCGGCACGCGGCGCGTGTTCCTCGGCGCGATCTTCGTGTTCACGGTCGGCTCGCTCCTGTGCGCGAGCGCCCATACACTGAACCAGCTCGTGGCCTCGCGCGTCGCACAGGGTGTGGGCGGCGCGATGCTGCTGCCGGTCGGCCGTCTTGCCGTGCTGCGCACGTTTCCCGCGGAACGCTATCTGCCCGCACTCTCGTTCGTGGCGATTCCGGGGCTGATCGGCCCGCTCATCGGCCCGACGCTCGGCGGCTGGCTCGTGCAGATCGCCTCGTGGCACTGGATCTTTCTCATCAACGTGCCGGTGGGCGTGGTGGGCTGCATCGCCACCTTCATCTTCATGCCCGACAGCCGCAACCCCGACACGCCGCGCTTCGACCTGCCGGGCTACCTGCTGCTCGTGATCGGCATGCTCGCGATCTCGTTCGCGCTCGACGGGCGCAGCGAATTCGGCATCCAGCACGCCACCGTGCTCGTGCTCTTCATCCTTTCGCTCGCCGCGTTCGTGGCCTACGGGCTGCACGCGGTGCGCACGCCACAGCCGATCTTTTCGCTCGACCTTTTCAAGATCCATACCTTCAGCGTGGGGCTGCTCGGCAACCTGTTCGCGCGCATCGGCAGCGGCGCGATGCCGTATCTGATTCCGCTGCTGCTTCAGGTGGCGCTCGGCTACACGGCGTTCGAGGCCGGCCTCATGATGCTGCCCACGGCCGCCGCGGGCATGTTCTCCAAGCGCCTCGTGACGTATCTCATCATGCGCTACGGCTACCGCAGCGTGCTGGTCTCGAACACGGTGCTCGTGGGCCTCATGATGGCGAGCTTCGCGCTTTCCACGCCCCACGAGCCGCTATGGATGCGCATCGCGCAACTGGCGATCTTCGGCGCCGTGAACTCGATGCAGTTCACGGCGATGAACACGCTCACGCTCAAGGACCTCGGCACGGGCGGCGCGAGCAGCGGCAACAGCCTTTTCTCGCTCGTGCAAATGCTCTCGATGAGCCTTGGCGTGACCGTCGCGGGCGCGCTGCTCACCACCTTCACGGGCATCATGGGTCACAAGACGGGCGAGAACGTGATTCCGGCGTTCCACGCCACCTTCATTTGCGTGGGCATCATCACGGCGGGCTCGTCGTGGATCTTCGCGCAGCTCTCGTCGGACCTGCGCCGCACCGCGAAGAAGACCGATCCGTCCGAGCGGACCTGACAGCGCGCCTGACAAGCCGGGCCCGGGGTCGTTGCGGTCGCATCCTCACCGCCGGCGCGCGCACCGCAAAGGTGCGGCGCGCCTCGTGGCTGTGCGTCGCCTGGTTTCGCGCCGAATTCACGCACCATCCCGCACACCATCCCGAAATAGCACGTGCGCCATTGCACGGGTGAACGGCCGCTGGACCCGGCACTCGCATACTTTTTGCTGTTCTATCCTGTAAACTTGACGCTCACGCGTCCCGCCCGTCACGTCCGTCCCGAGCGCCATCGAAACGAAATGACCAGCATGATCGACATCGATCCCCCCGGTTTCCAGTCTCGCCCCATCGCCGGCGAAGAAGGCGCCCGCCGCACCGTGCTATACGGCGGCTACACCGTCTTCAGCGTGTTCCAGCCGGTGTTTTCGGTCGCGCACCGGCGCGCGATCGGCTATCACGCGTCGCTGCGCGCGCACGACGAGCAAGGCCAGCAGGCGCCGTCGCAGGAGGTGTTCACGCAGGCGGCGCGCCGCGGCGACCTGCTCGAACTGGGGCGTCTCGCGGAATCGCTGCATCTGGGCAACTTCAACGCGTTCGATTCGCATGACGAATGGCTCTTTCTGAGCCTGCACCCGGCCGCGCTCATGGACACGAGCTACGGCGACGCCCTGCTCGCCGGCCTCAAGGCGCTCGGCCTGCAGCCGCAACGCGTGGTGCTGGAAGTGTCGGAACAGGCAGGGGGCGAGAATTCGCGCTTCGCGGAGATCATCGACGGATTGCGCAAGGCGGGCTTCGTGATCGCGCTGGATGGCTTCGGCGCGAAGCATTCGAACATCGACCGCGTGTGGCAGGTGCGGCCCGACATCGTCACGCTCGACCGCAGCCTGCTCGCCCAGGCGAGCCGCCACGCGCATATCGAGCGCGTGCTGCCGGGGCTCGTCTCGATGCTGCACGAGTCGGGTCAGCTCGTGCTCGTGGGCGGCCTTTCGACCGAGCGCGACGCGCTGATCGCGCTGGAAAGCAACGCCGACTTCGTGCAGGGCGCGTATTTCGCGCGGCCCGACGTCGAGCCGGTGCCGCCGGCCAAGGCCGCGCAGCTCATGGACGATCTTTCGGCGCGCCTGCGCGAGCGCGTGGCCGCGCGCGAGCGTTCGCAGTCGGCGCGTCTCGCGCCGTACGTGAGCGCCATCGAAGCGGCGGCAAAGCAGCTTGCCGAGGGCGCGACCATGAGCGACGCCACGCTGCCGCTGCTCGGCCTCGACGACACGGCGCGCTGCTTCCTGCTCGACGCGTCGGGCCGCCAGATCGGCGACAACGTGCTGCCCGACGGCCGCACGTCGCAGCGCGCCAAGCGCTTCCGGCCGCTGCTGCATTCTGAAGGCGCAAGCTGGGAACGGCGGCCTTACTTCATCGGCGCAAGGAAGGCGCCAGGCCGCGTGCAGTTCACGCCGCCCTATCTGTCGATCAACGAGGCGCACCTGTGCGTCACGGCCTCGGTCGCCTTGCAAACGGAGCACGGCGTGCAGGTACTGTGCGTCGATATCAACTGGGACGCCGCGTTGCGCGGCTAGCGCCCATTCAGGCCGAGGCCTGGCTTACGCGAGGACGAGCGGCTCGGTGAGCAGCGTCGCGCAGCCGTGTGTGGTGGACGCGCGAGCGGTGACGGTAAGCGTGGACACGCACGCCGCGCCGTCGCTCGAGGCGAGCCGGGCCAGCATCTTGCGCACCGCCTCGCCGCCGAAAGCGCGGTCGGCGGCCTGAAGCCGGTTGGCCGGCCCCGCGCTTCCCCCTTCCGTTGCCGCGACACAAACGACCGGCTCGGGCAGCCCGTCGCGGTCGTCGCGCACATGCAGCCAGGCGGCGAGCGCGCCGTCCTGCGCGACGAGCGCCACGCCCGGCTCGCCGTCCAGCGCAAGCGCTTCGGCGCGCAGAACGCGCGCAACGGGCGCTTCTTGCGGGACCTCGCTGCGAGACTCTTCGGCCGCGCTCGCCACGACCAGCGCGTTTGCCGTCACCCCCAGCAAATCCATCAATCCCACGCGATCCTGTGCTTGCAGTACGTCACGCAAGCGCTCGACCGTGCGCGCGTGCCGCACTTTGTCTGCTGGCGCCGCTTGCGGCACGGCCTCGCGAGCGAGCCGAACACGGGCACGCCGCACGATCTGCCGGCAATGCTCGTTCGTGCAGCCGGTGAGCGCGCCGATCTGCGCATAGTCGCAGTCGAAGGCCTCGCGCAGCACGAACACCGCCTGCTCGAGCGGTCCCAGCCTTTCGAGCAGCAGCAGCAGCGCGTCCGAGAAGCGCCGCGCGCGCAAGCCCGCCTCTTCCGCAGAAGGCGCCGCGTCGTCGAGCCACGCGGCCTCGTGCTCGCCCGCTTGCTCGCGACGCAAACGCCGCAGCCGGTCGATCGCAAGGCGCACGGTGACCGTGGCGAGCCACGCCTGCGGGACGCGCAGGGCTTGTGCGTCCGCGTCGCGCCAGCGGAACCACGCGTCCTGCACGACGTCCTCGGCCTCCGCACGGCTGCCCAGCACGCGTGCGGCCAGCGCAATGAGCCGAGCGCGCGCCTCGCCGAAGGCGGCGGCGCGGCGCGCGTCGGTCCACGCTGCCGGTGCCGGATCGGCTTCGTCGCTCACTGGGGTCGCTGCCTCATTACACCCGGTGCCTTCCGGACTCGTTCCTTCGAATGTGTCGATCGCCTGCGTCATTCGCTTCGCTCCTTCGCCATGCGTGCTCGCTGCCGCCCTTTCCCTCATGACGTCCGGCACGCGGCCGGCGTGACAGCCTCACGCAAAAATATTTTCGTCACGGGCGACCCGCGGCGGGCGTCATGGCAGCAGTGGCGCAATCGCGCCGCCTACGGAAAAAACACGAGGCCCGTCATGCCATCCTTTGCACTGAATCATGCAGCATTGCCGCCGAGCGCGCTCAATCTCGTCCCGACCGTGATCGAAACCTCGGGGCGCGGCGAACGCGCCTACGACATCTACTCGCGCCTCCTGCGCGAGCGCATCGTGTTCCTCGTCGGGCCGGTGACCGAACAAAGCGCGAGCCTCGTGGTCGCGCAACTGCTCTTTCTCGAAGCGGAAAACGCGGACAAGGACATCAGCTTCTATATCAACTCGCCGGGCGGTTCGGTCTACGACGGACTCGCCATTTACGACACGATGCAATTCATCAAGCCCGATGTCTCGACGCTGTGCACGGGTTTCGCCGCCAGCATGGGGTCGTTTTTGCTCGCCGCGGGTGCAAAGGGAAAACGCTTCGCACTACCGAACGCACGCATCATGATCCATCAACCTTCGGGAGGCGGCCAGGGCACCGCCGCCGATGTCGAGCTGCAGGCGCGCGAGATCCTGTACCTGCGCGAGCGCCTGAACGCGATACTCGCCGCGCGTACCGGACGCGGCATCGAGCAGATCGCGCACGACAGCGACCGCGACAACTTCATGTCGGCCCACGCGGCCGCCGAGTACGGCCTGATCGACCGCGTGCTCGAGTCGCGCGACGACCCGTTGCTGCGCTAAAGCGCTGTGTCCGCGGCTCGCGGGCTCACGCGAGCCGCACGGCGAGCCACGCCGCCAGCACGCCCTTGTACTCGGCGACCAGCAGCTTGCGCTCCTTCGGCTTCGCCGCGGCGTATAGTGGGTTGAGGCTCTTGATGACCTGCAGCATGACTTCGGCCACGCGATAGGCCTCGTCCGACGCAAGCGCCGGCTGATAACGCAGGAAGAGCGCCGTGAAACGCTGGCGCAGCAGATTGCGCACGGCCGCATCGCGCTTGAAGCCGAGCGGCACGGATAGCAGCGGCAAATACGCGGGATAGTCGTGCATCAGATCGACCATCAAGTCGAACAGCCGCTCGACGAGTTGCGCGAGCGGCAGCTTGCCTGCATCGTCGTGCGCGGCGATGAGCGCGCTCCAGCGCGCGTCCATTTCGTCGCCATAGCGCTTGCGCAGCGCGAGGGCCAGTGCCTCCTTGTTCGGAAAGTACTGATACGCCGCGCCCACCGAAACGCCCGCCTGCTGCGCGATCTGCGTCATCGTCGCCGCTTCGAAGCCGCGCTCGGCGAAGGCTTCGCCTGCGGCTTCGAGCAGCGCGTCGACCGTGCGCGCCGCGCGTTCCTGACGCGGCACGCGCCGGGCGTTGGCGCGTGCCTCTTCCTTTTGCGCCTCTTTGCGCGCAAGCGGGTCTGCCGCCATATCTGAAGCCTCCTTCACATTCGTGTATGATTATGTGAAGCCATCCTCACATATAGGTGAACCATGACGCAAGCACTTTCACTGAATGCGCGCACCACGGCGCTCGTGATGATCGACCTTCAGCACGGCATCGTAGGCCGCCAGATCGCGCCCTATAGCGGCGCGCAGGTCGTCGCCAACGCCAAACCGCTCGCCGACGCACTGCGCGCCAAGGGCGGCACCGTCGTCTGGGTGCACGTGCTCCTGAACGAACTGCTCGCGTTGCCCGCCGACGCGCCCGGCCGCACGCCCGACACGCCGCCCGCACCGGCCGAAGCCTCGGAACTCGTGCCCGAGATCGGCGCGCAACCCGAGGACGTGATCGTCGCCAAGCGCCAGTGGGGCGCGTTCTACGGCACGAACCTCGAGCAGCAACTGCGCCGCCGCGGCATCGACACCATCGTCATCGGCGGCATCGCCACGAACTTCGGCGTCGAATCCACCGCGCGCGCGGCGTTCGATCTCGGCTTCAAGCTCGTGTTCGTCGAAGATGCCACCTCGGGTCTGAACGAAGAGATGCATCACTTTTCGTTCGAGAAACTGTTCCGCCACATGGGCCACGTGCGCTCGACGCAGGAAACCATCGCCGCGTTTGCGTAATTTCGTTTGTATAAAACGCTTCGCACAAAACAAAAAAGCCCTCGACTCGCATCGAGGGCTTTTGCATGTGCCGCAGCCAGTGCGGCGCATTCAGCAGGGCTTCGTATTACGCGAAGTTCTGTGCTGCGAAGTTCCAGTTCACGATGTTCCAGAACGCTTCGACGAACTTCGGACGCGCGTTGCGGTAGTCGATGTAGTAAGCGTGTTCCCACACGTCGATCGTGAGGAGCGCCTTGGCGTCGGTCGTGAGCGGGGTGGCGGCGTTGCTGGTCGACACGATGTCGAGCGAGCCGTCAGCCTTCTTCACGAGCCACGTCCAGCCCGAACCGAAGTTGCCCACGGCAGCCTTCGTGAAGGCTTCCTTGAACGCGTCGTAAGAGCCCCACTTGGCGTTGATCGCGTCGCCGAGCGCGCCCGACGGTGCGCCGCCGCCTTGCGGCGAGAGGCTGTTCCAGAAGAACGTGTGATTCCAGATCTGCGCCGAGTTGTTGAACACGCCACCCGACGACTTCTTGACGATCTCTTCGAGCGAGAGCTTTTCGAACTCGGTGCCCGGAATCAGGTTGTTCAGATTCGTGACGTAAGCCTGGTGGTGCTTGCCGTAGTGGAACTCGAGCGTCTCTTCCGACATGTGCGGAGCGAGGGCGTTCTTCGCGAACGGCAGCGGCGGGAGCGTAAATGACATGATGCGGTTCCTTCGTCGTGTTATGGGGAGTTCTGCGTGATAACCGGCATGGAGCACTCGATTGTAGGCGAGTTGGAATAACCCCGCAAACGAGCGGCCTTTATGCCGGATATCGTTTGCGCAGGGCTTTTCCGAATGAACCGCGATGCGTTTTGCGCCGATGCAACGACGCTCGAACAACGCTTTCCATGCCTGCTTGGCGCGCAGGCGAGACGGCTGCAATCGCGTTGCAATCTTCACGCAACCGGTGTGCAAACTTCCTGCAACGAGACTGCAACAATCGCTTGCCGCGACGATATTTCGTCGCGGCGAAGCGATCGGGCGATTGCGCCGGTGCCTCGCTGAGCAGCAAGCAACGGGCCCGGCAGGCCGGCTGCGAGCCCAGATCAGAAACCGTCGGCGAGACGCGGCTGGACATCGGCGAGCGCGACGTCAGCGCTGCCCTGCGCGAGATGCACGGTGAGCCGCTTGCCGGGCTTGAGCGTGGCGGGCGAGCGCACCGCTGCACCGCTTTGCGCATCGAGCAGCGCCGCGTAGCCGCGCTCGAACGTGCGTTGCGGGCTCAGCACTTCGAGGCGGGCCGTGAGCTCCGAAACGCGCGCTGCTTCGCGCTCGCGCTGGCGCGCGAAGGCGCCGTCCAGACGCCGGCCGAGCGACTCCAGCTGGGCGCGCTGCGCGGCGGCGTCGGGCCGCGCGCGCTGCCAGCGCATCTGCATGACGTTCAGGCGCGCACGCGCCTCGGCGCTGGCACGCGAGCCGGCCGAAGCGAGCCGTATCGTCAGCTGGCGCAGGTGCGTGCGCTGCTGCGCGAGCCGCTCGACGGGCGAAACGAGCCGGCGCGCCAGCCAGTCGAGCTGCTGCGCGCGCCGCTCGAGCAGACGGCCGAAATCGCGTGCGAGCGTGGCATGGCGCTGGTCGAGGTCGCGCAGCAGCAGCGTGCGCTGCGGACTGACGAGTTCCGCCGCGCCAGTGGGCGTCGGCGCGCGCACGTCGGCGGCAAAATCGGCGATCGTGAAATCGGTTTCGTGCCCCACGCCGCTCACCACGGGAATGGCGCTGGCCGCGATCGCGCGGGCAAGCGCCTCGTCGTTGAACGACCACAGGTCCTCGATCGAGCCGCCGCCGCGGCACAGCACGAGCACGTCCACCTCGTTGCGCGCGTTCGCTGTCTCCAGCATCGCCGTGAGTTTTTCCGCCGAGCCCGCGCCCTGCACCGGCGCGGGGTAGACGATCACCGGCACGTGCGGCGCGCGGCGGCACAGCGTGGTCAGCACGTCGCGCAGCGCGGCGGCCTGCATCGACGTAATCACGCCGATGGCGCGCGGATGCGAGGGCAGCGCGCGTTTGCGCTCTGGGTCGAAGAGCCCTTCAGCTTCGAGCTGCGCCTTCAGCCGCAGGAAGGCTTCATAAAGGCGGCCCTGGCCGGTACGCCGCACGGCCTCGACATTTAGCTGGAGCTCGCCGCGCGGCTCGTACATCGTGACGAGCGCGCGCACTTCGATACGGTCGCCTTCGCGCGGCGTGAATTCGGCGTACTGCGCACGGCCACGGAACATCACGCAGCGAATCTGCGCCTGGGCGTCCTTGATCGAGAAGTACCAGTGGCCGCTCGCGGCGCGCGTAAAGTTGGAAACTTCGCCGGAAATCCATGCAAGCGGGAACGTGCGCTCGAGCATCGAGGCGATCGCCCGGTTGAGCGCCGAGACCGGCACGACGACGTCGCCCGAAGGCGCGGAGGAAGCGGAGAAGCGGTCGGATAGCATGCGTAAGGGTGTGGAGAAACCTTGGCCGGACAGACGATAGACCGTTCGGGGGGCGATAGTCCAGCACGAATGAGACCCGGCCCGCAAGCCCCGCGAAGTGTCCACATCGGCGCTGTCATGCGGCATGCTGACCGCAGCCGGCCCGCAAACGCTGAAAAAATCGCTCACGCCATTGATTTCTATACGTTTTTTATCGATATCACATCCTTACAGGCCGATGGAGAGGCCGAGGAATGGGCTTTCGCGCCTTCCCGGGATGTGCTTCTCCACAAAGTTATCCACAGGCGTCGATTTTTCGGGCGTTTCGCGCGGCTTGCAGGCAACCGACAGTTGCGTGCGGCCCGGCAACTTGCCGCGTAACGCCTACCCGCGCTAGAGTGCCGGGTTCACGAACGCCTGTGCCGCATCACTCGCATGCGCAGGTCATTCGTCTGCCGTCCTGTTTGTCGCTCAGCTCACCTGGAACCGGAGAACCGACCCGATGCCCGCCCTGCCTGTCTGCTTCCCGCATACCGCGTGCGGCGCTTCGCGCGCAAATTACCGCGCATATTGCCGATGAGCGGCCCCGTCTCCAGTCTCAAGGAACGCCTCGAAGCGCAGTTTGCGCACGCCTGGCAACGCCGCGGCGCACTCGCCTGGGGGCTCACGCCGCTCGCCGCCGCGTTCGCCGCCGTGAGCGGTGCGCGCCGCGCCGCCTTCGCGGCGGGCTGGCTCAAGAGCGTTCGTGTGGGCGTGCCCGTGGTGGTGGTCGGCAACGTGACCGTGGGTGGCACGGGCAAGACGCCCACGGTGATCGCGCTCGTCGAGGCGCTGCGCGCCGCGGGCTTCTCGCCGGGCGTGGTCTCGCGCGGGTATGGCGCGAAAATCGCCCGCCCCACGCCCGTCACGGCCGATACGCCCGCGCGCCTTTGCGGCGACGAACCCCTGTTGATCGCCCGCCGCACGGGCGTGCCCGTCTGGGTCTCGCCCGACCGCGTGGCCGCGGCCACGGCGCTGTGCGGCGCTCACGGCGATGTCGACGTGATCGTGAGCGACGACGGCCTGCAGCACTACCGCCTGGTGCGCGACGTCGAGATCGTGGTGTTCGACCATCGCCTGGGCGGCAATGGCTTTCTGCTGCCGGCGGGCCCGCTGCGTGAGCCGCTCTCGCGCCGGCGCGACGCCACGCTGGTGAACAATCCGTTCGAGCGCACGCTGCCGGCCTGGCCCAATACGTTCGCGCTCAAGCTCGAACCCGCCGACGCCTGGCATCTCGCCAATCCGGCGCTGCGGCGTCCGCTCGCGCAGTTTGCCGCCGGCGCGGCCGCAGTGGGGCAAGACGCAGGCACACAGGGATCGCCGGGCGCGCTGCGCCTCGTGGCGGCGGCCGGCATCGGTTCGCCGGAGCGCTTTTTCGCGACGCTGCGCGCGGCCGGCCTCGCGCCGCAAACGCTGCCGCTGCCGGACCACTACGCCTACGCAACCAACCCGTTCGCCGACGTCACCGCCGACGCGATCCTGGTCACCGAAAAGGATGCAGTAAAATTGGGGGCCTGGAACGACGCGCGCATCTGGGTCGTCCCCGTTGAAGCCGCGCTCGATCATCGCCTCATTACCCTGGTTGTGGAGAAACTTCGTGGACGCTCGTCTGCTTGAAATCCTGGTCTGCCCGATCTGCAAGGGCCCGCTCAGCTATGACCGCGCCGCGCAGGAGCTGATCTGCAACGCCGACAAGCTCGCCTACCCGATCCGGGACGGCATTCCAGTCATGCTCGTCGACGAAGCGCGTCAAACCGTGGAAGGCACGCCGGTCGATCCGCACGGGCCGAGCGCCGCGTAAGGCGCGCGGGCGGCGGCACCCGCGCCGCTCACTCCGCTCATCTCGTCTTACCGGCTCGAAACCGGGTCACGCGCGCCGCCCCCCGGCGCACTGTCGTCTCCCAAGGCGGTTTCCCGAACCGGTTTCCCCAATCCCCCTTTCCTGTCCTAGCTCGAACTGGCCATGACCGCACCCGTGCAACCCTTCATCGCCGTCGTCCCGGCGCGTCTCGCGTCCACGCGGCTGCCGAACAAACCGCTCGCCGACATCGGCGGCAAGCCCATGGTGGTGCGCGTGGCCGAGCGCGCGCGCGCTTCGGGCGCGCAGCAGGTGCTGATCGCCTCGGACGCCCAGAGCGTACTCGACGCCGCCCGCGCCCACGGTTTCGAGGCCGTGCTCACGCGCGCCGACCACCCGTCGGGCACCGACCGCTTAGCCGAAGTCGCCGAGCACTACGGCTGGAGCGACGAGACGATCGTGGTCAACGTGCAGGGCGACGAGCCGCTGATCGACCCCGCGCTCGTGTGCGACGTTGCGTCGCACCTCGCCGCGCACCCCGAATGCGCGATCGCCACCGCCGCGCATCCCATCACGGCGCCCGACGAAATCTTCAGCCCGAACGTCGTGAAGGTCGTGCTGGACGCACGCGGCGTTGCACTCTACTTCTCGCGCGCGCCCATTCCCTGGGCCCGCGACGCCTGGCAGCCCCACTGGTCGCCGGCGCGCCTCGATCTCGGCGCAATGCCCGCCCCGCCGGCTCCCGCGACCGTTTATCGCCATATCGGCCTGTACGCGTACCGCGCGAAATTCCTGCGCAGCTACCCCTTGCTCGCGCATTCGCCGATCGAGCAGGTCGAGGCGCTGGAGCAGCTTCGCGCGATGTGGCACGGCGAGCGCATCGCGGTGCTCGTGACGACCGAGGCACCCGCGCCGGGCGTCGACACCCCCGCCGACCTCGCCCGTGTGCAGGCGTTATACCGGCCTTAATTCCGTCCGTGGGGCAAAAATCCCATGGCATAATCAATTGTTTGCGCGAGCCGTCTAAAGCCTTTGTGCGTCGGGGTTTCCCCGCTTTTCGGCACCGTCTTGCAGCGCCGCCCCGTGTCCAGTGCCACTCATGAACACCGGGCGAAAGCCGCGCGGGACATGCCGTCGCCCCCGCCAGCACTGCCTCGACGGCCGTGAGCGAACGGGCGAGGAGACGCACGACGCTGACGATGCCGCCCCACCGCGCGTGCGGGGCAGCCGCCGCGCCGCAAGAATTCACACAGATCGGAGATTGTTCACATGCGTTTGATCCTGTTGGGCGCCCCGGGCGCGGGCAAGGGAACCCAGGCAACCTTCATCAAGGAAAAGTTCGGCATTCCGCAAATCTCGACGGGCGACATGCTGCGCGCGGCAGTCAAGGCCGGTACGCCGCTTGGCCTCGAAGCGAAGCGATTCATGGACGCCGGCGAACTCGTGACCGACGAGCTCATCATCAATCTCGTGAAGGAGCGCCTTCAGGAGCCCGACTGCCAGAACGGCTACCTGTTCGACGGCTTCCCGCGCACGCTGCCGCAAGCCGAAGCGATGAAGCAGGCGGGCGTCGCGATCGACTACGTGCTCGAGATCGACGTGCCGTTCGACGAGATCATCACGCGCATGAGCGGCCGCCGCATGCACCCGGCTTCGGGCCGCACGTATCACGTCAAGTTCAATCCGCCGAAAGTGGACATGACGGACGACGTGACGGGCGAACCGCTCGTCCAGCGCGACGACGACAAGGAAGAAACGGTGCGCAAGCGCCTTGACGTGTACGTCGCCCAGACCAAGCCGCTCATCGCGTACTACAGCGACTGGGCGAAGCGCGGTGAGGAAAACGGCCTGCAGGCGCCGCAGTATCGCGCCATCTCGGGCCTCGGCAGCGTCGACGAAATTCGCGAGCGCGCGTTCGAAGCGCTCAAGTAAGCGGGCCAAAGTCCGCCGGGTCAAAGTCCGCCCCGGAGCCGGTTTCGGCATACTTGCTGGTTTGCCTGCGGGCCGGCTGGCGCCGCACTCCCGAGGTGATTCGGGACGCGACGCCAGCCGGCCCGTTTTGTTTTTTGGTGAGTCTCGCGCGCATTGCCTCTCTGCGTGGGACAGCACGGCCATAACGACAGGAGACGAAAGATGCAAATCCGCGGCAACGTATTTCTCATCACCGGCGGCGCGTCGGGGCTCGGCGCGGCCAGCGCGCGTCTGATCGCGGCCGAAGGCGGCAAGGTCGTCATCGCCGACCTCAACGAGGACGCCGGCAACGCGCTCGCGAAGGAACTGGACGGCACGTTCGTGAAGTGCAACGTCGCGAGCGAGGACGACGGCGCGCGCGCCGTGGCCGCGGCAACTGCGCGCGGCACGCTGCGCGGCCTCGTGAACTGCGCGGGCATCGCGCCCGCCGTGAAGACCGTGGGCAAGGACGGCCCGCATCCGCTCGACACGTTCTCGAAGACCATTTCGGTCAATCTGATCGGCACCTTCAACATGATCCGCCTCGGTGCAGCCGCCATCGCCCAGACCGCGCCCAGCGAGTGCGGCGAGCGCGGCGTGATCGTCAACACG
This sequence comes from Paraburkholderia sp. BR14312, assembly GCF_040948675.1. NCBI lineage: Bacteria > Pseudomonadati > Pseudomonadota > Betaproteobacteria > Burkholderiales > Burkholderiaceae > Paraburkholderia > Paraburkholderia sp. BR14312. The sequence goes on from NZ_JBFPKI010000002.1 coordinate 504,473, forward strand.
GCTTCAGTGGCCGCTTACGACGGCCAGATCGGCCAGGCGGCCTACGCCGCGTCGAAGGGCGGCGTCGTCGCAATGACGCTGCCGATCGCGCGCGACCTTTCGCGCAGCGGCATCCGCGTGATGACGATCGCGCCCGGCATCTTCGAAACGCCGATGCTGCTCGGGATGCCCAAGGAGGTGCAGGATGCGCTCGGCGCGATGGTCCCGTTCCCGCCGCGCCTCGGCAAGCCGGATGAGTACGCGATGCTCGTCAAGCAGATCGTCGAGAATCCGATGCTCAACGGCGAGGTGATCCGTCTGGACGGCGCGATCCGCATGCAGCCGAAGTAACGGCGCGCGCTCTCCCCGCGCGAAAAAAAGCCCGCGATTTTTGTCGCGGGCTTTTTTTCTGCGGCCAGGCCGCGGGTTTCAGTCGTTATCGAGCGTGCGCTGGCGCAACTCGTGCAGCTGCGACTCGACGACGGTCGCGTCTTCCGCGTCGGGGCGCTCGTCGAGATAGTGTTCGAGGTCTTCGAGCGCCGGGCGCAGATAGTCGAGCCGAGCATAAGCGAAGCCGCGGTCGCGCACTTCCTCGATGTTCTCCGGCAGCAGGATGACGAGCCGCTGCTGGATGGCCAGCAGGCGCTGCCAGCGCTCGGTCTGCAGATAGACCGACTTCAGGTTGCGCAGCATGCGCGCGACGATCTCGCGACGGGTGGCCGGCTCGAGCAGCATGCGCAGCGCGCGCGCCACGGAATCGCCGGCGTTGGCCACGAACGGCTCGAGCATCTCCACCATGTCGGATTCGGTGAGCGTGCGGCCCGTGGTGGGATCGAGCATCTCGTCGCCTTCGGGCAACGCCACGCGCAGCAGAAAATGTCCCGGAAACGACACGCCCTTCACCGGCAGGCCGAGCTGGGTCGCCATTTCCAGATACAGCACCGCGAGCGAAATGGGGATGCCGCGCCGGCGTTTGAGCACGGCGTTCAGATGGCTGTTTTCAGGGTCGAGAAAGTCGTTGAGGTTGGCCGCGAAACCCATCTCGCGAAAGAAGCAGCGGTTGAGCACGGCAACCTGCTGGCGCACGTCCGCCCCTTCGGGCATGCGGCGGCGCACACGCAGCGCGAGTTCGTCGATCTCGGCAAGCGTGCCTTGCAGATCGAGATCGGGATAAGCGTCCTGCGCGATCGCGAGCGCCGCCTCGGTGAGCGGCAGGCTCTCGTCGTCGGCAACGAGCGCGCTGAAATAATCCAGAACCCGCGTAGTCATCGTCGTCACTTCGCCCGCCTCTTGAAGTACGCGTATTTGAAGCCCATCAGCCAAAGCATACCGAAATATAGCGCCGCGAACAGGACGAGGCACGCACCGAGCAACGCGATGCGCTCGAGCGGCGCATGACGCAGTGCGATCCAGTCGTAGCTGATGGCGCACCAGTGCATCGCCCCGGCCAGCACGAGACATGCCCCGAGCAACTGCACGAAGAACGTCGCCCAGCCGGAGGACGGCATATAGATGCCGCGGCGGCGCAGCCCGATGAACAGCAGCAGCGCGTTCATGCAGGCGCCGAGGCCGACCGAGAGCGTCAAGCCCGCGTGCGAGAAGATCGGCACGAAGAGGTAGTTGCTGATCTGCGTGGCGATGAGCACGCCCACACCGATCTTGACCGGCGTCTTGATGTCCTGACGCGCGTAGAAGCCGGGCGCGAGGATCTTGATGAGGATGAGGCCGACGAGCCCCACCCCGTACGCCGCGAGTGCGCGGCCCGTCATGATGACGGACGTGGCGTCGAACTTGCCGTAGTGAAACAGCGTGGCCGTGAGCGGCTCGGCGAAGAAAAAGAGCGCAACGGCCGAAGGCGCGGCAAGCAGGAACGTCACGCGCAGGCCCCAGTCGAGCAACGCCGAGTACTCGTGCGGATCGGCATCGACGTGCGCTTTCGAGAGGCTCGGCAGCAGGATGGTGCCGAGCGCCACGCCGAGCAGCGCCGTCGGGAACTCCATCAGGCGGTCGGCGTAGTTGATCCACGACACCGCGCCCGGTCCGAGCCGCGAGGCGATATTGGTGTTGATGATGAGGCTGATCTGCGCGACCGAGACGGCGAACATGGCGGGCACCATCTTCGCGAGCACCCGCTTCACGCCTTTGTGCGCGAGCGCCTTGAGCGGGTTCAGGCCGATGCGCGGCATCATGTCGATGCGCTTCAAGCCCGGCAACTGCACAATGAACTGCAGCACGCCGCCGACGATCACGGCCCACGCGAGCGCGTAGACGGGCTGCTTCATGTGCGGCGCGAAGGCCACTGCCGCCGTGATGAACGAGACATTGAGCAGCACCGGCGCGAACGCGGGCAGCGAGAACTGCTTGTACGTGTTGAGCACGCCCGACGCGAGCGACGTCAGCGAGATGAACACGATATAGGGGAACATGATGCGCGTCATCGTGACGGCAAGCGGGAACGCTTGCCCGTCGCTCTTCAAGCCCGACGCGACCACGATCACGACGAACGATGCGCCGAAAATGCCGAGCAACGAGAGGACGGCGAGCACCCACGCAAGCACGGTCGAGGTGGCGTCGACGAGCGCGCGTGTGGCGTCGTGGCCCTTCTGGTTCTTGAACTCCGCGAGAATCGGCACGAACGCCTGCGAAAAGGCGCCCTCCGCCGAGATGCGGCGCAGCAGGTTGGGAATACGAAACGCGACGTAGAAAGCGTCGGTGTACTGGCTCGCACCGAAGGCGCGCGCAATCAGCGTTTCTCGGGCCAGACCGGTCACGCGCGACAGCAGCGTGAAGCCGCTGACTGTCAGCAGGGCTCGGAATAGATTCATGGGGCGGTCATTATACGGGCGTCGTCCGCTCCATCGCGGATGCGCAGCGCAAAGGTCGGCGCAAAACCCCGCACGACGCCGCAGGCGAGCGGGAGGCAAAGACCAGGCGCGCTGATTGTGACCGTGTCGCGTGAAAGGCGTTCACGTCCGGCGGCGCTTGTCTTCGCTATCGCACTGTGATTGCCACCATCATGATTCTGTTGCTATAATCATCGATTCGAGTTCTCCCAGAGGGCTCGAAACGCGTCTTGGAAAGAGAGCAGGAAAGCGTCAGCAACCCGGCGTCAGCAACCCGCTCTGGCACAAAAGGCGCGGCTGGTTGAGCGAAACTCAGCTGGCAAATACCGTTTTGAACGTTTCAGGCATCGCTGCCGGTCGTTCAAATCCAGGCAAAGAGCGTCGGTCGCACCACGCTCCGCAATCACAAGGAATCGCAATGGCAAACTCCGCACAAGCACGCAAGCGCGCCCGTCAGGCCGCGAAAGCAAACTCGCACAACTCGGCACTGCGCTCGAAGTTCCGCACCGCCATCAAGGCTGTTCGCAAGGCAATCGACGCCGGCGACCAGGCTAAGGCTGCTGAAGTTCTGAAGGCATCGGGCAAGACGCTCGACATCATCGCCGACAAGAAGATCGTTCACAAGAACAAGGCCGCTCGCCATAAGAGCCGCCTGGCTGCTGCCGTCAAGGCAATGCAAGCCGCGCAGTAAAGAGGTCCGGATTGCCGGCCACGGCTGGCATCCCCTCTTTGAGCTGCACCACAAAAAACCCGCCTCGGCGGGTTTTTTTGTTTCTGTCGGGCGCAAAAAAACCCGCCGAGGCGGGTCCGTCCGTTGCCTGCGCCGCGCCGTCAGCGCACGTTGGCTTGCTGCGTGGCGTGGTCGTGAGGCAGTTCGCACGCCTCGGTCACGACGAGGTCGTTGTCCTTCGCGAAGTTCATCACGAAATTGAAGGCCATGGGCTCGATGTCCTTCAGGCGCGAGTCCAGCACGACGACCTTGAGGTCGCCGATCATCGTCGGGCGCACATAGAGCGAGTAGCGCAGATACGCATTCGGGCCGCGAGCATTGGCCGACGCTTTCGGACCAAAGCTCGACATCACCCCGGCGAGGCGCTCCGACCAGTCACTCGGACGAAACTTCTTCCCCGCGCTGGTGATGCCTTGAATGAAGTATTCGGTTGGAGCTTCGTCGGCCATGCAGGAGTACCTGTGTGTGTAGCTGCTGGGTGCGTTTGCAGCGTGTAACGGCGGCACGAGCGCTGCGCCCGCGCGGGTACCGCGGAACGCCGGCCGCGGGGGTCGCCCGCCGCCACACGCATGGACAGTCCGATGGATAGGAAACGGCTGCCGCGCATCCCGCCTGGCGTAAAGTCTCGATAATCGCCGCCGACGCGTGTCGCAAGCAGGTCTCGCAACGGGATCGACAGGACGATTTCGCGGCGCACTGCCAGTCGGCGCACAGGCCGCTCCAGCGGGCTTGCCTGGCGCGGCCGCGAGGTGTTGCCACCTTGCCGTCACACACGTTCAGGGCCCGTTTGTCGTGCCTAAGAAATCTCTGGGATTATAGCGCACTGACCGTTTTGACGCAGTGCACACAAGGCACTTGAAAGGCTGGATCCGGGCTCTCGCGATGCCCGCAAAACAGGCACGAAAGCCGTCGCAAAAGTGCCACCCACCGTACGCCGGGGCGCCCTGCCTATATTTTGGGCAACTCGTCAAAATGCGTAAAATCCTTTATGCTGCTTTGACTTACCACCAACCGCAGCGGCGTCGCCGGCCCAATCCTGTAGTTCGAGGCCGGATCGGGCGCCGTTTTTGTTTCATGACCTCCCGGACCATACGCCATTACCTGCAGTTCAAGGATTTCTCCCTTGACGAATATGAATATGTGCTGGAGCGTGCGCGCATCCTGAAGCGCAAGTTCAAGAACTACGAGACCTATCACCCGCTGCACGACCGCACGCTGGCGATGATCTTCGAGAAGAGCTCCACGCGCACGCGCCTTTCGTTCGAAGCGGGTATCTTCCAGCTGGGCGGCCACGCGGTGTTCATGAACACGCGCGACACGCAGCTCGGCCGCGGCGAGCCGATCGAAGATTCGGCGCAGGTCATCTCGCGCATGGTCGACATCATCATGATCCGCACATTCGGCCAGGACATCCTGCAGCGCTTCGCCGAAAGCTCGCGCGTGCCGGTCATCAACGGTCTCACGAACGAGTACCACCCCTGCCAGGTGCTGGCCGACATCTTCACGTACTACGAGCACCGCGGTCCGATCCGCGGCAAGACCGTGGCGTGGGTCGGCGACGCCAACAACATGCTCTACACGTGGATCGAAGCTGCGCAGATCCTCGGCTTCAAGCTGCGCATCTCCACGCCGCCGGGTTATCCGCTCGATCCGGCGCTGGTCGCGCCGGAAAGCAAACCGTTCTACGAAGTGTTCGACGACCCGCACGACGCCTGCGACGGCGCCGACCTCGTCACGACCGACGTCTGGACCAGCATGGGCTTCGAGGCCGAAAACGAAGCGCGCAAGCAGGCCTTCGCCGACTGGTGCGTGGACGCGCCGATGATGGCCCGCGCCAACGCCGATGCGCTTTTCATGCACTGCCTGCCCGCGCACCGCGGCGAGGAAGTGAGCGCCGAGGTGATCGACGGCCCGCAGAGCGTAGTCTGGGACGAGGCGGAAAACCGCCTGCACGTGCAGAAGGCGCTCATGGAGTTCCTGCTGCTCGGCCGCCTGAACCACTGAGCCTCGCGCACATCACCAAGAAGAAAGCCGACCTGAAAGTCGGCTTTTTTTGTGCGCGCTGCGGCGCGCGCCTCGTTCATCAGACCGTTTCACCAAGACGGCGCGCCAGCGACTTCAGAAGCGGCGCCACGCGCTCGCGAAACACCTCGGGGCCCATCGACGAAGCCGGCCCGCTGCAGCTGAGCACGAGCCAGCGACGCTCGCGCGGCTCGCGAAACGGCACCGCCACCGCGTTGACGTCTTCGTGCCAGTCGCGAAACGAATAGCAGCACCCCTCCTTGCCGAACACCTCGATCTCGTGTTTCGCGGCCGCAACCAACGCCGGCCCTTCGGCGCCCGCTGCCTTCTCCAGTTCCGCGAACAACGCCATCCGCACATCGATGGGCTGCACGGCCAGATACGCGCGGCCCATCGAACTCGTCAGCATCGAGAGCCGCGAGCCCGACGCGAGGCCGAGCGTGAGCGCCGTCTCGCTGCGGATCGTCTCCAGATAGATCACGTCGAGGCCGTCACGGCACCCCAGCGACACCGCGGCGCCCACCTCGCGCGCGAATGCGCGCATATGCGGGCGGGCGAGTTCGAGCGTGTCCGTGCCGGAAAGCAGCGCAAAGCCGAGCGACAGCACCCCGGCGTCGAGCGCATATTTGCCTAGCGATTCGTCAAAGCGCAGATAACCGAGCACGGTGAGCGTGTATGCGAGCCGGTTCACGGTCGCCTTGGGCAGGCCCGTGCGCTCCACGAAATCGCGGTTGCCGAGCAGCGTCTCGCCGGGACGGAATGCGCGCAGCAGGTCGAGCCCGCGGGCGAGCGCCACGACGAACTTGCGCTCGTCGACCGGCCCCTCGGCCAGCGAAGCAGAAAAAGAGGAAGTCGTAGTCATTCCGGATGCAGACATGGTCGCCCTGGTGCTACACTAAAGTCAATTTGCAAAACATTGTTCCGCATAGCGGAACTCACGTCAAGCGCAAATCTGCCCATTTCAAGGATTTGAGGAAAGGAGAGACACCATGGCCGCACACGCCCAGTTCCATTGGGAAGACCCGCTTCTGCTCGACCAGCAGCTCACCGAAGAGGAGCGCATGGTGCGCGACGCCGCCGCCGCGTACGCCCAGGACAAGCTCGCGCCGCGCGTGCTGGAAGCGTTCCGCCACGAGAAGACGGACGCCTCGATCTTCCGCGAGATGGGCGAAGTCGGCCTGCTCGGCCCGACGATTCCCGAGCAATACGGGGGCCCCGGCCTCAATTACGTAGCTTATGGCCTGATCGCGCGCGAAGTGGAGCGCGTCGACTCCGGTTATCGCTCGATGATGTCGGTGCAGTCGTCGCTCGTGATGGTGCCGATCTTCGAATTCGGCTCGGAAGCGCAAAAGCAGAAGTACCTGCCCAAGCTCGCGAGCGGCGAATGGATCGGCTGCTTCGGCCTCACGGAGCCGAACCACGGCTCGGACCCGGGCAGCATGGTCACGCGTGCGAAGAAGGTGAACGGCGGCTACGCGCTCTCGGGCGCGAAGATGTGGATCACGAACTCGCCGATCGCCGATGTTTTCGTCGTCTGGGCGAAGCTCGAAGAAGACGGCAAGGACGACATCCGCGGCTTCATTCTGGAGAAGGGCTGGAAGGGTCTGTCGGCGCCGGCTATCCATGGCAAGGTGGGTCTGCGCGCTTCGATCACCGGCGAAATCGTGCTCGACGAAGTGTTCGTGCCGGAAGAAAACCTCATGCCGGGCGTGAAGGGCTTGCGCGGTCCGTTCACCTGCCTGAACTCGGCGCGCTACGGCATTGCCTGGGGCGCGCTCGGCGCCGCGGAATCGTGCTGGCACACCGCGCGCCAGTACGTGCTCGACCGCAAGCAGTTCGGCCGCCCGCTTGCCGCGAACCAGCTGATCCAGAAGAAGCTCGCCGACATGCAAACGGAAATCACGCTCGGGCTGCAGGGCTGCCTGCGTCTTGGCCGCATGAAGGACGAAGGCACGGCGGCCGTCGAGATCACGTCGATCATGAAGCGCAACTCGTGCGGCAAGTCGCTCGACATCGCGCGTCTCGCCCGCGACATGCTGGGCGGCAACGGCATTTCCGACGAGTTCGGCGTGGCGCGCCACCTCGTGAATCTCGAAGTGGTGAACACGTACGAAGGCACGCACGACATCCACGCGCTGATCCTCGGCCGCGCACAAACGGGCATTCAGGCGTTCTTCTGATCGCCGCCCTGCCCGGCTTCGCCGGCGCATGAAAAAACGCCGCACGATTCGTTTCGTGCGGCGTTTCTGTTTCGGCGCCCGTGACGCGGACGCTGGCCGAACGGCTTACTTGTTGGGCTGCGGTGTCATGCGCAGATACGGACGCAGGGCCTTGTAGCCCTTCGGGAACTTCTGCTTGAGGACTTCCTCGTCCTTCAGCGACGGCACGATCACGACGTCGTCGCCCTGCTTCCAGTTGCCGGGCGTCGCGACCTGATAGTTGTCGGTGAGCTGCAGCGAGTCGATCACGCGCAGCACCTCGTCGAAGTTGCGGCCCGTGCTCGCCGGATAGGTGATGATGAGGCGCACCTTCTTGTTCGGGTCGATCACGAAGAGCGAGCGCACAGTGAGCGTCTCATTCGCGTTCGGATGGATCATGTCGTATAGCGTGGACACCTTGCGGTCGCCGTCCGCGAGAATCGGGAAGCCGACGTTAGCGGCTTGCGTCTCGTTGATGTCCTTGATCCACTCGTTGTGCGACTGGGCGCTATCCACCGAAAGCGCAATCGTCTTCACGTTGCGCTTCTCGAATTCGTCCTTGAGCCTGGCGGTCAGGCCAAGCTCGGTCGTGCAGACCGGCGTGAAGTCGGCCGGGTGTGAAAACAGCACGCCCCAGCTATTGCCGAGCCACTCGTGAAACTTGATGCGGCCAATGCTCGAATCCTGCTCGAAGTCGGGTGCGATATCGCCAAGACGTAGACTCATGGTGCGGTTCCTCTGAACGAAGTGAACGGGTTTGATCGAACCGGCGCGCGCTGCCCGTTGATCCAGTAGACGTTTACAACACTCAAGCATACATGCCCAGGTTGCGCCCCGCGAACGAACATCGGCTCACACCGGTATGAGTTTTTGTAATTTTGAGCCGATTGGAGGAAACTTTAGGTGCCGGATCAAATCAATGACTCACCTCGCGATTATTTGTGAGCGGGATCCAGAGCCCCGTCCATACACGCTCGCGGGAACGGATCGTGCGAACTCGCAGGTCGTGGCGGCGCGTCATGCTTGCCAGCGCCCGTATCTTTGTTACGATTCACGCGTGATGTGACACGATGGGAGCCAGTCAATGTCAGAAGTCAACAAGGAGAGGCTGATGTCCGATATCAAAACCGTCCTCGCGGACGCAGAGGACCTGCTCAAGCAGGCTGCGAGCGCTACGGGTGAGCGCGCTTCGGAATTGCGCGAAACGGCACTCTCGCGTCTGAAGCAGGCAAAAGAGAAGGCCGCCGACGTCCAGGTGGTCGTGGTCGAGAAAGGCAAGAAAGCGGCCCGCGCCACCGACGACTATGTCCACGAGCATCCGTGGGCGTCGATCGGGATCGCCGCCGGCGTGGGCGTGCTGGTCGGATTGCTGATCAACCGCAAATAAAGCAGCGCTCGCCGCGCTACGCGAGTGGGCTCCGGGCCCCTCGCGCGGCGCGCTCGACCAGGCGCTGGCAGCGCTTGCCTGACGGCTTTTCGTTGGCGCGGCCCACCGCACCGCTTGGTCTCGCCGGGCAATTCAGCCCGCTGTCTTTTGTTGCGTTTTTTCTTGCGCATTGCTCGGGCATCCGCTTGCGCCACCTGCCATCGCCATGACGACAGACACCCACTCGCAGCGACACGAACACGGGCCGTTGCGCCGACTGCTCGGCTCCGCGTCCGCGATGCTACAGACGCGGCTAGAACTGATCGGCATCGAACTCGCCGAGGAGAAGGACCGCCTCATCGGCGTGCTCTTTCTTGGCCTCGCGGGGATGATGTTCGCGATGCTTGCCCTGATCGCGCTCACGGCGCTCGTTGCCATCGCCTTCTGGGACACGTACCGCTGGGAGGCGCTCGCCGGTCTCACAGTCGTCTACGCGATCGCGGCCATTTTCTGCGGCCTGAAGGCGCGCCGCGGGCTGCACACCGCGCCACTCGTCTTCCAGGCGACGCTCGAGGAATTCGAGAAAGACCGAGACGCCCTGCGCAACCCCTAGCCGCGAGCCGACGCCATGAATCAACCTCGACCGGACACTGCTTTTCGCCCCCGCCGCGGCCGCGCACACGATCTGTCGACGCCGCAGCTGCGCGCCCTGCGCAAGGAATTGCTGCTCGTGCGAGCGAGCGTCGAGCGTGCCGAAATGGCCGAAGCGCTCGTCGACATCCGCGCGACGGTTACGAACTTCAGCTGGCTGCGGTTCGTCGTGCCCGGATTCAGTCGCTCAGGCGGCGGCGTGGCTTCCGGCCTCGGCAGCCTGCTCAAGGAATATCCGCTGGTCAGTTCGCTCATCTCGCTCATCGTGGCAAAGCCGCTGCGTACGAGCATCGTCTCGGCTGTGCGCCCCGTCATCAAGTGGGGCGGCCTCGCTTTTACGGCGTGGGAAGCGTATCGCGTTTGGCAGCAGGTGCGGCGCCAGCGCGGCACCTCTGCGAACCGGCCTGCCCGCGACAGGTCCGACGAAGACGACCTCACCGGCTGATCGCCGCCGCCCGCGGCAGCCCTCCAGGCCGTTCACCGGTCCCTCCAGCACATCTGCGTAGCCGCCGGGACAACGCCGCTGCCTGCAGCACGATTGCTGCGCGCGCCGATTGCGTCGAGTACGAAGGCGCCGCACGCATCGCCACGCATCGGCCCGGCTTCCACCGGATCGGCTACGAGGGCGTAGCCGCCGTTGGAATCGTCGGCGGGCATGAGACGCAGGCGGTAGACGGGCGTTCCCGTCGGCGGAGCCTGGTCGAACCCAGTGGGCAAAAGTGCCATCGACGCGCTCTGCGTATCGACGAGTTGCGCTGCGCGATAGAGCGCGGCCACGGCGTCGATGCGATGTCCCCGCGCGATCTGCGCGCTCCACCCCGGCATCGCGAAGGCGGCGACGATGGCGGCCACCGCCAGCGCGATGACCAGTTCGAGCAGTGTGAACGCGTTGTACCGGTTGCTCTTCACCTTACCTCCCGTTTGCCTCGTCAAAAGGGCCTCGCGACGACGTAGCGCCAGTGATGCTCGACGCGTGTCGCGTCGCCCTCGGCTTCGATGACCAACTGGTCCTGCAGCCAGCTTTGGGTGTCTTCCGATGCGCCGAACCCTCGCGCCGTGACGAGATACGCGCGAACCAGCGGACGGCTATCGATGCGCCAGGCCTCGACGAGGCATTGCGGCGTGCGCACAGACCCCGGCCACGCAGCAAGGGGCGCAACCGTCTGCCGCTCGAAGCTGTCCTGCCGCCGCCAGGCTTGCGGCTCGCCTGACTGCGTGGCCGCCGCTGGTGGGGCCAGCAAGCCATTCGTCAGCGCACGCGAGCACAACACGAGCGCGGCGTCGGCGGCATGGAAGGCCTGCAGATGATCGGCGACGGCATCCGCGTTGCGCCGCGCCAGCAGCGCGGCCTCGAACCACGCCGCCGAGGTCGCGAGCATCATCGCGACGACAAGCAGCACGACTGGGAGCGCCACGCCGCGAGCCGTGGCCAGTGTGCGACGCTTCCCGCGCAGGCTCATTTTCATGACGCTGCCGGCAAAACGTTACGCAGCACGATGTGCCGCCAGAACGCTTGTCGCGCTCGCCCATCCGCGCCGAGCGCCTGCACGCCATCGCAATCGACGTAGCGCGTGCGCCGCGCAAAGGCCGCTCCGCGCACCAGCACGCACAGATCGACCGCGACGACCGACGCCCACTGATCGCGCGCCAGCGCCGAAGCCTCGACCGCTTGCGCCGCGCCCGCCGTCCAGTAGCGCAGGCGCAAACGCTCAACGCCCTCGACGAGCGGCTGCGCCGTGCCGACCTTGCCGGAGCCCTCGCAGTAGAGCTCGCTCTCGCCGGTCGACCCGCTCACCTTGGCGTGATAGCGGTTCACGATTTCCACGCCTGCCACGCCAACCGCCTGCCCAAGGCAGTCGGTAACCTGGCCGTTTGCGACGGGCCAGGTCGATACGCTGTCACCTTGATAGCGCACGGCCAACCCATCGGAGCGACTCGGCAGCAGCTCGCAGGCAAGCGCCACATCGGTGCCGACCGGGCGCCCCGCCGTGCAGCCGAAAATCGCTCGGCCGCCAGGCGGCGAACGTGCGTCCGCGGCAACGAAGCCGGCCATCTGGATCTGCTCGCCGATCAGCATCAGCGCATTCATGCCGGCGTCGTGGATGCGCGCGGCGTCGTTCGCCTGTGCGTAAGCCAGACGCTGCGTGCGATAAGCCGAGAGCGCGCCAAGCGTCACCACCAGGCCCAGCGCCACGGCGATCGTCAGTTCGAGCAGCGTGTGGCCAGCCTCCTGGACCCCGTGGGCGCAGCGCATGTTCATCGCAGAAACGCCAGGGCGACGCAGGCGCGCCCGGAGGAAGCCGTGGCATCGAGACACCGCGCAACCCGCGAAACCGGCGTCGATCCCGACGCTGCGCCGTGCGGTGTCGCCGCCCAACTCACGGACGCGATCGATGCGTCGCCGCCCGCGCTCGACATGGTCAGCCGCCCTTCGGGCACGACGCTCGCCGCCAGCGCCTGCCATCGATCGGTCGTGGCGGGCGTTGCCCGCGCCACGCGCGCCGCTTCGGCCACGGCGTCAGCGGCAAAGGCCGCGCGCTCGCGCGCCGCTGCCAGTTGCGCGTGCCGGGCCAGCCCGAGCTGGGTGCTCATCAGGCCGAGCCCGCACATCGCCATGATGCCGAGCGCAATGGCGACCTCCAGCAGCGTCGACCCGCGCTCGCCGCGCTCGCTCACCCGGCTCATGACGCCCCCGTGCATGCGCCGTCGCTGATGCGTGCCCGCCCCCCCTGTGCGATGCGTATGCAGCGACGCCAGCCCGCACCGCGTTGTGCCGCCGACGGGACCCGCGGGGCAATCTCGAAGTTGCGCAAGCTGCCGATGGTCTGCCCCGCCGGCGGCGAAAACGTGATGGCGGTGAGGCCCGACGCCACGGAGATCGCATCGAGCGCCGGCTGGATGCGCAACGGGATAGACGCTCCGGCGCGCTCGATCATGACGGCCCAGCCACAGGACCAGTCGGCAATTCCGGACAGACACGCTTTGGCCGCCTCGAGGCAATGGCGCGCGGCGTCGACGCGGCAAACGGTGACGCGCGCCTTGCGCCGTATGGCCTCGTTGCGTGCATAGGCGAGCGTGCCGAGCATGGCGTTGGCGCGCGCGTCGACCTGATCGCGCACGCGCCACGCGGTGAAAACAGGCGTGGAAACCGTTGCGCAGATCGCTAGCAGGACGATGACGACCATCGTCTCAATGAGCGTGAATCCTCCGGACTTCATGAGCAATCCTTAGTTCGAGCGGATTGCCATCAATCTACGGACGAAAACGAAACGAAACAATTAGCCGAACGGCTAGCTGGTGCGCGCAACGTCGGCTCGCGAGAATGCAAGCGTTACGACAGCGGCCTGGCAGGAGGGAAGAAAAATGGGAATGCGCTCAGCGCTTTTTCGCGGGGTTGTTGGCGCCCGCGCGGCGAAATTCCTCGATCACGTCTTCGAATTCGGAGACGTCCTCGAAGCGTCGGTACACCGAAGCAAACCGTACGAACGCCACCTTGTCGAGTTCGCGCAATTCGCCCATGACAAGTTCGCCAAGGCGCTCGCTGCGCACTTCGCGCTCGCCGCTGCCGAGCAATTGGTCCTCGATACGGGCAACCGCCGCGTCGATCGCATCGGCTGCAACCGGGCGCTTGCGCAGCGCCAGTTGCATGCTCGCCACGATCTTGCGGCGGTCGAATTCCGTGCGGCTGCCATCCTTCTTGACGATCGAAGGCATCGCCAGCTCGACCCGCTCGTACGTCGTGAAACGCTTGTCGCAGGCCGGGCAGCGGCGGCGGCGCCGGATCGCGGCGCCGTCTTCGGACACGCGCGAGTCGACGACCTGCGTGTCTTCGTGCCGGCAGAAGGGGCAGCGCATGGGTTATCGCGTGGCTTAGCGGTAAACCGGGAAACGCTTCGTCAGCTCGGCGACCTGCGCCTTCACGCGCTCGATCGTGGCGGCGTCTTCCGGATTGTCGAGCACGTCGGCGATCAGGTTGCCGACCTGCTCGGCTTCCTTCACGCCAAAGCCGCGCGTCGTCATGGCCGGCGAACCGAGACGGATACCGCTCGTCACGAACGGCTTTTCCGGGTCGTTCGGGATCGCGTTCTTGTTGACCGTGATGTGAGCGGTGCCCAGCACGGCTTCCGCCGCCTTGCCGGTGATGTTCTTCGCGCGCAGGTCCACCAGCATCACGTGGCTTTCCGTGCGGCCGGAAACGATGCGCAGACCGCGCTTGACCAGCGTCTCCGCCAACACGCGGGCGTTGTCGACCACTTGCTGCTGGTAGGTCTTGAACTCCGGCGAGAGCGCTTCCTTGAACGCCACGGCCTTGCCGGCAATGACGTGCATGAGCGGACCGCCCTGAATGCCCGGGAAGATGGCCGAGTTGATCTGCTTCTCGAACTCCGCCTTCATCAGGATCACACCGCCGCGCGGGCCGCGCAGGCTCTTGTGCGTGGTCGTGGTGACGAAGTCGGCGTGCGGCACCGGGTTCGGGTAGACGCCCGCGGCGATCAGACCGGCGTAGTGCGCCATGTCGACCATGAAGTACGCGCCAACCGCCTTGGCAACCTTGGCGATGCGCTCGAAGTCGATACGCAGTGCGAAAGCCGACGCACCGGCGATGATCAGCTTCGGCCTGGTTTCGTGCGCGCGCTTTTCGAGCGCGTCGTAGTCGATGTCTTCCTTGGCGTCGAGGCCGTAGCTCACGACGTTGAACCACTTGCCGCTCATGTTCAGCGCCATGCCGTGCGTGAGGTGACCACCTTCGGCGAGGCTCATGCCCATGATGGTGTCGCCCGGCTTGAGCACGGCGAAGAACACGCCCTGGTTGGCCTGCGAGCCCGAGTTCGGCTGAACGTTCGCGGCTTCGGCGCCGAACAGCTGCTTCACGCGGTCGATCGCGAGCTGCTCGACGATATCCACGTTTTCGCAGCCGCCGTAATAGCGCTTACCGGGGTAGCCTTCGGCGTACTTGTTGGTGAGCTGCGAACCCTGCGCGGCCATGACCGCGGGCGAGGTGTAGTTTTCCGACGCGATGAGCTCGATGTGCTCTTCCTGGCGGCGGTTCTCGAGTTCGATCGCCTTGAAGAGTTCGGGATCGACGTTGGCGATGGTGCTTTCGGCTCTGTCAAACATACGGATTCCGTTAAGTGTGTTCAGGTTGACCGGGTCTCGCGCGGAACGCGTAGCGGGTACGCGGCGCTGCTGGCGAAGAGGCCAGCCTTGACGTGGCGGAAGGAGGTGCCGCACACGCGAGGCAGGACAGCCCCCGCAGCGCAAACGAAAGCGCGCGAAATCAGGCTGCCCAGGCGAACGGCAAAACGGCACCCTGCGCTTCACGGTGGGTCGTTCCACCTTGAGTCCCCAATAACGAGCGCATGGCTACCGCCAATGCCGCCATTTCGGAACCCTATCGCCAGTCACGCAGGGATTGAGCGCGTTAGTTTATTGGAACGGCAGAGAATAGGCAACCGCCCGCCCCCAGTGCGCTCGGGCGTCCCGCGGGCTGCGACGCGCCGTGCGGCGGCGCCGGCCATGCGATCCGCGCGCGTACTGTCCCTTTCTTGCCGCAATGCGGCATTGCAAGTAGGCTCTCCCCTTTTCCCGCCTTCTACCGACCAGAGAGCCACCATGATCGTTTTCGTCACCGGCGCGTCCGCAGGATTCGGCGCCGCCATCGCTCGCGCCTTCGTGAAGGGCGGACATCGCGTCGTCGCCACGGCTCGCCGCAAGGACCGCCTCGACGCCCTCGCCGCCGAACTCGGCGACGCCCTCCTGCCCATCGAGCTCGACGTGCGCGACCGCGCGGCGGTCGAAGCCGCGCCCGGCGCGCTGCCGCCCGGGTTCGCCGGCGTCGACGTGCTGGTCAACAACGCCGGCCTCGCGCTGGGCGTGGAGCCGGCACAGAAGGCCGACCTCGACGAGTGGGAAACCATGATCGACACCAACTGCACCGGTCTCGTGCAGGTCACTCACGCGTTCTTGCCCGGCATGGTCGAGCGCAACCGCGGCCACATTTTCAATATCGGTTCGGTGGCGGGCCGCTGGCCGTATGCGGGGGGCAACGTCTATGGCGCGACCAAGGCGTTCGTGCGTCAGTTCAGCCTGAACCTGCGCGCTGACCTCGCGGGCACGGCACTGCGCGTGACCGACATCGAGCCGGGCCTGTGCGGCGGCACCGAGTTCTCGAACGTGCGCTTTCGCGGCGACGACACCCGGGCAGCCAGCGTCTACAAGGACGTGCAGCCGCTCACGGCCGAGGACATCGCCGATTCGATCTACTGGATCGCCACGCGCCCCGCGCACGTCAACATCAACACGATCGAACTGATGCCCGTTGCCCAGACATTCGCCGGTACCAGTATCCACCGCGGCTAAAAATACCTTACAAATTTAATACTTACGTCAGTCGTACGAAAGACGTGGGGGCCTCGCGTTCCGGTAGAATGCGCGGCATGGAAAATTCCACCAGCAAGCCGGACGCGGCGTCGTCACCGGCCGGGCGCGGCTTTACGTGGCCGGTGCGCGTCTACTACGAGGACACCGACGCCGGTGGCATCGTGTTTTACGCGAATTACCTGAAGTTCTTCGAACGCGCACGCACCGAATGGCTGCGCGCGTGCGGCGTCGATCAGCGTCGGCTCGCCGAGGAAACGGGCGTGCTCTTCGTCGTGCGCAGCACCGCGCTCGACTACCGTTCGCCCGCGCGCCTCGACGACGTCGTCACCACCGTCAGCCGCGTCGAGAAGCTGGGCCGCGCCTCGGTCGACTTCATGCAGGAAGCGTGGCGCGAAAACACGCTGCTCGCCACGGGCACCATTCGCGTTGCCTGCGTCGACAGCACGGCCATGCGGCCCGCCCCCATTCCGGCCCCCGTTCATGAAGCCTTGCAACGTGGACCCCAGAAAGACCTGTACGCCGTGTCAACGGCAGTGCAGTAATTACCGTTGATACGACGCCAGTGAACTCGCGCCGGTCAATGCAGGACCAAGCAGGGTTCGGCCGCGACGGCACGAGAACTTCCCAACCGCCTACGGGAAGCCTTGCGTTGTCTTGCAGCCGCTCGCCCCTTTCGGGACGTCACAACGAACCTATATGAACACTACACAAGATCTGTCGATCATTTCTCTCGTTCTTAATGCGAGCATACTGGCACAGGCGGTGATGGGGCTTCTTCTGCTCATGTCGCTGATTTCCTGGACTTTCATCTTCCGCAAGTGGTTTGCGATCCGCCGGGCGCGGTCCCAGACAGAGCGCTTCGAGCGCGACTTCTGGTCAGGCGGCGACCTGCAGGCGCTCTACCAGAGCGCAGCCAACAACCGTCACACGATCGGCGCGCTCGAGCGTATCTTCGAGTCGGGCATGCGCGAATTCCTGAAGGCGAAAGAGAAGCGCCTGAACGATCCGAGCCTTGTGCTCGACGGCGCCCGCCGCGCGATGCGCGCCGCCTTCCAGCGCGAAATGGATGCGCTCGAGGCGAACCTCTCGTTCCTCGCTTCGGTCGGCTCGGTGAGTCCGTACATCGGTCTTTTCGGCACGGTCTGGGGGATCATGAACGCGTTCCGCGGTCTCGCGAACGTGCAGCAGGCAACGCTCGCGAACGTCGCGCCCGGCATCGCCGAAGCGCTGACGGCGACCGCGATCGGTCTGTTCGCCGCCATTCCGGCGGTGGTCGCGTATAACAGCTACGCACACGACATCGACCGTCTGGCGATCCGCTTCGAAACCTTCATCGAAGAGTTTTCGAACATCCTGCAGCGTCAGGCCCACTAATCTTCACGAAGCAAGGAGTCGAAGATGGGAGGCTCAGTCCGTTCGAGCATGCGAGGCAGCCGCTCGCGCCGTGCGATGGCCGACATCAACGTCGTGCCGTACATCGACGTGATGCTGGTGTTGCTCGTGATCTTCATGGTGACCGCGCCGCTCGTGGCGCCGTCCATTGTCAACCTGCCGACCGTCGGCGGCGCGTCGCAGCAGCAGCAGGTGCCGCCCGTCGTGGTCAATATTCGCCCCGACGGCAATCTGAGCGTACGCTACAAGGATGACTCCGGCGCCACGCAGCAACAGACCATGACGCGCGCCGATCTCAACGGCTTCGTCGCCGATCGCGAGCAGAGCCATCCCGACCAGCCCGTCGTGATCGCGGCCGACAAGTCCGTCAAATACGAGACGGTGATGAACGTGATGTCCGACCTGAAGTCGCATGGCGTCAAACGTGTCGGACTGCTCGTCAAATCGCAATGATCCGCAAGAACGATTCGTATCCGCTGCAGCCTCCGCGAGAGCGTGGCACGGGACGTGCTATCGCCCTCGCGGTGCTCATGCACGTGCTGCTCGGTCTGTTCCTCTATCACGGCATCCGCTGGCAGAACAGCACGCCGGCGGGTGAAGAGGCGGAACTGTGGACCGAGGTGCCGGACCTGTCGACACCGAAGCCGCTGCCGCCGCCCGCGCCGGTCGCCCCTGCCCCGCCGCCGCCTCAAACCGAGGAAGCCGACATTGCGCTGCAACAGCAAAAGCGTAAGCAGCAGGAAGCGCAGCGCGAGGCGCAACTGGCCGAGCAGCAGCGTCTGAAAGCCCAGCAGGAAGCCGAAGCGAAGCGTCAGCAGCAGCTCGCGGCTCAGCAGGCCGCGCAGCAGAAGGCCGAAAAGCTCAAGCAGCAGCAGGAACAGCAGCAAGCCGCGGCGGAGAAGCAAAAGCAGCTGCAGCAGCAGGACGCGCTCAAGAAGCAGCAGCAGGAAGAAGAGCAGCAGAAGCAGGCGAAGCTCGACGCGCAGAAGAAGGCCGACGCCGAGAAGGCGGCCAAGGCGAAGGCGCAAGCCGACGCCCAGGCGAAGAAGCTCGACGCGGAACGCCGCGCTCGCATCGCGCAGATGCAAGGCTCGATGGGTGGCGGCGAAGGCACGAGCGGCAACGGTCTCGCAAAGAGCGGCACGGGCAGCGGCTCGGGCGGCAACGCGACGTCGCCGGGCTACGCCGACAAGGTGCGCCGCCGCGTGCGTCCGAACATCGTGTGGGCGGGCGAAACGTCGGGTCTCGAAACGGAGATCGCGGTGCGTTGCTCGCCGACCGGCACGCTGCTTTCGGCGACGATCTCGCGCAGCAGCGGCAACGCGTCGTGGGACGACGCCGCGTTGCGGGCAGTTCAGCGCTCGGATCCGATGCCGGTCGATACCGACGGCAAGGCGCCTTCGAGCTTCAAGATCACCTTGCGCCCGGCTGGTTGATGGCGAGCGCAAGGCGCAGAAAGGTTGAGGAAAGCCGCCGCGCAACAGTGGCTAATAAGGAACGATTCGAACGTTTTCGGGTCAGTCTGCTGTTGCGCGTTATGACAAAATTGCTTTTTTCAGGAAATATCACAGCATGACATTGATGACGAAGCTTGGCCTGCGAACCCTCGTCGCGTCCTGCCTGATCACGGCGGGCGGCGCGGCGAACGCACAACTCAACGTCCTCGTCACCGGCGTGGGCTCCACCCAGTTCCCCATCGCCACGGCTAACTTTGCCGGTGAAGCGAATTCGCCCGAGCAGGTCGCGGCCATCGTGCGCGCCGACCTGCAACGCAGCGGGAAATTTACGAATATCGATGCCGGCAGCGCACCGATCTCGGAAAACGACTCCGTCGACCTCGGCAGCTGGAAGGCCAAGGGCGCCAACGCGTTCGTTGCGGGCAGCGTGAACAAGCTCGCCAACGGCCAGTACGAAGTGCGCTTCAAGCTCTACGACACCGTGAAGGGCGAAAGCCTCGGCGGCCTCGTGCTCACGAGCCCGGCAAGCGGCCTGCGCATGAGCGCGCACAAGGTTGCGGACTACATCTATCAGAAGCTGCTCGGCGATCGCGGCGTGTTCGCCACGCGTCTTTCATACGTGATCAAGACGGGCGGCCGCTTCCAGCTGCAGGTTTCGGACTCCGATGGACAAGACGCGCATATCGCGCTGTCGAGCCCCGAGCCGATCATCTCGCCGGCCTGGTCGCCCGACGGCACCAAGGTCGCTTACGTATCTTTCGAAAAGAAGAAGCCGATCGTCTACGTGCACGACCTGCCGACGGGTCGCCGCGTGATCATTTCGGACCAGAAGGGCAACAATTCGGCGCCGGCCTGGTCTCCCGACGGCCGCACGCTCGCAGTAGCATTGTCGCGCACGGGCAACACGCAGATCTTCGCCGTCAATGCCGACGGCTCCGGCCTGCACCGCCTCACGCAAGGCACGACGATCGACACCGAACCCAACTACTCTCCTGACGGACGCTGGATTTATTTCACGAGCGACCGCGGCGGCCAGCCTCAGATTTACAAGATGCCGGCCCAGGGCGAAAGCGCCGCAGCGGCACAGCGTGTGACGTTTACCGGCAACTACAATACGAGCCCGAAGGCCAGCCCGGACGGCAAGCAACTGGCGTACATCTCACGCACGGGCGGCGGATTTAAGCTGTACATTCAAGATCTGCAGTCCGGTGTCGCCACGGCGCTCACTGACACGACACATGACGAGTCGCCCAGCTTCGCGGCGAACGGTCAGTACATTCTTTACGCCACACAGGTGAACGGCCGTGGCGTGCTGGCTGCTGTATCGACCGACGGTCGTACGCGGCAAATCCTGTCCGTTCAGGGCGGCAGCGTACGCGAGCCGTCCTGGGGTCCTTTTATGCAATAACACTTCAGGAGAGAAATAATGATGTCGAAGAAAGTACGCCTGGCCTTGGCCGTCTTGATGATCGGTGCACTGGCAGCGTGTAAGTCGGGTGTCAAGGAAACGAACCCGAACGCCGGTGCGATGAACACCCAGCCGAACCCGAACGCGGTCGCCCAGGTGAACGTCGATGAGCTGAACAATCCGAACAGCCCGCTCGCCAAGCGCAGCGTGTACTTCGATTTCGACAGCTACGCCGTCAAGGACGACTACCAGTCGCTGCTGCAAGCTCACGCACAGTACCTCAAGACGCACCCGGAACGTCACGTCCTGATCCAGGGCAACACCGACGAGCGCGGCACGAGCGAATACAACCTGGCGCTGGGTCAAAAGCGTGCTGAAGCGGTCCGTCGCGCCCTCTCGCTGATGGGCGTGCCCGATTCGCAAATGGAAGCCGTCAGCCTCGGTAAGGAAAAGCCGGTCGCAACGGGCCACGACGAAGCATCGTGGGCGCAGAACCGCCGTGCTGACCTCGTGTATCAACAGTAATTGAGCATTGGATGAAGGGGCGTATGTCGCACCGTTTCTCCCCGCTGCGCGTAGCCGCAGCCGCTTGCGTGGCTGGCGTCGCCTTTGCGGCGCTGCCGGCCCACGCGGGTATCTTCGATGACGATCAGGCGCGCCAGGCGATTCTCGACCTGCGCGCGAAAACGGACAGCCTGTCCAGCCAGCTGTCCGCCGCTCAACGCACGATCCTCGACCAGTCCAACCACCTCGACCAGCTCAACCAGCAGGTCGCGACGTTGCGCGGACAGAACGAGGATATGGCGAACCAGTTGGCGACCCTGCAGAAGCAACAGAAGGACTACTACACGGATCTCGACACGCGACTCAAGAAGTTCGAGCCGCAGCAGGAGACCGTGGACGGCATGCAAGGCACGGTTCAGCCGGGTGAGATGGACGCGTTCAACGCCGCTTCGCAGCAGTTCCGCAACGGCGACTTCAAGAACGCGGCGGCATCGTTCCGTAGCTTCATCGCGAAGTTCCCGCAGAGTCCTTACCAGCCGACCGCGCAGTACTGGCTCGGCAACGCGCTGTATGCGCTGAAGGACTACAAGGGGTCGACCGCGACGTGGCAGAACGTCGTCAACAAATACCCGCAACATCCGCGTGCCCCCGAGGCACTGCTGGCCATTGCAAACAATCAGATCGAGCAGGGGCAAAAGGCTGCGGCCAAACGCACGCTCGAGCAGGTCGTTTCGCAATACGGCAACTCGGATGTCGCCCAGACGGCGCAGAGCAAGCTTTCACAGCTCAAATAAGCGCTGCTGGATGGTTTTGGCGTGACGTGGCGCTGGCTAATGCCAATGCCGCGAAATGCGCCTCTCGCATACAGGGAAGGCCCGGGGCACGGCGTGCTCCGGGCGCTTCCATCGGTTTTATGACGGCAAAAGTTGACGCGTTGACCAGACGCCGCTATAATCCCGCTTCTCTTTTGGGTCGTTAGCTCAGCTGGTAGAGCAGCGGACTTTTAATCCGTTGGTCACAGGTTCGAATCCCGTACGGCCTACCAAAGCATCAAACAAAAAGCCCAGTCTCCGGACTGGGCTTTTTGCTTTGCAGCGTACGGCGCAGGCTCAAGCGTCTTGAGTGACTCGGCGCGCGAGCATGCGTCCAGCATGTATACTCCCTCCTCCCCCGCCGTCCCATCCCCGCTGCACAGGCCACGTCATCATGAAGTTCACGACCCTTGCCTGCGCCCTGCTCGCGCTTTTCTGGCTCAGTCTGCGCGTTCAGGCGCAAATTCAACCGCAACCCGAAGACTACGCATACCTGCGCCGCATACGCGTGCCGGACGCCGTCGTCAATTGCGTTGCCGCGCTCGACCAGTGGGTGCATAAGGCGCAGCGTTACGATTCGCTGCTCGTGCCCGATCGGCGCGCGCTCTCGGCGAAAATCGAGCAGCCCGCGCCCGCGAATGCCACGCCCACGCCCGTCGCGAGCGACGCACTTTCGCCTGCCCCGTCCATCGACACACTGGTCCATCTGCGCGCCTTCGCCAAGGTCCGCGGCAAGTACGCCTGGGTGCCCGTGAAGGCCACCTGCGGGATCTGGCATTCGCACGTCGTCGACGTCGCGCTGTCGCCGCGCGGCACGCACGCAACGTCGCCGATCCACTGACGACACTTCGTCATCCTTATCGCTTCCCGCAACAAAAAAGCCCGCGCGCCTGACAGCGCACGGGCTTTTTCGCATCGAGCGACGCGCGGCCCATGCCGCGCGCAAACTCAGTCCGCCTTGACGCCTTCGACCTGGATCTGCAGCGTCGTCGCCGTCTTGAAGCCATACGACTGGCCCCAGTTCACGCCGTAGTCCGCGCGGTCGAATTGCGCCGATGCGTCCGCGCCGCACACTTCACGCTTGAGCATCGGGTTCTGGAAGCACTTGAACGAGTCGATCTTCAGGTTCAGCGGCTTGGTCACGCCATGCAGCGTGAACGTGCCGATCACTTCCACGGGCTTGTCGCCTTCGAAGCGGATCGACGTGCCCTTGTAGGTGGCCGTCGGGAACTTCGCGGTGTCGAGGAATTCGGCCGAGCTCACGTGCTTGTCGAGCTTCGCGTTGCCGGTATCGATCGACGATGCGTCGATCGTCACGTCCACCGTGCCCGTCTTCGCCTCGCGATCGAGCGTGACCGTGCCCGAGCTCTTCGTGAACTTGCCGCGCCACACCGAGACGCCGCCGAAGTGATCGGCTTCGAAGCTCGGATAGGTGTGCATCGGGTCGAGGTTATAGGTCGTGGCGGCTGCGAGCGCCGGCGTGGCGACGAAGGCTGCGAGCGAGGCGGCAACGGCCGCGGCGAAAATCGTGGTCTTCATGAATCGATTCCTGGTGCGGGAGAAACGGGATGAAAAAGCGGTGCCGTACGCGCGTCAGTGCGCGGCGGACACGATGTGAAACTTGATCTGCACGTCGTCGGCGACGATCGAGGTGTCCTTCCACTCGCCCGAGCCGATGCCGTAAGCGAGACGCTTGATCGGCAGCGTGCCGTCGAACACCTGGGTGGCGCCGTCCTTGCGGTACTGCACCGGCACGACGACGTCGGTCGTCTTGCCCTTGATGGTCAGCTTGCCGGTCACCGTGAACGCGCCGTTCGCGGCGGGCTTGATCTGTGTGGAGACGAAGGTCGCGTGCGGGAAATGCGAAGCGTCGAACCATTCGTCGCCGGCGACTTCCGTGTTGTATTCCGGCGCGCCGAGGTCGAAGCTCGCCACCTCGACGTCGAGCTTCGCGCTCGATGCCGCGACGTTCGCCGGATCGAAGCGCACGTCGGCGGTGAAGTGGTTGAAGCGCCCTTCGACCGGCACATTCATTTGCTTGAACACGGCGCTCACGGAGTTCTTCGCGGCTTCGGCCGCGGCGTTGGCGTTCGTGGCGAAGGTCGTGGCAAGTGCCGCGCCGGCGGCGAGCGCCGCGCCGAGCGCGACGACGGAAGCAGTATGGGCAAGACGCTGGATCATGGGCAGTCGGTCCAAGGTGGAAGGTATCGGGAAATGGAGATGGCGCATGCGCGCCGCGAAGTCAGTCGCGCGGCGTGCCGAACGGCAGCATGCGAGAGAGGATGTTCTGGCGGTCGATCAACTGGTGCTTGATGACGGCGAGCACGTGCAGCACGACCACGGTGAGCAGGGTGTAGTTCAGCGAGATATGCACGACGCGCAGCACGCCCTTGAGCGCGGTGTCGGGGCCGATCAGCACGGGCATCGGCCAGATGCCGAGGTACACGACCTGAATGCCGGCCGCCGAACTGTAGAGATATCCCGTGACCGGAATCGCGACCATCAGCAAGTAAAGCGCGGTATGGCCCAGGTGCGCGGCGAGCCGTTCCCAGCCATGCATGGATCCGGGCAGCGCGGGCGCGGTGTGCGTCACGCGCCAGAGAATGCGCACGAGCACGAGCGCGAGCACGGTCACGCCAATCCACTTGTGCCACGAGAAGTAGCGCAGCTTCGTGGGCGTGATGCCCGGAATGTCGGTCATGACCCAGCCGAGCGCA
The DNA here is from genome assembly GCF_040948675.1 of Paraburkholderia sp. BR14312. Taxonomy (NCBI): domain Bacteria; kingdom Pseudomonadati; phylum Pseudomonadota; class Betaproteobacteria; order Burkholderiales; family Burkholderiaceae; genus Paraburkholderia; species Paraburkholderia sp. BR14312. The sequence continues at coordinate 528,933 of NZ_JBFPKI010000002.1, forward strand.
AAGCCCCAGACGATCAGCGCGGCGATCAGCCAGTGCAGCAGCATGGCAACGCCGTTATAGCGGTCGGCGGGCTTGACGGTGGGGTTCATCGGCATACGACTCCATTATTCGAGGTGTGCACTTTACCCGGCCAAACCTATTCAAACAATCGTCTAAAATGGATGGTTATCATCCATTTTTTCGATAGGTCGAAAAGGACCGTACCTCGTGGACCGCACCTCGGACCGCTCCCCTAGCCTCGAGCAGCTGCGCGCGCTGATCGCCGTCGCCGAAACCGGCAGCTTCTCGGCGGCGGCGCGCCAGCTCGACCGCGCGCAGTCGGTGGTCAGCTATACGATCGCCAATCTCGAGGCGCTGCTGGGCGTCGCGCTGTTCGAGCGCGGCAAGCGCAAGCCGGAACTCACGGCCGCGGGCCGCGCGATCCTCGCCGACGCGCGCCGCCTCGATCTGCTCATGGGTCAGCTTAACGCCAAGGCGGCCGGCCTGCAGAGGGGGCTCGAGGGCGAGGTTTCGCTGGCCGTGGACGTGATGTTTCCGTCCCAGCGGCTCGTCGAGGCCCTGCAGGCGTTCGCTTTCACGTTTCCCACCGTCGCGCTGAATCTCACGATGGAAGCGCTTGGCGGCGTGCTCAAGCTCGTGCTCGACGGCGACTGCGCGGTGGGGATCAGCGGGCCGAACCACAACTGGCCGCACGTGATCGAAGCCCAGTCCATCGGCACCGTGGAACTCGTGCTCGTGGCCGCCCCCTGCCATCCGCTCGCCAAGGCGGAGCACCCCGTGCGCATTTCGGATGCGCGCGAGCATACGCAGCTGGTGCTCACCGACCGCAGCCGCCTTACCGAAGGCCAGAATTTCGGCGTGTACAGCAATCGCGCGTGGAAACTCGGCGACTTGGGCGCCAAGCACCGGCTGCTGCTCGCGGGCCTCGGCTGGGGGTCGATGCCGAAGCACCTCGTGGAAGCCGATCTCGAAGCCGGTCGGCTCGTGCGCGTCGCGCTCGCGGACCGGCGCTCGGTGAACTACAACATCTCGCTGATCCATCGCACCGACGCGGCGCGCGGCCCCGCCAGCGAGTGGCTCTGCCACTACCTCACGCAAGGTACGCCGCCGCAGGCGCCGTTGCCCGACGCGCGCTGAACGCTGAACTGGCGCGGGAGCGAAGCGCGTGCGGGTTGTACGAACGCAAGCCCGCGCACGCCTGAGTCTGCCCCTGGCGAGGTAGGGTGCGCCGCCCGCTTCAGCCCTTCTTGACCTTGGCTGGCTTGGCCGCCTTGGCCGCCTTGGCCGCCTTGGCCGCCTTGGCCGGCGCAGCCGCTGGCGCTGGCGCCGCCGCCGCGGGTGGCACCACGCCCGACCAGCCCGGCAAATAACGCGCGTCGGCATCGTGCGCGTGCGATAGCGCCTCGGCGAGCGCAGCGTCGAAGTCCTTGCGCAGGCGCGTTTCGGATACCTTACGGCGCAGATAGTCGGCCCACAGGAATTCGCTGAACGGCGTCGTGTCCTTCGCGTAGCCGCCCGACGTGCGCAACTCGCCCGCGAGGCTGCGATACGGATCGTCGGCAAGGCCGAGAAGCTGCTTCGGCAACTGGTCGAATTCGCAGCGCTCGCCCGCGGCATCGAACGGATGCACCCACTGGTCGTGCTCCATCATGCGCCAGAAGATGGTGGGCTCGAGCCATGAGAGATCCTTGAGCACCGTCACCCGCACGCTCTGCACTGACTCTTCGAGCCACGCGCGGCCAAGGTGGTGATGATCGACCACGTAGTAGCGCGACTTCGGCCCCAGCACGGCGGGAAACCAGTGCGAGTCGATGGCCGCCGCGCGCCCCTTCTTGTCGAGCGTCTGCCAGTGCGCGCGCTTGGCGTTCACCTCCCGAAAGCCCACTGTGATCTGCGTGGGACGCAACTCGTCGAGCTTCACGGTGATGAGATGGAGATCGGTGTTCGGCAGGTTCATGGCGGGCCTCCTGTTTTAGTGTCGGTTCGTGTCGGGGTCGATCGCGCAACGATACAGCCGAACGGCCATGCACGCCGGTTCAATCGAACGAACGCCGCGCGCCCCGTGCGCAGGGTCAACCCTGAGACGGGCGGGCACGCTGGATGCACGCTTTCGCCGCTTCGCCTATAAATGCGCCAAGGGACAGACGGCGCGCACCACCGCGCCCGTCATGCTCCCGCCGCTGTCAGTTGCACGTCTTCCAGGCTCAACCAACGACACAAGCGAGGGCATTTTGGATCTCGAAACCATCCGCGTATTCATCATGACCCGGGGCATCGACTTCGGGACCAAGGTCGTGGCGGCGATCGTCCTGTGGATCATCGGACGCTGGGCCATCAACCTCGTCGCCGGTGTGCTGCGCAAGGTGCTCGCGCGCAACGAGCGCGTCGATCCCACGCTCGCGCATTACCTCAGTTCGATCCTCGCCGCCGTGTTGAACCTGCTCCTGGTCCTCGCGATCCTGCAGGTGTTCGGCGTGCAGACCACCTCGTTCGCGGCGCTCCTCGCCGGTCTCGGCCTCGCCATCGGTACGGCGTGGGGCGGGCTGCTCGCGCATTTCGCGGCAGGCGTGTTCATGCAGGTGCTGCGCCCGTTCAAGGTGGGCGACTTCGTGACGGCCGGGGGCGTGACGGGCACCGTGAAGGAACTCGGCATCTTCGGCACGACCATCATCTCGCCGGACAACGTGGTCAACATCGTCGGCAACAACAAGATCTTCTCGGACACCATCTCGAACTACAGCGCGACGCCCGTGCGCCGCGTAGAGCTGACCGCGAAGATCGCCAACGGCGTCGATCCCGTCGATGCCGCCAGCCGTCTGCGCACGGCCATCGCCAAAATTCCGAACGTTTCGCAGGAGCCGCCGCCCAACGTCGAGATTCTCTCGTTCACGCCCGAAGGCCCGCTGCTGGCTGTACGTCCCTACACCAGCAACGACTCCTACTGGCAGGTGTATTTCGACACCAACCGCACGATTGTCGAGACCTTCAAGGACGCGGGCTACCCGACGCCCGAAACGCCCTCGATCATTCGCCGCGTGGGCACCTAGCGCGCCGCGTTCGACGCGAGCGCTAAAGCAAAACGGCATCGCCTTCGCAGGCGATGCCGTTTTTCCTTGCGTTGCGGCCCGAAGGCGCCGGACGCTCAACCGCCGTTGGGCTTGCGCACCGCGCCGCCGCGCGAGTCCTTGCGCAGCATCTTCCACACGCCGCCGATCAGGATCGGCACGATCGCCGCGCCGATGCCGACGAGCACGATCACGTTGAGGTACTGGCGAATGAACGGAATGTTGCCGAAGAAGTAGCCGAGCAGCACGAGCAGCAACACCCAGGACAGCGCCCCCGTGACCGTGAAAAACTGAAAGCGTCGCATAGGCATTTGCGAGACGCCCGCCACGAACGGCGCGAACGTCCGCACGACAGGAATGAAGCGCGCGAGCACGATGGTCTTGCCGCCGTGGCGTTCGTAGAATTCGTGGGTTTTCTGCAGCGCGGCGCGGTCGAGGAAGCGTTCGAGCACAGGAATGTGCGTATTGAACACCTTCGGCCCGATGGCGCGCCCAATCAGAAAGTTCACCGTATTGCCGAGGACCGCAGCCACGAGCAGCAGCACGATCAGCACGCCGAGATTCATCTCATGCGTCGCGGCAAACGCACCGCCGATGAACAGCAGCGAGTCGCCGGGCAGGAACGGCAGCACCACGAGGCCGGTTTCGCAGAACACGATCAGGAACAGCACCGCGTAGACCCAGCCGCCGTATTGCTGGATGAAGACACCGAGAAACTTGTCGATGTGCAAGACAAGATTGACGAACTGCAGAAGCGTATCCAAAAGTGTCCCTTATTGATCGTGGGCCGCGCGCCTGAAAAAGCGCATTCGCCCTGCGTTGCGCGAGTAGCCAAATTGATCGCGCCATGATACCGAAAGTGCCCGTGCGCCACGAAAATTTCCCGTCAATTTCGGTGAATTTGCGCACAAAGCGCTGCTACATGAGGTTTCGCGGGCGCTGAAGCGCGTCGGGTCGGCTAGCGCCGACTCGCTATAATTGCGCGCATGTCTTCGAACTCCGAACCCACCGGCGCCGTGCCGGATTCCGCCAGCGCCGCCGACACTGGCGCCACGACCGGCGCCGCAGTCGCGTCGCGTGCCGCGCAGCCCGCGCGCGCGATCCAGGCGTTGCCCGACCAGCTCATCAGCCAGATCGCCGCGGGTGAAGTGGTCGAGCGGCCTGCCTCCGTCGTCAAGGAACTGCTCGAAAACGCGCTCGACGCGGGCGCGAGCACGCTGCGCATCCTGCTCGACGAGGGCGGCGTCAAGCGCATCTCCATCGCCGACGACGGCTGCGGCATCCCCGAAGCCGAACTCCCGCTCGCGCTCATGCGGCACGCCACGAGCAAGATCCGCTCGCTCGCCGAACTGGAGAGCGTCGCGACGCTCGGGTTCCGGGGCGAAGCGCTGGCGTCGATCGCCTCGGTCGCCGAGATGTCGATCACGAGCCGCAGCGCCGACGCGCAGCACGCCGTGAAGATCGACGGGCACACCGGCGCGATCTCGCCGGCTGCGGGCGGCCAGGGAACGACCATCGAAGTGCGCGAGCTGTACTTCAACACGCCCGCGCGCCGCAAGTTCCTGAAGAGCGAGCAGACCGAACTGGGCCATTGCCTCGAGATGATCCGCCGCAGCGCGCTCGCACGCCCGGACGTCGCGATCTCGGTGCTGCACAACGGCCGCGCGGTGGAGCACTGGAACGCGAGCGATCCGGCCACGCGCGTCTCGAAGATCCTCGGCGAAGTGTTCGCCACGGCGCATCTTCCGCTCGACGAGCGCGCCGGGCCGCTCGCCGTCTACGGTTGTGCAGGGCTGCCGACGGCGAGCCGCAACCGCGCCGACCAGCAGTACTTCTTCGTGAACGGCCGCTTCGTGCGCGACAAGCTGCTCACGCACGCGGTGCGCTCGGCGTATGAGGACGTGCTGCACGGCGAACGCTACCCGTCGTACGTGCTGTTCCTCGACCTGCCGCCCGAAGCCGTCGACGTGAACGTGCATCCCTCGAAGATCGAAGTGCGTTTCCGCGATTCGCGCTCGATTCACCAGTTCGTGTTCCATGCCGTGCAGCGCGCGCTAGCGCGCCACGCGGGCGCCTCGCCCGAGACGACCTCGGGCGGCCATGCCGCGGCGCTCATCGAGCCGCGGGCGTTGCCGGGGGCCGGGGTGCTGGGCGCCTCGGTCGGGCTGGCTTCGGGCGCGGCCGACTCCGCGCGCGCAGGCGCAGCGCCCGGCTTCGGCGCGGACGGCAAGTTCGGCACCGCGAGCGTGGCGAGCAGCTTCGGCGGCGGCGGGAGTGGCCTGCCTTCGCGCGCGTCGGGCTTCGGTCAGCCAGGCGGCGGCGGTGCAGGCGCGAGCAGCGGCAACACCTGGCTGCGCCAGTCGCGCATGACGCAAGGCAGCCTGCCTGTCGCGCAGCCGCTCGCGCTATATGACGCGTTGTTCGGCCGCAAAGATGTCGGCGCCGGCACGGCGCAAGGTTCGACCGTGCTGCAGGCGCAAGACGGCGCAGTGGATGCATTCGCCACCGGCGCGCCGCACGCCGCCTTCGAAGCCGGCGAGGACCACCCGCTCGGTTTCGCGCTCGGCCAGGTTCACGGCATCTACGTGCTCGCGCAGAACGCGCGCGGCCTCGTGATCGTCGACATGCACGCCGCGCACGAACGCATCCTGTACGAGCAGTTCAAGCAGGCCCTCGCCGAACGCTCGCTCGCCGTGCAGCCCTTGCTGATCCCGATCTCGATGACGGCCGATCCCGTCGAAACCGGCACCGTCGAGGAAGAAAAGGCCACGCTCGAAGCGCTGGGCTTCGATCTCGCCGTCCTTTCGCCGACCTCGATTGCGATCCGCGCGGTGCCCGCGCTCCTCAAGGACGCCGATCTCCAGGCGCTCGCGCGCGCCGTGCTCACAGACCTGCACGAGTACGGCGGCTCGCGCGTGCTCACCGAGCGCCAGCACGAGATGCTCGGCACGCTCGCCTGCCATCACGCGGTGCGCGCGAACCGGCGTCTCACGCTCGACGAAATGAACGCGCTCCTGCGCCAGATGGAAGCCACCGAGCGCGCCGACCAGTGCAATCACGGCCGGCCGACCTGGTATCAGCTCACGCTCGCCGATCTCGATCGGCTCTTCATGCGCGGTCAATGACGCAGTCCACCAAACAGGAAGGCGCAGCGCTGCCCGTCGCGTGTCTGCTCGGCCCCACGGCCTCGGGCAAGACGGCGGCCGCGCTCGCGTATGCGGCGCAGTCGGCGGCGCGCGGGCGCACGGTGGAAATCGTGAGCGTCGATTCGGCGCTCGTGTACCGCGAGATGGACATCGGCACGGCGAAGCCGAACGCCGCGGAGCGTGCGGCCGCCGCGCATCATCTGATCGATATCGTCGATCCGCTGGATGCCTATTCCGCCGCCGACTTTCGTGCCGACGCGCTGCGCGTGACGGGCGAAATCGTTGCGCGCGGGAACGTGCCGCTGCTCGTGGGCGGGACGATGCTCTACTACAAGGCGCTCACCCAAGGCCTGAACGACCTGCCCTCGGCCGATCCGGCCGTGCGCGCGCAACTCGACGCCGAAGCCGCGCGCGACGGCTGGCCCGCCATGCATGCCCGCCTCGCGCGGGTCGATCCGGCCACGGCTGCACGCCTCGCCCCGAACGACTCGCAGCGCATCCAGCGCGCGCTCGAAATCTTCATGCTGAGCGGGCAGCCGATGTCGGTGCTGCTCGCCACGCCGTCCACGCGCGAAGATGAAGCCGCGCGCTACCGCTTCGTGCCCGTCGCGCTCGAACCGTCCGATCGCAGCGTGCTGCACGCGCGTATCGAAGCGCGCTTCGATGCGATGCTCGCCGGCGGTCTCATCGACGAGGTGAAGGCGCTGCGTGCGCGCGGGGACCTGAACCCCAACCTGCCATCCATGCGCTGCGTGGGTTATCGCCAGGTTTGGGAATACCTCGATGGCGAAGTCGACTATGACACCATGCGCGACAAGGGCGTCTTTGCCACCCGCCAGCTCTGCAAGCGTCAACTCACGTGGCTGCGCGCCATGCCGGAGCGCATCGTCGTAGATTGCTGCGCGCAGGATGCGACCGATCAGGCCGTCGCGGCCGTAGCGCAGATCGGCGGCTGAAGCCGCGTCCCCTTTCCCCGCTTCGGCTCCCGGGCGCTTTGTGCGCCACAACATCCCCGTTCCGTCCGCAGGCGGCGCACGTGCGTGCGTTGCCCGCGCGCCATCGCCCGCCGCAGCGCGCTACCGAAAACCGCCCTCGCCCGCTTGACTTTCGACCGACCGGATACGATCATTCGTTCATCACTAGAGCAATTGCTCAGGCTTGAGCCGATCGGCCGCTTTGAGTAAGGAGACACCGAATGAACACCGAACGCAGCAATGCGAACGTGATCCTGCACATCGGCGCCGGGTCGTTTCACCGGGCGCATCAGGCGTGGTACCTGCATCGCGTGAACCTCGCGCGCAAGCCCGACGAGGCCGCATGGTCGCTCACCGTCGGCAACATCCGCTCCGACATGAACGCCGTGATGGACGCGCTGGCCGCGCAAAACGGCGTCTACACGCTCGAAACAGTCACGCCGCAGGGCGAGCGCGCCTACGAGACGATCCGCTCGATTACGCGCGTGCTGCCGTGGTCGGCCGATCTTGCGAGCCTGATCGATGCAGGCGCCGACGCGAACTGCAGGATCATCGCGTTTACGGTGACCGAAGGCGGCTATTACCTCGACGAGCACGACCGCCTCGACACCGCGAACCCCGACCTCGCCGCCGACCTCAAGGGCGACCGCACGACGATTTACGGCGCGCTCGCCGCGATCCTCGAAGCGCGCATGGCACGTGACGGCGGCCCCGTCACGCTGCAGACCTGCGACAACCTGCGCAGCAACGGCAAGCGCTTTCACGCGGGCATGCGCGAATTCCTCGCGCTGCGCGGTGCAACGGATCTGCGCGACTGGTTCGATGCCAACACGGCGTGCCCCGACTCCATGGTCGACCGCATCACGCCGCGCCCCACGCCCGACGTGCGCGAGCGCGTAAAAGCGGCGACCGGCGTGGACGACGCCTGTCCGGTGATGGGCGAAGCGTTCATCCAGTGGGTGATCGAGGATCACTTCTGCGCGGGGCGGCCCGCCTGGGAGCGCGCTGGCGCGGAATTGGTCGAATCGGTGATGCCCTACGAGGAAGCGAAGATCCGCATCCTCAATGCCACGCACAGCTGCATTGCGTGGGCGGGCACGCTCATCGCGCTCGACTTCATCCACGAAGGCACCCACGACGCCGACATCCGTACCTTCGCGCGCGAGTACGTGAGCGAAGACGTGATTCCCTGCCTCACGCCCAGCCCGCTCGATCTCGCGAAGTATCGCGACGTCGTGCTCGAACGCTTCAGCAATCCGTACATCCAGGACACGAACCAGCGCGTGGCCGCCGACGGCTACTCGAAGCTCCCGGGCTTCATCGCGCCCACGCTCGCGCAACGCATCGCCGCGGGCGCGACGCCCGCCGCCACGGCCATGCTGCCCGCGCTCTTCCTGCGCTTTCTGGAACGCTGGCACAAGGGCACGCTGCCCTACCGCTACCAGGACGGCGTGATGGACGAAGCGGCCGTGCACCGCATGTTCGAAACCGGCGACCCCGTCTCGACGTTTCTCGGCGACAAGCTGCTGTGGGGCGGCCTCGCCGGCAACCCGACTCTGGGCGGCGCGGTGCGCGGCGCGCTCGCGCGCGTGGACCAGTGGCTCGCCTCTCGCGGCTGCAGCGTTTGAAAAAAGATCGCAGCGCAATCCGCAACACCTGCGCCACGCGCGCCCTCCGGGTCGGCGCGCATGGCGTCGCGCCCGGCGCGAGGCTAAAGTAGCGCAACTCTCTTCACGACTTCAGCGCGCCTATGTATCTCGGCATCGACCTCGGCACCTCCGAAGTGAAAGTCCTGCTGCTCGCGCCCGACGGCCGCGTGATCGGCACTGCCGGCACGCCCTTCGTCGTCTCGCGCCCTCACCCGCGCTGGTCGGAGCAGAATCCCGCCGACTGGTGGGACGGCACGCGCCGCGCGCTCGCCGCGCTGCGCGAGGCGCATCCTCACGAATTCGCGCAGGTGCGCGGCATTGGCCTCTCCGGCCAGATGCACGGCGCGGTGCTGCTAGACGCGCACGACAACGTATTGCGCCCCGCGATCCTCTGGAACGATATGCGCGCGGTGGACGAATGCGCCGAACTCACCGCACGTGCGCCGCAGCTGCATCGCATTGCGGGCAATCTCGCCATGCCGGGCTTCACCGCGCCCAAGCTGCTGTGGGTCGCGCGCCACGAGCCGCAGATCTTTCGCGAGACGGCCTGTGTGCTGCTGCCGAAGGACTATCTGCGCCTGCAGCTCACCGGCGGCAAGGTCTCCGATCCTTCGGATGCCGCGGGCACGCTCTGGCTCGACGTGGCCAAACGCGACTGGTCCGATGCGCTGCTCGACGCCTGCAACATGACGCGCGCGCAAATGCCCGCGCTCGCCGAAGGCAGCGCGCCCTCCGGCACGCTGCTGCCTGCGCTCGCACGCGAGTTCGGTCTGCGCGAGGACGTGGTCGTGGCAGCGGGCGGCGGCGACAACGCGACGAGCGCCATCGGCATTGGCGCCACGCAGCCCGGCGACGGCTTCGTCTCGCTCGGCACCTCTGGCGTGCTTTGCGTGGTGGGCGACCGCTTCCGGCCAAATCCCGCTTCTGCCGTGCACGCGTTCTGCCACGCGATTCCGGACCGCTGGCACCAGATGAGCGTCGTGCTTTCGGCGGCGAGCTGCCTGCGCTGGGTCTGCAAGCTCACGGGCACGAACGAGCCCACGCTGCTCGCCGAAGTCGAGCAGCTCAACGCGCCAACCCTCGCCGAAGCCCCGCTCTTCCTGCCGTATCTCTCGGGCGAGCGCACGCCGCACAACGACCCGTATGCGCAGGGCGTGTTCTTCGGCATGACGCACGCGACCGACCGCGCACTGCTCGGCTACGCCGTGCTCGAAGGCGTGACGCTCGCGCTCACCGACGGCCTCGACGCGCTCGCGGCCGCGGGCACCGAAGTGGGCGCGCTGTCGATGCTGGGCGGCGGCGCGCGCAGCGGCTACTGGGCGCAACTGGTTGCAGACGCATTCGACACGCCCACGCGCCAGCACGGCGGCGGCGAGACGGGCGCGGCGCTCGGAGCGGCCCGCCTTGGCTGGCTCGCGGCAGGCGGCAACGCGCGTGAAGTGCTGACCAAGCCGCCCGTGGTGGCCGAGTACGCGCCGAATGCGGCGCGCCACGCGGCGCTGCGCGAGCGGCTCACTGCCTACCGCGCGCTGTACCGCCACGTGCGCCCGCTCTTCGAGCCCTCGCGCGAACGCCTCGCGTAACGCGTGCAGTACACTTCGGCCCCGCATCCCCCCGACCCCCATCGTGCCCAAGTCCACCGAAAAACTCGATCTCGCGACCCGCGCCGCCTGGCTCTACTACGTGGCCGGCAACACCCAGAACGAAATCGCCGAGAAGCTGCAGGTGTCGCGCCCGGTCGCGCAGCGCCTCGTCGCGTTCGCGGTCGAGAAGAACCTCATTCGCGTGCGCGTCGATCATCGTCTCGCCGACTGCCTCGCGCTCGCCGACGCGCTTTCGAAGCGCTACGGCCTTTCGGTTTGCGAAGTGGTGCCCGTGGACAACGACACGCCCGAGGAAATCGACCGCAAGCTCGCCGTGGCAGGGGCGCAGGTGATGGAGCGCTATCTGGGCGAAGAGCGGCCGATGGTGGTGGCCGTGAGCAGCGGTCGAACGCTCAAGGCCGCCGTCGATCAGATCGCGCAGCTGGAGCGGCCGCAGCATCGGCTGGTATCGATGGTGGGCGCGATCGCCCAGGACGGTTCGTCGAACCGCTACGACGTCGCGCTGCATATCTCCGAGAAGACGGGCGGCAAGCACTTTCTGCTGCCCGCGCCGCTCATCGCGGATAGCGAGGCCGAGCGCGCGCAATGGTGCAATCACCGGCTCTATCGCATCGTCGAGTCGCTGTCGGGCGAGGCCGATGTCGCGTTCGTCGGCATCGGCAACATCGGCGAGCATTGCCCGCTGCATGAGGACGGCTTCATCACCTCCGACGAAGTGCGCGAACTGATGGGCCAGGGCGCCGTGGCCGAAATGCTCGGGCTGCCGATCGACGCCGCCGGCAAGCGCGTCGATTCGCCCACGGGCCGCCGCGTGACGAGCGTGTACCTCGATTCGCCGCCGCGCCGCCCGACCATCGGCTTCGCCGGCGGCGCGCGCAAGCGCGAAGCGGTGATCGCGGCGCTCAACGGCGGCTGGCTCTCCGGGCTCGTCACCGACGAGCTGTGCGCGCGCGCCGCGATCGAACGTTAAGCCCCAAAAAAGCGCCCGCACGAAGCGGGCTAACAAAGGCAACCTCAGGTACCTCGCCACACAAGACACCGTCTCACCCTCCTCCGAGGCGGTGCGTCCGGCAAGCCAGTGAATTCACGCAGCCAGTTGCTGCGCGAAGCGGCGCTCGAACGCCTGGCCGTTCGCGTCGAAGAGATGGCAATGGTCGGGCGTCGAGCCCACCTTGAACGCCTCGCCGCGATCGTGACGCTCCAGCGGCGGAATGCGCGCGATCAGGCCATCGGGCGCGACCGGGCATTCGGCGTACAGATAGGCGGCGTCGCCGAGCGACTCGACCGTCATCGCCTTCGCGCTCACGCCCTCCGCGCCCGTCATGATGTGCAGATGCTCGGGGCGGATGCCCACCGTCACCTTGTCGCCCTCGCGCGCCTTGCCCGGCTCGACGCCCACCTTCTGCGTATCGCCCGTTTCGTAGCGCACGACGATGCCGTCGCTGCCGATCTGCTGCACCGTGCCGTCGAGGAAATTCATTTTCGGCGAGCCGATGAAGCCCGCCACGAAGCGGTTCGCCGGCGCGTGATATAGACGGTTCGGACTTCCGACCTGTTCGACATTGCCTGCCGAGAGCACGACGATCTTGTCGGCGAGCGTCATCGCTTCGACCTGATCGTGCGTCACGTAGATCATCGTCGTCTTGAGTTCGTCGTGCAGGCGCGCAAATTCGAGGCGCATCTTCACGCGCAGCGCGGCGTCGAGGTTCGAGAGCGGTTCGTCGAACAGGAACACCTTCGGCTTGCGCGTGATCGCGCGCCCGATCGCCACGCGCTGGCGTTGGCCGCCCGAGAGCTGCTTGGGCTTGCGGTCGAGCAGATGGTCGATGTGGAGGATCTTCGCGGCGTTCTTCACGGCCGCGTCGATTTCGGGCTTCTTCGCGCCCGCGAGCTTCAGGCCGAACGCCATGTTGTCGTACAGCGTCATGTGCGGATACAGCGCGTACGACTGGAACACCATCGCAATGCCGCGCTTGGCCGGCGGCACGTCGTTCATGCGCGTGCCGTCGATCATCAGGTCGCCGCCGCTGATGTCCTCCAGCCCCGCGATCATGCGCATGAGCGTGGTCTTGCCACAGCCGCTCGGGCCCACGAACACGACGAACTCGCCGTCGCCGATGTCGAGGTTCACGTCGCGCAGCACTTCGTTGTCGTCGTAGCGCTTCAGTACGTCTCTGAGGATCACGCTTGCCATGATGTGTCTCCGTTTCTGCTTGAGTCTGCCTAAGCCTGCCTAAGCCGGTTCAGTTCGAACGCGTTTGCGCCTGGTTCATCCAGTACGCCACCCGCGCGGGCAGCGTCGTCATGTCGTCGAAGATTTCGCTTGCACCCGCTTCGCGCAACTCGTGCGCGTGCGCGTCGCCGCCCACGTGCGTGCCGCCCACGAAGCCGAGCACCGTCATGCCGGCCGCGCGCGCCGCGCTCACGCCCGTCACGCTGTCCTCGACCACGAGGCACGCGGCGGGCGCGACATCCATGCCCTGCGCCGCCGCGAGATAGACGTCGGGCGCGGGCTTCGGCCGGGCGACGATATCGGCGCAGTACACGCGCGCGCCAAAGAAGCGATCGAGTCCGTTGCGCGCCAGCACCTCGCGCACCACCGCCGTGTAGCTGTTGCTCGCACAGGCCTTGGTGAGCGCCACGGCTTCCAGTGCCGCCACGACGCCCGGAAATAGCGGCGCTTCGCGCGCTTCGGCTTCGGCCACGGTGCGGATCGCATCGACGTCGGCGGCGGTGAGGCTGCGCCCGAGCGCTTCGCCCGCGCCGCCCAGCACGCGCTCGATGCGCTGGCCGAGCAGCGGCATGACGACGGGCGCCGCGTCCACGCCGGGCCAGCGCGCTTCGAGTTCGCGCACCAGCACGCGGGCCGCTACGGCTTCGCTGTCGATCAGCACGCCGTCGCAATCGCAGATCAGGGCTTGACTGGACATCGCATTGGCCATTACTTGACCGCCCCGAAGGTAAGGCCGCGCACCAGTTGCTTCTGCGACAGCCAGCCGACGATCAGCACCGGCGCGACCGCGAGCAGCGACGCCGCGGAGAGCTTCGCCCAGAACAGCCCCTCAGGGCTCGAGTACGACGCGATGAACACCGTCAGCGGCGCGGCGTTCGAGCTGGAGAGGTTGATGCTCCAGAACGCTTCGTTCCACGAAAGAATGATCAACAGCAGCGCGGTAGATGCGAGCCCCGGCACCGCCATCGGCATGAGCAGATAGACGATTTCCTGCCAGGTGGCCGCGCCGTCCATGCGTCCGGCTTCGAGAATGTCTTTGGGAATCTCGTTGAAGTACGTGTACGCCATCCACACTGCGATCGGCAGATTGATGAGCGTGTAGACGATCACCAGCCCGCTCACGGTATCGAGGAGCCCCGAGTTCTTCCACAGCAGGTAGATCGGCACGAGCACACCCACCGAAGGCATCATCTTGGTGGAGAGCATCCATAGCAGAATTCCCTGCGTGCGCTTGTTCGGGAAGAACGCCATCGCGTAGGCCGCGGGCACGGCAAGGATCAGGCAGACGATCGTCACGCCGGCCGAAATCATCACCGAATTCCACGCGAATGCGAAGTAGTTGCTGCGCGCGAACACCTCTCTGAAGCTGTCGAGCGTGGGCAGGAAGAAGATCGTCGGGATATAGGCCTGCTGCTCGGTCTTGAACGCCGTGATCGTCATCCAGAAGATCGGGAAGAACAGCGCGATCGCGATCAGCCAGGCAAGCAGCCCCGGCAGCACGCGCCCGATGAACTGCATCGGCGACGAATGCTTGACCGCGTCGGGCGATTGCGCGGGCGTAGCGGTAATCTGGCTCATTTTTCGTACTCCCCTTTGAGGTTGCGCGCGAGCATGCGCACGAGGAAGAACGACACGATGTTCGCCAGCACGACGGCGAGAATGCCGCCAGCCGAAGCGATGCCCACGTCGAACTGCTGCAGGCCCATCGAGTAGATCAGGTAAGTGAGGTTGGTGGTCGCGTTGCCGGGACCGCCGCCCGTGGTCGTGTAGATCTCGGCGAAGATCGACAGCAGGAAGATGGTTTCCATCATCACGACGACGGCAATCGCGCGGCGCAGGTGCGGCAGCGTGATGTAGAAGAACAAGGCGATCGGGCCTGCGCCGTCGATCTTCGCGGCTTCCTTCTGCTCCTGGTCGAGCGACTGGATCGCCGTGAAGAGAATGAGGAACGCGAACGGCAGCCACTGCCACGCCACGATCATGATGACCGCGGTGAGCGGATAGACGGCAAACCAGTCGATCGGCGTCATGCCTATCGAGCGCATGGCGATGGCCACGAGGCCGTACACCGGATGCAGGATCATGTTCTTCCAGATCAGCGCGCTCACCGTGGGCATCACGAAGAACGGCGCGATCGCGAACAGGCGCGCCACGCCCTGACCGATGAACTTGCGGTCGAACAGCACCGCCATCAGCACGCCGCCGACCACGGTGATCACGAGCACCGCCACGATCAGCTCGATGGTGTGCACGATCGACGGCACGAACGAGGGATCGGTAGCAAGGAACCTGTAGTTGTCGAAGCCCGCGAACCCCTTGAGATCGGGGTTCAGCAGGTTGTATCGCGTGAACGAATACCAGATCGTCATCGCGAGCGGGATCGTCATCCACAGCAGCAGCACCGCCACGGACGGCGTCACGAGCCAGCGTGAGGCCGAGCGGCGCGATTCGACCTGCTGCGGTTTCTGTGGCGTGCGCGCTCGATTGAATATAGGCATGGGGAGATGGAGATGACGCATGAGGACCACCCTTCTCGGTTGCGCGCCTCTATGGAACACGGCGCGGCATCGGCTGTCGCGAGTGCGCGCGCCGCGCCGGGTCGCCCGGCGCGCGCACTCGCGCTACTACGCTGGCTGCCTGAACGGCGCAGCCCGACTTCCCGCAGTTACTTCTGATACCCGGCTTGCGCCACGGCACGGTTGGCAGCGGCGTTACCGGCAGTCAGCGCCTGATCGACGCTCATCTGCCCTGCCACGGCGCCCGCAATGCTCTGGCCCACGACCGTACCGAACGACTGGAACTCAGGAATCCCGACGAACTGGATACCCGTGTACGGCACCGGTTTCGCAGTCGGATGCGTCGGATCGGCGGTCTGGATCGCCTTCAGCACGAACTCGGAGAACGGCGCGGCCTTCTTGTACTCGGGATTCTGATAGGTCGAAATGCGCGTACCCGAGGGCACCGAAGCCCAGCCCTCGTCCTGCGCGACCATCTGGACGTACTCTTTCGAGGTGGCCCATTCGATGAACTTCTTCGCGGCGTCCTGCGACTTCGACGACTTCGGCACCGCGAGCGCCCACGACCACAGCCAGTGCGCGCCGTTGGGCGTGGCTTCAGTCGGCGCGGCCGCGAAGCCGATCTTGTCGGCCACCTGCGACTGCTGCTTGTTGTAGAGGATGCCGGCTGCCACCGTCGCGTCGATCCACATCGCGCACTTGCCCGACGACATCAGCGTGAGGTTTTCGTTGAAGCCGTTCGAGCTGGCTCCCGGCGGGCCGTCCTTCTTCAGCATGTCGACGTAGAAGTTCACCGCCTTCTTCCACTCTGGCGAAGTGAGCTGCGCCTGCCACTTTTCGTCGAACCAGCGGCCGCCGAAGGTGTTCGCGACCGTCGTCACATACGCCATGTTCTCGCCCCAGCCGGCCTTGCCGCGCAGGCAGATGCCGTAGGTGCCGGCGGACTTGTCGGTGAGCTTGTCGGCGAAGTCCTTGATCTGGTCATAGGTCGGCTGCTCGGGCATCTTGAGGCCCTTCTTGTCGAACAGATCCTTGCGGTAATACGTCATCGAGCTTTCGACGTAGAACGGCAGCGCGTAAAGCGTGCCGTTGTACGAGAGGCCATCGCGCGCGGTCTTCACCACGTCGTCGAGGTCGTAGCTCGCGGGCAGGTTCGTCATCGGCACGATCCAGCCGCGCTTGCCCCATTGCGGCGCCTCGTAGGTGCCGATCATCATCACGTCGAACTGGCCGCTGTTGGTCGTGATGTCGGTGGTGGCACGCTGGCGCAGCACGTTTTCTTCGAGAATCACCCAGTTCAGCTTGATGCCCGGATTGGCCTTTTCGAAGGCCGGCGAGAGCTTCTTCAGCTCGATCATGTCCGGGTTGTTCAACATCGCGATCGTGACGGTCTGCGCGTGCGCGGCGCTCGCCGCCGCGACGAGTGCACCCACGCTCGCCGCTCGACTTATGCACTTTGCGGCGGTCTTCATTGCTGGCTTCATGACGTTGTCTCCTTGTTCGTTGCGTTATGTCTTGCTGCAGCCGGGCTGCTGTCGTGATGCGTTGGGCAAGGGTTGCGGGAAATTCAGCTCATCCAGTTTCCGCCGTCGACGTTGAGGGTCTGCGCGGTGATGTAATCGGCGTCGGCGGAAGCGAGAAAGAGCGCGGCGCCCGTGAGGTCCTCGGGCAGGCCCATGCGCCCGAGCGGCACGGCCTCGCCCACGAGGCGCTTCTTCTCGCCGGGCGGTCGATGCTCGTAGCGTGCGAAGAGCGCGTCGACCTGCTCCCACATGGGCGTGTCGACCACGCCCGGCGCGATGCCGTTCACGTTGATGCGATGGGGCGCGAGCGCCAGCGCCGCCGACTGCGTGTAGCTCAGCACGGCGGCCTTGGTTGCGCAGTAGTGGGAGACGAGCGCTTCGCCGCGGCGGCCCGCCTGCGACGACATGTTGATGATCTTGCCGCCCTGGCCCTGCTCGACCATGCGGCGCGCCACGGCCTGCATGAGGAAGAACATGCCCTTCACGTTCACCGCGAAAAGACGGTCGTACACGTCCCAGGATTCGTCGAGGAGCGGGCGCATGTCGAAGAGCGCCGCGTTGTTGAAGAGGATGTCGATGCGGCCGAAGCGTTCGACCGCGCTCTCCACGATGCGATCGATGTCCTCACGGCGGGTGACGTCGGCGGAGATCGCGAGCACGCGCTCGGGGTACGCGGCGGCCAGCGTTGGCGCGACGGACCCGGCGGGCTTCACGTCCACTAGCACGCAGCGCGCGCCTTCGTCCAGATAACGCTGCGCGACCGCCTCGCCAATCCCGCTCGCCGCGCCAGTCAGCACGGCTACCTTGTCCTGCAAACGTCCGGCCGCCGGGGTCGCGGTGTGTGCCACAGGTGTCTCCAATTTCGTTCGTGCGGGGCGCGCCCGGCAGACGCTCCAGAGGAGCAGCTGAGCGATCGCCCGACATGTGAGCATTTGCTCTGTCGTTGATCGAATGATCGGATACGAGTTGGAGACTGTCAAGGCGAACAAACGCGATTGGCCGAGATTTCGATGGTGCGACGCGCAAGCCTCCACTCGCTGCGGCCTGCAGAACCGGCCCCCTGACCGGACGACGAGCTGACTCGCCAATCGAAGTGATACGTTATATCATCTCGCCTTCGCGACGCCGACGCGACCGCGTCCGCTTTCAGGCTCCCTATAGACAAGGATAGAACCATGATCACGTTCAGCCGCGCCAACTGCACGCCCCGGGCTGCCACCACAGACGCGCGCCGTCGCGTCACGCTCGCGCGCCTCGCGGGCGGGCTCGCGCTCGCGCTGGTCGGCGCGTTCGGCGGCGCGAGCGCCGCCCTGGCGGCGCAGGCTGTCAGCGCCACGATTCCGGTTGTCGCGGCGGAGAACTTCTATGGCGATGTCGTCAAGCAGATCGGCGGTAATTACGTGGACGTGGCGAGCATCCTGAGCAACCCCGACCAGGACCCGCACCTCTTCGAGGCCAGCCCGAAGACCGCGCGCGCGCTTCAGAATGCGCGCGTAGTGGTGTACAACGGCGCCGATTACGACCCGTGGATGACCAAGCTGCTCGGCGCCACCGGCGCCGGCAAGAACGGCGCCAACCGCACGACGATCGTCGCGGCGGACCTCGTCGGCAAGAAAGCGGGCGACAATCCGCACCTCTGGTACGACCCGAAGACGATGCCCGCCGTGGCGCGCGCCGTGAGCGCCGCGCTCGGCGCAGCGGACCCCGCGCACAAGAGCGTGTACGATGCCAACCTGGCAACGTTCCTCGCCTCGCTGCAGCCGGTCGACGCCAAGGTCGCGGCGCTGCGCGCGCACTACCAGGGGCAGCCCGTCACGGCGACGGAGCCGGTGTTCGGCTATATGTCGGATGCGATCGGCCTCGACATGCGCAACCTGCGCTTCCAGCTCGCGGCGATGAACGACACCGAGGCAAGCGCCTCGGACATCGCCGCGTTCGAGCGCGACCTGCGCGAGCACCGCGTGCACGTGCTGATCTATAACAGCCAGGCGACCGAGGCGCTCACGCGGCGCATGCTGGCGCTGGCGAAGCAGTCGAAGGTGCCGTCCGTGAGCGTGACCGAGACGCAGCCGGCCGGCGTGACCTTCCAGCAATGGATGCTCGCGCAGCTCGACGCGCTCGACAAGGCGCTGGCAGCGGGAACAGCAGGGCAACACTAACCGTATTCAGCAAGGACAGATGTCATGACCGGGGCCGGCTCTTCGCCCACCGATATCGCTTCATCGCGCAACGCACAGCATAACGGCGCGCACCGCGCGCCCACGCCTGTGCTCACGCTAGCGGGCGTGACGCTGACGCTCGGCGAGCGCACGATCCTGCGCGACGCGAACTTCGCGGTGAACCAGGGCGAATTCATCGGCGTGCTCGGCCCGAATGGCGCGGGCAAGACCACGCTCATGCGGGCGATTCTCGGCCTCGTGCCGGCCTCGCACGGCGCGATCCGCGTGCTGGGCGAGCCGGTCGCGCGCGGCAACGCAAAAATCGGCTACATGCCGCAAACGCGCACGGCGCTCGCGAGCCGCCGCGTGCGGGGCCGCGACTTCGTGGCGATGGCCGCCGACGGCCACCGCTGGGGCCTGCCGCGCGCCGACGCCGCCACGCGCGCCGACGTCGCGCGCGTGCTCGATCTCGTGGGGGCGACAGCACTGGCGGACCGCCCGCTTTCGGAGCTTTCGGGCGGCGAACGCCAGCGCCTGCTGCTCGCGCAATGCCTGCTCGGCGACCCGAAGCTGCTGCTGCTCGACGAGCCGCTCATCAGCCTCGACCCCAACCACCAGCGCGGCGTGGTCGAACTCGTGCGCCGCGTGCAGCGCGAGCTCGGCATCGCGGTGCTGTTCTCCGCGCACGAACTCAACCCGCTCCTCAACGCGCTCGATCGCGTGCTCTATCTCGGCAACGGCGTGGCCGCGCTCGGCAGCGTGGATGAAGTCATCACCGCGCCCGTGCTCTCGCGCCTCTACGGCTCGCCGATCGAAGTGATGCGCATGAAGGGCCGCATCTTCGTGATGTCGGGCGACGTGGAAGTCGAAAAGCACGACCACGAGCATGAGCACGACCATGGCCACGACCACGGCGGCCATGGCCACGCGCACGGACATGCCCACGGCGACAACAACGACAACACACACGGCCACACGCACGATGCTTGAATACGATTTCATGGTGAACGCCTTCGCGGCGTCGGGCATCGTCGCGGTGCTCGCCGGCGTGGTCGGCTATTTCCTCGTGATGCGCGGTCAGACCTTCGCGGGCCACGCGCTCTCGCACGTCGGTTTCACGGGCGCGACGGGCGCCGTGCTGCTCGGCGTCTCGCCGATGTGGGGCATGGTGGGCTTCACGCTCGCCGCCGGCGTTTCAATGGGCGCGCTCGGCGAAAAGCTCGCGGGTCGCGATGTCGCGATCGGCGTGATTCTTTCGCTCGCGCTCGGCTTCGGCCTGCTGTTTCTGCACTTCTTCACGTCGTATGCCACGCAGGTCACGGCGCTGCTGTTCGGCAACGTGCTGGGCGTGAATCGCGAGACGCTCGGCGTGCTGGCCGCCCTCGCCGCGGCGAGCCTGGCGGCGCTGGCCGCCATCATGCGGCCGCTGCTGTTCGCCTCGCTGCAGCCCGAACTCGCCGAAGCGAAGGGCGTGTCGCTGCGCGCGGTCTCGATGCTGTTCCTCGCCATCGCCGCGCTCGCGGTGGCCGCGTGCACGCAGATCGTCGGCGTGCTGCTCGTCTTTACGCTGATGGTCGGTCCGGCCGCCGCCGCGCAGAATCTCACCACGCGTCTGTCCACCGGCCTCGTGCTCGCCGCGCTGCTCGCGCTCGTGCAGGCGTGGCTCGGCGTGACGCTCGCGTTCTACACCGACTGGCCCACCAGCTTCTGGATCACCGCGCTCGCCGCGCTCGTCTACGGCGCGAGTCTGATCGGGCGTCGCTAGGACGCTGGATGCGCCAGGAAAAAGGCGTTGCCCCTCGCGGTGGCAACGCCTTTTTTGCTTCTACGGCTTCACCTCGATGAGCACCTCGCCGGCGCGCGGACCGATGCCGGTGCGAACCAGGTTCGAACGCGGCCGTATAGATCGATGAAGCGCGCATAGCGCTGCGCGAGCGCGGCGTCTTCGCGCGGCGACGCCACTTGCGTCGCGGCCGGCGCAAGCACCGCGAGGTCGCTCATGCGCCAGTGTCCACAGGCGAGGCCGCCCAGCATCGCGGCGCCGCGCGCCGCTGCGTTCGGGCAGTCGATCGCGTAGAGGTCCGCGTCGAGCGTGTCGGCGAGCAACTGCCGCCAGCGCGCATCCACCGAGCCGCCGCCCGCGAGCTTGAGCGTCGGCACACTGCGCGCATCCCGCGTGTCTCCATCGGCGGCTTCACGGGTGCTGCGCACGGCATCGAGGCCTGCACGCAACGCAAACGCGACGCCCTCGAACGCCGCGCGCATGAGCGTGCCGCGCGAGTCGCCGAGCGCAGCGCCCAGCCAGCCGCCGCGCGCCGCGGGGTCGAGCCACGGCGAACGCTCGCCGCTCAGGTAAGGCAGGAACGCGAGCGTCGCCGACGGCGGCACGGCGAACGCATCCGCGTAAGCCGAAGCCCAGTCGTAGGCCAGCCAGCCGCGTGCCGCTTCCAGCGCCACGCCCACGTTCTGCATGGCGGCCATGGTGTACCAGCCGCCCGTCGCCGAGCGGTAGCGATGCAGCCCGCGCCGTGCGGGCGGCTCGCTGCGCGCGGTCACGACGATCTGGCCGCCTGTGCCCGTCGTGAGGAGCGCGTCGCCTTCGTCGGCCAGGCCGGTGCCGAACGCGGCGCAAGGCGTGTCGCCCGCGCCCGTCGCGAGCACGATGCCGGCGGGCAGCCCGAGCGCCTGCGCGGCTTGCGCGCTCAGCGCGCCGCTCGCTTCATGCGACGCGGCCAGCGGCGCAAACCACCGCGCCGGCAGTCCGAGGCGCTCGATCAGCGCGAAGTCCCACGTGCCGTCGGGTGCGGCGAGCGCCGTCGCGCACGCATCCGACGGATCGGCTTTGACTGCGCCACCGAGCGCCACGCGCAGCCAGTCTTTCGGCTGCAGCGCCCAGCGCGCGGCTTGTGCGACTTGCGGCTCGTGCTGCAGAACCCAGCGCAGCAGCGGCCCCGCCATGCCAGGGGCCACGGGGTTGGACTGCGGATGTTCGGGGTCGTCGGGCCAGGCATCGAGCAGCGCATGCGCGCGCGTGTCGGGCCAGAGCATCGCGGGGCGCAACGCGCGGCCCGCTTCGTCGGTGAGCACGACGCCGTGCATCTGTCCGGAAAAGCCGATGCCACGCACCGCGGCGCGCTCGCTCTCCGGCAGTCGCGCGCAGGCCACGACGAGCGCGTCCCACCACCGATCCACGGCGATCTCGGCCCAGCCGGGCTGCGGTGTTTCGAGCGCATAGGCCACGCTCGCGGCGGCACGCTCGACGCCATCGCCATCGATGATGCCGAGCTTGAGTGAACCGGTGCCGAGGTCGATACCGAGAAAACGCGTCTGCGATGGGCTCATGGGCAACGATGTGCGAGGTGGGTGAGGACGGGAAGAACGATCATACCGGCGAGCACGCCGCCGAATGTGCGTTGAGCGGGGATTCAAACCTGCCGCGAACCCGCGTGCAACGCAGCCGATTTCGACGCGAATCATGCCCATTTGCGGGTTAACCCGGTGGGTGTTCGCGGGATGCAAAATGGCTCACATTGCGCATTCGAAATAGAGATCATAACGACGCTGCCATAGATGACATGACCCGCTGGGCATCGCCGGCCTCACTTCGAGCCACCTGCACGCGCTCCGCCATGGCGCCGTACCGCCACGCCGCGCCGCGGCACCCACAGCGCGAAGCCGCCCAATCGCCGCAAACAGGGGGCTCCCCGCCTTGAGCCGCCGTACGCGCGGTCCGAACCGGCGCCTCACGACGCCGCCATGATGCCGCCACGCGCGCCGATCCCACCCTTATGTCGCCGGCCCGTCCCGACGGGCGCATATCGTCGCCGGAAAGCGCGGAATAGTCTCCAGTGGTCTTGTTGCATATTTTCTTACCGCATACCTTGGAGGCCATACCCTTAAACCAAGAGACGGAGACAGACGACATGCAAGCCAAGGGCATTGAGGACCAGGCCGCCCAGCGGTCTGGCCAGAAGCAGGTCCACCCCTGCGACGAGCGCCTGCCGTTCAGCCAGCTGCTGACACTCGGCATCCAGCACGTGCTCGTGATGTACGCAGGCGCGGTGGCCGTGCCGCTCATCGTCGGCGGCGCGATCGGGCTGCCGAAGGACCAGGTCGCCTTCCTCATCAGCGCCGATCTGTTCGCCTGCGGCATCGCCACGCTGATCCAGACGCTCGGCCTGTGGATCTTCGGCATCCGCCTGCCCGTGATCATGGGCTGCACGTTCGCCTCGGTGGGTCCGATGATCGCCATCGGCACCAATCCGTCGCTCGGCCTGCTCGACATCTTCGGCTCGACCATCGCGGCGGGCGCAATCGGCATCGTGATCGCGCCGATGATCGGCAAGCTGCTGCGCTTCTTCCCGCCTGTTGTGGTGGGCACCGTGATCGCAGTGATCGGCCTCTCGCTCATGGAAGTGGGCATCAACTGGGCCGCGGGCGGCGTGGGCAACCCCGACTACGGCAACCCGATCTACCTCGGCCTCTCGCTGCTCGTGCTGATGCTGATCCTGCTCATCAACAAGTTCGGGCGCGGCTTCATCGCCAATATCTCGGTGCTGCTCGGCATCGTCGCGGGCTTCGCCATCGCGCTTGCGCTCGGTCGCGTGAACCTCGAAGGCATGGCCAGCGCGCCGTGGGTCGGCATCGTCATGCCGTTCCACTTCGGCATGCCCAAGTTCCACATCCTGCCGATCGCGACGATGGTGATCGTGATGTTCGTCACCTTCATCGAATCGACGGGCATGTTCCTCGCCGTGGGCGACATGGTCGAGCGCCCCGTCGATCAGGCCACGCTCGTGCGCGGCCTGCGCGTCGACGGTCTCGGCACGATGATCGGCGGCATCTTCAACTCGTTCCCGCATACGTCGTTCTCGCAGAACGTGGGCTTGATCGGCGTGACGGGCGTGAAGAGCCGCTATGTGTGCGCGATGGGCGGCGTGATTCTCGTGCTGCTCGGCCTCTTTCCGAAGATGGCGCAGATGGTCGCCTCCGTGCCCGCCTTCGTCCTGGGCGGCGCAGGCATCGTGATGTTCGGCATGGTGGCGGCGAACGGCATCAAGGTGCTCTCTCGCGTGGACTTCGTGAAGAACCAGCACAACCTCTTCATCGTGGCCGTGAGCGTGGGTTTCGGCCTCGTGCCGGTGGTGTCGCCGCACTTCTTCGCCAAGCTGCCGCCCGCGCTTTCGCCGCTGCTCCATAGCGGCATCCTGCTCGCTTCGGTTTCGGCGGTGGTGCTGAACCTGATCTTCAACGGTGCGAAGAGCGAGAAAGCCGCCGAGCGCGCCATCCGCCGCGCCGGGCACGATTTCGAAGGCCGCCCCGATGCCGCGCCGACGCCGGATACGGGCCACGAAATGCCGCGCTCGGCCGCGCACTGAGTCGATCTCACTGCACTGATCGAACCGGGTTTGAATGTATTGAGTTGACGCGAGAGGTGCCCCGCTCGCAGGTGCCCATCCATACACAGGCGGGCGGGGTCTTTTGCTGGTTCGGCGCCATGGGAAACCATGGCGCTTTTTTTTTGCTAAAGCATTGCCAGGCCGTTCTGCAAACGTGGACCTCACGGCGTCCTGGTCAAGGCGTGCGCAACGGGCAAGTACCTGGCCAGGATGCTCAGCATGGCAGCGGCCTCAGCCTTCGACACCGGCGGAAATGGTGAAACGTAGGAGGTCCCGTTGCGACGTTCGTGGGCTTTCGTGATGAAGGCAAATTCCTGCGTGGTCACGCCCAGCGATGTGGACACGCGCTGGATGGCCAGGTTACGGCCAGCGTCTTTGATGCGCACTTCGTAGCATTCCAGAATGGCGTGGACCAACTGGAAATAGCCTTCATAGGCCAAGGTGAAGACTTGCAGATGTCGGCTGGGATCCAGTCCATCCGCTGCGGCCTTATAGTCGGCCGCGTTACGCAGGAAACTGGTGATCGCCCCGGGCGTGGGGGTGACCGCCTCGAAGGCTTTTGTCTTGATGAGGTTCTCGTATTCAGCAGGGCGCGGCATCACAGTATTCTCAGAGTGGGACCTTGTGCGATTTGCGCAACGATAGCGTCAGAAGCTACCAACGCAGCCCATTCAGAAGGCTCATACAGCGAGAAATTGACGGGGCGCAACAAACGTTGCTCGGCCGCATGCAGGGCCTCGGATAGCTCGAGGAGCGGAACGCTCCCGATAACAATCAGGTCGAGATCGCTTCGACCTCCGTCGGTGCCTTTGGCCACGGAGCCGAAGACGAACGCCGACGTGATGTGTTCGGCAAAAGGCGCGAGGGCTTCTTTCAGCGGCTCCGCAACGGCGAATGACTTGCGCGCGATGCTAAGCAACTCGGGATAGAGAACAAATTCGGTATTCGCGCGGATGCTTCTCTGCCGACCTCGTCGAGCATCTTCCTGAAGTACACCGACCGCAACCAGTCGGTCCACCTGCTTTTGGGCGCTACCGCGCCCACTATCGGCAAGACGCAGCAGTTCCTGGAGCGTAAAACTGCGGTCGGGCTGCAGCAGCGTGGCACCGAGAACTCGTTGCAGGCCCGGTGTGAGGAGAAAGTCGGCAAGGCCCACAGCAGATCCTCTTATTAGGTATATATAACCCCATTATAGGGATTAACAGGAAAATCCCCAATACAGGGACAAAAATCCCTAAAATAAGGATTCGCGAGGACTCCGATCAGCACCCACAGCGTCGTGGTATTCGACAACGTGTGCGCGTAGCGCCTTGGCTTCTGGAGAAACCAAAGAAAACGCCCCAGTCATTGACTGAGGCGTCCGTTTGCTACTTCACGCGCTTACGCGTTTAACACGCGACGAAGGGCATCATCCCGCCGTAGCCGCCGAAGCCGCCGCCGGCGCGCTGGCCGCGCCGTAATCGGCTGGCGCATCGGGCTCGCGCGGCGTCTCGCCTGCATGCGCGATCCAGCCGCCGCCCAGCGCGCGATACAGATCGACGAGGTTGGTCAGGCGCGCAAGGCGCGCCGTGACGAGCGACTGCTGCGCCGTGTAGAGGCTGGTCTGCGCGGCCAGCACCGGCAGATAGCTGTCCACGCCGTTTTTGTAGCGCAGTTCCGATAGCGTGAGCGAGCGCTGGTTCGCAAAAGTGCTGCGCTCGAGCGCGGCGATCTGCTCGTCGTAGGTGCCCCGTGCAGCCAGGCCGTCGGCCACTTCGCGGAACGCCGACTGGATCGACTTCTCGTAGTTGGCGATCTCGATGCGCTTCTCGACGTTCGCGAGTTGCAGGTTCGCGATGTTCGAGCCGCCTTCGAAGATCGGCAGCGTGATCTGCGGCACGAAACTCCATGCCGCCGTGCCCGCCTTGAAGAGGCCGCCGAGCGAGAGGCTTTCGGTGCCGAACGCCGCCGTGAGCGAGATCTTCGGGAAGAACGCCGCACGCGCCGCGCCGATATTGGCGTTTGCCGCAAGCAGCGTTTGCTCAGCCTGCATGATGTCCGGACGACGCGTGAGCAGATCAGAAGGCAGGCCTGCCGGAATGTCGTTGACCAGCGGCTGGCCGTCGAGCGGCAGGCCTTGCGGCAGATCCGCCGGCAGCGGCTCGCCGATCAGCAGCACGAGTGCGTTTTCGGCCTGGGCGCGTGCGCGAAGTTGCGCCTGCATGTTGGCCTGCGCGTTCTCGACCACGGTCTGCGCCTGACGCAAATCGAGCTCGGTGCCGGTGCCCGTATCGAACTGCGCCTTCGCGATGTTGTACGAGTCCTGCGCCGTCTTGAGCGTTTCCTGCGTGACCTTGAGCAGGTCGTCGTCGGAGAGCATGGTCAGGTACTGGTCCGCGACTTCCGAAACCAGCGTGATTTCCGCTGCCTTGCGTGCATACGCCGTCGAGAGGTACTGCGCCAACGCCTGGTCCTTCAGGCTGCGGATGCGCCCCCAGAAGTCCAGCTCCCACGACGCCTGCACGCCCACGTTGTAGACGCTGTACGGGTTCGGACTGTTCGGTGTGGTCAGCAGATCCCTCGGTGTGCGCGTGCGCGTGTCCGTGGCCACGCCGTTGATTGCCGGGAACAGCTCCGCGCGCGTGATCTGATACTGCGCGCGCGCCGCCTCGACGTTGAGCACCGACACGCGCAGATCGCGGTTGTTCTTCAGCGCGATGTCGACGAGCTGCTGCAGACGCGGATCGACGAAGAACTCGCGCCAGCCGATGTCGGTAGCCGCGGCGCCATTGGCGCTCGGGGCGGCCTGGCCGTTCTGGCCATTCGCGCCCCCGGCAACCGGCTGCGTCGCGTACACGCCGCCTTGCGGGAAGCTCTGCGACACCGGCGCTTCAGGCCGGTGGTACCACGGCTCCATCGTGCAACCCGCGAGGAGCGCAGCGGCCGCTGCAATTACGGATAGTTTATGCATCTCAATGTCCTTCCTTGCCCGGGCCGTCGCCGTTGCTGCCGTCGTTGCCGCCTTCACCGCCACGGTCATTGCCACCCTGAGCGCCACCACCATTCG
Organism: Paraburkholderia sp. BR14312; assembly: GCF_040948675.1. Lineage (NCBI taxonomy): Bacteria > Pseudomonadati > Pseudomonadota > Betaproteobacteria > Burkholderiales > Burkholderiaceae > Paraburkholderia > Paraburkholderia sp. BR14312. The sequence continues at coordinate 556,247 of NZ_JBFPKI010000002.1, forward strand.
CGCCGCCGCCCTGCTCCTGGTCATGGTCGTGCGCGTGGTGCTCTTCGTAGTGCTGGAGCGCGACGTCCGCGTCCTCCTTCTCGCCGGCGAACTTCGCGCGAATCACCACGAAGAACATCGGGATCATGAAGATCGCGAGGAACGTGGCCGTGATCATCCCGCCGATCACGCCCGTGCCGATCGCGTGCTGCGAAGCCGAACCCGCGCCGTTACTGATCGCGAGCGGCAGCACGCCGAGAATGAACGCCATCGACGTCATCAGAATCGGCCGCAGACGCAGTCGCGAAGCTTCGAGCGCTGCCTCGATCGGTCCCATCTTCCCTTCGGCCTGCAGGTCGCGCGCGAACTCCACGATCAGAATCGCGTTCTTCGCCGACAGACCCACAGTGGTTAGCAGGCCCACCTGGAAGAACACGTCGTTCTCGAGGCCGCGCAAGGTCACCGCCAGCAGCGCACCGAGCACGCCGAGCGGCACCACCATGATGACCGCGAACGGAATCGACCAGCTTTCATACAGCGCCGCGAGACACAGGAACACGACGAGGATCGAGATGCCGTACAGGATCGGCGCCTGCGAGCCCGACTGGCGCTCCTGATACGAGAGCCCCGTCCATTCGTAGCCGATACCCGCGGGCAGCTTCGCCGCGATCTGCTCCATGGCCGTCATGGCCTGGCCGGTCGACTTGCCCTGCCCCGCCTGACCCTGGATTTCCAGAGAGGAAATGCCGTTGTAGCGTTCGAGCTTCGGCGAACCGAAGGTCCAGCGGCCTTTCGCGACCGAGCCGAACGGCGCCATTCCGCCCGCGCTGTTGCGCACGTACCAGAGGTTCATGTCCTCCGGCGTCATGCGGAACGGTGCATCGGCCATCACGTACACCTTCTTGATACGGCCGTCCGTGTCGAGGAAGTTGTTCACGTACGCCGACGCCCACGCGATCGAGAAGGTCTGGTCGACCGCGGCCGCCGTCACACCGAGCGCCTCGGCCTTTTCGCGGTCGATGTCCACGGTGAACTGCGGCGTGTCGTTCAGGCCGTTCGGGCGCACGAGTGCGAGCGTCGGATCCTTCGCAGCCATGCCGAGCAGCATGTTGCGCGCTTCCATTAGCTTCTCGTGACCGAGACCTCCGCGGTCCTGCAATTCGAAGTCGAAGCCCGACGCGGTGCCGAGTTCAGGAATCGAAGGCGGATTCACCGGGAACACCATCGCGTCCTTGTAGCCCGCATAGTGCATGAACATACGCCGCACCAGCGCCTGGACCTTCTGGTCCGCGTTCTGACGCTGCTTGTAGTCCTTCATCCGTACGAACACGAGACCCGAGTTCTGGCCACGGCCCGCGAAGCTGAAGCCGTTCACCGTGAACACCGACTCGACGATGCTGCCTTCGTCCTTGAGCAGCCAGTTCTGGATGTTGGCGAGCGTGCGTGCCGTCGTTTCCTGGGTCGAGCCCACGGGCGTCTGCACGATCACGAACATCGTGCCCTGGTCTTCATCGGGCAGGAACGACTTCGGCAGGCGCACGAACAGCAGGCCAACCGCGACGATCACCGCGAGATAGATGATGAGCCAGCGGCCCGAGCGCTTGATCACGTGGTGCACGCCGGAGTGATACTTGTCGCGGCTCGTCTCGAACGTACGGTTGAACCAGCCGAAGAAGCCCTTCTTCTCTTCGTGATGACCCTTCGGAATCGGCTTGAGGATGGTCGCGCACAACGCCGGCGTGAGAATCAGCGCGACGAGCACGGACAGCACCATCGCCGCCACGATCGTGAGCGAGAACTGCCGGTAGATGGCGCCGACCGAGCCGCCCGAGAACGCCACCGGCACGAACACCGCGGAAAGCACGAGCGCCACGCCAACGAGTGCGCCGGTAATCTGGCCCATCGCCTTGCGAGTGGCCTCCTTCGGCCCTAACCCCTCTTCCACCATCACCCGCTCGACGTTCTCCACGACCACGATCGCGTCGTCCACCAGCAGGCCAATGGCGAGCACGAGACCGAACATCGACAGCGTGTTGATCGAGAAGCCCACCGCCGCCATGATCGCGAACGTGCCCAGCAGCACCACCGGCACCGCGATCGTCGGAATCAACGTCGCGCGCAGATTCTGCAGGAACAGGTACATCACGAGGAACACCAGCACGATGCCTTCCAGCAGCGTCTTGATCACTTCCTCGATCGACAGGCGCACGAACGGCGTCGTGTCATACGGGTACTTCACGACGAGACCGTGCGGGAAGTACCTCGAGAGGTCGTCGATCTTCTGGCGCACGAGCTTCGCGGTCTGCAGCGCGTTGGCGCCCGTCGCGAGCTGAATGCCCAGACCGGCCGTCGGCGCACCGTTGTACTTCGTGTCGAAGTTGTAGTTTTCGCCACCCAGACCAATACGCGCCACGTCCTTCAAGCGCACCTGCGAGCCGTCCTGGTTCACCTTCAGCAGGATGTTGCCGAACTGTTCGGGCGTCTGCAGCAGCGTCGATTCGGTGATGGTCGCCTGGAACGCCTGCCCCGCCACCGCCGGCGTGCCGCCCAGCTGACCGCCCGCGATCTGCACGTTCTGCGCGGTGATTGCCGCTGTGACGTCGGTTGGCGTTAGCTGGAAGTTCGTGAGCTTGTTTGGATCGAGCCACACGCGCATCGCGTACTGCGAGCCGAACAGCGTGACCGTACCCACGCCGTCGATACGGCTGATCGGGTCTTTCACGTTCGACGCCACGTAGTTCGCGAGGTCGTACTTGGTCATGCTGCCGTCTTCGGACACGAACGCGAGCACCAGCAGGAAGCTGCTGCTCGATTTCGTGACGCTGATGCCGAGCTGCTGCACCACCTGCGGCAGGATCGGCGTGGCGAGCTGCAGCTTGTTCTGCACCTGCACCTGCGCGATGTCGGGGTTGGTGCCCGCCGCGAAAGTCAGCGTGATCGTAGCCGTACCCGAGTCATCGGAAGTCGACGAGATGTACAGCAGGTGGTCGAGACCGCTCATCTGCTGCTCGATCACCTGCGTGACCGTGTTTTCCACCGTCTTGGCCGATGCGCCCGGATAGTTCGCGCTGATCTGGATGGAAGGCGGCGCGATGGTCGGATACTGCGCGACCGGCAGCGTGAACACCGAGGCCACACCCGCCAGCATCAGGATGATGGCGATCACCCATGCAAAGATTGGGCGATCAATAAAGAACTTTGCCATGAAGCAGGCTCCCCGTTATTGCGCTGCGGAGGCGGCAGGTGCAGCCGAGGCAGCCTTCGGCCCCGATGCGGCGCTGGCGGCGTTCGCGTAGCCCGAAGCCGTTGCCATGTCGGCCGAAGGCGCGCCCTGCGGCGGCGGCGGCGGCAGCTGCGCGGGAACCGGCTTGACCTGCGCACCCGGCTTGACCTTGTCGGTGCCCTGAACGATCACGCGGTCGCCGGCGTTCAGACCGCTCTGAACGACCCAGTCCTGACCCTGCGTGCCCGCCGTGGTGATCGGCGTCGGCACGACCTTGTTGTCCTGGTTGACGACGTACACCGAGGCCTGCCCCTTCTGGTCATGCTGTACGCCGACCTGCGGCACGAGGAACGCGTTGTTGTTGATGCCTTCTTCGATGCGCGCGCGCACGAACATGCCCGGCAGCAGCACGCGGTCGGCGTTCGGGAAAATCGCGCGAACCGTGACCGAGCCCGTGGTCTGGTCGACGGTGACGTCGGAGAACTGGAGCTTGCCCTTTTCCGAATAGGTGCGGCCGTCTTCGAGGACGAGCGAGACCTTGGCGGCGTTCGGGCCGTTGGTCTTCAGGCGTCCTTCCTGGATCTCGCGGCGCAGCTTCAGGCCTTCGAGGCTGGACTGCGTGACGTCCACGTACATCGGATCGAGCTGCTGCACCGTCGACATCAACGTGGCCGCGCTCGCCTGCACGTACGCGCCCGGCGTGACCTGCGAGATGCCGACCTGGCCCGAGACCGGCGAAGTGACGTCGGTGTAGCCGAGGTTGATCTGTGCCGTGTCGACGGCGGCCTTGCCGGCGGCGACGTCGGCTGCGGCCTGGCCCTGGGCGGAAATGGCGTTGTCGTAGTCCTGCTTGCTCACCGCGTTGGCCTGCACCAGCACCTTGTAGCGCGCGACCAGCGCGTTCTGCGTGACGAGGTTGGCCTGCGCCTTGGCGAGCGTGGCCTTGGCATTGTTCAGCGCAGCGATGTACGGCGCCGGATCGATCTTGTAGAGCCGCTGACCGGCCTTGACGAGCGCGCCTTCGGTGAATTCGCGGCGCAGCACGATGCCGTCCACCCGTGCGCGCACTTGCGCGACGAGATAGGCACTGGTGCGGCCGGGAAGCTCGGAGACGACCGGCACGGCGGACGGCTGGACGGTGACGATACCCACTTCGGGGGTTTGCGGCGGCGGCGCCGACTGCTTTTGCCCGCAGGCTGCGAGCACGATGGCAGCCGTCGCGACACTGATTAGGCGGAATGGAACCCGTTCGACGCGCATGGAGCGACCTCTGTCTATAACTGACAATAAAAGCGTGCGGCGTCCTGCAACGAGGAGGACGACCACGCACGCCAGCATCTGGCAAATACCTGACGGATAAACCCGGTACTTCTTCTAGAAGGCGCGTTCCGGTCTGCACATCCGTCCGGGCGATACTGCCACGCGCCGCCGCGAGAGGCGTCGCGCATTGGGGTTTCTACGACCACTTGGCCAAGGACGGATATTAACCGGACATCACCATTTGAGGCACCCAGGTGGTGGGGTGCTATTATAGATACATTCGCGAACGAATGTAAAAGGACGTTACTTAACCGTTGAGGGGTGCTTCAGGAGCGATCCGCGCATCACCTCCATATTACAAATCAATACATTACGGTTCGCACCCCAAATACGTTCATTCACCCCCAACCTGCTGCAACGCACCGACTTTACAAAATGGCCCGCCGCACGAAAGAGGAAGCGCTGGAGACGCGCAACCGGATCCTCGACGCCGCCGAACACGTCTTTTACGAGAAGGGCGTGTCGCGCACTTCGCTGGCCGACATCGCCCAGACCGCGGGCGTGACGCGCGGCGCGATTTACTGGCATTTCGAGAACAAGGGCGACCTGTTCACGGCCATGTTCGACCGCGTGGTGCTGCCGCTCGACGAGCTGAAGGTGGCATCGACGGATCCCGGCGAGCCCGACCCGCTCGGGCGCATGCGCGATCTCTGCATTCTGTGTCTGCGCAATACGGCGACCGACGTGCGCCGCCGCCGCGTGTTCGAGATCCTGTTCCTGAAGTGTGAGTTCGTCGAGGAGATGGGCCCGGTGATGGCGCGCCATCAGACCGATATGCGCGAGGGCCTGGCGAGCATCGAACAGGGTTTGCGCAATGCGATGTCGAAGGGCCAGCTGCCCGCCGACCTCGACGCCAAGCGCGCTTCGCGCGTGCTCCATTCGTTCATCGGCGGCGCGCTGCGCGATATGGCGATCCTGCCGGACGCGTTCGACGTGGCGAGCAACGCCGAACTGCACGTCGACGCGATGCTCGACGCGCTGCGCTTCAGCCCGTCGCTGCGCATCGGCGCGAGCGCGTCGCAAGCCTGACGCCTACGCGCGCAGTTCCCGGATCGAACCAGGCGGCCCACCGACGGGCCGCCTTTTTCTTGAGCGCTCAGGCCGGCACGCGGGTCGCCCGGGCCCGTTGATTCGACGCGTAGATGTTGTCGCGCGCGAGCGGCACGCCTTGTTCGACGGCGGCAAGCCAGGCATCCGTGTTCACGACCGCAGCGAAACGCGTGTGCATCACTGCGCTGAATACGCGGTGGATCTCCTCGGCGCTCGCCGTTCCCGCCTCGTTTGCATACGGCACCGAACCGGTCGCATCGGCGAGAAACTCCACGGCAAGACCCGCGTGGGTCGCCTCGAACACCGTCGAGGCGTCGCAGTTATGCGTCATGTAGCCCACTACCGTGAGCGTGTCGATGCCGCGATCGGTCAGCCAGGCCTTGAGATCGGTGCCCGCGAAGGCGCTCGGCAGCGCTTTTTCGACGTAGTGATCGCGCTCGCGCGAGGCCACGACCGGATGCAGTTCGGCGCCCACGCTGCCGCGCGCAAAGAGCGGCGAGTCCGCCGGGGCGAAGTTCTGCATCACCACGACCGGCACGCCGGCCGCGCGCGCAGCGTCGATCGCGCGGCCGATATTGGCAAGCGACGTCTCGATGGGGGGATATTCGATCGGCAGATCGCCGCTGACATATTCGTTCTGCACGTCGATGACGACGAGCGCCCGGCGCGGATTCGCGGACATGGCCATGCCTCCTGGGTTTGAAAGGAACCGACCGGTCCGAAGACGCGAAGTCGATGGCGGGATTGTGGCGCCGCGAGCGCCCACGCGACAGTGGCCCGGACGACAACTTTCGCTAGAATCGGGCCATTCCTCTTCGGGACTCGTCATGGCCACCGCTACTCGTCAGGCTCCGTCACCGGCCCCCTTGCGCGTCGCCGTGATCGCCTTCGACCGCATCAGTCCGTTCCATCTCTCGGTGCCTTGCGTCGTGTTCGGCGAAGACCGCAGCGAAGGCGGCGTGCCGCCGTTCGAACTCGCAGTCTGCGCGGCGGAGCCCGGCACGCTCACCACCACGGCAGGCTTCACGATCGGCGCGCCGCAGGGCCTCGAGGGGCTGCGCGGCGCGGACGTGATCGTCGTGCCGAGCTGGCGCGACACCCACGAGGCGCCACCCGCCGCGCTTTGCGACGCGCTGCGTGACGCGCACGCGAGCGGCGCGATCCTCGTCGGGCTCTGCCTCGGCGCCTACGTGCTCGCGCATGCGGGCCTGCTCGACGGCCGCCCGGGCACCACGCACTGGGCCGCGGCGGACGACTTCGCGCAGCGCTTTCCGGCCGTACGCTTCGATCCCGGCGTGCTCTACATCGACGACGGCGACCTGCTGACCTCGGCGGGCACCGCGGCGGGACTCGATTGCTGCCTGCATCTCATGCGGCGGCTGTGCGGCTCGGGCGCCGCGAACTACGTGGCGCGGCGGCTCGTCGTGCCGCCGCATCGCCAGGGCAACCAGGCCCAGTACGTACAACAGCCGCTTGCGGCGCCCGGGCGCGGCGAGCGGCTGCCGGGTCTGCTCGACTGGATTCGCGCCCACCTCGACGCGCCCCACACGCTCGACTCGCTCGCGCAGCGCGCCCTGATGAGCCGGCGCACCTTCACGCGCCAGTTTCGTTCGACGACGGGAACGACGGTGAGCGCGTGGCTGCTCGGCGAGCGCCTCGCCCGCGCGCAGCAGTTGCTCGAAAGCACCGATCAGCCGATCGACGCGATCGCCCAGCGCGCGGGCTTTGGCTCGGCCGCGTCGCTGCGTCAGCATTTCGTGGAAGCGTTCAGGATTTCGCCGTCGGCGTGGCGGCGGGAGTTTCGGGGGGTGTAAGCGGTTCGATGAGCGGTTCGACGCTCGGCGCACCTTGCGCGCGCCGGGCAGCGCCGAATTCAGGTCCCGGTGAACCAGCGCGCAGCATAAAGCAGCAACGCCACGAAAAAGATCATCGCAGCCCACGCCCAATAGGGCATGGCGTGCTGCGGCGGCTCGTGATTCAGCGTGCTTGCGGCGCGGCCCGAGAGCGTTCCGCCCGCGTGGTGCTGTGGCAGGATATGCGCACGCCGGGCGAGACCGGCGAGGTTGATCGGCCGCAGGAACACATGCTGCCGGCGCGGCTGCTCGCCCGCCACGCGGTTCGGCGCCTGGCCGTGCTTGACCGCAACCACGGCGCAGAACTCCGTGAAGAAGTCGTCGGCCAGTTCGTGCAGCGCGTTCTCGATCTGGCGCGGCGGCAACTCGGAAAGCGGGCCCGTGAGCGTGGCCCACACCGAGTAGTCGATCCGCGTGCTCACATCCTTGCCCGTACCCGGCTCCCGCGCCGTGGCGCGCTCTTCGGGGCGCAGCGCGACGTCGATCTGGCCGCGCAGCGAGCCGATGCCGTCCGCGCGGGCGCGAAAGCTCAGCACGCGCCGGGGCGTGAGGGGCACCTGCGCCGTGTCATTGGCAATGTGGGCGCGCACTTCATAGCGTGCGCGCAGCGGCCCGAGCGGCACCGTGAGGGTGATCGCGTATTCGCCGGGGCCGAGCCGCCTGAACGACTCGCAATGCTCCATGCTCGCGCGCACGAGCGCGACGTCCTGCAGCGCCGCCCAGACGGCGGCCGGTTCGAGCGGAATTCTCAACGCGTCGTTCAGTTCCATGGCGGCTCCCCCTATGCAAGCTACCGGGCCATTTCAGGAGGTCTGGTCGATCCGGTCCACGCGAGTCGCGTAGAAAGCCAGATACCCCTTGATGCCGCTTGCGTCATCGAGCGGCGCTTCGTAGCTCCAGGCCGCGTCGTCGACGCGCCCGTCTTCGGTACGCAAATGGAAATACGTCGCCTCGCCCTTGAACGGGCAATGCGAGGTCTGTCCGGAGCGTTCGAGTCGTGCCATGTTCACGTCTGCGCGCGGAAAGTAGAAGACGTCGGGGTAGCCGGTTTCGCAAAGGGTGACGGCGTGCAGCGTATCGGCAATGGTGATGCCGCCATGAATCACGCGCACGCGGTGACGGTTCGCAACGAGTTCGATGCGATGGTCCGCATCCGGTTCGACCGCCATGTTCGGTTCCCCTGTTGGTTGGCGGCGCCTGCGGCGCCCTGCGCTCACCGGGCGGCAGGCCGCACCGGTTCGCGTGGCACGCCGCCAGGAAGGCGCGTGCCGTGCAGTCCCACGGGATGGCCGCTCGCCAGTCGCCTGCCGCCGTACCGGTCACGCAATCGACGGCGACCGACGGCAACGCGCCAACCCGCTCGCGAAACGCCTGAGCGATCGCAGCCTCCCATCGGCTTCATTATCGGCCAAACTCGTCCTGGCTGCGTGAATCTTATGCGCGGCACGCGTGCGGGAGCGCCCCAACACGGCCGGCCCGGCCACGCGGCTTACCAGATGAACGCCGCCCGCGCGCTGCCGTTCGAGCCCACCGTCACGGCGCTCGTCTTGTCGACGCCCGCATGGCTCACATGCACGCTGTAGCGGCCAGGACGCACCCTCACGAGCATATAGGGCCCGCGCGAAGTGGTATCCAGCACGCTCGCGCCGTGCGAGTCGGTGATCTGCACGTGCACGTCCGCGACGTACTCACCGCTGCGCTGGGTAAAGCGCAACGCAAGCGGCCACTGGTGTTCCGCGCCGAGCAGCGCCCTGGATTCGTCCAGACCCACGCCGCCAGAAACGAACGACACGTCGCCCTGCTGCTGGACTTGCGGCATGCCGCCGCCATTCGTGTTGCCGGCGCTCGTGTTGTCGGTGGTCGTGCCGCCGACGGTGCCCGAGGCATCGGCCTGCTGCGCCGCCGCGCCGCCCGCGTAGCCGAGAGCAAGCGTGGCCGCGAGAATCGTCGCGTAAGCGGTCGTATGGATGGGGCGCGAGTTGCGGAAACGCTTCATCGATCGCTCCTTTCAGTTTGTCCGATGTAATGCTCGCGCAAGACGCGTGCCCGGGCAGCGCGCGTAAAAGGTTTTGTGCGCCCCAAAAAAAATCGCCGCCGCCGAGGCCAAAGGCCAACGGGGGCAGCGCAAGTACAACGTAATGAAACCTGCTCTCGCCGCGAATCCGGCGCACGGAGCCGGATTCGCGACAGCAGGGATCAGCCGAGATCGACGGGCACGAAAATCTGTGCGTCGTCTCGCTGGATCAGGAGCGCAATGCTGTTGCCAGCCTTGGAAACCATTTGCTTGAGCTGATCGGCGCTCGTCACCGGGCGGCCATTCACGGCGAGAATCACGTCGCCGGGCTGGACACCCGCATTTTCGGCCGCGCCACCCGACTGCTCGACGAGCAGACCGTGATCGAGCGAGCCGTTGCTCTTCTCTTGCGGCGTGAGCGGGCGCACCGCGACGCCGAGGCGACCCTGCATCTGCGCCTGCGGAGCGTCGTTCGAAGCCACCTTGGCGTCGCCCAGCGCGCCGATGGTTGCGGTGAGGTCCTTCGTGCTCTTGTCACGCCACACCTGAACATCGGCCTTCGTGCCCGGCTTCATGCCCGCGATGAGCGACGGCAAAGCGGACGAATCATCCACGGCCTGGCCGTTCACGGACAGGATCACGTCGCCGGGCTTCAAACCCGCCTTCGCGGCCGGACCGCTCGCGTCCACCGAGCTCACCAGCGCGCCGCGCGGCTTGTCCATGCCGAACGAGTTGGCGAGCGTCTGGTTCATCGACTGCACCGCGACGCCGAGACGTCCGCGGCTCACGTGGCCGGTCTTGACGAGTTCGTCCTTGACCTTGATCGCCTCATTGATCGGGATTGCGAACGAAAGGCCCTGGAAGCCGCCCGTCTGCGAATAGATCATCGAGTTGATGCCGATGACTTCGCCCTGCAGATTAAACAGCGGGCCACCCGAATTGCCGGGGTTGACCGGCACGTCGGTCTGGATGAACGGCGTGTAGTTTTCGTCCGGCAGCGAGCGCGACTTCGCGCTGATAATGCCCGAGGTCACCGTGTTGTCGAAGCCGTACGGCGAGCCGATCGCCACCACCCACTGGCCGACCTTGCTTTGACGCGGGTCGCCGATCTTCACGGTCGGCAGATCCTTCGCGTCGATCTTGAGCACAGCGACGTCCGACTGCTTGTCCGCGCCCACGACCTTCGCCTTGTATTCGCGCTTGTCGGTGAGTTTCACCGTCACGACGTTGGCGCCGTCCACGACGTGCGCGTTCGTGAGAATGTAGCCGTCCGGGCTGACGATGAAGCCCGAGCCGAGGCTCGCGCTCGGCTGGTCGGCCTGCGGACCATTGTCGCCGCCGCCCATGCCGGGCGCGCCGCCATAGAAGTGCTTGAAGAACTGGTAGAACGGATCGCTCGGATCGATCGGCAGTTGCTGCGAGCCGCTGCCGCCGCTGCGCAGCGCCGTCTGCTTCACGACGTGCTTGGCGCTGATGTTGACCACCGCGGGCCCGTAGGTTTCCACGAGACCCGAGAAGTCGGGAATGCCAGTCTTGGCTGCGGCTTCGGCGGGCATCATCGCCGCGGCCTGGGCCTGCGAAATGACCTGCGGAGCAGGCAGATCACGGTGCCCTGCTACATAGCCCGCCGACAATGCGACGACCACGGCGGCTGCCACGGCACTGCGGGAAAGCACTTTTGTATTCATTGCGGACTCCTTGCGCGGGGTACTCATCACGACGTACCGAAGAGTAAGCCGTGTCGCTTAAAGGAGTCTTAAGTACGCGGAAATCGCAATAATCGCGCAAACGCCCGCGCGGCGGGCATTTGCGGGCGATTCGGAGTCAGAACCGCACGTCCACGAGCAGGCCGCCTGCGGGCGAATCGCCGAGTGTGATGGTCGCGTCGTGCTGATCCGCGATTCGGCGCACGATAGCGAGCCCGAGTCCCGTGCCGGCGATATCGGTGCGCGCGCGATTCGCGCCTGCGCCCACGCGATAAAAGCGATCGAACACGCGCGCGCGCTCCTCTTCCGGGATGCCCGGCCCGCTGTCCGCGATGCGCACGTGCGCACGCCCGTCGACGACGGCGAGGCTCACGTCCACGCGGCCGCCCGCGGGCGTGTACTTGGTCGCGTTGTCGAGCAGGTTGTTGAGCATCACGCGCAATGCATCGGCATCGCCATGCACGCTCGCCGCCGCGCTTTCCTCGATGCCGAGATCGACGCCGCGCTGCTGCGCGAGCGGCGCATGGTTGAGCACGCAATCATCGAGCAGCGCATGCAGATCGACGTTCTGCGCGCGCGCGTGACCGTCGGGTTCGGAGCGCGCGAGGGCGAGCAGCTGCTCGGCAAGACGCGTGGCGCGCGTCACGCCCGCCTGCAGATCGACGAGCGCTTCGCGACGCGTTTCGTCATCCTTTGCGCGCGCAACGAGTTGCGCCTGGATCTGCACGGCCGCCAGCGGCGTGCGCAACTCGTGTGCAGCGTCGGCGACGAAGGCCTTCTGTGTGTCGATGGCTTGCGCGAGGCGTTCGAGCAGCGCGTTCAACGCATGCACGAGCGGCGTGACTTCGCGCGGCAGACGCTCTTCGGGCAGCGGATCGAGCGCTTCGGGATGACGCGTGTCGAGCGCGCGCGCGACGCGCGAGAGCGGCCTGAGCCCACGCCCCACCATGATCCAGACCGCGATGCCGAGAAACGGCAGCACCACGATGAGCGGCCAGAGCGTGCGCAACGCGACGTTCGCGGCGAGACGGTTGCGCACGGAAACGGGCTGCGCGAGCTGCACGACGTTGTCGCCGACGATCGCGCCGTACACGCGCCAGTCGCCGCGGTCGGTGCGCTCCGTCGAAAAGCCGAGTTCCGCGCGCGGCGCGAGCGGCGCGCGCGGATGCGAGTAGTACATGAGCACGCCGTTGCGATTCCAGATCTGCAGCACGATGCCTTCGTCGCCCGTATCGCGCGAACTGAGGATCTCGTTGAATGGCTCGGAGGGCAGCGCCTCGGCGATTTCCTGCAGCTGGTAGTCGAACAGCTCGTTGGCTTCGGCGAGCGCCTGGCGATAGATCAGCCAGCCCGCGAGCCCAACGCCCGCGACGACGATCGCGAGCAGCCAGAACAGCAGTTGTCGTCGGATGGAACTCATCGGCTAACGGGGTCTCCCTGTCGATCCGGAGCTAGCGCTTTGGCGCTTACGCACTTGATTACCTGCTTCATGCGTCTTTGGAGATCATGTAGCCGAGGCCGCGCACGTTGCGGATCAGGTCGGCCCCGAGCTTCTTGCGCAGCGCGTGAATATAGACCTCGACGGTATTGCTGCCGATCTCCTCGCCCCAGCCGTACATCTTCTCTTCGAGCTGGGTTTTCGAGAGCACCGCGCCCGGTCGCGCGAGCAGCGCTTCGAGCAGCGCGAATTCGCGCGCCGAGAGCGCGACGGGCGAACCGTCCTGGGTGACCTGGTGCGAAGCCGGATCGAGCGTGATCGAGCCGTGGCGGATGGTCGAATCGCTGCGGCCCGCCTGGCGGCGGATCAGCGCTCGCATGCGTGCGCCCAGTTCATCGAGATCGAAGGGCTTGATGAGGTAGTCGTCCGCACCGGCGTCGAGACCCTTCACGCGATCGGCCACGGCGTCGCGCGCCGTGAGGATCAGCACGGGCAGTGCCGCGCCGCGCGCGCGTAGCGTGCGCAGCACGTCGAGACCGTCGCGCCGCGGCAATCCGAGATCGAGCAGCATGAGATCGTAAGAATCCGCGCTCGCGGCCGAGAGGGCGGCTTCGCCGTCTTCGACCCAGTCGACCGCGAAGCCTTCGCCGCGCAGCGCCTTGCGCACGCCTTCGGCGATCATGCGGTCATCTTCGACTAGCAGTATGCGCATCGTAATATTGGCCGGGCGGCGCTGCTGCGCCACGCTGCGTGAGTGGATGAGGATGCGAGCATTCTAGCGCCTGAACAAGGGCGCCGCGCCGCTGCGGCACGCAGCCGGTCGCGAGGCAATGGCGCGCGGCATGGGCACATTAAGGGCAGTGTTTGAATCACGCCACGCAATGTGCAACGTTTTCTTGCGGCAATGCGCGCACGCGGCGCGAGGTCTTTACAATGTGCGCTTTTGCGGCGCTCCACTCGTGATTCGGCCGCGATGCGCGCGTGCAGGCTTGTACAGTACGTTCAAGCGAGCGCATCGCGCGCGCACCGAGAATCACACGCCGCCCTGATTTTCGCGCCCGCGCGCAGCACCGGTGAGTCCCCTCTTTCCGTGCGCCGCGCCCGGCCCAAGCACCGCCCCTGCACTCGCCCGAACGCTTTTCATGCTGCCCGCTTCGCTGTCCCGCCTACGCTCTTTGCTCAGACTGCCTGCCTCGCGCTCCGACCGCACGCATCGCACCGCCGCCACTGCGCGCCTGCCTCGACCGCTCGCCCTCACGCTCGCCTGCGCCGCGCTCGCCGCGGGCTTCGCCGCCGCGCCGGCCGCGTACGCGCAGCCCGAAGGCGCGCGCATTCCCACGGTCAACGTGACCACGGTGCTGCCGCCCACCGTGATGGCAGGCCTCGAACGCGCACACGTGCCGCTCTCGTCGGTCAGCGTGGTGATCGAAAAGGTCGGCGACCGCCAGCCGAGCGTCGCCGTGAATGCCGGCCAGCCGATGATGCCCGCCTCGACGATGAAACTTGTCACGACGTGGAGCGGCCTCGCGATGCTCGGTCCCGACTATCGCTGGAAAACGAGCGCCTATACCGACGGCGAAGTCGATGCGAGCGGCACGCTGCACGGCAACCTCTATATCAAGGGCACCGGCGACCCGAAGCTCGTGCCCGAAGAGCTGATCGACCTCGTGCAGAAGATTCGCGCCGCGGGCGTCGCGCGCATCGACGGCGCACTCGTGCTCGACAAGAGCGAGTTCGATCCGTCCACGCGCGACCTGCCCTCGTTCGACGGCGACGACAGCGCGCCCTACAACGTCGGCCCCGATCCGCTGATGTACGCGTTCAAGTCGGTCTCGTTCACGTTCTCGCCCTCCCGCGAGGGGGTGTCGATCGATGTGGTGCCGCCCGTTGCGCAGTGGCAGATCGACAACCAGATCCGCGAGCGCGCCGGCGCGTGCGGCGGCATGCTGCCGAGCCCGCAGGTTTCGCCGGGCGGCAACGGCGTCGTCACCGCGAGCTTCGCGGGCAGCTACGCCATGCGCTGCGGCGAGCGCACGCTCAACATGGCCGCGCCCGTGGACCACAGCACGTTCTTCGCGGACGGCTTGCTCGCCCTCTGGCAGCAAACGGGCAGCAGCCTCTTCGCCACGCCGCCTGGCGCGGTGCGCGAAGGCGTCGTGCCGCCGCGCGCACGTCTGCTCGCCGTGCACCAGAGCCCGCCGCTCTCGGACGTCGTGCACGACATCAACAAGTTCAGCAACAACGTGATGGCGCGCAACCTGTTCCTCACGCTCGGCGCCGTCGAGGGCAAAGCGCCTGCGACTACGGCCAAGGCCGCCACGGCCGTCAATACGTACCTGCGGCGCAGCGGCCTGAACATGCCCGAACTCGTGCTCGACAACGGCTGCGGCCTCTCGCGCGAAGAGCACGTCAGCGCGCTCTCGCTCGCCAACCTGCTGCAGAACGCGAACGCGAGCCCGGTCGCGCAGGTGTTCATCGACTCGCTGCCGATCGTCGGCGTGGACGGCACGATGCGCAACCGCCTCACCAACGCAGGCGTGGAAGGCAACGCGCATATCAAGACGGGCACGCTGCGCGACGTGCGCGCGATCGCCGGTTACGTGGCGGCCGAGAATGGCGAGAGCTGGATCGTGGTGAGCCTCATCAACGATCCGCGCGCCGAGGCCGCACGCGCCGCGCACGACGCGCTGCTCGAGTGGGTCTACAAGGGCATGCCCGAAGAAAAACCCGTGTATGTCGAGCCGCATCCGAAGCGCGCGGCGAAAGCGTCGAAGGCCGAGAAGGCCACGCACAAAACTCCGGCCAGACGACGCGGCGCGCATTGACCACGCGCATTGACCACGCATTGACCACGTGCCGGGAGCACGCTGATTGCACCCGGCGAGCACGCTGTGTGCACGCCCGGCGGGCGCCGCGGACCTGTCCCCGTGCGCCTCACCCGAGCGCGCCGCCGCGCGCCGGGCTCGAATCTTTCCTCTAGCAAAGCGCCGCCCGTCCTGGGCGCGAGGCGTGTACCCTGACGGGCAAAGGCCGAAGGCGCGTCATAAAAATCTGTCATACGCGCCCGCCAATCGAGCCGCGCGCCCGTAAGAACGCGCACTAACGCGGCCGACAAGACATGAGACTACAACCGCCGCGCTGTCCACCAGCGCCGCCCACGGGACAAGGAGGACGACGTTCGTGCAGTTCGATGCGCAATGGCTGCTGCTCGCCCTCGCCCCCGTATTTCTCGCCTGCATCGGCTGGGAAGCGTGGCATCTCTCCCACACGCGGCCGCGCACTGCATCGAACGCCACCCCCGACAGCGCCCGCTACGCCTGGCCCGATACGCTGTGCAACGCCGCGCTCGCGCTCATGCACCAGGGCGCCGACAAACTTGCGTGGCTCGTCGCGGTGCCCGTCTATGCCTACGTCTACCGGCACTTCCGGCTCGTTTCGTGGCAGCCGGGGCTCGTCGCATGGTTCGCACTCTTTATCGCGCAGGACCTGCTCTACTACGTGTTTCACCGCGCGAGCCATCGCGTGCGCTGGCTCTGGGCCGCGCACGTCGTCCACCATTCGTCGGTGCGCCTGAACCTTTCCACGGCGTTTCGCCAGAGCCTCATGTACCCCGTGGCGGGCATGTGGCTGTTCTGGGTTCCGCTCGCCATGCTCGGCTTCACGCCGGAGCAGATCGTCGCGATCGTGCTCGTCAATCTCGCGTTTCAGTTCTTCGTGCATACCCAGGCCGTAGGCAAGCTCGGCTGGCTCGAATACGTATTCAACACGCCGTCGATGCATCGCGTCCATCACGCGCGTAACGCACGCTATATCGACCGCAATTACGCCGGCGTGCTCGCGATCTGGGACCGCCTGTTCGGCAGCTATGTCGAGGAAGACGCACACGACGCGCCCGATTACGGCATCGTCAAGCCGCTTGCGTCATGCAATCCGCTCAAGGCGACGTTTCACGAATGGCTCGCGATGGCGCGGGACTTCGCGCGCATGCCCGACTGGCGTTCGCGCCTCGCCGCGCTCTTCGCACCGCCCGATTGGTGCGAGCGCCACGACGCGCTCGGCCTCGCATCCGTGACGGCGCCGGCGACACCCGTGGGAACGCGCTACGGCGTGCCGGAAAACAACACCGAGGGTGAGTTCGGGTCGCGCAATAGCTGAGAGATTGCGTAGTCTGTCGGCCTTGGCCCTGACCCTGGGACAGCAGCACACAGGGGGTGCATGCAAGGCCGGCGATCGAGAAAAACATCGACAACGGGGCAGCTGCTCGTGCCACGAGCACCCGTTGCATGAGTAGGCAGGCATGGCATCAAAGGCCACACACAGAGGAGATGAAGTGAATATGAAGCATCAAGGACCGAGACACCGTAAGCTGTTGCGCGCCACCCAGATCGCTGCCGCGAGCGCCGCCTTTGCGCTGCTCGCCGCCTGCGGTGGTGGCAGCAGTGGGAACAACAACGCGAGCACGCCGCCGCCCTCGGGCGTCAACATGCAGGTGGTGGCGTTCGGCACGAGCCTGACCGACGCGGGCACGTATTCGGAGCAGATTCTGCCGGGCTTCGGCGGCGGCCGCTTCACGACCAACCCGGGCGAGGTCTGGGCGCAGCATGTGTCCGAGTACTTCGGCAACACGCTATCGCCCGCCTTCGAAGGCGGCTTCGGTCTGCCGCTCACGGCCACGGGCGGGCTCGACTACGCGCAAGGCGGCGCGCTGGTGACGGGCGGCGGCGTGGCGAATACCAGCGCCGTGATCTCCGCCGCGAGCGAGCAGCCGGTCACGTGGCAGCTCCAGCAGTACCTGGCGCAGCACGGCAGCTTCAATGCGAATCAGCTCGTGCTCGTGGAAGGCGGCGCGAATGAAATCCTGAATCTGCTGAACGTGCCCACTAACGGCAGCCCCACGGGCCTGGCGTTGTTCGGCGCGGCGCTCGCGGCCACTCCGTTTTCGACGCTCGTCAACGATCCCGCGACGCAGCAGAGCACGGTTGCGAGCCTGATGCAGTCGGGCTTCACCCAAGCGCAGGCAACAGCCTTGGTGCCCGCCGCCATCGCGCTCGGTATCGTCACGAACCCGAACTACGCCTCCAGCTTCGCCTCGATCGCCCCGGTCCTCACAGCAGCGGGCACGCTGGGCGCGCTCGTCCATGCGGATATCGTCCCCGGCAATCCGAAGATCGCGGTCGTCACGGTGCCCGACATCGGCAAGACGCCGGCGGCGCTGAAGGCTGATGCCGCCATCGGCGCAACGCCCGGCTCCGCGAGCTCGGCCGACCAGGCGCTCTCGCTCATTTCGGCGATGTACAACCTGACGCTGATCAAGGCGACCGCAGCCGACGTGCAGGCGAAGAAGGTCGTGCTGGTCGATACGTTCTCGTGGCTCGATCAGTCGATCGCGAACGCGGCCAGCCTCGGCTTCACCGTGACGAACACGGATACGGCCTGTAACCTCACGGCCATGACGAACAGCGCGACCAACTACGCGCTCGCCAATCCGAAGGCTACGTTGGGGCTGGACCCGGCCACGACGCCGCAAGCCACCATCAACGCGTACGCCGCGGCCTACGGCCAGAACTTCGGCAGCTCGCTGTTCTGCTCGCCGCAAACGCTGACGACGGCCAACGCGCCGACGACCTACATGTTCGCGGATCTCGTGCACCCGACCACGGCGCTGCACTCGCAGTTCGCGACGTACGTCGAAAAGCAGCTGGCTGCTGCGGGCATCGGCAAGGCGCCCTGATAAGCGTCGCTTGCACCGGGCCTCCCGGTGCAAGAAAAAACACCCCACGAACCGTCAGGCTCGTGGGGTGTTTTTCATTGAACGCGCAAGAAGATGATCAGCCTTGCTGCTGCGCCTCGAACGCCGCCGCCGCCCGCCCCAACCGGTCATTGACCGCGATCCACTCGATCGTCTCCGGCAGCTTCTCGATGAGAATGCGCGAGACATTCGCGCGATCGAGCGCGCGCAGCAAGCCATACAGCTCACGCGCATATTCCTGCGGCTCTTCCGGCGCGGCGACGAAATGCACGCCCTTGGCCTGCGCCCAATCGCCCGCGCGCGAGGCGCGCGCCACGAGCGCCACCGTTTCGCCCGCATCGCGCGCTGCCGCCAGCAGCGGCTCCAGCGCCTCGAACGGCAGCAGCGCGAGCGGCGTGCGCGGCGCATAGTGCGCCTTGAGCGTACCCGAGGCGCGCGGCGCCGTGGCGTCCGAGCCGTCGGGCAAGCGCGGCGCCTCGCCCAGCACGCGCGCGATGTCGTGCGGCGTCACGTGGCCGGGCCGCAGCAACGCGGGGAACCCGCGGGAGAGATCGAGAATCGTCGATTCGATGCCCACGTCGCATGCGCCGCCGTCGAGCACATGCACCGCCGCGCCGAATTCGTCGCGCACGTGCTGCGCCGTGGTCGGGCTCACGTGGCCGAAGCGGTTCGCCGACGGCGCCGCCACGCCGCCATGACCGCCGCGACGCGCGGAGAACGCCGCCAGCAGCTGCTGCGCGACCGGATGCGACGGGCAGCGCAGCCCCACCGAGTCCTGACCGCCGCTCACGGCATCGGGAATGCGTTCGTGGCGTTTGACGATCAGCGTGAGCGGGCCGGGCCAGAATGCATCGACGAGCTTTTGCGCCGCCTCGGGCCACTCCGCTGCCCAGTACTGCGGGTCGCCGCCCGGCGGCAAGTGCACGATCACCGGATGGTTCGCCGGCCGCCCTTTGGCCGCGTAAATGCGCGCGACTGCCTCGGGGCTCGCCGCATCGCCGCCCAGACCATAGACGGTCTCGGTCGGGAACGCTACCAGCTCGCCCGCGTCGAGCAGCGCGGCGGCGTGCTCGATGTCGGCATCGGTCAGAGTCGGCGCGCCATCGTGCGGCGCGTTCTGCTGATCAGACATGATGCGGCTCAACCTCAGCTCGTGGCGATGTGCAGCAGGCGCGCGCAGTCGCGTGCGGCCGTGCGCGCTTCGTCGAGCGTCGGCGCAGTGAAGTTCACGTGGCCCATCTTACGGCCCGCACGCGCTTCTTCCTTGCCGTACAGATGCAGGCGCGCGGCCGGCATCGCGGCCACCTGGTCCCACGGCGGCGTGACGGGCGCGGCGCCCTTCTGGGGCTTCGCCTCGCCCACGGCGCAGGGGAACCACACGTCGCCGAGAATGTTCAGCATCACGGCCGGCGAGTGCTGGCGCGTGTCGCCGAGCGGCATGGCCGTCATGGCGCGCACCTGCTGCTCGAACTGGCTCGTGGCGCACGCATCGGTCGTGTAGTGGCCCGAGTTGTGCGGGCGCGGCGCCATTTCGTTGGCGACGAGCGAGCCGTCTTCGAGGATGAAGAACTCCACGCACAGCACGCCCACATAGCCGAGCTTCGCCGCGATCTGGATCGCCGCCTGCTGGGCCTGCTGCACGAGCGCCGGGCTTGCGTCCGGCGCGGGCACGATGGTGTGCGAGAGCACGCCGTTGCGGTGCGTGTTCTGCGCGAGCGGATAAACGACGGCCTTGCCGTTCGTGCCGCGAGCGATCAGCGCGCTCACCTCGAACTTCAGCGGCAGGCGCTTTTCCAGCACGCACGGCACGCCGCCGAGCGACGCATGCGCCTCGCGCACTTCTTCGGCGTTGGAGACACGAATCTGGCCTTTGCCGTCGTAGCCCATGCGCGCGGTCTTGAGAATGCCCGGCAGCACGGCGGCGAGCGTCTTGTCGTCGATGCCGGCGAGCGCCTGCGACGACTCGATCACCACGTGCGGCGCGACCGGCACGCCGGCCGCCGCGATAAAGCGCTTCTCGGCGATGCGGTCCTGCGCCACCGCCACGCAGCGTCCAGCCGGGCTCACGAAGGTCGACTTCGCGAGCGTGTCGAGGCTCGCCGCGGGCACGTTCTCGAACTCGGTCGAGATGGCCGCGCACAGACGCGCGAGTTCGGTGAGCGCCGCTTCGTCGTCGTACGCGGCGCAGATGTGGCGGTCGGCCACGGTGCCCGCGGGGCTCGTCGCGTCGGGATCGAGCACGGCGACGCGATAGCCCATCGCCTGGGCGGCAAAGCAGAACATGCGGCCGAGCTGGCCGCCACCCACCATGCCCAGCCAGGCGCCGGGCAGGATCGGTGAAACCGGTGAATTGTCAGGAGTCATCTTCGTGGTCGGCCGCGGGGTGGCCGCGGCGCGTGGGGACGATCAAAGCGGGACGATCAAAGCGGGGGCAGCACCATGGCATGCGCCGCTTCGTTCTGGCGCACACGGAAGGCCGCGAGCTTGTTCGCGTATTCGGTGTTGGTCACGCTCAGGATCGAGACGGCGAAGAGCGCCGCATTGGCCGCGCCCGCCTCGCCGATGGCGAAGGTCGCGACCGGGACGCCCTTGGGCATCTGCACGATCGAGTGGAGCGAATCCACGCCCTTCAGATACTTGCTGACCGCCGGCACGCCCAGCACGGGCACCGTGGTCTTGGCCGCCAGCATGCCCGGCAGGTGCGCCGCGCCGCCCGCGCCAGCGATGATCGCGCGCAGGCCGCGCTCGCGCGCCTTTTCCGCGTACTCGAACATCTCGTCGGGCATGCGGTGCGCCGAGACCACCTTGGCCTCGTACGCGACGCCGAACTCCTGCAGGATCGCGACCGCGTGCTTCATCGTGTCCCAGTCGGAGCTGGAGCCCATCAACACGCCGACGAGCGGCGCCGCATGCTGGTGAGCCGTCTGAACTTCGCTCATTGTGCTTCCTTTTTCCCTCTTCTCGCTCACGCGAGCTTTTGACCCGTAAGACGCTCGAGCGCCTCCTGATACTTTGCCGACGTTTTGGCGATCACTTCGTCGGGCAGCTTCGGCGCCGGCGGCTCCTTCTTCCAGTCCTGGGTTTCGAGCCAGTCGCGCACGAACTGCTTGTCGAACGACGGCGGGTTCGAGCCCACCTGGTACTGGTCGGCCGGCCAGAAGCGCGACGAGTCGGCGGTGAGCGCCTCGTCCATCAGATACAGCTGGCCGTGGTTGTCGAGACCGAATTCGAACTTCGTGTCGGCGATGATGATGCCGCGCGTGGCCGCGTAGTCGGCGGCTTCCTTGTACAGCTTGATCGAAATATCCTTGATGGTGCGCGAGAGCTCGGTGCCGATGCGGCGCTCCATCTCTTCGTACGTGATGTTCTCGTCGTGGTGGCCCATTTCGGCCTTGGCTGCCGGCGTGAAGATCGGCTCGGGCAGCTTTTGTGCATTCTGCAGGCCCGGCGGCAGTTCGACACCGCACACGGCGCCCGTTGCCTGATAGTCCTTCCAGCCGCTGCCGGCCAGATAGCCGCGCACCACGGCTTCCACGAGGATCGGCTCGAGGCGCTTCACCACGACGGCGCGGCCCCTGACCTGCTCGACTTCGTCGACGGCCACCACCGTTTCAGGCGCGACGCCCGTGAGGTGGTTCGGCACGACGTGCTTGAGCTTTTCGAACCAGAAGTCGGCCATCTGGTTGAGCACCTCGCCCTTGCGCGGAATCGGCTCGCCCATGATGACGTCGAACGCCGACAGACGGTCGGTGGTGACGATCAGCAGCTTGTCATTGCCCACGGCATAGTTGTCGCGGACCTTGCCGCGGCCGAGAAGCGGCAGCGAGCGGAGCGTGGATTCGTAGAGGGTAGACATCGTCGTGATTCGCTAAAAGGACAATCGAAACGGAGGCGGGTTCGGTCCAGAATCGCGGTTGCAACCGCGCGCGGAAACCGTAAAACCGAAGGTAATGCGAGGGTAAACCAAAAACCGGCAAATTTCCCGGAAAAGCCCATCGCCGTTCCCCCAAAACAAGCGGAAACGGCGATGTTTGCTACTCGAGGCGCACAGCGCCCGGCACAGAAGCTCGCTTAGCGAACGATCTGCGCGAGTTCGCCCGATTTGTACTTCTCGGCGATCTTGTCGAGCGAAACCGGCTTGATCTTGCCGGCCTGGCCTTCGCAGCCGAACGCGAGGAAGCGGTCCAGGCACACCTTCTTCGCGGCTTCGCGAGCCGGCTTCAGGTAGTCGCGCGGGTCGAACTTCGACGGATTTTCATACATATAGCGACGGATCGCGCCCGTGATCGCCAGACGCAGGTCAGTGTCGATGTTGATCTTGCGCACACCGTGACGGATGCCTTCCTGGATCTCTTCCACCGGCACGCCGTACGTTTCCTTCATGTCGCCGCCGAATTCGCGGATCTCGGCCAGCAGTTCCTGCGGCACCGACGACGAACCGTGCATCACGAGGTGCGTGTTCGGAATGCGCGCGTGGATTTCCTTGATGCGCTGGATCGACAGAATGTCGCCCGTGGGCTTCTTGGAGAACTTGTACGCGCCGTGCGAGGTGCCGATGGCGATGGCCAGCGCGTCGCACTGCGTGAGCTTCACGAAGTCGGCGGCCTGCTCCGGGTCCGTCAGGAGCTGCTCGCGCGTCATGGTGCCTTCGGCGCCGTGACCGTCTTCCTTGTCGCCCTTCATCGTTTCCAGCGAACCGAGCACGCCCAGTTCCGCTTCGACCGTCACGCCGATCGAGTGCGCCATTTCGACGACCTTGCGCGAAACTTCGACGTTGTACTCGTACGATGCGACTGTCTTGCCGTCGGCTTCGAGCGAGCCGTCCATCATCACACTGGTGAAACCGCTGCGGATCGCTGCCATGCAGACCGCCGGCGACTGGCCGTGGTCCTGGTGCATCACGACCGGAATATGCGGATACGACTCGACCGCAGCTTCGATCAGGTGGCGCAGGAAGGGCTCACCCGCGTACTTACGCGCGCCGGCCGATGCCTGCATGATCACCGGCGAACCGACCTGGTTCGCGGCTTCCATGATCGCCTGGACCTGTTCCAGGTTGTTCACGTTGAACGCGGGCAGGCCATAACCGTGTTCAGCCGCGTGGTCCAGCAGTTGACGCATTGATACGAGAGGCATTGTTGCTACTCCTTTGATTTGAAACGAAATGCTTCTGCCGCCGACTGTCTTGCGCAGCCGGTCGAGGGCGGCCTGGCAGCCGCCGCCCGCGTGACCTGCCGCGGGCTCGATGGCGTGATTTTATCGCGAAGCGCGTCCGATCCCGGCACCAGGCACGTAACTGGCATGAAATTGGCGTATCGGAGCGTCAGAACCGCGAGAAGATGCAAAAAGCGTTGACAGCCCGTGCGCCGTTTCTATGGCGTACGGGCTTCAATTGCGGGGAAAAAGCGTCTAAACGGCACCGATTTGGCGTCGATCTGATACCAGTGTGGTACCAGTCGAAGCCGTCCGCATTTATTTTCGGGAGTCGCGAAAATAAAGCGAAAAAAATCGCCGCGAGGTTACCGCACCGAAGTTAGAGCACGTCGCCGACGCGCACGATCTTCAGTGTGTTCGTGCCGCCCGGCTGCCCCATCGGCTCGCCCACGGTCAGCACGACCATGTCGCCGTGCGACGCGTAGCCCTTGCTGACCACCACTTCGATGGCTTGCTGGAGCGCCGTGTCGCGGTCGCTGCTCGTATCGAGGTGCAGCGGCGTGACATTGCGATAGAGCGACATGGCGCGCTCGCTGCCTGCACGCGGCGTGAGCGCGAAGATCGGCACATGGGTCCAGTGACGCGACATCCAGAGTGCGGTCGAGCCCGACTCGGTAAGCGCGACGATCGCCTTCGCGCCCAGGTGATAGGCCGTGAACAAGGCGCCCATGGCGATCGACTGGTCGATGCGCGTGAAGGTGCGGTCGAGGAAGTCCTTGTCCAGTTCGGATTGCTCCGACTTCTCCGCTTCCAGACAGATCGCGGCCATGGCCTCGATGGTCTGCACCGGGTACTTGCCCGCGGCCGATTCGGCCGAGAGCATCACGGCGTCCGTGCCGTCGAGCACCGCGTTGGCGACGTCCGAGACTTCGGCGCGCGTAGGCACCGGCGCGTGGATCATCGACTCCATCATCTGCGTGGCCGTGATGACGAGTTTGTTCGAGTCGCGCGCCATGCGGATCATGCGCTTTTGCAGCGCCGGCACGGCGGCATTGCCCACTTCCACGGCCAGGTCGCCGCGCGCGACCATGATGCCGTCCGACGAATCGAGAATTTCCTGCAGCGCCGGAATCGCCTCGGCGCGCTCGATCTTCGCGATCATCTTCGGCTTGATGCCGTACGGCGCGCCCGCGATGTTCGCGAGCTGGCGCGCCATTTCCATGTCGGTGGCGTTCTTCGGGAACGACACGGCGACGAAGTCCGCGCCCAGCGACATGGCCGTGCGGATGTCTTCCATGTCCTTCGCGGTGAGCGCGGGCGCCGTCAGGCCGCCGCCCTGGCGGTTGATGCCCTTGTTGTTCGACAGGTCGCCGCCCACGCGCACGATCGTGTGGATCTCGCTGCCGATCACGCGCGCGACGTCGAGCACGATCAGGCCGTCGTTGAGCAACAGGATGTCGCCCGGCTTCAGGTCGCGCGGCAGATCCTTGTAGTCGAGACCGACGCGCTCGTCATTGCCGAGCTCGCATTCGGCGTCGAGGATGAACGGATGGCCCGGCTCGAGCGTCGTCTTGCCATTCTCGAATTTGCCGACGCGAATCTTCGGGCCTTGCAGGTCCGCCATGATCGCAACTTCGCGGCCAGCCTGGCGGGCGCAGTCCCGCACCATTTCAGCACGCTGACGATGGTCGTCGGCGGTGCCGTGCGAAAAGTTGAGGCGCACCACGTCCAGTCCTGCGCGGATCATTTTCAGCAGGATGTCCGGCGTGCTGGAAGCCGGACCGATGGTGGCGACAATCTTGGTGGCGCGATGCATGAGTCTCCTCGTCTGGATAGGATCGCTGGGAAAACCGTTGCTGCGAGAAGTGCTGGCCGGCTGCGCCGCGGGTGCGGATGCGCCGGAACGCGCACCGGGTGTACCCGGCGTCGCTTTCTTGGAGGACACCGCAGGGCTCACATGAGCCGCTACGGCGCTGTCTACATGCGTAGTCGTATTCGATGCGGGCGTGGCTGTGCGCCCTGTCGGATTCTGTGCGGCTGTCGATTCAGCAGTCGACTGCGTCGCCGCAAGGTCCTTTTCGGCAGCGGCGGCGGGGGTCGCGTCGGCCCCCGCCTGGTCCGTCTCTGCCTGGGGCGCTGCGCGCCCCTTCTGTTTTGCTGCGGCCCCGGCTGCGCTGCGCGACTTCTGTGCGCCTGCACGAGGAAGTTTGCTCATGGCCTTCCCGGCCGGGGCGCGCGGCGCCACTTAACCAGCCGCCCGCGTTTCGAGCACTTCGACCGCCGGCAGCTTCTTGCCTTCGAGGAACTCGAGGAAGGCGCCGCCGCCGGTGGAGATATAGCTGACCTTGTCGGCGATGTTGTACTTCGCGATGGCTGCGAGCGTGTCGCCGCCGCCCGCGATCGAGAACGCGCCCGAACTGGCGATCGCATCCGCGAGCGTCTTCGTGCCGTTGCCGAACTGGTCGAACTCGAACACGCCGACCGGGCCGTTCCACACGATCGTGCCGGCCTGCGCGAGCTGCGCGGCGAGCGCGTTGGCGGTGACGGGACCGATGTCGAGGATCATGTCGTCGTCGGCCACGTCGGCCACGTTCTTCGTCTCGGCCCTGGCCGTCGGCGAGAATTCCTTGGCGGTCACGACGTCGGTCGGGATCGGCACGGAGGCGCCGCGCGCGCGCGCCGCGTCGATGATGGCCTTCGCATCGTCCACCAGATCGGCTTCGGCGAGCGACTTGCCGATCTTCAGGCCCGCGGCCAGCATGAACGTGTTGGCGATGCCGCCGCCGACGATCAGCTGATCGACTTTCTCGGCCAGCGACTTGAGGATGGTGAGCTTGGTCGAAACCTTCGAGCCCGCCACGATGGCCACCAGCGGACGCTTGGGCGCGCCGAGCGCCTTGCCGAGCGCGTCGAGTTCAGCCGCGAGCAGCGGACCCGCGCAGGCGACGCTCGCGTACTTCGCGATGCCGTAGGTCGTGGCTTCGGCGCGATGGGCGGTGCCGAACGCGTCGTTCACGTAGATATCGCAGAGCTTCGCCATCTTTTGCGAAAGCTCGTCCGAGTTCTTCTTCTCGCCCTTGTTGACGCGGCAGTTTTCGAGCAGCACCACGTTGCCCGGCTCGACGTTCACGCCGTTTTCAACCCAGTTCGCGACCAGCGGCACGTCGCGGCCGAGCAGTTCGGCCAGACGCTTCGCGACCGGCGCGAGGGAGTCTTCGGGCTTGAACTCGCCTTCGGTCGGGCGGCCCAGGTGCGAGGTGACCATGACGGCCGCGCCGGCGTCGAGTGCGGCCTTGATGGCCGGCACGGAGGCGCGCACGCGGGTGTCTTCGGTGATGTTGCCGTGGTCGTCCTGCGGCACGTTCAGGTCGGCGCGGATGAATACGCGCTTGCCCTTCAATTTGCCTTCGGAGATCAGATCGGAAAGACGCAGAACCTTGTTCATGGGCATGTCATCTTGATGGTGGGAAGGCGGTGGCAAGGCGATGCGGCGCCGCGGGCCTCATTCTGGCGCGGCAAGACGTGCGGGACGGCACGGCGCGGGATCCGGTTTGAACGCTGTTTCGGGTCGCGGCTCCATGTCGCTGCTCGTCGCTGGCACGAGCCGGCATCGATTGCGAGATCGGTATTTTAGCTGATAGCCAGGACGATCAGAGACGTGTCCAGGCGAATCTCCCGTATTTGGGCAGACGCTGCTCGCCGGGCGGGCGTTCGCGCGATTTGCTGCGATGCAGCATGGGCTAAACCCAAAAAATATTCAGGCGGAACGCGCGCGAAACGACCCTAAAATCGCCCGAAATCCCCGCCCCAAGCGCCCGCGGGCGCGCTGGAAGGCGTCAAATGACGCTAAAATAATCGTCTTTGCCAACCGCAGCCACGCGGCGCGCGGCGAAACCCTATATAAGCCCGATATTTACTGCACTTGTCTGGAGATTCGTATGTCAATGGCCGACCGCGACGGCAAGATCTGGATGGACGGCAGGCTGATTGATTGGCGCGACGCCAACATTCACGTGCTGACCCACACGCTGCACTACGGCATGGGTGTCTTCGAAGGTGTACGCGCCTATCAGACCGCCGACGGCAGCACCGCGATCTTCCGCCTCGCCGAGCACACCAGGCGTCTGCTCAACTCGGCCAAGATTTTCCAGATGGACGTGCCGTTCGACGCGAAGACGCTCGCCGACGCGCAGCTCGAAGTCGTGCGCGCGAACAGGCTCGAGTCGTGCTACATCCGCCCGATCATCTGGGTCGGCTCGGAAAAGCTCGGCGTTTCGGCCAAGGGCAACACCATCCACGTGGCCATCGCCGCATGGCCGTGGGGCGCCTATCTCGGCGAAGACGGCCTCGCCCGGGGCATCCGCGTGAAGACGTCGTCGTTCACGCGCCATCACGTGAACGTGTCGATGGTGCGCGCCAAGGCTTCGGGCTGGTATGTGAACTCGATCCTCGCCAACCAGGAAGCCACCGCCGACGGCTACGACGAAGCGCTCCTGCTCGACGTGGACGGCTATGTCTCGGAAGGCTCGGGCGAGAACTTCTTCCTCGTGAACAACGGCAAGCTGTACACGCCGGACCTCGCGTCGTGCCTCGACGGCATCACGCGCGACACGGTCATCACGCTCGCGCGCGACATGGGCATTCCCGTGATCGAAAAACGCATCACGCGTGACGAGGTGTACACCTGCGACGAAGCGTTCTTCACGGGCACCGCCGCCGAAGTCACGCCGATCCGCGAGCTCGACAACCGCACCATCGGCAGCGGCTCGCGCGGCCCGGTCACGGAGAAGCTGCAATCGGCCTTCTTCGACGTCGTTTCGGGCAAGAACGACAAGTACGCGCGCTGGCTCGCGAAGGTCTAAGACAAAAGGTCCGGGCGCGCCAACGCCTGGCCCCCACAGCTACACAGAGAATCGTCCTCATGAGCGAAATCAAGGAAATGCCGCTGGTCGAACTTTCGGCCAAGGATCTGCCCGCTTACTGCCCGAATCCGTCGATGCCGCGCTGGAGCAACCACCCGCGCGTGTTCCTCGACGTGACGCACGGCGAAGCGAAGTGCCCGTACTGCAGCACGCGTTACAAGCTGCGCGCGGGCGAGGTCGTCCACGGCCACTGACGCGTTTCGCCTCACTCGCGGCGCGCCGTCGCGCATGCGGCGGCGCGTTCTACGTGCTGCCGCCGCCCGTTCACCGGCGCGCGGCTTCTCGCCATTTTCCCAACCGTGTTTCGCGCGCGGCCCAATCCGCCCCCATGCCGGCCCGAGCCGGCGCGAGGCGGGCAAGCCGCACGTGCAACCTTTACCCTCTCCGGACCCTGACTCCCGATGCGCCGCGCGCTGGTAATCGCACCGAACTGGATCGGTGACGCACTGATGGCGCAGCCGCTTTTTTCGCGGCTCGTGAAACTGCACCCGCGCATTCAGATCGATGCGCTCGCGCCAACCTGGGTTGCGCCCGTGCTCGAGCGCATGCCCGAGATCCGCGACGTCTACGCCACCGACCTCGGCCACGGCAAGCTGCAACTGCTGCGCCGCTGGCAACTGGCGGGCGATCTGCGCGCCGAGCGCTATGACGCCGCCTACGTGCTGCCCAATTCGCTCAAGTCCGCACTGATCCCGTGGCTCGCCAATATCGGGCTGCGCATTGGCTACACGGGCGAGAACCGTTACGGCCTCTTGAATGTGCGCCATGCGAATCCGCCCAAGGACGAGCGCCCGCCGATGGTCAGCCACTACGCCGCGCTCGCCTACGCGCCCGGCGCGAGCGTGCCCGACGACCTGCCGATGCCGCGCCTCGAGTCGGACCCGAACGAGGCGTCGCGCGTGTCGGCGCGCTTCAATCTCGATACGCGCGTGCCGCTGCTCGTGTTCTGCCCCGGCGCCGAGTACGGCCCGGCCAAGCGCTGGCCGCCCGAGCATTTCGCGGCGCTCGCGAAGATGGTGGGGCAGTCGTTCCCGTACACGCAGATCGTCGCGCTCGGCTCGCCGAAGGACGCCCCGCTCGCCCAGGCGATTGCCGATCGCGCGCCGAACGTGCGCAACCTGTGCGGGCAGACCGCGCTCGGCGAGGCGTGCGCACTGATCTCGCGCGCGAACGCCGTAGTGACCAACGATTCGGGCCTGATGCACGTGGCCGCCGCGCTGCGTCGGCCGCTCGTCGCGCTGTACGGTTCGACGGATCCGCGCCACACGCCGCCCTTGTCCGAGCTTGCAAAGGTACAATGGCTCCATCTCGAATGTAGTCCCTGCTTTGCGCGAGAGTGTCCGCTCGGGCATCTGAACTGCCTGCGCGAACTGAGCCCGGAGCAGGTTTTCGGCGATCTACGCGGCATGCTGCTCGGGCAGCGATAAGCAACAGGCATCGCCAGCAGCGTTGGGCGGCTATGTGCCGCCCGCCACGCTGAAAACATCGCGCACACAAATGGATGTGCGCCACGCAACGGACGCCATGCGCGTTGCGCGCGCCCAATAGAGGCAACGAGGCGCGGGAGGGACCCATGCGCCGCATCGGAGCACGTCACAGGCCTGTCTCGCGAAAGCGGCATGCTCGCGGCAAACGCGCGGCACGCAGCGACAGCCGCACAACGACGCGACCGATCAATCGCCAACCCGCGCCCAGGTAGACGCCGAATGCGACACCGAGCGCACAAGACCAACGAGCCATGCCACGTTTTGCCCACATCTTCGAAGCCGCCGCGGACACCCTCAACGCGTACTACCAGGCCGTCGCGGAAGTCAACATCGACAGCTTGATGGGTCTGTGGATCGATGAAGAGTTCGTGAGCTGCATCACGGCGGAAGGCGCGCACCTGCACGGCCTGCCGAGCATCCGCGTGGGCCTCGCCGCACAGCTCGAAGCGGCGCCGGTGTCGATCGAGCCGCTCGACATCCGTGTGTACGACAGCCTCGGCACCGTGGTCTACGCGATCGTGGAAGCGCACCGCCCGGTCGATCCCAGTGCGATTCCCACCATGGTCTTCACGACCTACGTGATGGTTCACGAGCGCGGCGAGTGGCGCATTGCGCACATTCACGCGAGCCGCATGCCCGACGACGCAGCCACCCAGTTCTCGGCCAGATTGCGCCACGGCCAGGGCGCGCTGCACTGACATAAGGGCGCAAAGCAGGGGGCAGTGATGAGTACGACCGACGACACCAGCAGGCCCGGCGACGCAGCCCGCGTCGCGGCCGCGCTCGATGCCCAGACCGCCCTGCTCGGCCCCCACTACGACAACGACTACCGCGCGCCGTTCTGGCTGCCCGGTGCGCACATCCAGACCATCGTGCCGGCGCTGTTCTCGCGCCTGCCCGCGCCAGCCTACCGCCGCGAGCGCTGGGACACGCCGGATGGCGACTTCATCGAAGTGGACTGGCTGGACGGCAAGCGTGCCGGTGCGGATTCACACAACGCCCCGCTTTTCGTCCTGTTCCACGGCCTGGAAGGCGGCTCGAGCTCCCACTACGCGCGCGCGCTCGCTGCCGCCGCGCAGGCGCGCGGCTGGCATGCGGCGATCCCCCACTTTCGCAGCTGCAGCGGACCGCTGAACCTGCTGCCGCGCTTCTACCATCTGGCCGATTCCGCCGAAGTCGACTGGGTGCTGCGCCGCTTCGCTGCCCGCCACGCGGGGCCGCTCGTGGTCGCGGGCGTGTCGCTCGGCGGCAACGTGCTGCTGCACTGGCTTGCCCAGCGTCGGGAAGATGCCGCGATCGTCGCGGCCGCCGCGGCGATCTCCACGCCGCTCGATGTGCATGCAGGCAGTGAGATGCTGACGCAGGGTTTCGGCATGATCTACACGCGCAGCTTCCTGAAGACGCTGAAAGTGAAGGCGCTCCAGAAACTCGAGCAGTACCCCGGCCTGTTCGACGCGCAAGCCGTGCTCGCCAGCCGGACGATGTACGAATTCGACAATGTCGTGACGGCGCCGCTGCACGGTTTTCGCGACACCCACGACTACTACACGCAGGCGACGATCCGCCCGAAGCTCGGCGAAATCGCCGTCCCCACGCTCATTCTGAACGCGCGCAACGATCCGTTCCTGCCGGGCCGCGCGCTGCCCGCGCGCCACGAAGTGAGCGCCGCCGTCGAGCTCGATCAGCCCGCGCACGGCGGCCACGTCGGCTTCATGACGGGACCGTTCCCTGGCCGCAGCGACTGGCTTTCGCAGCGCGTGTTCGCTTATCTCTCGCCTTTCGTCTCTCATGGATGACATCGTCAAACAGGCGCTCGCGCGCTGGCCCAACGTCCCGCATTGCACGGGCTGGCTGCTGCTCGACGCACGCGGCAACTGGCGCATGCGCGACGAGGCCGCCCAGGCGCAGAACGCACCCGGCACCGCGATCCGCCACGAAGCGCTGCTCGGCTTCATCAACCGCAATTACGAGCGCGATGAACACGGCCAGTGGTACTTCCAGAACGGGCCGCAGCGCGTGTACGTCGAACTCGAATACACGCCGTGGATCGTGCGTCTCGCCGCGGCTCACGAGGGCGACGACGCGTTGACGCTCACCGATCAGGGCGGTCAAGCGTTCGAGCCCGTGGCCGCCTACCTCGACGAAGCGGGCAGCGTGATCTTCGCCGATGCGAGTTCGCCGCCGCGCGCGGCGCTGCTGCACGACCACGACCTCGACCTCTTCACCGACCACGCCACGCTCGCGGACGACGCCCACAGCGGCACCTTCCACTGGCGCGCCGGCGCCGCGCTGCCGCTGCAGCCGGTCAAGCGCGCCGACGTAAGCACGCGCTTCGCCTTCGTGGCGAGCCCGGCGCGCGCCGAGCGCGAAGCGCAGGCCGCGGGGCACGCCGCCTGCATCCGCGGACTGAGCCCGACTTAGCCGCGGCCCTCATCCTTCTCGTCCTGGCGCTCCTGCTGGTAGCGCGCCTCGAAGTCGTGCAGGCGCGCTTCGATCGTCGACAGATCGTAGTAGCCCACCGATTTCATGTCGCGCGCCTCCTTGAGCTGACGGATAGCCGAGGGCCACGCGCCGTCGAGCGCCAGCTTCTCCGCCATCGCCCGATGCTGAGTGAGCGCGTCGCCGAGTCCGGCGCTCGCCTGCGCCAGATAGAGCCACCAGGCGTCCTGCTGCGGTTCGGCCTCGGTTTCGCTGCGCGCGAGCGTCTGCGCCTCCTTGAAGCGCCGCGCCGCGATCAGCGCCTGCAGCAGCGCATCGGTAGCCGCGTGGGAGCCTGGACACGCCTTGTGCGCGGCCTCGGCCAGCCGCACGGCGTCGTCGGTACGGCCTGAGCGGCGCGCGATATCCACGGCGAGCACGTCGAGGCTCGGCGAGCTGCGCGTCTTGCTGCCATCCGCGGCCTCGAACTTCGCGAACGCCGCGCGCGCGTTCGCGAGCGACGCCGTGGCGTCGTCGTAGCGCTCCAGCAGCAACTGCGCGTAGGCAATGCCATACCAGTTCGCGGCGACGTTGAGCGCCGTGCGGTCCTCGAGCTCCGAGCGCAGACGCGAAACCTCGTCGATGTACTCGTTGCGCGTGCGGTCCTGAAGCACACGCACGCGTGCGCGCACGAAACCGTACTCGGGCGCCTGGCGCGGCTGACGGTAAGCGGCGCGGCGCGCGCGGTCCTGCATGTCGGCGATGCGCTCGCCGGTGAGCGGGTGCGTGCGCGCGTAGGCCGGCACGCCCGTGTCTTCCATCGAATCGCGCTCGAGCCGCTCGAAAAACGCCACCATGCCCCACGGGTCGTAGCCCGCGCCCGTGAGCAGCTGGAAGCCCACGCGATCGGCCTCGTGCTCCGCGGCGCGCGAGAAACGCAACTGGCTGTCCACGGCATACGCCTGGCTGCCGAGCGCAATCCCGGCGCCGAGATCGCCGCTATGCGCGAGCACGCCCGCGAGAATGCCGAACAGCACGCCGGCCAGCGCGGCCAGGCCCGTGCGCTCGCTCTGCGAAAGCATGCGTGCGATGTGCCGCTGCAAGACGTGGCCCATTTCGTGACCGAGCACGGAGGCGAGTTCGGACTCCGTTTGGGTGACGACGATGAGCCCCGAGTTCACGCCGATGAAGCCGCCCGGCAGCGAGAAGGCGTTGATCTGGCCGTCGCGGATCGCGAACAGATCGAAGTCGGGCCGATAGCCGCCGATGAACTGCGCGCTGGCGGCCGCCGCGAGGCGCGCGGCCACCGAATTGAGGTAGTCGCGCACGAGCCAGTCGCCGATATAGTCGGGGTCGCGGCGAATCTCGCGCATCACGCGCTCGCCGATACGGCGCTCGGCCTGCGGCGTGAGCGCGCCGCCGGAGCCGTCGCCGAGGTCGGGCAGTTGCGGCACCCAGGCGGGGGCGCGCACGCTGGTATTGCCGCTCGACGACGAGGAAGCTGCGCCTGCCTGGCCCTGGGCCGAAAAGCGGCTCTGCGCGCCGCCGTAAGTGCCGAACACGCCCTGCGCGATCGAGGCGGGGACGACGGGGTCCGCCGAGTCGTCGAACGGGCCGCTGACGAGTGCGGGCGCCGCATTGGCCGCGTTCGGTGCCGGGCTGGAGGGGGCCGGTGCCGGCTGCGCGGCCATCGGCGGGGCCGCGCCGGGCTTGAGGACGGCGGCATTCGACGCCTGCGCGTACGCTTGCGGCGAAACCGTAAGCGACGCGCACAACCATGCAGCAAGCAGCCGTTTCAGACGCATTGATGACAGGATCGGGGAATGCGGAACACCGGCGCGGCGGCGCGCCCGGTGAGGACCGCCCGCGCCCTTGCGCCAATCCATCGATTGTAGCCCGCCTTACAACACTTGCGACACGGCAAGACGCGTAGAAAGCGCGGCGTGCCGCACTGTTAAGATAGGTACCCCTCAAGGAAGAACCACCATGCCTGAACTCACGCATTTCGACGCAGCCGGCGACGCCCATATGGTCGATGTCGGCGGCAAGGCAGAGACGAAGCGCATCGCGCTCGCGAGCGGCACGATCCGCATGTTGCCGGAAACCTTCGCGCTGATCCGCCACGGCCACGCGAAAAAAGGTGACGTGATCGGCGTTGCGCGCATCGCCGCGATCCAGGGGGCGAAGCGCACCTCGGATCTGATTCCGCTGTGCCACCCGCTCGCCATCACGCGCGTGAAAGTGGACTTCGCGCTCGACGAAGCGCTGCCCGGGGTTCACTGCACGGCGCAGGTGGAAACGCTCGGCCGCACGGGCGTGGAAATGGAAGCGCTGACCGCCGTGCAGGTCGGACTGCTGACCGTCTACGACATGTGCAAGGCAGTGGATCGCGGCATGACGATCACCGATGTGCGCGTGCTGGAAAAGCACGGCGGCAAGTCGGGAGACTGGGTGGCGGAGCGCTGATGCCATGACGCTCGACGAACTGCTCGCGCAGGTTCTGGCCTTTCGCGACGAGCGCGACTGGAAGCAGTTTCACACCTTGCGCAACCTGATCGTCTCCACCAGCATCGAGGCAGGCGAGCTGCTGGAAACGGTCCAGTGGAAGACCGACGCGCAGATCGACGCACAGCTCGCCGATCCCGCGCAGCTCACGCATCTCAAGCACGAATGCGCGGATGTGTTCATCTACCTGTTGCTGGTCGCCCATACCGCCGGGATCGATCTGGTCGAAGCGGCGGCGGAAAAGCTCAAGCTGAACGCGCAGCGCTATCCCGTGGAGAAGGCAAAAGGCAGCGCCGCGAAGTACTCCGAGCTTTGATTGCCGGAGCGGCGGCGAGCTGACTCACCGCCCCTTCACGCGCGCGCTGTGAGACTCAATCGTCCGAATCGTCCTCGTCGTCCTGTTCGACCGATTTCGCCGGCGTCCCGTACTTCTTGACGAGTTGCGCCTTGAAGTCCGCGAGCGTGGGCTGCTCGTCGAGCAGGCCGTAGAGCGAAGCGAGTTGCGTCTGCCAGTCGTGCAGTTCCGTGGCGAAAATGCGCAGACGCTCCACCGTATCGAAAGCGCCCGCCGCATCGCCATCCAGCGCCTGCAAGACCGCGTAGCGGCGCAGCACCGTTTCGCCGGGCAGCAGCGCGATGGCGCGCTGGTGCGCGTAAAGCTTGCTCGGCAGGCTCGCAGCGTTCATCGGCAACAGCGTGGCCATACCGTAGTCGCCCCAAGCGCCGAACAGGCGCGAAGGATCGTCGCCGTAGTCGCGCGCCGGGTGCTGACCGTAATACAGCACCTCGGCGCGGTTGTAGTCGCGCAGCACCGGGTACAGCGCCGCGACGCCGCCGAACACGACCACCGCATACACGCCGAGCGAGACGCGCGGCGGCACGACACGCAGCGGCTTCGTCTCCAGCAGGCCGAACACGAACATCGCCGGCAGCAGGAAGAACATGTACTGCTGCGGATATTCGACGAGCGCATGCATGACGAGCACGCCGATCAGCATGAAGCCGAACACGCGCTCGGCGGTATGCGGCGCGCGCAGCCCGCGCACGAACCACGCGACGAGCCCGATCACGACGATGGCAAGACCGACGAGGCCGGTCTTCGCGAGCAGGTCGAGGAAGATGTCGTGCGCGTTGTTGGCGATCTCGACGCCGCCAAGCGAGCGCGCCAGCTCGAACTGGTGCACCGGGAAATCGCCCCAGCCGACGCCTAGCACCGGATGCGACTTGAACATCGTCCAGCCGTAGCGCCACAGTGCGAGGCGCGGCGCGATCTGGCTGGCGTCCTTCATGCGCTCGGCGGCGGACTGCGCAAGGTCCAGGCCGTAGTGGACGTTGGCCCAGCGCACGAATGCATTCATGCCGAAGAAGATCAGCACGAGCACGAACGGGATGGCCCAGGCGCGCACGCCGCCGGCCTTGCGGCCCGCACCCGCACCGCGTCCCTCGTCGCCTTCGCTGCGGCAGCCCGTGAGCGCGATCCACAGACCCGCGACGAAAATCACGCCCATCTGCAGCCACGGCCCGCGCGACACGGTGAGCGCGAGACCGCCCGAATAGATCACGGTCAGCACTCCCCACAGCAGGATGTTCAAACGCCGTGTGAGGACGAGGTACATCGCACCCGCCATCGCAAAGGCGATATAGGTGGCGAGGTGATTGGCCTGCGCCATGTTGCCGAACGGCCGGCGATCGACCGTGATGTTGTACGCCACCACGAGCGGCGTGACCTTCGTCTCCAGGTGAAAGAGCTGGATCACCTGGGTGAATACGGCGAAGAGGCCGCCGAACTGCAGCGCGAAAGCCGCCCACACGAGCGCCGATTGCATGAGGCGCGCGCGCGTGATGGTGTAGCCCGCGTGCGTCGCGAGGAACGCGGCGAGCAGATAACCGGCGCCGAGCCAGTTCATCGAAGGCTCGGCAAGCGGCAGTGCGAACGTCTGCACGATCAGCAACAGACCGAAGAAGAGCGGCACGAGCGCGACCGTGGGCGATGCGAAGCCCTCGCCTGCGCGCGCCGGGCGAATGAGCAGCAACGTCGCGGCGCCCATCAGCACATAAAGTGTCAGTGCAACGAATTCCGCGTAGAAAGTCGGAATCGGATAGGTGTGGTTGACGACCGCATAGGGCAGCGTCAACGCGAGGGCCAGCAAGACGAACGTAAGGTAACGCGCAAAATTGGAAGGCATGGTTGGGCGGGGGCGTTCAGCAACGGGGCACTATACAAAACTTTTCCCCCGCTGTGCGGGTGCGGCCGGTCGGGTCGCATCCGCGTGCGCTGCGCGAGTGGGCTTGAAAGCGCTCACGGTTGCCCCCGCACCGATGCGCAAACCTTATGCGCGGCACTCCGGCGGTGCGAGGTTGCCCGCCAGCGTTGCGGCGTCCGTGGGCGATGGGCCCGTGCCGGGCGCGCCAAGGGACGAAGCCGTCTTGCCCGCTGCGAAGCACTCCCACGTGAGCGTGCCGCCCTGCACACTGCCCTGGGCGAGCACGACGCGCGCGGTGGGCGCATCGGCGTTGTCGGGCACCGAGGGTACGAGCACGATGGTGTTGCTGCCCTCGGGCGCCACGCGCGAGGTGAAAGCGACCGTGATCTGACCGGTCGTGTCATCGATATGCAGCGACTGCACGTTGCGCGTGGCGGGCGGCACCGTGTAGCCCGCGCCGAACGCGTTGCCGCTCGCGGCGTTCTCCGCCACGGCGAGGCGCGCGGAAGCCGCGAGCGAAAGGCCCTCGCCCACGCGGCTGCGGGCGAGGTAATCCTGGTACGCGGGAATGGCGTAGGCCGCGATCACACCGACGATCGCGAGCACGATCATCAGTTCGATCAGCGTGAAGCCGCGCGCGGTCCAGCGCCCGGCAATGCTCGCGAGGCGCGAGAGTCTGGCAAAACACGCGCAGCCGTTGCGCGGCGGCGGGCTCATGGGAAGTGCGGATACGATCATCGTCAGGGCTCCTGAAACAAGAAACGCCTGCTCACAGTCGTGAACAGGCGTCTTGATCGTATCGGCGGCCCGTGCCGCGCAGCAGTCGGCCAGATGGCCCAGGCGCTATGGCACAGCCATGCGCGCTCAGTGCGACTGCGGCCCCTGCGTCGCGCTGCGCTGCGCGTTGCGGCGCCGAAGCCAGGTGCCGAGCGCGACGACGAACACGGCCCCCGCCACGCACATGCCGTATTCGGCCGCTGGCGTATCGAGCAGCGGCCAGCGGTCGCCGGCGGGATCGTTGACGATGAGCCCGCCCGCAATCCAGCCGAGCAGCGCGGCGCCGAGCGTCACGATCACCGGGTAGCGGTCGAGCAATTTGAGTACGAGTTGGCTGCCCCACACGATGAGCGGAATGCTCACCATCAGCCCGAAGATCACGAGTGCGATGCGATGGCGCGGATCGGCCGCTTCGGCAGCGCCCGCAATCGCGACCACGTTGTCGAGGCTCATCACCGCGTCGGCAACGACGATCGTCTTGATCGCGCCCATCAGCTTTTCGGCAGGCTTCACGTTGGCGTGCTCGAGTTGACTGGGCGCGAGCAGCCGAACGCCGATCCACAGCAGCAGCAGGCCGCCTGTGAACTTGAGGAACGGCACGTTGAGCAGCACCACGGCGAAGGCGATCAGCACCACGCGCAGCGCGATCGCGCCCGCGGTGCCCCACAGAATGCCGCGCATGCGCTGCTGCGAAGGCAGGTCGCGGCAGGCGAGCGCGATCACCACGGCGTTGTCGCCGCCGAGCAGGATGTCGATGACGATGATCTGGATGACAGCGCCCCAGTGGAGCGTCGCGAAAAACTCGAGCATGGAGACGAAGACTCAGCCGTGACTCAGGATAGGCGGCTCATACGGCGAGCCAAATAAAAAAGCGAGGAGGCCATGACTGGCTCCCTCGCTCTTTGTTCGGAAACCTCGTGAAAGGATTCCGCAAGCATATCAAAAAACGCCGGCCGCCCGCGCATACATGATGCACGAGTGGAGGCGCATTTCGAATTTACAGCATCGCCTTCAGCAGACGACCCATTTCCGACGGGTTGCGCGTCACCTTGATGCCGCACGCGTCCATGATTTCCAGCTTCGCGTCGGCCGTATCCGCACCGCCCGAGATCAGCGCGCCGGCGTGGCCCATGCGCTTGCCCGGAGGCGCCGTGACGCCCGCGATGAAGCCAACCACCGGCTTCTTCATGTTGTCCTTGATCCACTCAGCGGCGTTCGCTTCGTCCGGACCGCCGATTTCGCCGATCATGATCACGGCGTCCGTATCCGGATCGTCGTTGAACATCTTCATGACGTCGATGTGCTTCAGACCGTTGATCGGGTCGCCGCCGATACCGACTGCCGACGACTGGCCGAGGCCGATCGCGGTCAGCTGGGCAACCGCTTCATACGTCAGCGTGCCCGAACGCGACACGACGCCGATGCGGCCCTTGCGGTGAATGTGACCCGGCATGATGCCGATCTTCAGCTCGTCCGGCGTGATCGTGCCGGGGCAGTTCGGGCCGAGGAGCAGCGTCTTGCGGCCTTCGCGGCGCATACGGTCCTTGACTTCGATCATGTCGCGGACGGGAATGCCTTCCGTGATGCAGATCGCGAGATCGAGGTCGGCCTCGACGGCTTCCCAGATCGCAGCAGCAGCGCCTGCCGGCGGCACGTAGATGACCGAAACGGTCGCGCCGGTGGCGTCCTTCGCTTCACGCACGTTCGCGTAGATAGGAATGCCTTCGAAATCTTCGCCGGCCTTCTTCGGGTTCACGCCAGCGACGAACGCTTCGCGGCCGTTTGCGTACTCACGGCACGCGCGGGTATGGAACTGACCGGTCTTGCCGGTGATGCCCTGCGTGATGACCTTGGTGTCTTTGTTGATCAGAATCGACATGTATTGACCTCTTTTCGTTTGGCGCCGCGCGTCGCGTCATCCGCGCCTTGCGTTGCGGATTTCGCGCCGGCACGCCGCCATTCGTGTCCGGTGAGAATTACTTGCCTTCGGCAGCCGCGACGACCTTCTGCGCGGCTTCTTCCATGCTGTCTGCCGAAATGATCGGCAGGCCCGATTCGGCCAGCATCTTCTTGCCGAGGTCCTCGTTCGTGCCCTTCATGCGCACGACGAGCG
This sequence comes from Paraburkholderia sp. BR14312, assembly GCF_040948675.1. Taxonomy (NCBI): domain Bacteria; kingdom Pseudomonadati; phylum Pseudomonadota; class Betaproteobacteria; order Burkholderiales; family Burkholderiaceae; genus Paraburkholderia; species Paraburkholderia sp. BR14312. Next base: position 596,159 of record NZ_JBFPKI010000002.1, read on the forward strand.
GCACGTTCAGGTTCACGGCCTTCGAACCAGCGATCACGCCTTCTGCGATCACGTCGCAGCGCATGATGCCGCCGAAGATGTTCACGAGGATCGCCTTCAGGCCCGGGTTCTTGAGCATGAGCTTGAACGCTTCCGTGACCTTCTCGGTCGTGGCGCCACCGCCCACGTCGAGGAAGTTCGCCGGCTCGCCGCCGAACAGCTTGATGGTGTCCATCGTCGCCATGGCGAGGCCTGCGCCGTTCACCAGACAGCCGATGTTGCCGTCGAGCGAGATATATGCGAGGTCGAACTTCGAGGCTTCGATTTCAGCCGGATCTTCTTCGTCCAGGTCGCGGTAAGCGACGATTTCCGGATGACGGGACAGCGCGTTGGAGTCGAAGTTGAACTTCGCGTCGAGCGCGATGACCTTGCCGTCGCCGGAGACGTTCAGCGGGTTGATTTCAGCCAGCGATGCGTCGGTTTCCCAGAATGCCTTGTACAGGCCTTGCAGGATGGCGCGGGCTTGCGGAATCGAAGCAGCCGGCACGCCGATCTTCGCGGCGAGGTCGTCGGCCTGAGCGTCGAGCAGACCCGTCGACGGCTCGACGATGACCTTGTGGATCAGTTCCGGGTGCTTTTCGGCGACTTCTTCGATGTCCATGCCGCCTTCGCTCGAACCCATCAGAACGATCTTTTGCGACACGCGATCGACGACGAGGCTGACGTACAGTTCCTGCTTGATGTCGGCGCCTTCTTCGATCAGCAGACGGTTGACCTTCTGGCCTTCCGGACCGGTCTGGTGCGTGACGAGCTGCATGCCGAGGATCTGGTTCGCGTATTCGCGGACTTGCTCGATCGTCTTGGCAACCTTCACGCCACCGCCCTTGCCGCGGCCGCCAGCGTGGATCTGCGCCTTGACGACCCAAACCGGACCGCCCAGCTCTTGAGCGGCCTTGACCGCGTCATCCACCGAAAACACCGGGATGCCGCGCGGGACCGCGACTCCGAATTTCCGCAGGATTTCCTTACCCTGGTACTCGTGAATCTTCATGCGTGATTCCTTCAGTCTGAGAGTTGGAGTGAACTTCGATTCCGCTGTTGTTATTCATGCGAGACGGCGTCGGCCCTGCCCTCTTGGCCCGGGCTCCGGCTGTCGCGCACGCCGGGGGTTTCCGCGCCACGCTCTATCGAACGCGGCACATGGCCATACCAGCGCGGATAAAACTGCTTCACCGCCTCCCCGTCGAACCGCAGCGCGTGGCAGCGGCCAAGCTGGAAGGGCGGCTTTTCACCGGCGGCCTCGTTGCCTCCGGCGGTCTTGCCGAGTTCCGGTCCGGGCGCTTCACCCGGCGAGCCATTCGATGTGTCCCACACTGCCCCGACGAACGCCTGGATCGCAGCGGTCGGCAAAACGCCCAACATTTCTGTGAGGTGTGTGCAGCCGACCGTGCCGGCGAGGAGCCGGCCCGCTTCACGGCGGAAATTGTCGAGGAGATTGAGCCCGATAAGGGCCCGATAGGCGGGATTGGCGTTCTGGCACTGACCGTCGTAAGGCACCCAGTCGGACGACGCTTCGGCGTCGACGACATTGAGCTTGCGATCGATCGTAATACGCAGCCAGAGTTCATGGATCGGCAGACCATTGGGCCGGACACCGGCGGCGAGCGGCACGTCGCGTGGCTTGTGGTCGGTCAGGCACGCGTCGATGTCCCACAGGCCGTCTTCGCGCTCATAGGCAACCGCCCGGATGGCGCGCTGATGGCGCAACTGGCGGGGCACGGGCGGAGAAAGCGGCATGCTAAAGGTAAGACCGGATTGGAAAACCTCGTGATTTTAACATACCGAGTATTTGAGACAGCCGCGAACACACAGGCCGGGCGGGGACTTGCCTGAGCGGATTTTTCGAGACGGCCGGCTCAGTTATCGGACCAGTCTTCGTCGATTCCCTTGAGGATCTTGCCGATGATCGACATCGAGAAGCCGCGCGCCGCGAGAAAGCGCGCCTGGCGCGCGCGTTCGGCGGGCGTCTCGGGCAACTGGCCGTACTTCTTCTGCCAGACCGTGCGGGCGCGGACGAGCTCGGTCTCACGCAGTTGCGAGCTCACCTCTTCGATGAGCGCTTCGCCCACCGCGTGGCGCTTGAGTTCGCTGACGATACGCCCTGCCCCCACGCGCGACGCGCGCCGGTGCACGACGCTTTCGGCAAAGCGCGCGTCGGAGAGCCAGCCCTCGCGTTCGAGTGAATCGAGCAGCACTTCGAGTGCGTCGGCGTCCTCGGTGTACGGCATGAGCTTGCGCGAGAGTTCGGCGCGGCTGTATTCGCGGCGCGAAAGATAGCCGAGCGCGCGGCCCTTGAGGGAGCGCTCGGGGCGCTGCTTCGCCGTGGACGACTTTTCGCGCTCGCTGGCGCGTGCGGCGCGGCTGGCCGAGCTGCGCTCGTATTGGTCGGCTTGCGGCGCGCTGGATTCGCGCGCTGTTTCGAGCGGCGCGCGACGCGATCGCTTGAATGTGGGTTCGGACAGCGGTTCTGGCGGCACGTTTGCCGCCTCTTCATCCGCCCCGCTGAAGAACGCCTCGAACGGGACTTCGAAGACCGCGCCGCCATCGTCGCTGAGATCGGCGGGCGAAGAAAACGCGGCGCCAGAATGCGCAAAACCGCGATCGCCCGCCTGGGCGTCGCGGCTCAAATGGCCAGAACGGCTCGTGCGCGAGTCGGCAGGCTTGACGGCGGAGCGCCGTTCGACGCCCCTGTCCGCAGGCGAACCCGCATGCGGGTTCGCCTGCTCGCCGGAAGGCGAGGACGTGGGTGACCCGCCCTTGCGCATCAGCTTGCCTTATCTACGAGAGCCTGGTGGACTTACTCTTCGTCAGCGACTTCGACTTCGCCGGAGTCCTTGACGCCGTCCGGCATCGTGCTCACGCCAAGCGACTCGCGGATGCGGTTTTCGATCTCGCGAGCAATGTCCGCGTTCTCGCGCAGGAATTCGCGTGCGTTGTCCTTGCCCTGGCCAATGCGCTCGCCGTTATAGCTGTACCACGCACCCGCCTTGTCGACGATCTTGGCCTGCACGCCGAGGTCGACGATTTCGCCCTGACGCGAGATGCCCTCGCCGTAGAGAATGTCGAAAACGGCTTCGCGGAACGGCGGCGAGACCTTGTTCTTCACGACCTTCACACGCGTTTCGCTACCGATCACTTCGTCGTTCTTCTTGATCGAACCGATGCGGCGAATGTCCAGACGCACCGACGAATAGAACTTGAGCGCGTTGCCGCCCGTGGTGGTTTCCGGGTTGCCGAACATCACGCCGATCTTCATGCGGATCTGGTTGATGAAGATCACCATGCAGTTCGTCTTCTTGATCGTGCCGGTGAGCTTGCGCAGCGCCTGCGACATCAGACGCGCCTGCAGACCCGGCAGCGAGTCGCCCATTTCGCCTTCGATTTCGGCCTTCGGCACGAGCGCCGCGACCGAGTCGATCACGATCATGTCGATCGAGCCCGAGCGCACCAGCGCGTCGGTGATTTCGAGCGCCTGCTCGCCCGTGTCCGGCTGCGAGATGAGCAGTTCGGGCACGTTCACGCCGAGCTTGGCGGCGTATTGCACGTCGAGCGCGTGTTCCGCGTCGATGAACGCCGCCGTGCCGCCGAGCTTTTGCATTTCGGCGATGACCTGCAGCGTGAGCGTGGTCTTACCCGACGATTCCGGACCGTAGATCTCGACCACCCGGCCGCGCGGCAAACCACCCACGCCAAGTGCGATGTCGAGGCCGAGCGAACCGGTGGAGACTACCTGGATGTCCTCGACCGCCTCGCCGTCGCCGAGTCGCATGATCGACCCCTTGCCGAACTGCTTTTCGATCTGCGCGAGCGCGGCGGCCAGCGCCTTGCTCTTTTCAGCAGTCAGCCCAGCCGAGCCTTTCTTGCTATCTTCCATGAATCGTCCTTTGCTATGATGAACGGCGTCTCGTGACCATGCGCACGCCTCATTCGGGCTAATGCACACGAACGCAGACACTGTATAAAAAAACAGTGGTTTTGGCAAGCCTTTCTGGCTATCCAGAACCGCGAATTTCGGGAGACCGCCGCGCGTCGCCTGGCCGCGCCTTCAAGGACGCGGCGCGGCGCGGGTGTTACGAGCCTGACTACGAGGTCTAAAAGCCTCGAAGGCGACGCTGGCGCAACATGCGAATCCTCATTGCCGAAGACGACAGCATACTCGCGGATGGACTCGTGAGATCACTCCGCCAATCGGGCTATGCCGTTGATCACGTGCGTAGCGGCGTGGATGCCGATACCGCGTTGTCGATGCAGTCGTTCGACCTCCTGATCCTCGATCTGGGCCTGCCGAAAATGCCGGGCCTCGAAGTGCTGCGCCGTTTGCGCGCGCGCAATTCCAACCTGCCCGTGCTGATCCTCACCGCCGCCGACAGCGTGGACGAGCGCGTCAAAGGCCTCGACCTCGGCGCCGACGACTACATGGCCAAGCCTTTCGCGCTCAACGAGCTCGAAGCGCGCGTGCGTGCGCTCACGCGGCGGGGTGCGGGCGGCGGCCCGACCGTCGTGCGGCACGGCGCGCTGGCGTTCGACCAGGTGGGGCGCATTGCGCGCATCAACGACCAGGTGCTCGATCTTTCCGCGCGCGAACTGGGCGTGCTCGAAGTGCTGCTGCAGCGGCTCGGGCGGCTCGTCTCGAAGGAGCAGCTCGTCGACCACCTGTGCGAATGGGGCGAAGAAGTCAGCAACAACGCCATCGAAGTCTACGTGCACCGGCTGCGCAAGAAAATCGAAGCGGGCGGCGTGCGCATCGTGACCGTGCGCGGGCTCGGCTACTGCCTCGAAAAGGAGGCGAAGGAAGCGCAGGCCGGCGCAGGCCAGACGCCCGCCCGGACCGAGGCCGGCACGCCCGACGCCGCGCCGGCGATGCCCGCCAGCCACCACTTCAAGTAGGCAGGATCGACGATGGCCGGGCGTCCTCCCATCGCGCGCGCCGTGCCGCCCAAGGGCGCCGCAGGCGTGGCCGGCCCGGCCGACAGCGTCTCGGGCGCGACCGCATCCGCGGCCGACGCCCTCGACGACGACGCGCGCGACGCCCGCTACGCCAATCCGTTCGCCCCGCCCGACGAAGCCGAAGCCGCCGCCGAGGCCCGCCCGCGCTCGCTCTTCGGCGAGATTCTCGACTGGATGCTCGCGCCCCTGCTGCTGCTCTGGCCGATGAGCATCGCGGTCACGTATCTCGTGGCGAAATCGATCGCCAACGCCCCGTTCGACCGCGCGCTCGAAACCGACGCCTATGTGCTCGCGCGCCAGATCCAGCCCGTCAACGGCGTGGCCGAGCTGACACTGCCCGCCTCCACGCGCGACTTCCTGCGCGCCGATAACGTCGACAGCGTGTTCTATCAGGTGCTCGGCAGCCGTGGCGAGCTGATCGGCGGCGATCGCGACATGCCGCTGCCGCACGACGACGACCGCCCGCCGCCGGGCCTCGTCGAATTCCGCGACGACACGCTGCGTGGCATCGACATCCGCGTCGCCTATACGACCGTGGAGCCAACGCATCCGAGCGTCGGCGATCGGCAAGGTCAACCCGTGCTCGTGCAGGTCGCGGAAACGCTCGACAAGCGCCGCCAGCTCGCCAACGACATCATCAAGGGCGTGATCCTGCCGCAGTTCGTGATCTTGCCGCTCGCGATCCTGCTCGTGTGGTTCGGGCTCTCGCGGGGCCTCGCTCCCCTGCACGCGCTGCAGTCGAACATCCGCATGCGTCGCCCCGACGATCTTTCGCCGCTCGAAGCGCGCCGCGCGCCGCCCGAAATCGAGCCGCTCGTCACCTCGTTCAACGACCTGCTTACGCGCCTCGAACAGAACATGGAGCTGCAAAAGCGCTTCATCGCCGACGCCGCGCATCAGATGAAAACGCCGCTCGCGGGCCTGCGCACCCAAGCCGAGCTCGCGCTGCGCCAGGACGCCCCCGCCGAAGTGCACCGCTCGCTCGAGCAGATCGCGACGAGCTCCGAGCACGCCGCACGGCTCGTCACCCAGCTGCTCGCACTCGCGCGCGCGGAGAACCGCATGTCCGGACAGGTCTTCACCTCGGTGGACGTGGCCGACGTGGCGCGCCACGCCGTGCGCGACTGGGTGCAGCCGGCGCTCGCCAAGCAGATGGACCTCGGCTACGAAGGCCCCGAAACGGCCGGCGGCAGTGAGGAAGACGATGGCGAAGCGGGGGCGCGCATCGAAGTGGACGGCAACCCGGTGATGCTGCGCGAGATGCTCTCGAACCTCATCGACAACGCGATCCGCTACACGCCCGCGGGCGGGCGCATCACCGTGCGCGTGCGGCCCGAGCCCTCGGCGGGCATGGTCCATCTCGAGGTGGAAGATACGGGCATAGGCATTCCGAGCGCCGAGCGCGAACGCGTGCTCGAGCGCTTCTACCGCATTCTCGGGCGCGACGGCGAAGGCAGCGGACTCGGGCTCGCGATCGTGCGCGAGATCGCCACGATGCACGGCGGCATGCTCGCCATCGAGGATCACGTCTATCAGGACACGCCGCGCCTCGCCGGCACGCTCGTGCGCGTGACGCTGCGCTTGCGTACGCAGGCCTGAGCGGCATTGCCGGCGCTTTGGCGGCGAAACCACCGCGAAACTGACGGACCGCGTCAGAAAACCGGGATGGGACTTACCCTTACCCGATACGCTTCGAGCGAGTCAAAATCTGCACGTTAGAATATATTTACCCATAAATGCAGTATTTTGATTGCGAATTCAGCGACGTTAGCCGACCCCACCCCACACCGACGCTACACTCGAAAACCCACACCCGCGTCAGAAGCCCGTAAGTTTCCATTCCAATAATGCTCCGCAGGACCGCGGGTCTACGAGTCGCCTGCCCGACGGACCACACGCATATCAATACTGGAGACATCTATGGCAACCGTTGGCGGACAAGTCTCGCACGCGCCGATGACCAGCGACGAAAAACGCGTGATCTTCGCGTCGTCGCTCGGCACCGTGTTCGAGTGGTATGACTTCTACCTGGCCGGATCGCTCGCGGCCTTCATCAGCAAGAGCTTCTTTTCCGGCGTCAATCCCACTGCCGGCTTCATCTTCACGCTGCTCGGCTTCGCTGCGGGCTTTGCCGTGCGTCCGTTCGGCGCGATCGTGTTCGGTCGCCTCGGCGACCTCGTGGGCCGCAAGCACACGTTCCTCGTCACGATCGTCATCATGGGTATCTCGACCTTCGTGGTCGGCTTCCTGCCCGGCTATGCGTCGATCGGCATTGCGTCGCCGGTGATCTTCATCGGCATGCGGCTGCTGCAGGGCCTCGCGCTCGGCGGCGAGTACGGCGGCGCCGCGACTTACGTCGCGGAACACGCGCCGGCCGGACGACGGGGTTTCTACACCTCGTGGATCCAGACGACCGCCACACTTGGCCTGTTTCTCTCGCTGCTCGTGATCCTCGGCGTGCGCACCTTCACCGGCGAAGAGCAGTTCGCCGCATGGGCATGGCGCATTCCGTTCGTCGCCTCGATCCTGCTGCTCGCGGTTTCGGTGTGGATCCGTCTGCAACTCGACGAATCGCCGGCGTTCAAGCGCATCAAGGCCGAGGGCAAGGTCTCGAAGGCCCCGCTTACTGAAGCGTTCGGCCAGTGGAAGAACCTCAAGGTCGTGCTGCTCGCGCTCTTCGGCGTCACGGCCGGCCAGGCCGTGGTCTGGTACACGGGCCAGTTCTACGCGCTCTTCTTCCTGACGCAGACGCTCAAGGTGGACGGCGCCAGCGCCAACATCCTGATCGCGGTGGCGCTGCTGATCGGCACGCCGTTCTTCCTGTTCTTCGGCGCGCTCTCCGACAAGATCGGCCGCAAGCCGATCATCATGGCTGGCTGCCTGATCGCGGCGCTCACCTACTTCCCGATCTTCAAGGCGATCACGCACTACGCGAACCCCGCGCTCGAAGCCGCGACCGCACGCGCACCCATCGTCGTGATCGCGGATCCGGCCGAATGCTCGTTCCAGTTCAACCCGGTCGGCACCTCGAAATTCACGAGTTCGTGCGACATCGCCAAGAGCGCACTTTCAAAGGCCGGCCTGAACTACGAGAACGTGGCCGCCCCGGCAGGCACGCTCGCGCAAATCAAGGTGGGCGACACGACCATCGACACGTTTGACGGCCGGGCGCCCGGCGCCAAGGAAGCCGGCGCGCTGTTCGAGAAGACGCTCGCGGCTACGCTGAAAGCGGCGGGCTATCCGCTCAAGGCCGATCCCGCGCAGCTCAACTGGCCGATGACGGTGGTGATGCTCACGATCCTCGTGATCTTCGTGACCATGGTGTACGGGCCGATCGCGGCGATGCTGGTGGAGATGTTCCCGACGCGCATCCGCTACACCTCGATGTCGCTGCCCTATCACATCGGCAACGGCTGGTTCGGCGGCTTCCTGCCGGCGACGGCCTTCGCGATCGTGGCGGCGCGCGGCGATATCTACTCGGGCCTCTGGTATCCGATCATCATCGCGCTGGGCACCTTCGTGATCGGCATGCTGTTCGTGAAGGAAACCAAGGACTCGGATATTTACGCGCAGGATTGAGGCTGTGAGCGCTGCCGGGTGGGGCTTCTCGCCCGGCGGCCGCCTTCCCTGCAAAAAAGATGACGAAGGGGGTTGACAGCCTCCGGCTGTACCGCGATAATTCTTTTCTTCGGCGAATTAGCTCAGCCGGTTAGAGCGACGGAATCATAATCCGCAGGTCCGGGGTTCGAATCCCTGATTCGCCACCAGTTGCAAAAGAAAGCCGCTGTCCCACAAGGACAGCGGCTTTTTTCATTGCCGCGTGCGTGGCGAACCGGAGTCCGCCGGACCGCACGGCATTCACCTGATCTGCTTGCGCTCCCGCTTCGTTTCGTACATCGAACGATCCGCGTATTCGATCAGCGCCGTCATCTCGGTGCCGTCGTCGGGCAGGATGGCAACGCCCACGCTCACGCCGAGATCGATGCGATGTCCTTCGAACTCGAACGGCTCGCCCACAGTGTCCACGAGCCGGCGGCTATACGCCTCGGCGTCCCCGCGCCCCGCGATGCCGGGCAGGATCACGGCGAACTCGTCGCCGCCCACGCGCGCGGCCGTGTCCACGCGGCGGCTGTGGCGCGCAATGCGCGTCGCGGTCTCGCGAATCGCCGCGTCGCCGGCGCGATGCCCGTAGCGGTCGTTGATCGGCTTGAGGCCGTCCATGTCGAGATTGAGCACGCCGAGTCCGCCCGACGAGCGCAGCGCGAGGTCCACCGACTGGCGCAGGCGATCGTAAAAGAGCGCGCGATTGGGCAAACCGGTGAGTGCGTCATGCGTCGCGCGCAGATAGAGCTCGCTCGTCTCGTGCCGCGCGGCGTGGAACATGGCTGCGGCGATGAGTTCGGACATCAGCGAGAGCGTGCGGATGTCCTCGTCCTTGAAGGCGTCGACTTCCGAATTCGTGACTTTCAGAACACCGACCGTCGTCTCGAGATGCTTGAGCGGCGTGACGATCATCGAACGCAGGCCGGCGCGCCGGCACGCTTCACGGTCCACGCGCGGGTCGGTTTCCGAGTCGTCGCAGCGCAGGATCTCGCCCTCGCGCACGCACAGGCCCGACAGGCTCGTTTCACGCGCGAGGCGCAATCCGAGGAGGTTCGCGACGTTGCCCGAGGCCGCGCGGTAGACCATGTCCTCACCCTCGGCGAGTTCGACGACCGCACCCTGGGCTCGCGTGAGCTGCTCGGTGCGCTCCGCCACGTAGGCCATCACGCCGCCGAGATCGAGCCCGAGCTTCGCGATGTCCGACTGCGCCTTGATGATTTCCAGCAGGGTTGCGTTGTCCAGTTGGGTGTCCTTCGCTTCGCTCTTCTTCATCGCTTAACCGTTAGCGTTGCCTTTGACTTGCTGACGGCACTGAAAGCTACGGCGCCGTTCGATCGAGCTAAAGCATAGCAAACGTCATTGCATGCGCCAGCGCAATCGTTTTACATCTGCAATTCGCTGCGTTTTTCGCGATTCGTTGCGAAGACACCCATCCGGCATACGCGTTCATCGCTCGATGCGCTCGCGCGTGAGGCGCAGCAACGCCGCCATTGCGCGGCTCGCCGCATAGGCGTCGCGTTGCACGATCGCCTCGTACACGAGGGTGTGGTCGGGCAGCGCGGCGTTGAACACCTCGGCGCGCTTTGCGTTCACGCGCAACTGGCCTTCGAGCGTGCGCTCGATCAGCGTGCCGAGCGGCACCAGCAATTCGTTGCGGCAAGCGCCCAGCACCGCGAGATGAAAGCGCAGGTCGGCGCGCACCCATTCGTCCACATTGCGCGCTTGTGCCATGGCCTCGTGCGCGGCGGCGATCGACGCAAGCGCATCGGAATCATGCGCGTTTGCGGCCAACCCTGCCGCAAACGGCTCGATCATCTCGCGCATTTCCTGGAGCTTGAGCGCAAAAGCAAGCGGCGGCGCCACGCGCGCGTACCAGTCGAGCACGTCGGCATCGAGCAGATTCCACGCTTCGCGCGCACGCACCCGCGTGCCCACGCGCGGACGCGACTCCACGAGCCCTTTCGAGGTGAGCGTGCGCAGCGCCTCGCGCAGCACCGTTCGGCTCACATCGAACGTTGCCATGAGTTCGGCCTCGCGCGGCAGGACCGTCGCGGGCGGGTAGTCGCCACGCAGGATCGCGCTGCCGAGTTCGTAGGCCACCGTGCCGTGCAGATCGCGTTGAATCGCCGTTCTCCTGGATATTGGGAAGCGTTGCGAAATAATACTATTAATAGCACTTAAAGGCGAATTTTGCAGTAGCATGGGCGGATGAAGACGTTGCCGCTCGCGCGTGATGCGAGCGCCGCCCTACCGCTCAAGGTCATGGAGACACCGCATGAAAATCACCAGGCTCGAAACCTTCGTCGTCCCGCCGCGCTGGCTCTTTCTAAAGATCGAAACGGACGAGGGGATCGTCGGCTGGGGCGAGCCGATCGTCGAAGGGCGCGCGCACACGGTAGCCGCCGCCGTCGATGAACTCGCCGATTATCTGATCGGCAAGGACCCGCTCCTCATCGAGGATCACTGGCAGGTGATGTATCGCGCGGGCTTTTACCGCGGCGGCCCGATCTCGATGAGCGCCATTGCCGGCGTCGATCAGGCGCTCTGGGACATCAAGGGCAAGCATCATGGCGTGCCCGTTCACGCGCTGCTCGGCGGCCAGGTGCGCGACAAGATCAAGGTGTATTCGTGGATCGGCGGCGACCGTCCGAGCGACGTCGCCAACAACGCGCGCGCCGTAGTCGAGCGCGGCTTCAAGGCCGTGAAGATGAACGGCTCGGAAGAACTGCAGATCATCGACACCTTCGACAAGGTGCAGGGCGTCATCAACAACGTCGCGGCCGTGCGCGAGGCCGTGGGCCCGAACGTCGGCATCGGCGTGGACTTCCATGGCCGTGTGCACAAGCCGATGGCCAAGGTGCTCGCGAAGGAACTCGATCCGTTCAAGCTGATGTTCATCGAAGAGCCCGTGCTCTCGGAGAACGTCGAGGCGCTGCGCGACATCGTCAACCAGACCAGCACGCCGATCGCGCTGGGCGAGCGTCTGTATTCGCGCTGGGATTTCAAGCACATTCTCGCGGGCGGCTACGTGGACATCATCCAGCCCGACGCCTCGCACGCGGGCGGCATCACCGAGTGCCGCAAGATCGCCGCGATGGCCGAAGCCTATGACGTCGCGCTCGCGCTGCACTGCCCGCTCGGACCGATCGCGCTCGCCACCTGCCTGCAGATCGATGCCGTGAGCTACAACGCGTTCATCCAGGAGCAGAGCCTCGGCATCCACTACAACAAGGGCAACGACCTGCTCGACTACATCAGGAATCCCGAAGTCTTCAAGTACGAAGACGGCTTCGTCTCGATTCCGCAGGGCCCGGGTCTCGGCATCGACGTGAACGAGGAGAAGGTGCGCGAGATGGCGAAGACCGGTCACCGCTGGCGCAATCCGGTTTGGCGTCACGAAGATGGCAGCGTCGCCGAATGGTGATGCGCAAATGAACGCCGAACGCGCGGCGCGCGGCATGAAGTGACGCGCTCGATGCTGCGCGTTTCGGCGACGTAACATTTCGCGTGGCTTTGCGGGCTTCGGCGCGCGCGCTCGCGAGACGCGCGCACGCCTTATGTCGTTTGCGCACACAGCCAGTTCATGGAATGCCGCGCCGCGCAAGGCGCGGCCATCATCGAAGACACGCGCCGAACGCGAACGCCAGCCACTGGCCTGCTCCTTGCAGATTCCTTTGCAACCCAACCTCGGTGTTGCAAAGGACTCCATGGACGCGTCGCTTCCCGACTATCTGATCCGCGAACAAGCCGCCGTCGGCGCACTCGTCGCCTTCGGCTTCCTGCGCGTGCTCGCTGCCGCAATCGCCTTCACGCGCGGCTGGCGCATTCGTTGGGTCGAGTACGCCGCGATCGGCGCCGCGGCGCTATGGTGTGCGCCGCAGTTGATCGCGCTGATCGCTAATCCAACCTCCGTGGCTGCGCTCGCGGAGCTCGAAGGCAACGCCACGGGCTGCGCCCTCGCCCTCTTCTTCTCACCGATCCTCAGTCACCGGCTCGGCTACGAATAAGTTGCGGCGACGACGTTTCAGCCCTGCAACACGTAGGCCGGCACGCTGTGCGCGAGCGCGGCTGCGGCCACCAGCACGCCGATCATCACGATGGCTTCGAGATGGATCACGTTGACGAACCGGCGCGCCGCCGCCGTCGACGCCGCGCGCCGCAACTCGGGCATCGCCACGAGCCGGTTGAAGCCGCCCATCGCGAGCGCGAGCAGCACGAGCACAGCCTTGAGCATCAACACGCGGCCCCAGGTGCTGCCGACGATGGCGTCGATCGAGCCGCCGCTGCCGCGCAGCGCATCGAACACGCCCGTCGCGATCACGAAGCCCACTGCGAAGAACGCCACATTCGAAATCTGGCCCGCCGTGCGGATCAGCACGCCGCGTGCCGTCGATGCGCCGAGCGCCGGCAGCACGGCAAGCCCTCCCGCCATGACGACGCCGCTCCACGCGCTCGCGCTGAGCAAGTGGAGGGTATGCAGCCCGAGCGCAGCCGAGGCGAAGCCCGCATCGGCGGCGTGTCCGAGCCCCGCGCGCCCCGCGGCGATGGCGACGAGCGCGAGCCACAGCACACCGTCGCGCGCCACGCTCGAAGCCGCGAACGCGCAGCCGAGCAGCACGAGCGCACCGACGAACGCGACGGTCCACGCGTGTCCGACGTGCGTTTGCGAGAGCACCGTGCCGACCACGCCGAACGCGCTGGGCAACGGTTCGCCGCTGACCGACGCGCTCTCGTAGAGCATCCACATGATGAGCGCCGCCACGAGCACGAACGCCGCGGCGCGCAGCGAGCGTTGCGCACGCAGCCATGCGAGGCGTGCGGGCGCGACGTGCGTGCGGCCGTCCTTGTCGAGCCAGGCGCCATAGAACGCCGAGCCGAGCGCGAATGCGTAGGCGATGTTGACGATGGCCGCCATGGCGACCTGCCCGATCCAGAGCCAGTCAGCTTTCATCGGACCTCGCCCTCCCGCGTGTTGCGGGTCGCACGGACTTCGCGCGAAGGGGATCGGTCGGCTGGATGCAACGATAGGGAAAGTGCAATTGGAGTCATCGAGACAAGTGGCAAGGAAACAACATGAAAACGGCAACAGCAGCACGCGCAAGCATCACGTCGCGTGACCCGCAAGGGTGCCTGCTTCGATAGCCGCCGCGCCATTCGGTTCAATGCGGGCTCGATGCGGCTTCAACGCGCATTCCATGCGCGAGCATCGAGCCGAGGCACGAGACCGGAAGTGGCGGCGGCATGCGCCCGGCATGATGACATGCATGCACCGGGCAACGAGCGGCTCGCCGAATGGGGCGCGGGTGCGGGACAACCCCGTGTCACCGATTGGCGAACAGGTGCAGAATCATAACCGGCACCGACGCGACGATCGGCCGCAAGCACGTCGCGGTGGCGCCTCGAAGCCATCGGAGAGCGTTTGTGGTGCATGCGGCAAATGGTCACTATGAGTTCCCGATGCTAGAATCTGCTGCGTCGCCGCAGCGCGCACGGTCTGCTGCTTTCATCGCGCGCAGCCTGGAAGCCGGGCCGTTCGAAGCCTGGTCAGGTCCACGATAAAGATGGAGTTACGCGTGTCCCCAAGACGTATCTTCCGACCGCTCATTCCGCTCGTCGCGCCTCTGGCAGCAGCACTTTTGCTCGGGACGACAGGCGTTCTCAGCGCTGCACATGCCCAGACGGCGGCCTCCGCGCCGCAGGCCAAAGCCCCGGACACGATCGCCGCACGCGTGCAGGGCTGCACCGCGTGCCACGGCTCGCATGGGCAGGGCACCGACAACGACTACTTCCCGCGTCTCGCCGGCAAACCGGCCGAGTACCTGTTCAACCAGCTAATGAACTTTCGCGAGGGGCGCCGCAAGTACCCTCCGATGAATTATCTGGTCACCTATCTCTCCGACGACTACCTGCACGAGATCGCAACGTTCTTCTCGCAGCAGCGGCCGCCCTACCCGCCGCCCGCGAAACCTTCGGTCGGCAGCGACACGCTCGCACGCGGTCAGCAGATCGTCCTGCACGGCGACCCGGCCAAACAGGTGCCCGCCTGCGCGGCCTGCCACGGCGCGAAGCTCACCGGCATGGAGCCGGCCATTCCAGGTCTGGTCGGTCTGCACATGGATTACATCAGTGCGCAGATCGGCGCCTGGCGCTCGGGCTCGCGGCATGCGAAGGCGCCCGACTGCATGCATGAGATCGCCACGCGTCTCACCGACGAAGACGTGAACGCGGTCGCGGCCTGGCTCTCCACGCAGAGCGCGCCGCAGAACCCCGTGCCGGCGCCGGCTGGCTCACTCAAGACGCCGCTTGCCTGCGGCAGCGAACCGCAATAAGGCGCCGGGGGAGACAGCCAATATGAACCGCAAGTCCCTGTTCGCACTTTCCGCCGTGATCGTGGCCGCCGCCGCGGCCCTCGTACCAGTGCTCTGGTCGGGCACCCACTATCTGCACAACGCTGCGGCGCAGGCCGCGACGCCCGTCGACCAGGCCGATCTCATCAAGAAGGGCGAGTACCTCGCGCGCGCCGGCGACTGTATCGCCTGCCATACCGTGCGCGGCGGCCAGATGTTCGCGGGCGGCCTGCCGATGGCCACGCCGTTCGGCACGCTCTACACCCCGAACATCACGCCCGACGACCAGTACGGCATTGGCAAGTGGAGCGCCGACGACTTCTATCGCGCCATGCACACGGGCCGCTCGAAGGACGGCAGCCTGCTCTATCCGGCGTTCCCGTTCGCGAGCTACACCAAGGTCACGCGCGCCGACGCCGACGCGATCTTCGCCTATCTGCGCTCGGTCCCGCCGGTCAACGTGCCTAGCCGCCCGCACGAACTCAAGTTCCCGTTCAACAACCGCAACCTGCTGATCGGCTGGCGCACGCTGTTCTTCCGCGAAGGCGAATACAAGCCCGATCCGACCAAGTCGGTCGAATGGAACCGCGGCGCGTATCTCGTGGAAGGCCTCGGCCACTGCGGCATGTGCCACACGTCGATCAACGCGGTGGGCGGCCCGGTCAACTCGGCGGCCTTCGCCGGCGGCCTGATCCCGCTGCAGAACTGGTACGCGCCGTCGCTCACGGGCAGTGAAGGCGGCCTCGGCGACTGGGACATCAGGGACATCGCAAGCCTCCTGAAGACCGGCGTTTCCGAGCGCGGCGCCGTGTTCGGCCCGATGGCGGACGTGATCCACAACAGCCTGCAATACCTCTCGGACGACGACATCCACGCGATGGCCTCGTATCTGAAGACCATCCCGCAGAAGAAGGAAGCGCCCGAAACGATGCAGATGGAGACGTCGGAAGCGTTCGGCGGCGAACTCTTGCAGCAAGGTCAGAAGATCTACCATGACCAGTGTGCAAAGTGCCACGCGGAGAACGGTCTCGGCATGCCGCCGAACTTCCCGCCGCTTGCGAACAACCAGTCGATCCAGATGCATTCGGCCGTGAACCCGATCCGCATGGTGCTCAACGGCGGCTATCCGCCAAGCACGGGGGGCAATCCGCGCCCGTACGGCATGCCGCCGTTTGGACAGTCGCTCTCGAACCAGGAGGTCGCGGCGGTGGTGACGTTCATCCGCATGTCCTGGGGCAACAAGGGCACGCCGGTGTCCCCGCAACAGGTCGCGGACCTGCGCTCGTCTCCGCTCGACTGACGCAAAGCAGCCCACCGCCGTAAGGGCCTCCGCCCTTACGGCGGTCCCACGCAAGTGGTTACTGTTATAGTGACGGTTGCCTGATAAGGGCGCAGTCCGCGGTGCGCGGGCTGCGCCCTTCGCTATTTGGCGCCGGGGCCGTGCGGTGAAAGCGGCTCCGTGGCCCGTCAGGCCTGGTTTTGAACGCTGCGCTCGAGCACGGCGCCGCACGCGGTGGAACACTGTTCCGCCGGCGCGCGCTGCGCTCAGGAAGAACAAGGAGTGGTCGTCATGCACGCCGGTGAGCGTCTGAACAGCATTACTCACCTCGTGGGCGCGATGTTGTCGGTAGCGGGGCTCGTCTCGCTCGTGACGCTCGCGGCGCTGGATCACGACGCGTACAAGGTCGTGAGCTTTGCGGTATACGGGGCGATGTTGTGCGCGCTGTACACGATCTCGACGCTGTATCACGGCGTGCGCGGCATCCGCCTGAAGGCCGTGCTGCAAAAGTGCGACCACGCCGCGATCTATCTGCTCATCGCGGGCAGCTATACTCCGTTCACGCTGGTGACGCTGCGTGGACCCTGGGGCTGGTCGCTCTTCGGCGTGAGCTGGGGGCTCGCGGCCCTTGGCATCGTCCAGGAACTCACGCTCGGGCGGCGCACGAGAATGCTTTCGATGGCGCTCTACGTGGTGATGGGCTGGCTCGCGGTGGTGGCGGTTCGCCCGCTCGTCGAAGCCTTGCCGGCCGCGGGCACGGCGTGGCTGCTGGCCGGCGGCGTCATTTACAGCGTCGGCATTTATTTTTTCATCAATGACGAGCGCATCCGGCACGGACATGGAATCTGGCATCTGTTCGTGCTCGCCGGGAGCGTCTGTCAATTCGTGAGCGTCGCGCGCTACGTCGCGTGACGCGTCAATGCGAAGACATCGTACGGCCGCCGCAGTGTCCGCGGCCGCGTGATGCAACTTAACGCCAGACGACGGGTCTCGATAGACTTGTCCGTTCCATGAAGAAAAAACGCGGCGCGCGCACTGGCGCGCCGTCCGAACAACGCGAAAAGGCGGCTTCACCGGGCGCATTCGAACCCGGCAACACCGCTTTGGCTGCGCAGCGCGCCTTCGGGCCGCGAAGCGACGCCCGCGCTACTGCAATACAACAGGTGTTTATGTCTTTCGATTCTCTCGGCTTGTCCGAACCGCTGGTCCGCGCAGTCAACGAACTGGGGTACAGCACGCCCACGCCCATCCAGGCGCAAGCGATTCCCGCCGTGCTCGGCGGCGGCGACCTGCTCGCCGGCGCGCAAACCGGCACCGGCAAGACCGCCGGCTTCACGTTGCCGATCCTGCAACGCCTCACGGACATGCCGCCGGCAGCGAACGGCAAGCGCGTGGTGCGTGCACTGATCCTCACGCCCACGCGTGAGCTCGCCGCGCAGGTCGAAGAGAGCGTGCGCGCCTACGGCAAGTATCTGAAGCTCAAGTCCACGGTGATGTTCGGCGGCGTGGGCATCAATCCGCAAATCGACGCGCTCAGGCGCGGCGTGGATATCGTGGTCGCGACGCCGGGTCGCCTGCTCGATCACATGCAGCAAAAGACGATCGATCTGTCGCAGCTCGAGATTCTCGTGCTCGACGAAGCCGACCGCATGCTCGATATGGGCTTCATCCACGACATCAAGCGCGTGCTCGCGAAGCTCCCGCCCAAGCGCCAGAACCTGCTCTTCTCGGCCACCTTCGCCGATGAGATCAAGGCGCTCGCCGACAGCCTGCTCGACTCGCCCGCGCTGATCGAAGTCGCGCGCCGCAACACCACGGCCGAAACCGTTGCGCAGAAGATCTATCCCGTCGACCGCGACCGCAAGCGCGATCTGCTCACGCACCTGATCCGCCAGCACAACTGGTTTCAGGTGCTCGTGTTCACGCGCACCAAGCACGGCGCGAACCGCCTCGCCGAGCAGCTCACGAAGGACGGCATCAGCGCGCTCGCGATTCACGGCAACAAGAGCCAGTCGGCGCGCACGCGCGCTTTGAGCGAGTTCAAGGACGGCACGCTCCAGGTGCTCGTCGCGACCGACATCGCCGCGCGCGGGATCGATATCGACCAGCTTCCGCACGTCGTCAACTACGATCTGCCGAACGTGCCCGAGGACTACGTGCACCGCATCGGCCGCACTGGCCGCGCGGGCGCGACGGGTGAAGCCGTGTCGCTCGTCTGCGTGGACGAGCATCAGTTGCTCAAGGACATCGAGAAGCTCATCAAGCGTGCGGTGCCCCAGGAGGTCATTGCGGGCTTCGAGCCAGACCCGAACGCGAAGCCGGAGCCGATCCAGCGCCGCAGCCAGCCCCAAGGGCGCTCGCCGCGCCAAGGGCAAGGCCAGGGCCGCGGTGCGTCGAATGGCGCCAATGCCACGAACGGCGGACGGCCCGCGCAGGCGCGTGAACCGCGTGAATCGCGCGGCGGTAGTCGCGAAGGTGGCCGCGAAGGCAAGCGCGAAGGCGGCCGCGACGGCAACCGCGCGCAGGCAGCAGCCAACGGAGGCGGCAACGTCGGTCAGCGCCCGGCCAAGCCGGCTTCGAACGGCGGCGTGCGCACCGCCAAGCCCGTGAAACAGCAAGGCGCGAATCACGGCGCACAAGGCGCGCGCGGCGAGCATACGCGTCGCGAAAACCAGCGCGGCGTTTCGCACGAGAGCGCACTGGGCCGCCCGCAACAACGCAAGCCGCAAGGCAACCCGGGCGCGCTGCTCGGCGGCCGCCCAGGCGGCAATTCGCGCCGCGACGGCAACGGCCAGCGCGATCGCTGATCTTCGCGTCCAGAAACGAAAAAGCCCGCTCCCGCAGCGGGCTTTTTGTTTTCGTGCGCCGATGTCCTAGCGGAAGAACACGTGTTGCGTGATCTTCGCGAGCGGATAGTGCACGCCGGGCCGGATCTTCGCGGGCAGGTTGAGCGGCTTGAGCAGCATCTTCACGCACATGTCGGCGGACAGATTGTGGCGTACCAGCCTGTTCACGCGCGCGGTCAGTTCGCGGCTATAGGCCTCGTCGCGCACGCGCTCGGGATAGCGGCCCGCGTAGACATGACGCAGCGCGATCTCGGAATCCTCGTTCTTGATCTCCATCACGCGGCGCATGAGCGCGCCGAGCACGGCGAGACGCCCGTGCCCTTCTATCTGGTTGTACTTCTTGAAATAGCGGAAAAAGTGCTTGTAGTGGCGCACTTCGTCGCTGCGGATGTTGTCGGTGATTTCCTTGAGCACGGGCTCATCCGAATACTCGCCGATCGCGCGATAGAGCGTGGCGGTGCCGGTTTCGACCACGCAGCGCGCGACCATTTCGAGCGCGCGCGTTTTCTCGAACTCCTCGAACGAACAGGTCTTCGAATACTCTTCGATGAAGGTCTGAAACGCCGCGTCCCAGTCGAACTCGGGCCACACGTACTGGATGTACGTCTTCAGCGCGCGTCCGTGCTGAAGCTCTTCGGGCTCCCATTCGCGAACGAGCCACTCGGAGACCTCGGGGTCGCCTTTGAAGAACACGTTCAGGTTGCTCGTGTAGAGGTCGGAGCCGCTTTCAATGAACGAAGAGGCGGCGAGGAGCAGCAGCAGATCTTCGTTGGCTGCGGCGCGTTGACGGTCGATACGTGTGAGATCGATGTCTTCGATGCGCCAGGGCATCACATGGCGAGGCTCATTGTCGTTACGCATTGTGTCCTACTCCCGAAGCGGCGTTTTACGCTCACGACGCGCGGCGTCCGGCCGGAGGCCCGGCGAACTGCGCCAGTCACGTGCAGTGAACGTTACCAGCCATCCCTATTTCCATCTTAGCTGTACTTTCGCGCAGCTGCAGTCACAAAGCACAGACCGGGCCCAGTTCCCGCAGTTCCGGAAATTGACGACCTCTTCGCGTTACGTCATGTGACGATCACTAACCGACGCGCAAACGCAATACCCACGGGCATACCGTGCGTTTGATGCGTAGCGTATCGAAGCGCATTCGCTCGCTGCGTGCCGCGCTGCGGCACGAACTTCAAGTGATTTCGCGAATCC
Organism: Paraburkholderia sp. BR14312; assembly: GCF_040948675.1. Lineage (NCBI taxonomy): Bacteria > Pseudomonadati > Pseudomonadota > Betaproteobacteria > Burkholderiales > Burkholderiaceae > Paraburkholderia > Paraburkholderia sp. BR14312. The sequence continues at coordinate 616,423 of NZ_JBFPKI010000002.1, forward strand.
AGGCGGCTCGCAGCACCGCTGCGTGCGGGCTCGAATGTCAAAGGGAAAATTTTCGGGGCGTGGTTTGTACAACGCAGCGGCGTTGACTACACTCCAGTTCCCCGAGGTAGATCCCGGGCTGGATGCCGTTTGGGCCGCGCATAGGCGGGCCTGATGGCCGGTCCCTCCAGCCAGTCGATCTGCCCGGTCGCAGGCTTTCGCTCATACCACCGCATTCCTGTCGCTGCGCCGCCCTGCGGGCCGCAACCGGCGACCTCTGATGCGGCAACACGGAGAGAACGATGCTGAGTCCGCATGAATTCGCCACCCTGCTGCTAGTGCAGGACGCCCCCAACCAGCTCGACATGGAGCGAGAAGAACTGGACGCCTTGCTCGAACGACAGCTCGTCCAACTGGAGCGCCTTGCATCCGGCCTTCAGCAATGGCGACTAACCGAAATCGGCGACTCTGCGTTGCGCGCCATCAAACGGTGTTCGTAGCCTGATCCCGCGGGCCGAGTACCCGCGCAGCCACAGGCTCCATTGCCCTTTATCGATTTGCGCGGACGCATGGGTCGTCCGCGAGCCCGGCTTGTCGGGCACGTCCCCGATGCAGGCGCACGGCAGTAGACGTACGCGCCTGCAGTGCATGGTCACGCGGACCCGCGCGCTTCATGCCCGCGTGACCATTTTTTTGCGCATGCCTGTTTGCACTGCTCGCACGCGCGAATGCGCGCACCCTGCCGCGGCACCCTTCGCCTATTCGCCTACCCGGCTCTCAACGTGGGGTCGACCGCCGACCGCCAGCTCAGCGCCTGGGCGCGCTGTGCGTTGAGGAAGTTCACCCACTCACCCCGCGCCTCGCCGTTGCCGCTCTTGCCGAGCGTGGTGTATTGCTGCGCGAGCTGAGCCTGGAAACCGCAAAACTGGTCCTGGGGCAGCCTGCCGCGGCGATTGGCGACCCACGCGTCGAAAATGGCCGCGTAGACGCCCGGCGCATAGGCACCGAAATCGACCGCCTGGCCGCCGCACATCTGCTGCAAAGCGGCGAGCGACGGCGCGCGCCCCCCGCCTTCCGGGCCCGGCGGCGCGCCCACGCACCCCGTGAGCAGCACGGCTGCACCGATCATCGCAATTGCACGCATGATTGCCTCGTTATCGTTTTCGACTGGTTGGAACGACTGCATCCCGACTCGATTATTGTCGCACCGCGCCGTGCGAGCGACACCTTGACCGTTCCGTTGCGCCGAATCGAGCGCAAATCGCTTTCGGGCTATGCTGGGACCGATGGCACGCGCCTCGTTGCGCGCCGGTCGACGCGCGTACCCCGCACACCCTCCAGGGAGACTGCACGATGCCTCAGTCGCACGCCGAGTCGTACATCCTCGCGCTGGACCAGGGCACGACGAGTTCGCGCGCCTTGCTGCTCGAGCGCAGCGGTGCAATCGTCGCGCTCGCCCAGAAGGAGTTCGCGCAACGCTACCCGCGACCCGGCTGGGTCGAACATGACCCGCGCGACATCTGGTCGAGCCAGGCAGGCGTCGCGGCGCAAGCGCTCACGCGCGCGGGCGTCGGGGCCGCCGCGATTGCGGGCATCGGCATCACGAACCAGCGCGAAACGACCCTCGTATGGGACCGGGCAACAGGTCAGCCCGTGTACAACGCGATCGTCTGGCAGGACCGCCGCACGGCCGGCTATTGCGACGAGCTGAAAGCGCGCGGCCTCGAGCCGACGGTGCGCACGAAAACCGGCCTGCCGATCGACGCGTACTTTTCGGCCACGAAAATCCGCTGGATTCTCGATCATGTCGAGGGCGCGCGCGATAAGGCGCGCGCAGGCCGTCTCGCGTTCGGCACCGTGGACAGCTGGCTGCTGTGGCACTTCACGCGCGGCGCGCTGCACGCCACCGACGTCACCAATGCCGCGCGCACCATGCTCTTCGACATCCACACGCTGCGCTGGGACGACGACCTGCTCGCGCTCTTCGAGATTCCGCGCAGCATGCTGCCGGAGGTGCGTTCGTCGTCGGAGGTCTATGCGCGCACGGCGGCGTCGCTTTTCGCGGCCGAAATCCCGCTTGCCGGCGTGGCCGGCGACCAGCATGCGGCGCTCTTCGGGCAAATGTGCATGCGCCCCGGCATGGTGAAGAACACCTACGGCACCGGCTGTTTTCTCGTGATGAATACCGGCGCGCAGCCTGTCGAATCGAGCCACAACCTCGTCACGACCATCGCGTGGCAAGCGCTCGGGCAAACGCAATACGCGCTTGAGGGCAGCATCTTTATCGCGGGCGCGGTGGTGCAATGGCTGCGCGACGGACTCGGCATCATTCGCAGTGCAGCGGAAATCGAACCGCTCGCGGCCAGCGTGCCGCACAGCGACGGCGTGTACCTCGTGCCCGCGTTCGCCGGCCTCGGCGCGCCGCACTGGAACGCGCATGCGCGCGGCACGCTGTTCGGGCTCACGCGCGGCACGACCGCGGCGCATATCGCACGCGCGGCGCTCGATTCGATTGCCTATCAGTCGTTCGACGTGCTCGCCGCCATGGAGGCCGACTCCGGCATGCGCGTGAACGAGCTGCGCGTGGATGGCAGCGCCAGCGCGAACGATCTGCTCATGCAGTTCCAGGCCGATCTGCTGGGCGTGGATGTGTTGCGGCCGCGCTCCAGCGAAAGCACCGCGCTGGGCGCGGGATATCTGGCCGGGCTCGCGGTGGGGTTCTGGCGCGATATCGAGGAACTCCAGCGGCACTGGAGCCTCGAGCGCCGCTTCACGCCCTCGTTGCAGCGCGACGAGGCGGCAAGGTGCCTCGCCGGCTGGCAGCGCGCGATTGGCGCAGCAAAGGCGTGGGCCGACACCCGCGAGGCAAACGCAGCAGACGCCGGCTGAGCATCCCAGGCCGCGTGTGCGCTGCTTTCAAAAAGCAAAAGCACGTATGATTGGGGTTTCCACCTTGTCCCCTGCCTGGCTCAGGCGCATGCACGGCCGCCGACCGCTGGCCGCGCGCTGCCCGGCCTCTCGTTTCACGCATGATCGACCATCTCATCTGCGACTGTGACGGCGTGCTCGTCGACAGCGAAGTCATCGCCGACCGCGTTCTGTTCGATACGCTCAGCAGCACCTTTCCCGGCATCGATTTTCACGCCGCCGTGAATGCGGCGTTCGGCCAGCAGACCTCGCGCTTTCTCGCCGACGTCGCCGCGCGCTTCGACCTCACGATGCCCGAGGACTTTCTCGAGACCATCGAACATCGTTGCGAAGCCGCCATTGCCGAATCGGTGAGCCCGATCAACGGCGTGCGCGACGCCTTGCGCCGGGTGACGCTGCCTGCCGCCGTCGTCTCGAACAGCCGGCTCACGCGCGTGCACGCTTCGGTGCGGCGCGCCGGCCACGACACGATCTTCGGCGAGCGCATCTTCAGCGCCGAGCAGGTTGCGCGGCCCAAGCCTTATCCGGACGTGTACCTGCATGCGGCGAAGCAGCTCGGCGTGGAGCCGGCGCGCTGCATCGTCGTCGAAGACAGCATTTCGGGTTTGAACGCCGCGCGCGCGGCAGGCATGAAGACGATTGCGTTCGTGGGCGCGAGCCACATTCCTTCGGGCTACGCCGACGTGCTGCGCGAGATGGGCATCACGCGCATCATGGCCCACATGGAAGAACTGCCGGCGCTCGTCGAGGCCGGCGTGCGCGGCGAATTCGGCGACGTGCAGTCGTAAGACTGCGCGCCTCAGGCCGGCTCGGCGCAGCGCTCGCGCGCCACGGCGAGCGACTCGCGAAACGCCACCAGCTCGGCAATCGAAAGCACCGGCAGATTGTGCAGCCTGGCGAAGTCGTCGACCTGCTTGCCGCGCGCCATCGTGCCATCCGGGTTCATCAGCTCGCACAGCACGCCGGCGGGCGCGAGGCCCGCGAGCACCGCCAGATCGACGGTACCTTCAGTATGGCCGCGGCGCGCCAGCACGCCGCCCCTCTGCGCGCGCAGCGGGAACACGTGGCCGGGGCGCACGATATCGGCAGGCTTGGCGTCCGGGGCGATCGCGGCGCGGATCGTCGTCACGCGGTCGGCGGCCGACACGCCCGTGCTCACCCCGTCACGCGCTTCGATCGAGACCGTGAACGCGGTGCGGTTGCGGCTCTCGTTGTGGGCCACCATCGGCGGCAGTTCGAGCGCGCGCACTTTTTCGTCTGAGAGACACAGGCATACGATGCCGCTGCATTCGCGGATGAAGAGCGCCATCGTTTCGGGCGTGAGGCGTTCGGCGGCGACGATCAGGTCGGCCTCATCCTCGCGGTCGTGGTCGTCCTGCAGCACGACCGGGCGGCCTTCGCGCATGGCTTGCAACGCGGCGGCAATGCGCGGCGGCACCGGCTCGGAATCGATGAACGGGAGATCGGCGGCGGCGTCGAGCGGCGCGCCCTGGGATGAAGCGAGAGGGGTACTGGCAGTAAGGGACATGTGAAACGCTCCTCGCGAGAGTTAGGCGAAAAACGTTTCAGGGCATTGCAAACAGGCAGGAATCCCCGGCACGCGTGATTCGGCAGTGACGTGGCGCGCCTCGAAAACGGAGACGCACACGCACCGGCCGAAACGCCGCGGCGGATGGGCAAACATGACCATCTGCACATCTTCTTTCATCCGGACTATGACCGTCGGCTCTGGCTTCGCACCAGATCTGCTGACCCTGCGCACGACACACTGAAGCTCGCGCAGGCGCTCGCGGGCTCGTCGGCCTTGCCTTGCGGCGCGGCCGGCATACCGCCGGTGGGGAATTTCACCCCGCCCTGAAGACGCACTGATTACCGGCTTGTTACCTGACTTGACCGGCGGGCAAAGGATACAACAGGCTGCGCAACTGTGCAGCGCGAAAACTTGCGACTAGACGATGTTCTCGAAGGCGCGACGCGGCTCATGCCGGCTGCGCCGTCCCGGCCGGCACGTCCCAGCGCGGCGGCGTCTCGGCGTTGAGCGTCACGCGAAACACGCGCGCCTCGGTGTCGCCCGGGTTGCGCAGGCTGTGCGGCTGGTCGGCGTCGAAGACGATCGCGTCGCCGGTGGCGAGCAGTTGGCGCCGATCGTGCACGCTCACTTCGAGCGTGCCCTCGCTCACCACGAGGTTCACCGTCGTGCCGGGCGGGCGGCGCACGCCGGACTCGGTATGCAGCGGCGCGATGCGCAGTTCGTGGAATTCGGCGGCGGCGGGCTCGCCTTCCGGATAGAGCGCGCGCGCCGAATAACGACCGTCGGCGGAAACGAGGCGCGATGCCCGCTCGGCGGGCAAATGCTCGAAACCGTTCACGGCATGCCGCCGCAGGAACGCCGAAACCGAGACCTTGAGCGCCGCCGCCACCTTGCACAGCACCTTGATCGACGGCACGCTGCGCGCCGACTCGACTTGAGCGAGCATCGCGCGCGAGACACCGGAGGCGCGTGCGAGCGCATCGAGCGAAAGCTGGCGTTCGGCGCGCAGCCGGGCGAGGTTGACGCCCACGAGATGTTCAAGCGTCTCGTAAGATCCTTCGGTGTGCGCAATATCGGGTTGTGCATCGCGTACGAGCGCGAGGGGTGAATGCATGGCTGCCTCCAGGCAGCGCCGCGTCATTGCGGCGCAAGAGCATGAATGGAGGCAAGACTAGCATCGCGATTTGCCGCGCCCAACGAAGTTATCTTCACACTGTTATCAGCATTGCAGAGCGCAAATCGTGGATTGCTTTCGCGCCCTGCGCATAAGGCGCATTGCCATCTGCACGGCGTTGCGCCCTTGCCCTCGTCAGGCGCTCACGTACTCTGCCGCGCCGCCACGTGCGCGTCGCGCAGCGTTACGGCACGCGTATCGAGCCGCGCCGCCGCCCATGTGAGCACGAGCGCCGCCACCGAGACGGCCGCAGCCACCCACGGCAGCGAGTCGAGCGCCGCGCCGTGCGCAATGGCGAGCCCGCCCATCCACGCGCCCATTGCGTTACCCACGTTGAACGCGCCGATGTTCAGCGTCGAGGCGAGATTCGGCGCCGCCGCGGCCTTCGCGACCACGCACATCTGCAACGGCGGCACGGTCGCGAACGCGGCGATGCCCCACACGAAGACGGTGATCGCGGCCGGCCACATGACGTGGCTCGTCTTCGTGAAGATGGCCATGACCACGGCGAGCACCACGAGAATGCCCATGAGCGAAGGCATCAGCGCGCGGTCCGCAAGCTTGCCGCCCAGTGTGTTGCCAAGCGTCAGGCCCACGCCGAACAGCACGAGCATCAGCGTCACGCCGCGCGGCGAGAAACCGCCCACCTGTTCGAGAATCGGCGCGATATACGTGAACACGACGAACACGCCGCCAAAGCCGAGCACCGTCATGCCGAGGGCGAGCCACACCTGCGGGTCGCGCAGCACGCGCACTTCGTGGCCGAGCCCGGCCGGGCCGCTGTCGTGATGATTGGGCACCAGAGCCGTCACGCCGGCGAGCGAAATCACACCAAAGCCGCTCACGATCCAGAACGCCACGCGCCAGCCGAACTGCTGGCCAATGGCGGTGCCGAACGGCACGCCCAGCACGGTGGCGAGTGTGAGGCCCGTGAACATCAGCGCGATGGCGCTCGCGCGCTTTTCCTGCGGCACGAGCGAGGCGGCCACCACGGCGCCGATGCCGAAGAACGAGCCGTGCGCGAACGAAGCGACGACGCGCGCGACCATCAAGAGCGAATAGTTCGACGCGACCGCGCACATCACGTTGCCGACGATGAACACGCCCATCAGCAGTTGCAGCGCGAGCTTGCGCGGCATGCGGCTCGTCAGCGCGGCGAGCAGCGGCGCGCCGGCCGCCACGCCGAGCGCATAGCCGGTCACGAGCAGACCCGCGGCGGGAATCGTCACGTGCAGATCGCGCGCCACATCGGGCAACAGGCCCATGATGAGGAACTCGGTGGTGCCGATGGCAAAGGCGCTGATGGCCAATGCGAGCAAGGGGATAGGCATCGAAATCTCCGAAAATCAGCCTGGATTCAAATGGGCTTCAGTGGCAACGCGCGGCCATCAAGCCGCCGCGCCAGCCGCCAGCGACGTCACGAACTCGACGACGACACCGGGCGCAAGCGCAACGAACAACTGCACTTCCTCGCTCGCGGGCACCTCCGCCAGCTGGTACGGCACGCGGCGCGCGGCCAGCCGTTCGACGAGTGCGCGCCATTCAACACCGGGGGCCACGCGAAACGCCACGTGGTCGATGCGCGGCGCCACGAGCGCAGACGATCCGCCTGGCAACCGGGCCGGCTCGGTCGCCTCGACCAGATGGATGACCGGGCGGCCGTTCGCGTAGAGCCAGTGGCCGCCCACGCGAAACGGCGGACGCGTGCCGTCTTCGAGGCCGACGATGTCGCGAAAGAAGCGGCATGTGCCTTCGAGGTCGGGCGTGACGAGGGTGACGTGATCGAGGTGCATGGCGTGCGAGCCGAGGCCGTTGTCCTGAAAACACGCGCATTGTCGCGGCTACGCTCGAATTTGATAATTGGCGTAGCATTTGAATCATTTTCAATTCATTTCTAATAATCGCGATGGACAACCTCGGCGACGTGCGCCTGTTCGTGGAGGCGGCACGCCTCGGCAGCCTTTCCGCGGCGGGCCGCAAGCTCGGCCTCACGCCCGCGGCGGCCAGTGCCCGGCTCGCGCGGCTCGAAGCGGAGTTGCGTGCGCGTCTGTTCGACCGCACCACCCGCCAGCTGCGCCTCACCGACGAAGGCCGCGTCTATCTCACCTGCAGCGAGCACGCGCTGCGCTCGCTCGACGACGCCAAAGCGGCCTTGCAGGAGGGCCAGAACGCGGTGCGCGGCAAGGTGCGCATATCGGCGACCTCGGATTTTGGCCGCAATCTGCTGATGACCTGGCTCGACGAGTTCCGCGCTCTTTATCCCGACGTGCGTTTCGCGCTGATGCTGACCGACTCGCTCTCGAATCTCGTGCTCGAAGACATCGATCTCGCGATCCGCTTCGGCACGCCGCAGGACAGCTCGCTCGTGGCGCGCTGGCTCGCGCCGAACCGCCGTGTGCTGTGCGCCTCGCCCGAGTACCTCGCGCGCTGCGGCGAACCGCGGGAGCCGAACGATCTGGCCCGTTTCGACTGCATCGTGATCGGCTCGGCGGCGGGGCCGGTAAACGAATGGCGCTTCACGCGCGGCAGCGGATCGCAGACGGAAACGCAAACCTATACGGTGCCGCTCGACGCCGCGCTCGAATCGACGGATGGCGAAGTGGCGCGCCAGTGGGCGCTGTGCGGCTACGGCCTCGCGGTGAAGTCGATCTGGGACGTCGCGGACGATCTGCGCGCCGGGCGGCTCAAGACCGTGATGCCCGAGTGGCGCTACCCCGACGCGCCGCTGCACGCGCTCTATCACCGCAACCGCTTTCTCGCGCCGCGCGTGCGGGCGCTGCTCGATTTCCTCACCGAGCGTTTCGCGCAGACTTCGGGCGAACTGGAGGCGCTCGTCCCCTGCACGGATCCGGCCGAAGCGACGCAAAGCCGCAGACGCAAACGGATATAATGTTGGATTGCGCAGAAAGCGATCCGCAGCCGCATACGCGTTGACCCATATTGCAAATATTGGCCAATGCGGCGGTGCCGGCAAAAAAGCGAAAAAGAAGTGAAAAGCAACGCGGATCGTCCCCAACGCATTGCCAGAAGCAGGATGCCAACGCCGGCCTCATAGCCGGTCTCCTCGCATCCCGATTCGGCCCTCATAAAACACCGTAGTCCTGACGTGCAGACCGTGCATCACGCGCGTGCATCAAGCGGACGACGCCCCCAGGTCAACCACTGCGAACGGCGAAACCCGATGACCAAGAAAGTTTATGTAAAGACCTTTGGCTGCCAGATGAACGAGTACGACTCCGACAAGATGGTCGACGTACTCGGCGCCGCCGAAGGTCTCGTGAAGACCGACACCCCCGAAGACGCGGACGTCATCCTCTTCAACACCTGTTCGGTGCGCGAAAAGGCGCAGGAGAAGGTCTTCTCCGACCTGGGCCGCGTGCGCGAGCTCAAGGAAGCGAACCCGAACCTGCTGATCGGCGTAGGCGGCTGTGTGGCGAGCCAGGAAGGCGCGGCGATCGTCGCGCGCGCGCCGTATGTGGACCTCGTGTTCGGCCCGCAAACGCTGCACCGCCTGCCGCAGATGATCGACGCGCGCCGCGCCTCGGGCCGCGCGCAGGTGGACATCAGCTTCCCCGAAATCGAGAAGTTCGACCATCTGCCGCCCGCGCGCGTGGAAGGCCCGAGCGCGTTCGTCTCGATCATGGAAGGCTGCTCGAAATACTGCAGCTACTGCGTCGTGCCCTACACGCGCGGCGAGGAAGTCTCGCGCCCGCTCGACGACGTGCTCACCGAAATCGCGGGCCTCGCCGACCAGGGCGTGCGTGAAGTCACGCTGCTCGGCCAGAACGTCAACGCCTATCGTGGCGCGCTCACGAATGGCGCGCACGACGTGGCCGACTTCGCGACGCTCATCGAATACGTCGCCGAAATCCCCGGCATCGAGCGCATCCGCTACACGACTTCGCACCCGAAGGAATTCACGCAGCGCCTGATCGACACCTACGCGAAGGTGCCCAAGCTCGTGAGCCACCTGCATCTGCCGGTTCAGCACGGCTCGGACCGCGTGCTCATGGCGATGAAGCGCGGCTACACCGTGCTCGAGTACAAGTCGATCATCCGCAAGCTGCGCGCGATCCGCCCGGACCTGTCGCTCTCCACGGACTTCATCGTCGGCTTCCCCGGCGAGACCGAAGAGGACTTCCAGAAGATGATGGCGCTCGTCGAGGAGATGAGCTACGACACGAGTTTCTCGTTCATCTACAGCCCGCGCCCGGGCACGCCCGCCGCGAATCTCGAAGACGACACGCCGCGCGAGGTGAAGCTCAAGCGCCTGCAGCACCTGCAGGCCACGATCGAAGAGAACGTGGCGCGCATCAGCCAGTCGATGGTCGGCAATGTCGAACGCATTCTCGTGGAAGGCCCTTCGCGCAAGGACCCGAGCGAACTCTCGGGCCGCACGCAGAACAACCGTGTGGTGAACTTCCCGGCGCCGCTCGCTTCGCACGCGCGCCTGATCGGCCAGATGATCGACGTGAAGATCAACCACGCCTACCCCCACTCGCTGCGCGGCGAACTCGTGCTCGCGCACGAAGACGCATCGACGCTCGCGCACTAATCGGCTCGGCGCACCCAGCCAGGAATTCAGGAGTTCAGAGACACCTTGAAGCCCAATCAGCAGCATCTGGAATTCACCGCGCCGCGCGACGACAACGCGCGGCTCGCCAACCTCTGCGGCCCGCTCGACGAAAACCTGCGGCAGATCGAGCAAGCGCTCGACGTGACGCTCGCGCGGCGCGGCCATCGCATCACGATTCGCGGGCGTGGCGCCAAGCTGGCGCTCGCGGCGCTCGAAAACTTCTACAACCAGGCGCGCGATCCGCTCTCCGTCGACGACATTCAGCTCGCGCTCGTCGAAGCCCGGCACCCTGCGAACTTTGGCGGCAACTCGGCGAACGATCCGCGTGGCAACGGCAGCGGCGGCATGCGCGGCAATGTGAATGGCGGCAATAGCGGCGGCAACGACGCTTCCGAGATCGACCCGCGTTTTCGCGGCGACCCCGATCATCCGTTCGACGAGCCGGCGAGCGAAGGCGTCGACGTCGAGGAACTGGGCCCGAAGCTCTACACGCGCCGTGCCGACCTGCGCGGCCGCACGCCTGCGCAGCGCGAATATCTGAAGCAGATCATCTCGCACGACGTGACGTTCGGCATCGGGCCCGCGGGCACCGGCAAGACCTATCTCGCCGTGGCCTGCGCCGTGGACGCGCTCGAGCGCGACCAGGTCAAGCGCATCGTGCTCACGCGTCCGGCCGTGGAAGCGGGCGAGCGTCTCGGCTTCCTGCCCGGCGATCTGTCGCAGAAGGTCGATCCGTATCTGCGTCCGCTCTACGACGCGCTTTACGATCTGCTCGGCTTCGACAAGACCGCGAAGATGTTCGAGCGCCAGATGATCGAAATCGCGCCGCTCGCCTACATGCGCGGGCGCACGCTCAATCACGCGTTCATCATTCTCGACGAGGCGCAGAACACCACGCCCGAGCAGATGAAGATGTTCCTCACGCGTATCGGCTTCGGCTCGAAGGCGGTCGTGACCGGCGACACCACGCAGATCGACTTGCCGCGCGGCCACAAGAGCGGCCTGATCGAAGCGCAGCATGTGCTGAAGGACGTGCGCGGCATCGCCGTCACGCACTTCACGAGTGCGGACGTCGTGCGCCATCCGCTCGTCGCGCGTATCGTCGAGGCGTATGACGCGCATTCGAAAAAGGACGAAGGCGTTGGCGACGCGCGCTAACGCCGCCGCCTGCGTCGCTTCATAGCTCGAGCCCCATGCCCCGCGCACCAAAACTCAAACTGACCGTGCAGTTCCCCGCCGCGAAGGCGTTCCCCGAGCACAAGGCCGCGCTGCCGCGCGCCACCGTGGCGGCGTGGCTCAAGGCCGCGCTCTTCGCGGACGCGGAACTGGCCGTGCGCTTCGTCGACGCCGAGGAAGGCCGCACGCTGAACCGCACCTATCGCGGCAAGGACTACGCGACCAACGTGCTCACCTTCGCGTACGCGGAGAGCGAGGACGACCCGGTCACGGGCGATCTGATCCTGTGCTGCCCCGTGGTGGAAAAGGAAGCCGCCGAGCAGGGCAAGCCGCTCGCCGCGCACTACGCGCATCTGCTCGTGCATGGCGCGCTGCACGCGCAGGGTTACGATCACGAAGACGAGACCGAAGCCGAAGAGATGGAAGGCATCGAGACCGAGGTGCTCAACTCGCTAGGCTTTCCTGATCCGTACAAGTAAGCCCCCGCCATGAACGACAAACGCACGCCCGATTTCGCCGAACCCTCAGCACTGCCCGAGGCGGGCGATGCGAGCGTGCCCTGCCCCGGCTACCCGCCGGCGCTCGGCGAGTCGCGGCTCCTGAGCGAAGACGAGTTGAGCGCCTCGCTCGACTGCACGCTAAAGGCGCAAGGCTGGGACGGCGCGAGCGACATCTGGCTGTTCGGCTATGGCTCGCTGATCTGGAACCCAGGGCTGCCCACCGTCGAGAACGTGCGTTCGCGCGTGCACGGCTACCATCGCGGGCTGTACCTGTGGTCGCGCGTGAACCGCGGCACGCCCGAGCAGCCCGGCCTCGTCCTCGCGCTCGACCGCGGCGGCTCGTGCGCGGGCGTCGCGTTCCGCCTCGCCGCCGAGGGCGTGATGCCGCACCTCGAAGCGCTCTGGCGCCGCGAGATGCCGATGGGCTCGTACCGCCCCGCCTGGCTGCCCTGTGTGCTCGCAGACGGCCGCCGCGTCGACGCGCTCGCCTTCGTCATGCGCCGTGATGTGGCGACTTACACCGGCAAGCTTTCCGAAGCCACGGTGCGCACCGTGTTCGGCTGCGCGTCGGGGCGCTATGGCACAACACTCGACTACGTGCGCCGCACCGTCGATGCGCTGCGCGAGAGCGGCATGCGCGACCGCGCCCTGGAGCGGCTGCTCGCGCGCTGCGCTTGAGGTCGGCGTCACGGGTGACGTCACGGCGCGCCGCTTTTTCGTCCACCGGGCGGCCACGCCGCATCTGCGTTAGGATGGATCTGCCGGTGTGTGTGTGGCATTACACGGTCGCGCCACAGGCATGTTGTATCCTTAACCCTCCGCAACAGCGCGCCCTGCCCCCAGCGGCAAAGGGCGCACCACCATGAACGACTCTTATCCCAGTCGACGCCAGACCGACAAACCGCAGGAAAAGCGCTCGCTCCTCGAGCGGCTGACCGACTTCATCTCGCCCGAGCCCGACTCTCGCAGCGAGCTTCTCGAAATCCTCCAGGACGCGCACGCGCGCAACCTGATCGACGCCGATTCGCTTTCGATGATCGAAGGCGTGTTCCAGGTTTCCGAGCTTTGCGCGCGCGACATCATGATCCCGCGCGCCCAGATGGACGCGATCAACATCGCCGACAGTCCTGACGAATTCATTCCGTACGTGCTGGAGAAAGCGCACTCGCGCTACCCCGTGTACGACGGCAACCGCGACAACGTGATCGGCGTGCTGCTCGCGAAAGACCTGCTGCGCTATTACGCCGAAGAGGAATTCGACGTGCGCGGCATGCTGCGCCCGGCCGTGTTCATCCCCGAGTCCAAGCGCCTGAACGTGCTGCTGCACGACTTTCGCCAGAACCGCAATCACATCGCCATCGTCGTGGACGAATACGGCGGCGTGGCCGGTCTCATCACGATCGAGGACGTGCTGGAGCAGATCGTGGGCGACATCGAGGACGAGTACGACTTCGACGAGGAAAGCGGCAACATCATCGCCTCGCCCGACGGGCGGTTCCGCGTGCGCGCGCTCACCGAAATCGAGCAGTTCAACGAGGCGTTCGGCACCCATTACCCGGATGAAGAAGTCGATACGATCGGCGGCTTCGTCACGAATCACTTCGGGCACGTGCCGCATCGCGGGGAGAAGGTGCGCATCGACGACCTGATCTTCGAGGTGCTGCGCGCCGACGCACGTCAGGTTCACATGCTGCTGGTGCGGCGCGACCCGATGGCAGGACAGCGCGAAGCCGCGCTGCAGCCGCCGGGCACCTGAGGAAGCGCGAGCGCGCAGCCTACGCTTAGACGACGCCAGCCTTGCGGCTGGCGTTTTTGCTTCAGGCGCGCCGACGCTCCGATCCGTCCCCAGGAGACCATCCCGGTACCGTCGCACGAAAGTGCTATCGTTGCGCTCGTCGCGCAATCCGCGCTCGCGCTTTTCAGCGCGCTTTCCATCGCATTCCACCGCACCGCATGGCCGAACCGATCGATACCCGCACGCACACCGAGACGCGCGCGAGCGAAACCACCAACGGCGCCGCGCGCCGCGCGCTGCCCTTCTGGCACTATCTCGCCGCCGCCGCGCTGGGCGCGCTCAACACGCTGTCGTTCGCGCCCACGCCGCACGGCGGCTGGCTCGCCATTGCGATCTTTGCGCTGTTCTACTTCTGGCTCACGCGCACCACCGGCTGGAAAAGCGCGCTCTTTACGGGCTGGGCGTTCGGCTTCGGCAACTTCGTGAGCGGCGTGTGGTGGCTCTACGTGAGCATGCACTTCTACGGCGGCATGCCCGCGGTGCTCGCGGGCGCCGCGCTCGTGCTGTTCTCGCTTTACCTCGGTCTATATCCGGCGCTCGCCTCGCTCGTCTGGTCGTTTTGCGCGGGGCATGCGAAGAACGGTCGCAGCGGCGAGTTGCCGTTCTCGCCCACCTGGCACGGCGCGTTCGCGTTCGCGAGTGCATGGGCGCTCGGCGAATGGGCGCGCGGCTATGTGTTCACCGGTTTTCCCTGGCTTTCGAGCGGCTACGCGCAAGTGGACGGTCCACTCGCCGGTTTTGCGCCGATCTTGGGCGTAATTGGCGTGGGCTGGGTGCTCGCGCTCGTCGCGGCGCTCATCGCTCAGGCGGTTTTGCGTGCGAGCGACGTAAAAGGCCAAGGCGGCACGTCGCCCCGGCGCGGCGCGGTGGCGACGCCGGCGCTGCTTGCACTCGCCGTGATCGCCGCCGGCCTGCTGCTCTCGCTCGTTTCGTGGACGCAACCCTCCGGCACGCCGCTCAACGTGCGGCTGCTGCAAGGCAACGTCAAGCAGGACATGAAGTTCTCCGAGCAGGGCACGATCGACGCCCTCAACGAATTCCAGAAGCTGATTACCGAAAAGGCCGCCGATCTCGTCGTCACGCCCGAAACCGCGGTGCCGGTGCTCGTGGAGGAAATTCCCCAGAAGTTCGGCCGCGATGTTCGCGCCTTCGCCGACGGCACCAACACGGCCATCCTGTTCGGCGCCGTGGGCGGCACGATCACGTCCGACGGGCGCGTGATCGACTACACCAACAGCCTCTTGGGCATCACGCCGGGCCAGAACGGCCTCTATCGCTACGACAAACATCACCTCGTGCCCTTCGGCGAATTCGTGCCCTGGGGCTTCCGCTGGTTCGTCAATCTCATGAACATCCCGCTCGGCGACTTCGCGCGCGGGGCGCCCGTGCAGCCGCCCTTCCATGTGCACGGTGAGCTCGTGGCCGTGAACATCTGCTACGAGGACATCTTCGGCGAGGAGATCGCGCGCACCGTGCGCGAGAGCCCGACCTCGCCGGGCATCCTGATCAATTCGACGAACCTGGCGTGGTTCGGCGACACCATCGCGCTCGACCAGCACCTGCAGATCGCGCGCATGCGTTCGCTCGAAACCGGCCGCCCCATGCTGCGCGCGACCAATACGGGCGCCACCGCCGCCATCGACGCAAAAGGCCGCGTGATCGCACGCCTGCCGACGTTCACGGTCGGTTCCCTCGACGTGAAGGTTGAAGGCACGAGCGGCTTCACGCCCTACGTGACGAGCGGCAACAACACCGTGATCGCCATTTCGTTGCTGCTGCTGGCGCTCGGCTTTGCGTTCGGACCGGCTTTCAAGGGCGCGAAGGAACGCAAGCCGACCAACGGAAAATAAGCCGCGCAAAGCACACGAAACCTCGCGCTGAAGACGCAACCACACCGCTGCCGGCCGCCCGAACCCCGTCCAGGTCTCAAGGCTCCGGCAATCCGGTAAAATTCAACGTTTTAGCACCTGGCCGCCTCCCGGCCCGGGCCACGCAAGGGGAAGGGGCAAAGCGGAGCATCGCCGCCCCGCCGGCGCGCTCGCCTGGCTCCGACCGCCGCATTCCGCCCCCGAAAGCCCGAAAGACACTGCAGGCACACATGCTCACGTTTCAGCAAATCATCCTGACGCTCCAGTCTTACTGGGACAAGCAGGGCTGCGCACTGCTCCAGCCGATCGACATGGAAGTCGGCGCCGGCACCTCGCACGTCCACACCTTCCTGCGCGCAATCGGCCCCGAGCCGTGGCGCGCGGCCTATGTGCAGCCCTCGCGCCGCCCGAAGGACGGCCGCTACGGCGAGAACCCGAACCGTCTGCAGCACTACTACCAGTACCAGGTGGTGCTCAAGCCCGCGCCGGAGAACATTCTCGACCTGTACCTCGGCTCGCTCGAGGCGCTCGGCTTCGACCTGAAGCAGAACGACGTGCGCTTCGTCGAAGACGACTGGGAGAACCCCACGCTCGGCGCCTGGGGCCTCGGCTGGGAAGTGTGGCTCAACGGCATGGAAGTCACGCAGTTCACCTACTTCCAGCAGGTGGGCGGCATCGACTGCAAGCCGGTGCTCGGCGAAATCACCTACGGTCTCGAGCGTCTCGCGATGTATCTGCAGAAGGTCGAGAACGTCTACGACCTCGTCTGGACCGAGTGGGAAGAGCCGGGCCCGAACGGCCCGGAAATGCGCCGCCTCACCTATGGCGACGTCTACCACCAGAACGAAGTCGAGCAATCGACCTACAACTTCGAGCACGCGAACGTCGACCTGCTGTTCACGTTCTTCAACGCGTACGAAAGCGAAGCGAAGCGCATGATCGATCTGCAGCTCGCGCTGCCCGCGTACGAACTCGTGCTCAAGGCCGGCCACACGTTCAACCTGCTCGACGCGCGCGGCGCGATCTCCGTGACGGAGCGCGCAGCCTACATCGGCCGCATTCGCGCGCTGTCGCGCAGCGTGGCGCAGTCGTACTACGAGTCGCGCGAGAAGCTCGGCTTCCCGATGCTCGGCAACCCCGTGCACGGCGTGCCAGGCCTGACCACCGACGAACAGGACGCCGCGATGCCCGCCTGGGCGCCGCCGCTGAAGGTCGAACGCAAGTTCGACGAGGCATGACCGGATCTCAAGAACAATGACGCAAGCTCATCACGCCACTCTCCTCGTCGAACTGCTGACCGAGGAGCTGCCGCCGAAGGCCCTCGCGCGCCTGGGCGACGCGTTCGCCGAAGGCATCGCGCAGCGCCTCGCCGCGCGCGACCTGATCGAAGGCGATCTCTCGTTCGAACGTTACGCGACGCCGCGCCGCCTCGCCGTCACGATCAGGAACGTGCGCAGCGTCGCGCCCGAAAAGCAGGTGCGCGAAAAAGTGCTGCCCGTTTCGGTCGCCCTCGACGCCAACGGCCAGCCCACCGCGCCGCTCGCGAAAAAGCTCGCGGCGCTCGGCTTCCCCGATTTCCCCGTGAGCGACCTCGAACGCGCGAGCGACGGCAAGAACGAAGCGTTCTTCCTGCGCTACTCGGCGCCGGGCGCCATGCTCGCCGACGGGCTTCAGGCCGTGCTCGACGAAGCGCTCGGCAAGCTGCCGATCCCGAAGGTCATGACCTACCAGCGCCCGGACGGCAGCAACGTGCAGTTCGTGCGCCCGGTACATCGCCTCACGGTGCTGCACGGCGACCAGATCGTGCCGGTCACGGCATTCGGCGTCGACGCCGACGACACCACGCGCGGCCACCGCTTCCTATCCGAAGGCCTGATCGCCATCCAGCACGCCGACGAGTACGCGCACACGCTCCAGCACAAGGGCTTCGTGATCGCGAGCTACGCCGACCGCCGCGAGTCGATCCGCGCGCAACTGATCGAACAGGCTGGCAGCGATAAGGTCGTGATGCCCGAGTCGCTGCTCGACGAAGTGAATTCGCTCGTCGAATGGCCGGTCGTCTACGCGTGCAAGTTCGAGGACGAATTCCTGCAAGTGCCGCAGGAATGCCTGATCCTCACGATGCAGACGAACCAGAAGTACTTCGCGCTCACCGACGACCAGGGCCGGCTGCGCTCGCGCTTCCTGATCGTCTCGAACATCGCGACACAAGCGCCCGACGAGATCGTCGAGGGCAACGAGCGCGTGGTGCGCCCGCGTCTGGCCGACGCGAAGTTCTTCTTCGAGCAGGACAAGAAGAAGCCGCTGGCCGACCGTGTGCCACTGCTCGCGAACGTGGTGTATCACAACAAGCTCGGCTCGCAGCTGCAACGCGTGGAGCGCCTCGAAGCGCTCGCCGGTCGAATCGCCCTGATGTGCAGCGCCGATATCGCGCTCGCGGAACGCGGCGCGCGCCTCGCGAAGGCCGACCTGCTGACCGACATGGTGGGCGAATTCCCCGAGCTGCAAGGCACCATGGGCACCTACTACGCGCGCCACGACGGCGAGCCCGAAGACGTGGCAATTGCGTGCTCCGAGCACTACCAGCCGCGCTTCTCCGGCGACGCCCTGCCCGCCACCACGACGGGCACGATCGTCGCGCTCGCGGACAAGCTGGAAACGCTCGTCGGGATCTGGGGCATCGGCCTCGCGCCCACGGGCGAAAAGGATCCGTTCGCGCTGCGCCGTCACGCGCTGGGCGTGCTGCGTATTCTCGTCGAGAAGCAGCTGCCGCTCGACCTCGTCGAGCTGCTGCGCGCTACCTCCGCGCAATTTGCCGGCATCGAGGCCGTGACGGAGTCGACCCAGGCCATCTACGAGTTCTGCATGGACCGCCTGCGCGGCATGCTGCGCGAACGCGGCTTCGCGGCCACCGAAGTGGACGCGGTACTCGCACTGAACCCCACGCGCTTCGACGACATCGTCTCGCGTCTGGACGCAGTGCGCGAATTCGCAGCGCTCGCGGAAGCGGCCTCGCTCGCGGCGGCCAACAAGCGCATCTCGAACATCCTCAAGAAGTCCGAGGGTGCGCAAGACGCCGGCGTGCAGATCGCCCTTTTCGTCGAATCCGCCGAGAAGGCGCTCTTCGCGCAGCTCGAACAGGTCGCGCCGCGCGTGGAAACGCAACTCGCCGCACGCGAGTACACGGGCGCGCTCACCGCGCTCGCGGCGCTGCGCGAAACCGTGGACACGTTCTTCAACGACGTGATGGTCAACGCCGAAGACCCGGCGCTGCGTGCGAACCGTCTCGCGCTGCTCAAGGCGCTGCATCGCCAGATGAACAGCGTCGCGGACATCTCGCGACTCGCTGCATAAGCGCAAAGAAGCGGAAACAAGCGGAAACAAGGGGAACTGAGCGAAACGCCATGCCGACCAGCACCACCAGAAAACTCGTGATCCTCGACCGCGACGGCGTGATCAACGTCGACTCCGACGCGTTCATCAAGTCGCCGGACGAATGGGTCGCGATACCCGGCAGCCTCGAAGCGATCGCACGCCTGAATCAGGCGGGCTATCGCGTCGCGGTGGCGTCGAACCAGTCGGGCATCGGGCGCGGACTATTCGACATGGCCGCGCTCAACGCCATGCACGCGAAGATGCACCGCCAGGCGGCAGCCGTGGGCGGCCGCATCGACGCCGTGTTCTTCTGCCCGCACACGGCGCAGGACCACTGCGAGTGCCGCAAGCCGCAACCGGGCCTGCTCAAGATGATTGCGGAACGCTTCGAGATCGATCCGGCCGGTACCCCGGTGGTGGGCGACTCGCTGCGTGACCTGCAGGCAGGCGCGGCGCTCGGCTTTCGCACGCACCTCGTGCGTTCGGGCAAGGGCGAGAAGACGCTCGCCGCCGGCGGCCTGCCCGAAGGCACGCTGATCCACGACGACCTGCGCGCTTTCGCGCTCGACTTTCTCGCGAACGTCACTGCGTAGAGGCGCAGGCGGCTTACGCGAACTTTAAACCGGCTCGACCGATGCGCTTTCTCCGCTCCCTGCTGCTGTTCATCTATTTCATCGTCTACACGATGCCGTACGCCACGGCGTGCTTTATCGCGTTCCCATTCTTGAACGCGACGCGGCGCTACTGGATGGCCGTGGGCTGGTGCCGCTCCACGCTCTTCGTTGCGCGCCACCTCTGTGGCATTCGCTACCGCATCGAGGGCATGGAGAACCTGCCCGACGGGCCGGCTGTGCTGCTTTCGAAGCACCAGTCCGCATGGGAGACGCTGGCGTTCCCCGCGCTCATGCCGCGGCCCATGTGCTACGTGTTCAAGCGCGAGCTGCTGTTCGTGCCGTTCTTCGGCTGGGCGCTGGGCATGCTGAAGATGGTTCACATCAACCGCAAGGAAGGCAAGAACGCATTCACCTCGGTGATCCGCCAGGGCAAGCAGCGCATGGCCGAAGGCGCTTGGGTGATCATGTTCCCCGAAGGCACGCGCATCCCGGTGGGCAAGACAGGCAAGTACAAGACCGGCGGCCCGCGCTTCGCCATCGAAACGGGCGCGCCCGTGGTGCCGATCGCGCACAACGCGGGCCACGTCTGGCCCCGAAACTCGTTCATCAAATATCCGGGTATAGTCACGGTGTCGATCGGCAAGCCGATCGAGACGACCGGACTCACGCCCGACGAAGTGAACACGCGCGTGCAAACGTGGATCGAAACGGAAATGCGGCGGATCGATCCTGAGGCTTATCGCGGAACGGATGGCGCAGCGGCGAAGGCGGCACGGATTTGAGGCACAGAGCGGGCTCGCTCACGCCGCGCGAAGCGTGGTGGCGCGGATGTGGGCGCTGCTCGCTGCACGGCTGGGCGCGCCGCGCAACACTGCGCCAGAAGCTCCGCGCAAACGCCCCGCGAACGGCACACGTCCACGCCGCGCACGCCCATCCGCACCAGGCCTGACGATGCAGAAGTCCCCCGCGCCGCGCCCAACCGCGGCACTCGACAACCGGCAACTCGACTTGCCGCTCTTTGCTGAACCGGCGCCTGTCGTGGCGCCCGATGCATCCTCTCCCTCCCTCACACCGCAGCGCGGGACTCCGCCCTCGCCTGAAAAGCCCGGCAAGGCACCGCTTGCACCCGATGGCACGCGGCTGCGTTCTGTCGCGCTTGGCGCGCGTACGCTGCATTACCGGCTCAAGCGCTCGTCGCGCAAATCGATCGGGTTCGTGATCGACGGCACCGGGCTCAGCATCACGGCGCCCAGGTGGGTCGCGATCGCCGATATCGAGACCGCTATCGCCGAGAAGCAGCGGTGGATCTTCGCCAAGCTCGCCGAATGGCAGACGCGCACGGAGCAGCGCGCCTTGCCGCGCGTGGAATGGAGCGATGGGGCCGAGCTGCCTTATCTTGGCAAGCCGATTACGGTGAAGCTGGGGGCTTCCTTGCTCGCGTTCGATCAGGAGACGCGCGTGCTTGCGTTGCCGCTGCCGCCGCATGCCGACGCGCAGCAGATCAAGGACCGCGTGACGGGGTGGCTGCAGGGCGAAGCGACGCGGATTTTCGGCGAGCGGCTCGAGGTGTATGCCGAGAAGCTCGGCGTCTCGTTCCGGTCTTACGCGCTTTCTTCGGCAGCGACGCGATGGGGCAGCTGTTCAAGCGAAGGGAGAATTCGCCTGAACTGGCGGCTGATTCATTTTCCGCTCTCCGTCGTGGACTATGTGGTGGCGCATGAGCTCGCGCATTTGCGCGAGATGAACCATAGTCCAAGGTTCTGGCAGACGGTGGAGTCGATTCTTCCGGAGTTTCGCGAGGCGAGAAAGCAGCTTAAGCAGCATCCGCCGGAGATGGTGCCGGGGATGTGATATCCCCATTGCGAGTTCGCGAATTCCAGCTGAATTTCAATTCATTCGCAGTTCGAAACAATTCACCGAAGAAACAGGCTGGATTGCCAGCCTGTACTACCAACGTCCTTACTTCTTGCGCTGAATGAACTCGATCTTGTATCCGTCCGGATCGGTCACGAACGCGATCACCGTGCTCCCGTGCTTCATCGGGCCGGCTTCGCGCACCACCGTCCCGCCCTGTTCCTTGATCTTCGCGCAGGCAGCGTAGGCATCTTCCACCTCGACCGCCAGATGGCCGAAGCCCGTTCCAGGATCGTAGGAAGCCGTATCCCAGTTGTGGGTCAACTCGATCACAGTGCCGTCGCGCTCATCCGTGTACCCGACGAAGGCCAGCGTGAACTTGCCATCGGGGTAGTCTTCGCGGCGCAGCAGTTTCATGCCGAGCAGTTCGGTATAGAACTTGATCGAGCGATCGAGGTCGCCGACCCGGATCATCGTGTGCAGCAGGCGCATGGTGTACTCCGTTTTGCCGTCGTCAAAAAACGGACTGTACCAAAAACGGGCCAGCCCTGCCGGCGCCGGCAAGATACGCCGATTTGCTCTAGCATGGACGCCATCGCGAAATTGCCGCGGCAATTTCCCCAGCCACGCGTAAGCAAAGCGTGCGAGCAATGAACGTGAGAACCGAGGAGGAGACATGCGAATTCTGGTAGTCGGTGCGGGTGCGACGGGCGGCTATTTCGGCGGCCGGCTTGCCGCTGCGGGGCGTGACGTGACGTTTCTGGTACGCGAGGCGCGCGCCGCGCAACTGCGCGAAGCGGGCCTCGTCATCCGCAGTCCGGCGGGCGATCTCACGCTGCGCGAGGTCAAGACCGTCACGCGCGAAGCGCTCGAATCAGAAGGCGGCCAGCCGTTCGATCTCGTCCTGCTGAGCTGCAAGGCCTACGACCTCGACAATGCCATCGATTCGTTCGCCGCGGCCGTCGGTCCCAACACGTTGATCCTGCCGCTCCTCAACGGCATGCATCATCTCGAAGTCCTGCAGGCGCGCTTCGGTACGCAGGCGGTGCTGGGCGGTGTCTGCCTGATCGCGTCCACGCTCAACGACAAGCGCGAAATCGTCCATCTGAACGACGTGCAGGCCATCACGTTCGGCGAACTCGGCGGCGGCGTCTCGGCGCGCGCGCAAGCCGTGGCGGATCAGTTCGGCAATGCCGGCTTTCACGTGAAGGCGAGCGATCACATCCTTCAGGAGATGTGGGAGAAGTGGGTGTTCCTCGCGTCGCTCGCGGGCAGCACGTGTCTTTTCCGCGCGCCCATTGGCGTGATTCTCGCCACGCCCGACGGCGCCACGATCATCGAGCGACTCTTCGCCGAATGCCGCGCGATCGCAGCCGCACACGGCCATGCCGTGCGCGACAGCTTCCTCGAGCGCTCGCGCGCGATGCTGTTCGCCAAGGGATCGGCGCTCACCGCCTCGATGTTGCGCGACGTGCAGAACGGTTCGCGCATCGAGGCCGATCACGTGCTCGGCGACCTCATCCAGCGCGGCGGCGCGGCGCAGCAGGCGTCGGCCGAGCTTTCGGTGCTGCGCGTCGTCTACAGCCAGCTCAAGGCCTACGAGGCGCAGCGCGCCGAGGCTGCCTGAGCGACGACGCTTGGTGCACCGGCAAGGCGGCGGCGCGCCACGCGCATATCACGCGCCGCCAGCCGCTTCCAGCGCCTGCGCGAGGCTCACATACTCCTCGACGGGCACTTCCTCGGCGCGGCGCGCCAGATCGAAGCCCAGCGCGTCGAAGTCGAGGCGCTCGCGGTAATCGCCGAGCGTATTGCGCAGCATCTTGCGGCGCTGCGAGAAGGCGGCCGTCACGAGTTCGCCGAGCACGGCGTCGTTGACCTTCGGCAGTTCGTGCGGCGCGTAGGGAATCATGCGCACGATCGCCGAATCCACCTTGGGCGGCGGCTGGAACGATTCGGGCGGCACGTCGATCAGCTTGTCGATCACATAGCGGTACTGGAGCATCACCGTGAGACGGCCGAACGCCTTGCTGCCCGGCTCCGCCACCATGCGCTCGACGACTTCGTTCTGCAGCATGAAGTGCTGGTCGATCACGCGCTCGGCGAACGTGGTGAGGTGAAACAGCAGCGGGCTCGAAATGTTGTACGGCAGGTTGCCGACGATGCGCAGCGAGGGCTTCTCGCCCGGCGCCGCGAGCGAGCCGAAGTCGAACGCGAGCGCGTCGCCCGCGTGGAGTTCGAGCAGCGGGCCGAACTTCTTCGTGAGGCGCGCGATCAGGTCGCGGTCCAGCTCGACCGCGTGCAGCGGCGATTCGGGCGTGGCGAGCCGTTCGATGAGCGGCTCGGTGAGCGCGCCGAGACCCGGCCCGATCTCGACCATGCGCTCGCCGCGCTGCGGGCGGATGACGTCGACGATCGAATCGATCACGCCCGTATCGACGAGGAAGTTCTGGCCGAAGCGCTTGCGCGCGAAGTGGCCCTGGTGCTGTCTGCTGCTGTTGGACATCTTCTCTGGAATCAATCAGATGGCGCGCCGGTGGCGCGCCATCGAAACGGCGGTGTCGAGGGCGGCGATCAGGCTGCCCGCGTCCGCGCGGCCAGTGCCGGCGAGGTCGAGTGCGGTGCCATGATCGACCGACGTGCGCACGATCGGCAAGCCGAGCGTGACGTTGATGCCTTCGCCGAACGTCGCGTATTTCAGGACCGGCAGGCCCTGGTCGTGGAACATCGCCAGCACACAGTCGGCGTCCTTGAGGTAGCGCGGCTGGAACAGCGTGTCGGCGGGGTACGGGCCGCGCGCGTCGATGCCTTGCGCGGCGGCGGCGGCCAGTGCCGGCGAAATCGTGTCGATTTCCTCGCGCCCCAGGTAGCCGTTCTCGCCCGCATGCGGGTTGAGGCCGGTCACGAGGATGCGCGGCAGGGGCACGCCGAAATGATGGCGCAGGTCATGGTCGATGATGCTCAGGGTTTCGACGAGCCCCTCGACCGTGAGCGCCGCCGACACGTCCTTGAGCGGCAAATGCGTCGTGGCGAGCGCCACGCGCAGCGGGCGAGCGCCGGTGCCCGCCAGCATCATGACCACGCGCGGCGTGTGCGTGCGTTCGGCGAGGTATTCGGTGTGGCCGGTGAAGGGCACGCCGGCGTCGTTGATCGTGCTCTTTTGCAGCGGCGCGGTGACGATGGCGTCGAATTCGCCTGCCAGTGCGCCGTCGATGGCACGGTCGAGCAGCGCCAGCACATAGCGACCGTTGGCGGCGTCGAGTTTGCCTGGCTTCGCGGGCGTAGCCAGCGCCACATGCTCGACCTGCACGGGCTGGTTCGCCAGCACGGCGGCCCAGTCGACGCTCGCGGCCTGCGCGCGCGCTTCGAGTAGCGCACTGTCGCCGAGCACGACGAACTGCGCGTCGGGCCAGTGCGCCGAGGCACCCGCCAGTGCGGCGGCGGTCAGCTCGGGGCCGACGCCGGCCGGCTCACCCGTGGTGATGGCAATGCGGATCGGCCCCGCCCTCCGCGGAGCCGGCGACGACGATGCGGAGGCGTTCATGGCTCGATCCCCTGGTGACGCTTAGTTGTGCGGCGGCGTCATGCCCGCGATCTTGTAATCGACGTAGGCACTGTCGCGCAGCTGACGCAGCCAGTCGGCGTAGGCCTGCTCCGCCTTGCGCTGTCCGATGGCCTGGCGCGCGAGTTCCATTTGCTGCGCGATCGAGCCTTCGGCGTCGCGGCGGCCCAGCACCTGGATCAGGTGGTAGCCGTACTCGGTGCGTACCGGCTCGCTCAGCTGGCCGTCCTGTAGCGTATTCATGGCGCGCTCGAATTCAGGCACGGTTTCACCCGGGCTGATCCAGCCGAGGTCGCCGCCCTGCGAAGCCGAGCCGTCCTGCGAGTAAGTGCGCGCGAACTTGGCGAAGTCGCCGCCCGCTGCGATTTCCTGGCGGATCTCGAGCAGCTTCTGGCGCGCCTGGGGCTCGGACATGCCGTCGCCCACGCGCAGCAGGATGTGGCGCACGTGCGTTTGCACGAGCTTGGGCGCGTCGGCGGCCGTGCCCTGGCCTTGGCGGCGCTCGACGAGGCGCACGATCTCGAAGCCGTCGTTGGTGCGGATCACCGAGGGGTTCACCTCGCCCGGACGCAGCGTGGCAGCGGCGGTCACGAATTCGGGCGGCAGCTTCGACTGCGGCAGGAAGCCCATGTCGCCGCCCTTGCCCGCGTCGCTCGCCTGCGAGTTCGACTTCGCGAGGCTCTCGAACTTGCTACCCGACTGGGCTTCCTTGAGCAGCGCATTGGCCTTCGCCTGCGCCGCTTCGATGTCGGTTTCCGAGGCGTTCAGCGGCGCCTTGATGAAGATGTGCTGGAAATGCAGGTCGTTCGACTGGCCCGCGTTCGGTCCGCGCTGGCTCGCGATGTAGTTCGCGACTTCGGCGTCCGTCACCGTGACCTTGCTGTCCACTTCCTTCTCGCGCAGCTTCGAGAGCGTGAGCTCCGTGCGCGCGTCGCGTTGGAACGTGGTCCAGGGCACCCCAGCCGCCTCGATGCGCGCGCGATAGGTCGCGAGATCCATGCCGTTGGCCTGGGCGAGGCGCTCCAGCGTGCGCTGCACGGCGGCGTCGTCTACGGTGATGCCGTCTTCCTTGGCCTTCTGCAGCTGAATGCGCTCGAGCACCATCTGGTTGAGTACCTGCGCGCGCAACTGCTCATCGGGCGGAACCGGCGCGTTTTGCTGCTGCAGCCGGTGAGCGATCATTTCGGCGCGGCTGTCGAGCTCGCGCTGCGTGATCACGCCGTCATTGACGACTGCGGCGATCGTATCGACCGTCTGGCCGTTGCCGGCCGGGAGACCTTGAGCTTGCGCCGGCGCGGCCGGCAACACGCCTGCAACGGCGAAGAGACTCGCAGCGTACGCTGCCAGGCGAAGCTTTTTCATGATTCCCACAGATACTCCAATGTTGGCGGGCACGCTTCGCCCGTCTCTATGCAACCGACACCGCGTTGCCCCGATGCGCAAGCAATGCGCTCCGGATCACGCGTTATTGATAATCAGTGAAGCGCGAGTCCGGCGGCGACTGAGCCGGCAGCTGCGTGTACCCCGGCACTGCCGTGCGGAACGCCGCCACCAGCCCGTTGTCGACGTTCGACAGTCCCTTGAGCGTAAGCTGCGCGAGAAACCGCGTTGACGAATTCGGCGTGCCCGACGTATTGAGCCCGTTCGCGTAACGCTGCAGGCCGACCCCGAGCACCCAGCAGTCGGCGTCGTACTGCATGCCGACCAGGCCGTCGACGATCCGATGGCCGTTCAGATCGTAGTTGAAGCGGCCCACGGCGTACACCCGGTGCGAGAACGGCCATTGAGCCGAGATCAGGACCTGATTGATCGGCTGGAAGTCGAGCGTCGTGTTCGCGCGCGTGTAGCGGTAAGCCACGTTCAGCACGCGGCTCGTTCCCGGGCTGTACCCGAAACCGATGCTCGCCTTGGTGAGCTGGTTGCTGTCGGCATTATATTGGAACGCCGTTTCCGAAGCGAAACCGGCCCCGATTTTCAGTGCAGCGCCCGCAATCAGGTCCGAATGCGTCGCCTGACTCGTGCTTTCGCCCGAGTTGAGCGTGACGCGCTGATCCTGGAAGTAGTACTGCTGCGCGATCACGAAGCGCGCGCGTTCGTCGCCCGAAGCCGGGTCGATGAAGCGCGTGGTGAGCGCGGCCGTCAGGCGGTTCGCATCGGCAATGCGGTCGTTGCCGACGAAGGTATTCGGCGTGAAGATTTCCGCGAGGCCGAAGTCCGACTCGGCGGTATCGAACAGGGGCGCGAACTGCTGGTTGCGATATGGCGTGTACACGTAGTACAGGCGCGGTTCCAGCGTCTGGATGTAGTCCTGACCGAACAGATGGACCGAGCGGTCGAACACGAGGCCCGTGTCGAAGCTGAAGGTCGGGATCGATTCGGTGAAACTCTTCGGCGTGCCCACAGGCGAGCCGAAGGTCGTGCCCGCCGGGCCGATGTTGCTCAGGTTGTACGACGCGAAGTGCCACTGAACCTTCGGCGTGACGAAGTAACCCGGCCCCATCAAGGAGTACGACACGTACGGATTGAAGACGACGCGGTCGCCTTCGGTCGCATTGTCTTCCGTGATGCGGAAGCGCGAGTAGTCGGCTTCCATGCCGTAGTCGAAGCCGCCGACGTTGTACTTCGCGTACTTCACGTTCAACTGCGGCTCGCGGCCATACGGCGGCGTCGACGACTCGACCGTCTGCCAGTGCTGGTAGCGGCCCAGCACGGACCACGGCCCGTTGTTGTACGTGAGGCCGGCTTCCTGCTGGTACAGCGTCTGCGTGCCGTTCAGAAACTGGTTGGCCGGCGACGACAGGTCCGACGGATAGGTGTTGTCCGAGACCTTGTTGTAGTAGACGTAACCGCCGAAGCCGTTGCCGAAGTTCTGGTTGTGCTGGATGAACAGCGCGTAGCGGTTCGTCTTCGTGATCGCGTCGTCCGGCAGGAACGTTCCGGTGATCGAACCCGAGTAATTCGTCGAGAGATACCGGTAGTTGCCCTGCAGGAACACGCCCCGCTTCGAGATGATCTCGGGCGTGAACGTGAAGTCGCGGTTCGGCGCGATGTTGAAGTAATACGGCAGCGAGATTTCGTAGCCGTTCGTCGAGCTGACCGAGAACGTCGGCGGCAACAGGCCGCTGCGGCGGTCGCCCGAAAGCGGGAACGACAGCCACGGGCTCGCGAAGATCGGCACGTCCTGGAAGAACAGCACGGCGTTGTGCGCGACACCTTCGTCGTTGCCGGTGTCGAAATCGAACTCGCTGCCCTTGATGTACCACGCCGGATTGGTCGAGCAGTGGCACGCGGTGTAGGTGCCGGTCGTGAGCACCGAGCGCTCGCTGTCCAGCAGGTCGGCGCGCGCGGCGCTGCCCGAGCCGCCCGTGAGCGTGAAATGGTACTTCGGCGCGGGCATGAAGCCCTCGTTCGCCTCGACCTTCAAATGCGCCTCGGGCCCCGAGAACGTCGTGCCGTTCTGCACGACCGTGACATTGCCGTAGGCATTGGCCATGTCGGTGTCCTGGTCGTAATGCAGGGCGTCGCCCTTCACCACGTTCGAACCCTGACGCAACTCCCCCGCCCCTTTCACGGCGAGGTCGGTATCCACCGTGCCGGTCGTCGAATCGCCGAGCACGAACGTTGCCGGGTGCTGGCCCGACGCATTGGGGTGATCCTCGAGTTGCGGCGCGAGCCGCAGGCTCCACGGGCCGTCGAGCTGCTCGGGCTGCGCGGCCGCGCCCGAGAGCTGGGCGTGCGCGAGCGCGGGCACCAGACCCGGTACGGCCAGGAGTGCCGCGATGAGCCGCCGCTTGCCCGGCACGCCGTCGTCACTAGGGGAGATCGTCTGGAAAAACTGTCTGGGCGGCATGTATGGTTTTGGCGAATCGGCCCGGGCCGCCTGCCCTCTCCATGATGGTGGCCCGCCTGGGCACCCGCCTCCCGATGAACCGGATCGAGGCCGGGCTGCAAACAAATAATTACAATTCATCGCCCCCCTGGAGCGACGATGAATGCGGCGAGCGAACCGTCATGCGGGCTTTGGCGCGAGTCGCGTCAAAAAAGTCGTGGGGTATTATATGGCAAGACGTTGATCCACTGATTTTGCCTCTGGCTTTCATGACCTTTTCTGCCGCGCATTCTCCCGCCGCTTCCCCTGGCGCCGCTCCGACCGACAATCGCCGCGACCTGCTCGCCGCCTGGCTCGGCAGCCACGCCGGCCAGTACGCCCTCGACCTCGCGACGCTCGCCCCGGCCTCGGCCGACGCGAGCTTTCGGCGCTATTTCCGCCTCGCGAGCGCGGGCGCGCACGGCGCGTCGCTGATCGCCGTCGACGCCCCGCCGCCCGAAAAGAGCCGCGAATTCGCCCAGATCGCGCAGTTGCTCGAGGCGGCCGGCGTGCACGTGCCGCGCGTGCTCGAAGCCGATTTCGACGCGGGCCTCATGCTCGTGACCGATCTCGGCACGGCGCCCTACCTGAATGCGCTGCAGGAAGCCGGCCCCGGCACGCGTTCGCGCGAGCTGATGCGCGACGCCATCGACACGCTGATCCGCTGGCAGCTCAGCTCGCGGCCGGGCGTGCTGCCGGACTTCGACGAAGCCTTCATGCGCCGCGAGATGGAGCTGATGCCCGAGTGGTATCTGGAGCGCCATCTGGGCCGCAAGGTCGACGAAGCCACGCGCGGCGTGCTCGATCGCACCTTCGCCCTGCTCGTGGCGAGCGCCCGCGCGCAGCCGCAAAGCTTCATGCTGCGCGACTTCATGCCCCGCAACCTGATGATCGCCACGCCCAACCCCGGCGTGCTCGACTTCCAGGACGCCGTGTACGGCCCGATCACGTACGACGTCGTCTCGCTGCTGCGCGACGCGTTCCTGAGCTGGGACGAGGCGTTCGAGCTCGACTGCTTCGCGCACTACTGGGAGCGCGCCAAGAAGGCGGGACTGCCCGTCGATGCCGACTTCGGCGAGTTCTACCGCCAGCTCGAGTGGATGGGCCTGCAGCGCCACATCAAGGTGCTTGGCCTCTTCTGCCGCATCAACTATCGCGACGCCAAACCGCATTACATGGCCGACCTGCCGCGCTTTCTCGCCTACGCGAGCAAGGTCGCGCACCGCTACCGCCCGCTCGCGCCGTTCGCACGGCTCATCGACGAGCTGCAGGGCAGCGCCGTCGAAGTCGCTTACACCTTCTGAAACGGGCCGTCATGACCCAATCGAATCACACGCCGGCCAGGGCGAGCCACGGCCGCACCGCCATGATCTTCGCCGCCGGACGCGGCGAACGCATGCGTCCGCTCACCGACACCTGCCCGAAGCCGCTCCTCGCCGTGGGCGGCAAACCGCTCGTCGTGTGGCAGATCGAGCGGCTCGCCGCGGCGGGCTACACGCGCATCGTCATCAATCACGCATGGCTTGGCGCGCAGATCGAAGCCGCGCTCGGCGACGGCGCGCGCTTCGGCGTCACGCTCCACTATTCGCCCGAGCACGACGCGCTCGAAACGGCGGGCGGCATTGCCCAGGCGCTGCCGCTCATCGAGTCGACTGGCGCGCCCGAGGTGTTCCTCGCGGTGAGCGGCGACGTCTACAGCGCCTACGATTTCGCGCGCCTGAACACGCACGCGCAAGCGCTTGCGGCGCAAGAACAGCCGGGCATGCATCTCGTGATGGTGCCGAATCCGCCGTTCCACCCGAAGGGCGACTTCGCGCTGGGCGCCGACGGCCGGCTCGCGCTCGACGGCGCGCCGCGCTACACGTTCGGCAATATCGGCCTCTATGACACGCGTATGTTCCGCGATCTCGCGCCCGGCACGAAGCGCGCGCTCACGCCGTACTATCGCGAGGCGATCGCGCAAGGACGCGTGAGCGGCGAGCTATACGAAGGCGTCTGGGAAAACGTCGGCACGCCCGCGCAGCTCGAGGCGCTCGACGCCGCGCTGCGAGATTCGACGAGCGCGCACCACGGCTGAGACCGGCAACGCAAAGCGCCGCGCCAACGCCGGCGCGGCGCGCTTCGTCAGTTTCCTCCCGCCGCCGGCAACTCCACCTGCCCCTGTTGTGCCTGGGACTGTGACTGCGACTGGGGCGCTTCACCCGCCTTCTGCTGCTGAAGCGCCCACATCTGCGCATAGTGTCCGCCCGCTTGCAGCAATTGCGCATGCGTGCCGCGCTCGACGATGCGCCCATGATCCATCACGATGATCTGCTGCGCGTGCACGACGGTCGACAGCCGGTGCGCGATCACGAGTGTGGTGCGCTCGCGCGCGATCTGGTCGAGCTCGTGCTGGATGGCGCGCTCCGAGCGCGAATCGAGCGCTGACGTCGCCTCGTCGAACAGCAGGATCGGCGGATTCTTGAGCAGCGTGCGCGCGATCGCCACGCGCTGCTTCTCACCGCCCGAAAGCTTGAGGCCGCGCTCGCCCACGGACGTGTCGTAGCCCTTGGGCAGGCTCTCGATGAACGCGTGAATGTGTGCCGCGCGCGCCGCGGCGATTACTTCCTCGCGGCTTGCCGTGGGCCGTCCATAGGCGATGTTGTAGTAGATCGAGTCGTTGAACAGCACCGTGTCCTGCGGCACGATGCCGATCGAGGCGCGCAACGAATCCTGCGTGACGTCGCGGATATCCTGGCCGTCGATCGTAATCGCACCGCCGCTTTTGCCAGGATCGGAGCGGTCGAGATCGTAGAAGCGGAACAGGAGCCGAGCGAGCGTGGACTTGCCCGAGCCGCTATGCCCCACCACGGCCGTCGTCGTGCCCGCAGCAATCGTGAAGCTCAGGTCGTGCAGAATCTGGCGCGACGGTTCATACGCGAAGTTCACGTGAGAAAAGCGCACCTCGCCGCCGCGCACCGCAAGCGCCTGCGCGCCGGGCACGTCGGCCACTTCGCGCTCGACGGTGAGCAGCGTGAACATGCGGTCCATGTCGGTGAGGCTTTGCTTGAGCTCCCGATACACCACGCCGAGAAAATTCAGCGGAATGTAGAGCTGCAGCATGAAGGTGTTGATGAGCACGAGGTCGCCGAGCGTGAGCCGCCCCGCCATCACGCCCTGGGTGGCGCGCCAGAGGATGAACACGAGCCCGGTGCCGATGATCGCCTGCTGTCCGAAGTTGAGCGCCGAAAGCGAGTGCTGCGACTTGATCGCGGCCTGGCGGTAGCGGTGCAGGTTTTCGTCGTAACGCTTCGTCTCCCACTCTTCGTTGCCGAAGTACTTCACGGTCTCGTAGTTGATGAGCGAATCGATCGCGCGCGCATTGGCGCGCGAATCGAGCTCGTTCATCGTGCGGCGGAAATGCGTGCGCCACTCTGTCACCTTCACCGTGAACACGATGTACGCCACGAGCGCGATGAGCGTGACGATCGCGTAGTACGCCTCGTACTTCACCACGAAGAAGCCGAGCACGAGGCCCACTTCCACGAGCGTCGGCAGGATGCTGTAGAGCGAGTATGAAATGAGCTGCGTGATGCCGCGCGTGCCGCGCTCGATGTCGCGCGACATGCCGCCCGTCTGCCGCTCGAGGTGAAAGCGCAGCGAGAGTGCATGCAGATGGCGGAACACCTTGAGCGCGAGCTGGCGCACGGCGCTCTCGGTCACCTTCGAAAAGAGGATTTCGCGTAGTTCGGTGAACAGCGACGTCGACAGACGCACGATGGCGTACGCCACCACGAGCAGTCCGATGCCGCCCGCGAGCACGATGCCGGGTGCGTGCTCCGCACGACCGAGCGCCGTGAGATGACGCACCGAGGCGAGACCGTCGACGATGTGCTTCATCACGATCGGCACGCCGAGGTTGGCCACCTTCGCGCCGATCAGGCAGGTGAGCGCGAACGCCACGCGCCATTTGTAGGCCGTGAGGTAAGGCAGTAGCGAAACGATCGTCTGCCAGTCGTTGCGCGGCCCGGT
The DNA here is from genome assembly GCF_040948675.1 of Paraburkholderia sp. BR14312. Classification (NCBI taxonomy): domain Bacteria; kingdom Pseudomonadati; phylum Pseudomonadota; class Betaproteobacteria; order Burkholderiales; family Burkholderiaceae; genus Paraburkholderia; species Paraburkholderia sp. BR14312. Next base: position 649,231 of record NZ_JBFPKI010000002.1, read on the forward strand.
GGCGGGCAGCGCGGGTTCGTTGGAAGCGGGAAAGCGGCGCATGGGGCGAGCGGCGAGATGCCAGCGCCGTGCGGCGCGCCAAGGCCGGTTCGGGGACCGGAAGCTGGCGCGGCGCAAACGGCCCGGCGAGTCATGTGGGGCGAATGTGAGGTTCCTGGCGACGGGTTTCGCGAAGGTGGAGGGCTCTAATCGACCGCCCGCCGCGCCTCAGGCTTTCCCGTACAATTCCTGATCAACGTATTGTCGCAGAAGGCGGCACGCGCCGCTGGGCGCCCCGCGCCGCAACGCCTTGCGCCGTTCGATCCCTTTTCATGGAAGCCCGATGACCGACTCCTTCCCGCTCCCCCAAAAATCGCCCGCGCTGCGCGTCGTGCCGCAGCCCTCGGACGCCAACGTTCACGGCGACGTCTTCGGCGGCTGGATCATGGCGCAGGTCGACATCGCCGGCTCGATTCCGGCGAGCCGCCGCGCCAACGGACGCGTCGCGACCGTCGCGGTGAACTCGTTCGTGTTCAAGCAACCGGTGTTCGTAGGCGATCTGCTGAGTTTCTACGCCGACATCGTGAAGACCGGCAACACCTCGGTGACCGTCGAGGTCGAGGTGTACGCGCAGCGCATGCGCCTCCAGGAGGAAGTCGTCAAGGTGACGGAAGCCACGCTTACCTATGTCGCCACCGGCGCGGACCGCCGCCCGCGTCAGTTGCCGCCGATCGAATAACGGCAACGCCGAGGCCATCGCGAACGCCCGGCCGGAGCGCGGTGCTCAATCCGTCCACGCGAGCCCGGGCGTTTCCTCGTAGGTCGCGCTCGCGCGCAACAGCGCCGCCGCCTCGTCGCCAGGCAGCGGCGGCGCGAAAAAGTAGCCTTGCAGCTCGTCGCACGCGCGCTCGCGCAGGAAGGCGAACTGCGCCGAGGTCTCCACCCCTTCCGCGATCACCTGCAACTGCAGCTCGTGCGCAAGCGCGATGATGGCTGCCGTGATCGTTTCGTCGTCGCCGCTCGTGCCGATGTCGGCCACGAACGAGCGGTCGATCTTGAGCCGGTCCACTGGCAGACGCTTCAGGTAGCTCAGGCTCGAATAGCCGGTGCCGAAGTCGTCGATGGCAATGCCGATGCCCAGCGCGTGCAGCTCATTCAACATCGACACGGCTTCTTCGGCGTTGCGCATGAGCGTGCTCTCGGTCAGCTCGATTTCGAGCCAGCAGGCTTCCAGGCCGGTTTCCTGCAGCACGTCCTTCACGAGCTGGGCAATGTCGCGCTGGTGGAACGTCTTCGCCGAGAAGTTCACGGACACGCGCACGGGCGGCAGCCCCGCGAGCTGCCACGCGCGATTCTGCCGGCAGGCCTCGCGTAGCACCCAGTCGGAAAGCGGGCCGATCAGGCCGCTCTCCTCGGCCACGGGAATGAACTGCGCGGGCGAGACGAGCCCCACCTCCGGATCGCGCCAGCGCACGAGCGCCTCCATGCCGATGATGCGCCCGCCCTCGATCTCCACCTGCGGCTGGTAGTGCAGCAGGAACTCGCTGTCGCGCAGCGCACGGCGCAGGCGCCGCTCGAGATTCAGGCGCGCGCCCACATTCGCGTTCATTTCGGGCTCGAAGAACTGGAACGTGTTGCGGCCCATGTCCTTCGCGCGGTACATCGCGACGTCGGCCTTCTTCATGAGCGTTTCGGCGTCGTTGCCGTCCTGCGGGTAGACGCTCGCGCCCATGCTGCAACCCACATACAGCTCGGTGCCGTCGATCCACACGGGCTCCGAGATCAGCGAACGCGCCCGCTCCATCCAGCCGATCAGCGACTTTTCGTCGATCGTGTCGGTGAGCACGATCACGAACTCGTCGCCGCCGTGGCGCGCGACCGTATCGGTCGTGCGCGTGCAGCGCTGGAGCCGCTCGGCCACCACGCCCAGCAGCCGGTCGCCCACGCTGTGGCCGAGACTGTCGTTCACGTTCTTGAAGCCGTCGAGGTCGATGAAGACCACGGCCACGCCCGTGTCGTGCCGCTGCGCCGCGAGCAGCGCGTGCTGGAGACGGTCGCGCAGCAGGTTGCGGTTGGGCAGCAGCGTGAGGCTGTCGTAGTTCGCCTGGTATTCGAGCTGCTCCTGATAGCGGATCAGCTCGGTCACGTCGTTGATGATGCCGATGTGATGCGTGATGCGCCCATCGAGATCGGGCACCGGCGCGATCAGCAGCTGGTTCCAGAAGAGCGCGCCGTCCTTGCGGTAGTTGCGCAGCACGGCGCTCACTTCGCGATTGGAAAGCAGCGCCTTGCGCACCGCGATGAGTCCGTCCTGATCGCGGTCGTCGCGCTGCAGGAGGCGGCAGTCCTGGCCGATCACCTCGGCCGGATCGAAGCCCGTGATGCGGCGAAACGCCGGATTCGCGTACTCGATCAGATTGCTGCCGCCCGGGCCCGGCGCGGTGATCAGGATGGCGTTCACGCACGCGTCGAGCGCGCGGCTTTGCAGGCGCAGCGCGAGGTCGGCGCGCTTGCTTTCGGTGGTGTCCGAGTACGAGCCGAGCACGCCGATCACGCGGCCGTCGCCGTCGAGCAGCGGCAGCTTGCTCGTGAGCGTCGTGCGGTGCAGGCCGTCGATCGTGTGGTTGTCCTCGTAGTTGATGCGCGGCAGCCCCGACTCGATGACTTCGCGGTCCTGCTCGCGCATGCCGTCGGCGTAGGCGCGCCACGGCAGGTCGTCGTCGGACTTGCCGATGATCTGCTCGGGATACGCGAGGCCCGCGTCGCGCGCGAAGGTCATGTTGCAGCCCAGATAGCGCGACTGCGCGTCTTTCCAGAAGATGCGCTGCGGGATGTTGTCGATCACCGACTCGAGCATCTGGTTCGAGCGCTGCGCCTCCGCTTCGGCCTTGATCTGCTCGGTCACGTCGTCGGCGAGCACGAACACGGCGTCGCGGCCGAGGAAGGTGAGCGAGTGATGCGAGATGTCGGCGCTGATGATGGAGCCGTCGCGGCGGCGATGGTGCCAGATGCCGGCCATCATGCGCACGTTCTGCGTGACCATGTCCGAGCGCGTGAGGTGCTGCTCGAGCCGCGAGACGTCCTCGGCGGGACGGATTTCGCGGATCGTCATCGTGAGGAATTCTTCCTCGCTGTAGCCGTACTGCTGGATCGCGGCGGCGTTCACGGCGAGAAAGCGCAGCGTCTCGCGGTCGAACACGTACATCGGCACCGGATGCGCGTCGAACAGACCCTGAAAGCGCTCGCTGCGCAGGCGCATGCCGCTCACGGCGCGCAGCTTCTCGCGGGCCGCGCTCTCGCGCGCGCCGAACGTGTAGATGAGGAGCGTCCCGCCCGCGAGCATCGTCACGATCAGCAGCAACAGCGCGCGGCCGCCCGAGCGCGCCGAGTCGGCGAGCGCGGCGGCGAGCGCCAGATCCTGGGCGCGTTGCAGCGCCGCGAGCTGCCCGTCGAGCTGGTCCACGAGGTTGTCGATGCGGATGTATTCGCCGGCGAGCCACGCGGCAGTGGCGGGCGACGGCATTGCCGTGTCAGGCAGCGCAGCGGTCGGCGTGATGGGGTTCTGGGCGCCGTTCGTGACAGCCGGTGCGACTGTTAGCGTATCCAGCGTCACGGCGCTCGCCGCCTCATCCGCCGCGGCGTGCAGCGGCAAGATGGTGCCGGTCACGACATGACCGGCCATGCGCGCGTCGGCGGGGTTCCCGGGTTGCATCGTCTTCGCTGCCGCGACGTTGCGGGCGAGCGCCACGCGGTCGCCCCACGGCGCTGCGGGCGAACGCGCGGCATTTGCGGGCGTTGCGGTGCCGAATTCCTGGCTGGCCGCACCGTCGGCCGGCACAGCCTGCGTTGCCACGGTCCCGCTTGCCCCCGCCGCCACGGCAACCTGCCCGCGCTCGTCGGCAACGCGCTGCTCGGCGCGCGCAAGCGTCACGTCGATCTCGCTCACAATGGCACTGGCCTGCCGCGCCAGCGCGTCGAAACGGGCTGCGAGGTCGGCGTTGCCGGCCAGCTCAGCGCGCAGGGCGCGGGTGGTTTCGTCGAGCATCGCGGCGCGCGCGTCGTGCGCGGCGGCCGACTCCGGCTGACTCCGCACGGCGAAACGGCCCAGCGCGCTCACGCCGCTGCCAAGCGCATCGCGATAGCGGTCGAGGTTGTGACGGATCGTCGCCGCCTGGCTCGCGCGCCGGTCGATCTCGCGCTGACCGTCGATCTGCGTCCACGCGACAAAAGCGTTCGCGCCAACGGCCGCCGCGACGACGGCCAGATTGATGAGTTGGCGCTTCGAAAAAAGAAGGTTCATGAATGCCGAGCGTCGTTCGCGCCCGCGCCGTGAGCGCGGGATGATGGGTCACGACTGCGCGCGACCGGTCGGCGCCTGACGCGCCAACCCGAAATAACGGCAGGGCCGGCCGGGTCTTGAGGGTCAATGTGGAGAAAGAAGCGGAAAACGACGCGCGGCGGCGCGAGGCTGCCGCGGTCAGCGGGAATCGGGTAGGGATCGGCGATGAATCGTGGCGGGCAGGCGCGGCGGGAAACAGCGGGTCAAAATCACCGCGGCACCGCCAGCCCGAACTCGTGCATCGCCGGCGCGAAGTCGTGATTGCTCTCGGGCTTGCGCGCGAGCTTTGCCAGCACGTAGCGCTGGAACGGGTCGAGCTGCGCCCAGTCTTCGAGGTCGGGCGCCTGCAGGCTGGCAAGCTCGGACTGCAGCGCAACGCCGCCGGGCACCGCGTTCACGTCGCGCCAGGCCGGCGCTTCTTCGGGCGCGAACCATTCGGGTTCGACGTTCGCGTGCGTGCGCATCATCTCGAAGAGCGCGTGGTCGAAATTGGGCTCGATTTGCGTGTCCTCGTCCACGGGGAAACACGCCAGCAGCCGGCGGTCCTCGTAGGGCAGCAGTTGCCATTGCGCGAGCGAAATGCGCAGACCAAAGCGATCCAGGTTGAAGCGCACGCACATCGGGATAAAGGTGAGATTTTCCGACGAGTCGACCTCGAACCGGAAAAGCAGCGGAGCTTCGTTCAATGCCATGACGGTGTCCTCGCGAGGCGGGCATAAGCGCGGGCGGCCCGCTTGAGGTATTTTAGAACCTTCCGCGCGCGGCGCGGCCCCGCTGTCTCCCGGCGGCGCTGCGGTACCGCGCCGCACAAGGACCGATGGAGTTTTGCGCTTGTCCCCCTCAACTCGCCCCCCTACCCGCACGCCAATGAGCACCGCAGACCGGCCGCAGATCGCGACGACGCATCCCCTCGAAACCGAAGGCCAGCCCGGCGCCATCGAATTGCGCGTGCATCGGCACCGCGGCGGCGCCGTGCAAACGCGTGAGGACCACGTGGGTCAGGAATGGCCCGTCGCGCTCGTCTTCAACGGCATTTCGCACGCCGTCATGATGTGCACGCCGCGCGACCTCGAAGCGTTCGCCGTGGGCTTTGCGATCTCCGAAGGCATCGTCGGGCGCAATGCCGACATTCAGGACATCGAGGTGTACTGGCACGAGGATGCGGACCTGCCGCACGCCGAAGTCCACTTGACCGTGGTGCAACAGGCGTTCGTCGAGCTCAAGGAAAAGCGCCGCGCGCTCGCCGGGCGCAGCGGCTGCGGCGTGTGCGGCATCGAGAGCATCGACCTGCTCGATCTCGAGCCCGAACGGGTGCCCCATACGGGCTTCGTTGCGCGCCTGGCTCCCGACGCCATCGCGCGCGCCGCACGCGAACTGCCGCAGCATCAGGCGCTCACGAAGCTCACCGGAGGCCTGCACGCGGCCGCGTGGTGCGACGAAAACGGCGCGATCCTGCGCGCCTTCGAAGACGTGGGACGCCACAACGCGCTCGACAAGCTCATCGGCCAGCTCGTGATGGAGCGCGCCGACACGCAGCAGGGCTTCGTCTTCCTCTCGAGCCGCGCGAGCTACGAACTGGTGCGCAAGGCCGCGCGCGTGGGCATTCCGATGGTCGCGACGATCTCGGCGCCCTCCTCGCTTGCCATCGCCATCGCCAGGCGCGCCGGACTGCGGCTCGTGAGCTTTTGCCGCGAGTCCGGGTACGTCGATTACGAAACGGCCTGAAGCACCGTTAGCGCTTAATCGAACTGCCGGAAATCCGGCTTGCGCTTTTCGAGGAACGCCGTGAACGCCTCGCGCGCTTCGGGCGCGAGCAGCATCTTGCCGAAGTGCACGAACTCTTCGCTCATGCGCGTCTTGACCTCGTGCGTGTCCGCGCGCTTCATGAGCGACTTCGTCACGCGCAGCGACGACGCGGGCAGCGCCACGAGCTTCGCCAGTTGCGCGCTAACGAACGCGTCGAGTTCGGCCGCCGGCAGCACGCGGTTCACGAAGCCCATGCGGTGCGCTTCCGCCGCGTCGAAGGTCTCGCCGAGCAGCAGCTTTTCCGCCGCGCCCTGGTGGCCCGCAATGCGCGGCAGCAGCAGCGACGAAGCCGCTTCGGGGCACAGCCCGAGTTGCGAGAACGGCACAGCGAAACGCGCGTTGTCGGCGGCATAGACCATGTCGCAATGCAGGAGCAGCGTCGTGCCCACGCCGATCGCCGGCCCCTTCACCGCGGCGACGAGCGGTTTTTCGAACGCCGCGATGGCATCGAGAAAGCGGATCACGGGCGAATCGGCGCCCGCGGGCGGCCCCTTCAGAAAGTCTTCGATGTCGTTACCGGCCGTAAAGATCTCGGCGTGGCCGCGCAGCAGCGCCGCGCGCACCGAGGTGTCCTTGTTCGCGCCGTTGAGCGTGTCGGCCATCGCCTGATACATCGCGGGCGTCAGCGCGTTCTTGCGCGCGGGCCGGTCGATGGTGATCGTGAGCACGCCGTTTTCGTGTGCTACCAAAATTTCGTTGCTCATAAACCTGTCTCCTCGCATCCCAATCGTGATACGAAAAACGGTCCGCAGACCGCGAAGTCTGCGAACCGTGTCGATAACGCCAATGCGCTAATCAGATGAACGCTTACAGCCGCTCGATGATGCCCGCCGCACCCATGCCGGTGCCGACGCACATCGTCACCATGCCGTACTTGTAGTTGCGGCGGCGCAGGCCGTGGACGACCGTCGAGGCGCGGATCGCGCCCGTCGCGCCGAGCGGGTGGCCCAGCGCAATCGCGCCGCCAAGCGGGTTGATCTTCGCAGGATCGAGGCCGAGGTCCTGGATCACCGCCAGCGACTGCGCGGCGAACGCCTCGTTCAGCTCGATCCAGTCGAGATCGTCCTGCTTCAGGCCCGCAGCCTTGAGCGCCGCCGGAATCGCTTCCTTCGGACCGATGCCCATGATCTCCGGCGGCACGCCGCGCACCGCGAAGCTCACGAAACGCGCGAGCGGCGTGAGGTTGAACTGCTTGAGGATCTTCTCGGAGACGACGATCAACGCGCCCGCGCCGTCCGACGTCTGCGAGCTGTTGCCGGCCGTGACCGAGCCCTTGTTGGCGAACACCGCGCGCAGCTTCGCGAGGCCTTCGAGCGTGGTATCGGCACGCGGGCCTTCGTCCAGCTCGATCAGGCGCTCCTTCACCTTCACTTCGCCCGAAGCGAGATCGGGGGAACGCTCGACGATCGTGTACGGCGAGATTTCGTCCTTGAACTCGCCGGCCTGCTGCGCGGCGAGCGCGCGGCGATGCGATTCGACCGAGAACGCGTCCTGCGCCTCGCGGCTCACCTTCCAGCGCTCCGCCACTTTCTCGGCCGTGAGGCCCATGCCGTAGGCGATGCCAACGTCTTCATTGCGATCGAAGATATGCGGCGAAAGCGACGGCTTGTTGCCCATCATCGGCACCATGCTCATCGACTCGCAGCCGCCCGCGATCATCGCGTCGGACTCGCCCACGCGGATGCGGTCCGCGGCCATGGCGAGCGCCGTGAGGCCCGATGCGCAGAAGCGGTTGACGGTCACGCCGCCTACGCTTTGCGGCAGACCCGCGAGCAGCGCGCCGATACGCGCGACGTTCAGGCCCTGCTCGGCTTCGGGAATCGCGCAGCCGACGATGGCGTCTTCGATCACGCTCGTGTCGAGGCCGGGCACCTGCGCCACGGCCGACCTGATCGCGTGAACCAGCAGCTCGTCCGGGCGGGTATTCCTGAACACGCCGCGCGGCGCCTTGCCGATGGGCGTGCGGCTCGCGGCGACGATGTATGCGTCCTGCAACTGTTTGCTCATCTCTTACTCCAGTATCTGGTGTGCGTCGTGCCGCTTAGTTGCGCACCGGCTTGCCGGTTTGCAGCATGCCCATGATGCGTTCCTGCGTCTTCTGCGTGCCGAGCAGATCGACGAAGGCGCGGCGCTCGAGCTTGAGCAGCCATTCTTCGTCGACGAGGCTGCCCGCCTCGACGTCGCCGCCGCATACCGCTTCCGCGATGCGGCTCGCGATCAGGAAGTCGTGATCGCTGATGAAGCGGCCGTCGCGCATGTTCACGAGCGATGCCTTGATGGTCGAGATCGCCGAGCGGCCCGCCACCGGAATCTGCGTGGCGCGCAGCGGCGGGCGGTAGCCCGCAGCGGAGAGTGCGCGCGCTTCCTTCTTCGCCGTGTCGAGCAGTTCGAACACGTTGAAGACGATCGTGTCCGACGGCTTCAGATAGCCCATTGCGCGGGCTTCGTGCGCCGAGGCCGAAACCTTCGCCATCGCCGCGTTTTCGAACGACTTCTGCAGGAACCGGAGCAGATCGCTCGGGGCCGCGCCGATCGCCGCTGCGCCTTCGGCTGCACGAATCGCCGCTTCCTTCAGGCCGCCGCCGGCGGGCACGAGACCCACGCCCACTTCCACGAGGCCGACATAGCTCTCGACATGCGCCACGCGCTTCGCGCTTTGCAGCATGATTTCGCAGCCGCCGCCGAGCGCGATGCCCGACACCGCCGTGATCACCGGCACGTTCGCGTACTTCACGCGCAGCATCGTGTCCTGGAACTTCTTCACGAACGGCTCGATGCCCTTCGCCCCGCCCATCATGAACGCGGGCATCGCCTCTTCGAGGTTCGCGCCTGCCGAGAACGGGCCGCCCGGCGCGCCGAGCTTGAGCGACGTCGGTTGCCAGATCACGAGGCCCTTGTAGCCGTCTTCCGCGATGTCGATGGCCTTCACGAGCGAGTCGAGCAGGCCCGGACCCATCGTGTTCATCTTGCTCTTGTACGAGACGATGACGACGTCGTCCTCGCCCGCGCGGTCGTCCACCCAGGCGCGCAGGTTGTCGTTCTCGAACAGCGTCTTGCCGTAGGTCTTCGGATCGCGTGCGCTCGTTTCACCGAACAGCGCCGCACGGAACACCTGACGCTCGTACACCGGCAGCGTCGAGCGCGGCACGAAGCGCGCTTCAGCGGGCGACCACGAACCTTCCGCGCCGTGCACGCCGCCATTCGCGGCGACCGCGCCTTCGAACACCCAGGCGGGCAGCGGTGCATTCGACAGTGCCTTGCCTGCATCGATGTCTTCCTTCACCCACTCTGCGACCTGTTTCCAGCCCGCGGCCTGCCAGCCTTCGAACGGACCTTCGTTCCAGCCGAAGCCCCAGCGGATCGCGAGATCGACGTCACGCGCGTTGTCGGCGATCGACTGCAGATGCACGCCGATGTAGTGGAACACGTCGCGGAAGATCGACCACAGGAACTGCGCCTGCGGATGCTGCGTTTCGCGCAGCAGCTTCAGACGCTCGGCGGCCGGACGCTTGAGGATGCGGCCCACCAGTTCGTCGGCCTTGCCGCCGCCGTCGACGTACTCGCCCGTGTTGGCGTCGAGCACCTTGATCGCCTTGCCTTCCTTGCGATAGAAACCGCCGCCCGTCTTCTGGCCGAGCGCGCCCTTCGCCACGAGACCCGCGAGCACGGCCGGCGTCTCATACACAGGGAAGAACGGGTCGTCCTTCAGGTTGTCCTGCATCGTCTTGATGACGTGCGCCATCGTGTCGAGACCCACGACGTCGGCCGTGCGGAACGTCGCCGACTTCGCGCGGCCAAGGCGCGCGCCCGTGAGGTCATCGACTTCATCGAAACGCAGACCGAACTTCTTCGCCTCGGCGATCACCGCGAGGATCGAGAACACACCCACGCGGTTCGCGATGAAGTTGGGCGTGTCCTTCGCGCGCACCACGCCCTTGCCTACCACGCTCGTGAGGAACGATTCGAGCTGGTCGAGGATTTCGGGCTTCGTTTGCGTTGTCGGGATCAGCTCGACGAGGTGCATGTAGCGCGGCGGGTTGAAGAAGTGCACGCCGCAGAAGCGCGCCTTCAACGCATCGTCGAAGCCATGCGAGAGTTCGGTGATCGACAGGCCCGAGGTGTTGGTCGCGAAAATCGCGTTCGGGCCGAGGTGCGGCGCGACCTTCTTGTAGAGGTCGTGCTTCCAGTCCATGCGCTCGGCGATCGCCTCGATCACCACGTCGCATTCCGCGAGCTTTGCGATGTCGTCTTCGTAGTTCGCGGGCGTGATGTATTGCGCGTCGTCCTTCATGCCGAAGGGCGCGGGCGAGAGCTTTTTGAGCGTCTCGATCGCCTTCAGCGCGATGGCGTTCTTCGGGCCTTCTTTCGCGGGCAAATCGAACAGCAGCACGGGCACGCGGGCGTTGATCAGGTGCGCGGCGATCTGCGCGCCCATCACGCCGGCGCCGAGCACGGCCACCTTGCGAATATTGAGGTTGCTCACGTTGTTCCTCCAGCGGGTATGCAATGTCGAGCGGATTGAGGTGTGAGGGCGGCGCGTTTCAACGTGGGCCGCCTCCGGACATCGTGTTGACGGCGCGCGCGCCTTTGAAAAGCGCGCGCCCGTTGGCTTTTAGAACAGCGCTTCGTCGACTTCCATCAGCGTCTTCGAACCCGCGCGCGCCTGGCGGATCGACGTGGCCGTTTCGGGCAACAGCTTCGCGAAATAGAAACGCGCCGTGGCCAGCTTCGACTTGTAGAACGGATCGCCCGAGCTTTCCTTGTCGAGCGCGATGCGCGCCATGCGTGCCCAGAAGTAGGCGAACACGAGGTGGCCCGCCGTGCGCAGATACGGCACCGCGGCCGCGCCCACTTCGTCCGGGTTCTGCATCGCCTTCATGCCGATTTCCATCGTGAGCTTCTGCATCTTGTCGCCGATGTCGGCGAGCGGATTCACGAACTCCTGCATTTCCGGCTTGACGCCTTCGACTTCGACGAAATCCGTCACGAGCTTGCCGAACTTCTTGAGCTTCGCGCCCATATCGCCCAGCACCTTGCGGCCCAGCAGGTCGAGCGACTGGATCGTGTTCGTGCCTTCGTAGATCTGGTTGATACGCGCGTCGCGCACGTACTGCTCCATGCCCCACTCGGAGATGAAGCCGTGGCCGCCGAACACCTGCATGCCGAGGTTGGTGCTCTCGAACGCGTTGTCGGTGAGGAAGGCCTTGATGATCGGCGTGAGCAGCGCGACGAGGTCGGCCGCTTCCTTGCGCTCGTCTTCGTCGCCGTGCGAGAGCTCCTTGTCGATCTGCAGCGCCGACCAGTATGTGAAGGCGCGCGCGCCTTCGGCCCAGGCCTTCTGCGTGAGCAGCATGCGGCGCACGTCCGGATGCACGATGATCGGGTCAGCGGCCTTTTCGGGCGCCTTCGGGCCCGTCAGCGAGCGCATCTGCAGGCGCTCCTTCGCATAGACGAGCGAGTTCTGGTAAGCCACTTCAGTAAGGCCGAGGCCTTGCATGCCGACGCCCAGACGCGCCGCGTTCATCATCACGAACATGGCGTTCAAGCCCTTGTTCGGTTCGCCGACGAGCCAGCCCTTCGCGCCGTCGAGATTCATCACGCAGGTCGCGTTGCCGTGAATGCCCATCTTGTGTTCGATCGAGCCGCATTTGATGCCGTTGCGCTCGCCCACTTCGCCCGCTGCCGTGGGGATGAACTTCGGCACGACGAACAGCGAGATGCCCTTGGTTCCCGGCGGCGCATCGGGCAGTCGAGCGAGCACGAGGTGGATGATGTTCTCGGCCATGTCGTGCTCACCGCTCGAGATGAAAATCTTCGTGCCGGTGATCGCGTACGAGCCGTCGCCGTTCGGCTCGGCCTTCGTGCGCAGGATGCCGAGATCGGTGCCGCAGTGCGGCTCGGTCAGGCACATCGTGCCGGTCCACACGCCTTCGACGAGCTTCGGCAGATAAGCCTTCTGGAGTTCGGGCGTGCCGTGCGCATGCAGACACTCGTAGGCGCCATGCGAGAGACCCGGATACATGGTCCACGCCTGGTTCGCCGAGTTCAGCATTTCGTAGAGCGCGTTGTTCACGAACGCGGGCAGGCCCTGGCCGCCGTATTCGGGATCGCAGCCGAGCGCGGGCCAGCCCGCTTCGACGTATTGCTTGTACGCTTCCTTGAAACCAGCAGGCGTGGTGACGACGCCGTCGCCGGCGTACGTGCAGCCTTCACGGTCGCCGACCTGGTTCAGCGGAAACAGCACCTCGGAGCAGAATTTTCCGGCTTCTTCGAGCACCTGGTTGATGGTGTCGGCGTCGAGGTCGGCGTGCTTCGGCATCTGCTTCACTTCGCCTTCCACGTTCAGCAGTTCGTGCAGAACGAACTGCATGTCGCGCAGCGGCGCGGTGTACTGTCCCATGTCTTCTCTCCAAAATTTGAGCTTCGGGTCCCTCGCGCGCCGCCGCGACTTCGATGTTGCGGCCGGGCGCTACTGGGTCTCGCTCTGATACGAAACAATCAGCTTCTCGAACGCAGCCCACGTATGCTCGACCGCGTCCGGCAGATGCAGGAAGCGGCCGTCATGATGCAGGCCGAGCGTCACGCTATACAGTTCGAAGAGCATCAGCGCGGGATCGGTCTCCTTGCGCAAATGGCCTTCTTCGATTGCCTGCGAAATGGCCCTCAGGAGCGCCGCGCGCCACATCGACACGCTCGCGACCAGCGTCTCGCGCACCTGGCTGTCCGCGCGGTCGTCGTACTCGACGGCGCCGCTGATGTAGATGCAGCCGGTCGTGACTTCGTGAATGCGCTTCTCGAACCATCGCGACAGCATCGCACGCAGACGCGGCAAACCGCGTGGCTCGCGCAAACTCGGAAAGAAGACTTCTTCCTCGAATCGACGGTGGTACTCGCGCACCACCTCGACCTGCAGGTCTTCCCGAGACCCGAAGTGAGCGAAGACGCCACTCTTGCTCATCTGCATGCGCTCGGCGAGCAGGCCGATGGTCAAGCCTTCAAGGCCATCGCGACCTGCGAGGTCGAGTGCTGCATCCAGAATGGCGGCTCGTGTCTGTTCGCCTTTACGCATAGCTTTCTTTACCGTAACGATGTGGCCGCGATGTCGCTGTCAACTGCTCATTAACTGCTTACATCTCGGCTGAATTAAATCGAACGGCCGTACTATTGTTGAGGACGGCCGTCCGCGAAACAAGGACTTTATTAGAAACCGATTTCTAACCGGTACTCTAATTTTCGAGGTTCGTGCGCCGCGCGCAAGCCGACATTCTCTCGATTGCACGAGCGGGGATTCGTATGGCAGCTTTCTGTTTCTAGTCGTAGCCGCCCACGGTGATGAGCTTCATGAGCGCACGATAGAACGCCCAGGCGAGCCAGTTCACGGCGCGTACGTGCCACGGCCGCGCCTCGTAGCGCGCACGGTCGATCTGTGCAGCGTCGCCGAACGCCGCGAGGATCTCGCAGCGCAGCTGTTCGATCTGCGGATGCTGCACGAGCAGCACGTTGGCCTCGTTATTGAGCACGAGGCTGAGCGCGTCGAGGTTCGAGGAACCCACGGTGCCCCAGCTCGAATCGACAACGGCCACCTTGCCGTGGAGCATCGTTTTCTCGTACTCCGCAATCTGCACGCCCGCGCTGAGAAGCTGGTGATAGAGGAACGGCACCCCGTAGTCGAGTACCTTGAATTCCTTTCGTCCGACCAGAAGCTTGACCGCCACGCCGCGCTCCGCGGCGCTCACGAGCGCGCGACGCAGCCGCCGGCCCGGCATGAAATACGGATTGGCGAGCAGCACTTCCTTGCGCGCCTCGCCGATGGCGTCGAGATAAGCCTTTTCGATCGCGCGCCGGTTCACCACGTTGTCGCGCGCGACGAACGCCACGCAGGGCACCTGCGCCGCGCGCGGATCGCGCACGCTCGCGCGCAGGCGCTCGCGCAGACGCGTGAAGAAGCGTTTCGCCCGCGGCGAGCTCACAGTGGGTGCAAGCGCGCGCAGCGCGTCGTCGACGATCTGCGTGGGGCGCCCCACCGTGTGGCCGGTGGGATGCGGCGACATGAACCCCGCGCTCGCGGGCACGCCTGGCGAGAGTTGCTGGGGCAGCGGCGGCCGGTAGCCGAGCCGGATACGCCGCCACTGCTGCTCGATCGCAAGGCGCACGTCCACGACCACGGGACCGTACAGCTCGACGGCGAAATCCCAGCGCGCGTAGGGCAGCCTGTGGCCGTCCTGCTCGAAATCGTCGATCACGTTGATGCCGCCGCAGAAGGCGAACTGGTCGTCGATCACGGCGAGCTTGCGGTGCGTGCGCGAAAAACCGAAGCGCCCGAAGATATGCGGGTTGTAGACGCGGTGCTCCACCCCCGCGCCCGGCCAGGTCTCGAACAGCGCAATGCGCGGCGAGCCGATGCCGTCGGTGATGACGCGCACGCGCACGCCGCGCGACGCCGCGCGCATGAGCGCATCGGAGAGCGCGCGGCCAATGTCGTCGTCGCAGAAGATATAGGTTTCGAGCGCGACGTCCCGCTCGGCGGCGTCGATGCGCTCGATCATCGCGCCGAACAGACCGGCGCTCGAGCCGAACAGGCGCACGTCGTTGCCGCTCGTGAAGCGATAGCGCGAACGATAGCGCCGGCCAAGCAGCGCCTCGCGTAGCCGCACCACGCGCTGCGATTCAATGCCGGGATCGGTACTGGTTTCGCTCATGTCGCGTTCACCCACGCCCTTCGCGTAGCCGCATGGGCAGTTGCAGAATGGCTTCGCGGTTCGACCACGAGAAGCACTTCGCCGCCGCCTGCTCGTAAGGCAGCCACAGATAAGCCGTATGCTCGCGCGGCGCGAGCGTGACGACTGTGCCCGTTGGCACTTCCAGGCTGAACCAGTGCTCGGTGTTGCGCGTGACGCCGGGCGCATAGCGATGGCGCCAAACGGGATAGATTTCGTACTCGATCTCGTGATGCCAGTCGAGCAGCGCCGCCTGCGGAACGTCCCCGGCGCCCACAGCAATACCCGTCTCCTCGCCCACCTCGCGCACGGCGGTTTCGGCGAATGGCTCGCCTGGACGATCTTTCGAGCCGGTGACCGACTGCCAGAAACCCGGCCGGTCGGCGCGTTCGATGATCAGGACCTCCAGTTGCGGCGTATGGATGACGACGAGTACGGATTCCGGAATCTTCGGCGGCTTCTGCATGGTGATGGAGCGTGGGGAGGAACGCGCGCTGCGCGCCAGCGGCGCGTCTAAAGGTAATTTAACGCAAAAAGCAAAAAAGGCGCACGATGCGCCTTCTTTGTTGTTGCGATGCAAAAGCCCTGACGGGCCTTCGCAGCAGGAGGGCGGCTTACTGCGCCGTCTTCTGCTCGGGCTGACGCAGACGGATGTGCAGTTCGCGCAGCTGGCGCTCGTCCACCGGGCTCGGGGCCTGCGTAAGCAGGTCCTGCGCGCGTTGCGTCTTCGGGAACGCGATCACGTCGCGAATCGAATCGGCGCCGGCCATCATCGTGACGATGCGGTCCAGACCGAACGCGATACCGCCGTGCGGCGGCGCGCCGTATTGCAGCGCGTCGAGGAGGAAGCCGAACTTCGCGCGCGCTTCTTCCGCATTGATCTTGAGCGCGCGGAACACCTTGCTCTGCACGTCTTCCTGATAGATACGCACCGAGCCGCCGCCGATTTCCCAGCCGTTGAGCACCATGTCGTAAGCCTTGGCGAGGCAGCGGCCCGGATCCGTTTCGAGGTATTCCAGGTGCTCGTCCTTCGGGCTCGTGAACGGGTGGTGCGCGGCCACGTAGCGGTTTTCTTCCTCGTCGTACTCGAACATCGGGAAGTCGATCACCCACAGCGGCTTCCAGCCCTTCTCGACGAGGCCGTTGGCACGGCCGAACTCCGAGTGGCCGATCTTCAGGCGCAGTGCACCGAGGCTGTCGTTCACGACCTTCGCGCGGTCTGCCGCGAAGAAAATGATGTCGCCGTCTTGCGCGCCGGTGCGCTCGAGGATCGCGGCGATCGCGGCGTCGTGCAGGTTCTTGACGATCGGACTTTGCAG
Source organism: Paraburkholderia sp. BR14312 (assembly GCF_040948675.1). Lineage (NCBI taxonomy): Bacteria > Pseudomonadati > Pseudomonadota > Betaproteobacteria > Burkholderiales > Burkholderiaceae > Paraburkholderia > Paraburkholderia sp. BR14312. The sequence continues at coordinate 665,391 of NZ_JBFPKI010000002.1, forward strand.
ACCGTCACGGCCCTTCGCGGCTTCGTTGACCTTGATCCACGCGAGACCCTTCGCGCCGTAGATACGCACGAATTCCGTGTAGCCGTCGATGTCGCCGCGCGACAGCTCGCCGCCCTTCGGCACGCGCAGCGCCGCGACGCGGCCGTCCTTCGTGTTGGCCGGTGCGCTGAACACCTTGAAGTCGACGTCCTTCATGGCGTCGGTCAGCTCGGTGAATTCGAGCTTCACGCGCAGGTCCGGCTTGTCCGAACCGAAGCGGCTCATGGCTTCCGCATACGGCATGATCGGGAACTTCGCGTCGAGCTCGACGTCGATCGTTTCCTTGAACACGTGACGCGCCATGTCTTCGAACAGGTCGCGGATTTCCTGCTCGCCGAGGAACGACGTTTCGCAGTCGATCTGCGTGAATTCGGGCTGACGGTCGGCGCGCAGGTCTTCGTCGCGGAAGCACTTGACGATCTGGTAGTAGCGATCGAAGTTCGCCACCATCAGGAGCTGCTTGAAGAGCTGCGGCGACTGCGGCAGCGCGAAGAACTGGCCCGCGTTTACGCGCGACGGCACGAGGTAGTCGCGCGCGCCTTCCGGCGTGCTCTTCGTGAGCATCGGCGTTTCGATGTCGATGAAGCCGAGCGCGTCGAGATACTTGCGCACGGCCATCGTCACGCGGTAGCGCAGACGCAGGTTGTGCTGCATCTGCGGACGGCGCAGGTCGAGCACGCGATGCGTGAGGCGCGTGGTTTCCGAGAGGTTGTCGTCGTCGAGCTGGAACGGCGGCGTGACCGACGCGTTGAGCACCACGATTTCGTGGCACAGCACTTCGATCTTGCCGCTCGTGAGGTTCGCGTTGACCGTGCCTTCCGGACGATTGCGAACGAGACCCTTGACCTGCACGCAGAACTCGTTGCGCACGCCTTCGGCGATCTTGAACATCTCCGCGCGGTCCGGGTCGCACACGACCTGAACGAGGCCCTCGCGGTCGCGCAGGTCGATGAAGATGACGCCGCCATGGTCGCGGCGGCGCTGCACCCATCCGCACAGCGAAACAGTTTGGCCCAGCAGCTGTTCGGTCACCAGACCGCAGTATTCAGATCTCATCGACATGATGTTCGTCTTTCGTTATGCATGAATGAACGGGAGCGGCGCGCAGCAGCGCGTCGTCCGGTATTAAAGCGGAGGATCGATGGGGCGGCGTGGTGAGGTTGCCGGCGCGACCACGCCCATCGAAACAATATACTTGAGCGCGGCGTCGACGGTCATGTCCAGCTCGACCACCTCGCTCTTTGGCACCATCAGGAAAAAGCCCGACGTCGGATTCGGCGTAGTCGGGACATAGACACTCACGTGATCTTCCTGCAGGTGGTTGACCACGTCGCCGCCGGGAATGCCGGTGAGAAACGCGATCGTCCACGAACCCTTGCGCGGGTATTCGATCAGGAGCGCTTTGCGAAATGCATTGCCGTTGCTCGAAAGCAGTGTATCGGAAACCTGCTGGATGCTGCCGTACAGCGGTCCGATGATCGGAATGCGGCGCACCAGCGCGTTCCACCACTCCACCAGCTTCTGCCCGATGAAGTTGTGGGTGAGCAAACCGACCCCGAAGATGAACGCGAGCGTGAGCACCGCGCCGAGTCCCGGCAGGCGCACGCCGAACATGCGCTCCGGCCGCCACGATTCGGGCAGCAGCAGCAGCGTCTGATCCATCGTACCGATGACGAGGTTCAGCACCCACAGCGTGATGGCCAACGGCACCAGCACCAGCAGGCCGGTCAGGAATACCGATTTGAACGTCGCTTTCTTGATCGTCATGTACACCGCCATGCGGGCCGTGCGCAGCAAACGGGCTGCCGGCGCGGCTACGGCGCGGCGCGTGTCCCCGGAAATAGAGGAATCGCGCCGCAGGTTGTCAGGTCGAGGCTGCCGGGCTGGGCGTACTCGCTGGGGTGCTCGCGGCGGGCGCGGCTGCGCCCGAATCGCTGGAAGCACTCGCGGCGCCCTCGCCGGCCGGCTTGCCCGCTTCCGACGACGGCGCGTTTTCGCCAGCCTCCTTCGCGCCGGTCGCCGCCGCGCTCTTGCTGCCGTTGCCGCCGCGGAAATCGGTGACGTACCAGCCCGAACCCTTCAGCTGAAAGCCCGCTGCGGTCACCTGCTTGCGAAACGTGTCCGCACCGCAGCTCGGGCACTGCGTCAGGGGCGCATCGCTCATCTTTTGGAGCACGTCCTTGTCGAAGCCGCACGACTCGCAGCGATAAGCGTAGATCGGCATGATCTCTATCCTGATGAAAATCTGATAATTGCTTGCAAAGCCTTGAATTATAGCCGCAAACCAGGATCGCCCCTGGCATTTACCGGGGTTGGCGTCCAGCGGGGAAGGTCGGAGGGTTGCGGCCGCCTCGGTTTAGATGAGGGCAGGTTGCGCGCACATCAAGAGCGTGCGCGGCCATGCAAGGCGGCAAGCGCACGGCGCGCCGGCCCGAGACAGCTCCAACCCCGCTCAAACGGGCGACGGCGCGACGTCGTTGCGGCGCCACACGAGCCAGCGCTCGCGCCCGACGAACACGGGCAGCGAGTCGGCCACGGGCTGATCGTCGGCCAACGTGAAGTACGGCGTGAGCAAGGCGTCGAGTTCGTCGCGCGCGATCGCGAACGGCGGGCCCTTGGGCGTCTCGCCGATGAAGAAGTAGCCTGCGAGCAACGCGCCGGGCTGCAACAGCTGGGCCATGCGGGTGGCGTAGCTCGCGCGCTGCGTTTTGGGCAGCGCGCACAGGAACGCGCGCTCGAACACCCAGGCCGGCATGAACGGCGGCGTGTAGGCGTAGAAGTCCGCCTCTTCGACGACACCGGCGTACTGCCCCAGCGCCGTGCGCGCGCTCGCGACCGCGGCCGGCGCGAAGTCGATGGCGCGCACCGTACGGCCGCGCTCGGCGAGCCAACGTGCTTCCCAGGCGTTACCACAGCCCGGAATCAGCACCGCGGCGCCAGGGTGCGCCGTGGCGAAGGCTTCGAACTGGCGCTGCACGCCCGCCTGATCCCACGGCGTGAAGCCGCGCGCAAAGCGCTCATTCCAGAACGAGGGCGACGCCGGGTCGCGGGTTTCGAACTCGGGCACTTCGCCCGGTTGCGGCGGCAGGGTCGGGTCGCTCATCGTCTCACTCCTTGTTCACGTGGTCCGTCAGCCGCCGTAGGCAAACACGAGCCACACGCGCGCGGCCACCATGCCCACGCCCACGGCAACGCCGAACAGGAGCAGGCCCTGCAGCAGGCGGTTCGTGCGGCGTTGCTCGGCGAGCATCGCGCGGATCGTCTCGTCGTTCGCGAAACCGCCCGGTTCCTGGCGATGCAGGAGCGCCTGGTGCACGAGGCGCGGCAATTGCGGCAGCGTCTTGCTCCATTGCGGCGCTTCGATCTTGAAGCGCTCGTACCAGCCGCGCAGGCCGATCTGCTCGGTCATCCAGCGCTCGAGATACGGCTTCGCTGTTTTCCAGAGATCGAGCTCCGGATCGAGCGAGCGCCCGAGACCTTCGACGTTGAGCATGGTCTTTTGCAGCAGCACGAGCTGCGGCTGGATTTCCACGTTGAAGCGCCGCGAGGTCTGGAAGAGGCGCAGCAGCACCTGGCCGAGCGAGATGTCCTTCAACGCCCGGTCGAAATACGGTTCGCACACGGCGCGAATCGCGCTCTCCAGCTCCTCCACGCGCGTGTTGGGCGGTACCCACCCCGATTCGATATGCAGCGTCGCCACGCGGTGATAGTCGCGCTTGAAGAACGCGAGAAAGTTCTGCGCGAGATAATTCTTGTCGAAGTCGGACAACGCGCCGACGATGCCGAAATCGAGCGCAATATAGCGGCCGAAATGCACGGGATCGAGACTCACCTGAATGTTGCCGGGGTGCATGTCGGCGTGAAAGAAGCCGTCGCGGAACACCTGCGTGAAGAAGATCTCGACACCCTCGCGCGCGAGCTTCGGAATGTCCACGCCTGCCGCCCGCAGCTTGTCCACCTGGCTGATCGGCACGCCGACCATGCGCTCCATCACCAGCACGTTGGCCGTGCTGAATTCCCAGTACATTTCCGGCACGAGCAGCAGGTCAAGGCCCGCGAAATTGCGGCGCAACTGGCTGCCGTTCGCGGCCTCGCGCATGAGGTCGAGCTCGTCGTGCAGGTACTTGTCGAATTCTGCCACCACTTCGCGCGGCTTCAGACGCTTGCCGTCGGCCCACAGGCGCTCGGCCCACACGGCGATGTCGCGCAGCAGCGCGAGGTCGGAGTCGATCACCGGACGCATGTTCGGGCGCAGCACCTTCACCGCCACCGGCTTGCCCGCGTGCTGGCCCGACTTCACCTTGGCGAAGTGCACCTGGGCAATCGATGCGCTCGCCACCGGCACACGCTCGAACTCGTCGAAGATCGTGTCGACCGGTGCGCCTAGCGACTTCTCGATCAGGCCGATCGCCACGTTCGAATCGAACGGCGGCACCTGGTCCTGCAGCTTTGCCAGTTCGTTGGCGATATCGGGCGGCAGCAGATCGCGGCGCGTGGACAGCACCTGGCCGAATTTCACGAAAATCGGGCCGAGGCTTTCCAGCGCGAGACGCAGACGCAAACCGGGCGGATCGTCGAAGCGACGGCCGATCGTGGTGATGCGCAGAAGCAGCGCGACACGCCGGTCGTTGATCCGGCTCAACATCATCTCGTCCAGGCCGAAGCGGATGACGGTGAAGAAAATCTTGAGGAAACGCAGAAAACGCATGTCTGGGGGGCCTGTTGACTAGCGCGAGCCGCGCGGCGCAGCGCTTTGGCTCCCGCCGCCGGCCTGTGATTTTTGTTCGAGCCGCTCGATGCGCTTTTCCACGCGCGCCAGCGCGTCGCGTGCGCGCGACAGCTCTTCATTGAAGCCGTCGAGCTCGGCGCGCCGCACGAGCTGCGGATTTTCATCGAGCAGATATTCCGTGACCGAGCCGAGCACGTTGCGCCCGGTGCGCAGGGCCTGCTCGCTCGCGGCGCGCGCGAGCGTGGCGATGCGTGAAGCCGGGGCGTCGCCGATCAGCTTCGCGAGGTCCTCTTCGGGCTCCCAGCGCAGATGCTCGGCGAGCTTGCCGATGACCTGCGCAAACTCGGCATCGCCCTCGATCTTCACGTGCTTCATCACGGCCGCCTGGCCGCCCTGCATGAACGACGAGAGCGCGCCTGCGGGCAGCGAGAGCGTCACATCGACGTCGCCCGCATCGTGGTCCTCGACCGCGCCCAGATAGCCGTCCGGCTGCACGAGCAGCGTGAGCACGATGGGCGCACAGGTGAGACGGGCCGTCTTGCCGGCATAGGGGGCGAGACGCTCGCGTGCCCACGTTTCGCGGGCGAGCAGGTGATTGACGGCGGCAGCGAAGGGCTTGGCGGCAAGAGTCATCGGCTTGGAATAAGAAAACCCGCACGGGCACAAGCCCGGGCGGGTTCCTATTGTAACGTTCGAGCCACAGGATCGCGCCGCCGCCCTGCCCTGTCGAATGCGGCGGGGCGCCTGGAAGGCACCGCACTGCGATCTGGATCAAGTCACGAGACGCTCGGCCCGGCTACCGGCTCAGTGAGATTCGACCTGCTGGATGCCCGCGAGCAGCCAGCCTTCGCCCGACGTGCGCGACTTCGAGAGATTCCATACCTCGACGAACGGCGCGGCCGGCTCACCCATGGCTTCGCGAATCAGGCCGGAGAAGCGCACGCTCGCAAGGTATTCGCTGCCGCGGTCTTCCACGCCGAGCAGGTCCGCGTTGAGCTGCACGACGTCGGTCTGGTTGGGCTGCGCGCCGCGGCCCGCGAGATCGACGCGGATTTCGGCGAACATCTCGGGCGTCGTGAATTCGCGGATGTCGTCCATGTTGCCCGCGTCCCATGCGGCCTGCAGGCGCACGAAGTAAACCTTGGCATTGCGTACGAAGGCTTCCGTGTCGAAGCCGGCCGGAATCGACGCCGCCGCCGGCGTATCGATTTGCGGCGTGCTCAGCGGATTGGCTTCAGGCGCGAGGTACTGCCCCGTGGGCGGCGCGGTGTAGCGCGGCTCCTGCGGCTGATACCCGCCCGACGACGGGTTCATGCTGTTCGACGCATACCCGCCCTGGTACGCGGGTTCCGCGGCACGGCGGCGGCTCATGAACTTGCGGATCAGCCAGACGGCGATAAAGGCGATGATCGCAATGACGATCATGTTGGCCATCATGCCGGCAAACGCCTCGCCAAGACCGAAGTGCGAAAGCAGCGCGGCGATGCCAAGACCGGCCGCGAGGCCCGCGATCGGCCCAAGCCAGCGATTGCGCGCCGGTGCGGGCGCAGGCGTGGGAGCCGGCGTGCCGGGAGCGCGCTGGGCGCCGGCCTGCTGCGCGGGATTCGCGGGGGTGGGCTGGGCCGGCGGCGGCGTGGTGCTGCGCTGCGTAGCCGTGGACGACTGCTTGCCGAAACTGCGGCCGCCCCCCATGCGGCGAGCCTCTGCGTCGAACGATGCGAGGCTGCCGGCAAACATCACGCCGGCAAGGGCCAGGACGCCGATTCGTCTGGCCCATGACGATGAAAGCTTTTTGGAAGCAACGTTGCAGGGCTCAGACATGGCGAAAATTCCTTTAAAGACAGTGAGTTGGGAACACTAATACTTTGTGCCGACGTGTAAGGCTACCACGCCAGCTGACAAATTGTAATATTTGACGGCGTCGAGGCCGACTTGTTCCATCATCGTCTTGAGTGTTTCCTGGTCCGGATGCATGCGGATCGATTCGGCGAGGTACTGGTAGCTGTCCGCGTCCTGGGCGAAGCGCCGGCCAAGCCACGGCAGCACCTTGAACGAATAGACGTCGTACGCCTTCTTGAGCGGCTCCCAGACCTTCGAGAATTCGAGCACGAGCACGCGACCGCCCGGCTTGAGCACACGGCGCATCTCGGCGAGCGCAGCGTCCTTGTGCGTCATGTTGCGCAGCCCGAAAGCCACGGTCACCACATCGAAATAGTTGTCCGGAAAGGGGATTTTCTCGGCGTCGCAAAGGAGCGCCGGCGTGATCACGCCGTTGTCGATGAGGCGGTCGCGGCCCACGCGCAGCATCGACTCGTTGATGTCGGTGTGCCAGACCTCGCCCGTCGGGCCCGCTTTCTTCGCGAACGCCATGGAAAGGTCGCCGGTGCCGCCCGCGATGTCGAGCACCTTCGCACCGGGCCGGATGTTCGCCTGCGCGATCGTGAACGCCTTCCACGCGCGGTGCAGCCCGCCCGACATCAGATCGTTCATCAGGTCGTAGTTCGAGGCGACCGAGTGAAACACGCCGGCCACCTTCTTCGCCTTGTCCTGTTCGTCGACTGTCTGATAGCCGAAGTGGGTTTTGCTCATCGCGCTCGTCCTTTCGCGGAAGGGTGTTCTATTGGTGTGCTGCGCCGCGTCTGTCAGAGATGCGGCGGGGCTGGATCGTAACAGGAAGCGTCAGTGGCAGTGGCCATGCGCGGCAGGAGGCGCCGCCATCGGAGCGTCGCGCTCGACGCCCGCCGCCTTCAGTCTGGCGAAATATTCCGCCCAGAGCTCGTCCTGGCGTGTGGCGAGCTCATAGAGCTGGTCCCACGAGTAGATGCCGGTGTTGTGGCCGTCGGAGAACGTGGGCTGCAGCGCGTAGTTGCCGACACCTTCCAGCGCCGTAATCGTCACCTCGCGCTTGCCCGTCTGCAGCGTTTCCTGGCCGGCGCCGTGCCCGCGCACCTCCGCCGAGGGCGAATACACGCGCATCAGCTCGAAGGGCACGCGGTAGCTCTCCCCGTTCGCATACTGGAGTTCCAGCACGCGCGAGACGGCGTGCACCACGACGCCGCTTGGCACCGGCGTATCGGATTTCAGTCCACTCATGATCGTTCCCGCTGTTGGATGCGTGTTGGACGCGTATTGGACGCAATTGGACGCTCACCGCCCCCGCCCGCTCAGGCCTTAAGCCTGCTCCATTTCGTGGCGCACCGCGTCGCGCAGCAGCGTGGCCTGCGCGCGGCGCTGGCCCAGCATTGCCTCGGACACTGTGCGCTGGCGCGGTGCCCAGACGGGCAGCGGGAAATGGGCATCGTTCGTGAAGCGCGGAATGACGTGCCAGTGCACGTGCGGCACCTGGTTGCCGAGGCTCGCCAGATTCACTTTCGAAGGCTGCATGACGCGGCGCAGCGCACGCTCGACGGCGTACACCGCGCGCATCAGATGTTCCCGGTCGGCCGCGCCCAGGTCCGAGAATTCGGCGACGTGCGCATTCCAGATGACCCGGCAGAAGCCGGGATAGTCGGCCTCGGCAGTCGCGAGCACGACGCGCATGCGCTCGTCCTGCCACAGCACGTCGCCGCCTTCCTCACTGCAGAATACGCATGTCATCGTCGTCCTCGAACCCGTTCACGGAAAATTGAGCGCAGCCATTAGACCAGCACGCGCTCGATTCCGCCATTGTTCGCGTTCTGAACGTAGTCCGCCATCCAGTTTTCGCCAAGTATGTGGCGGGCGATTTCCACCACGATGTAATCGGCTTCGATGTTGGCGTCCTCGTTGTACCGCGACAGACCCTGGAGGCACGACGGGCAAGAGGTGAGAATCTTGACGTCCTGCGTCGTACCCTGCCCGCCCGCTTCCTGCTGCGTCGCCGGCTGCACCCCGTTCGCGCCGTTGCCGACGATCGGAATGCCGCGCAGCTTCGCCGCGCCCTTGCGGATTTCCTCTTCCTTGCGGAAACGCACCTGCGTCGAAACGTCCGGGCGCGTCACGGCCAGCGTGCCCGATTCGCCGCAGCAGCGATCGTTCTTCTCGATCTTGTAGCCGTCGTGTTCAGCACCCATCAGCTCATTGACGAGCTTGACCGGATCCATCGTCTTGATCGGCGTGTGGCACGGGTCGTGATACATGTAGCGCGTGCCCGTCACGCCGTCGAGCTTGATGTCCTTCTCGAGCAGGAACTCGTGGATGTCGATGATGCGGCATCCCGGGAAGATCTTGTCGAATTCATAACCCGCGAGCTGGTCGTAGCACGTACCGCACGACACCACGACGGTCTTGATGTCGAGGTAGTTGAGCGTGTTCGCGACGCGATGGAACAGCACGCGGTTGTCGGTGACGATCTTCTCGGCCTTGTCGTACTGGCCCGAGCCGCGCTGCGGATAGCCGCAGCACAGGTAGCCCGGCGGCAGCACCGTCTGCACGCCCGCTTCCCAGAGCATCGCCTGGGTGGCGAGGCCCACTTGCGAGAACAGACGCTCCGAGCCGCAGCCGGGGAAGTAGAACACCGCTTCCGAATCGACGTTCGTCGTCTTCGGGTTGCGGATGATCGGCACGATCTTGTTGTCTTCGATGTCGAGCAACGCGCGCGCCGTCTTCTTCGGCAGGTTGCCCGGCATCTTCTTGTTGACGAAGTGGATCACCTGCTCGACCACGGGCGGCTTGCCCGTGGTGGCGGGCGGCAGCGCCGTCTGCTTCTTGACGAACTTCTTCAGCACGTCGTTGCCAAGGCGCTGCGCCTTGTAGCCCACGCCCATCATCGCGGTGCGCGCGAGATTGATGGTCTGCGGGTTCGTGGCGTTCAGGAAGAACATGCCCGCCGCGTTGCCCGCGTTGAACTTCTTCTTGCCCATCTTGCGCAGCAGATTGCGCATGTTCATGGTCACGTCGCCGAAGTCGATCTTGACCGGGCACGGCGTCACGCACTTGTGGCAGACCGTGCAGTGGTCGGCCACGTCGTTGAACTCGTCCCAGTGCTTGATCGACACGCCGCGGCGCGTCTGCTCTTCGTACAGGAACGCCTCGACCAGCAAGGAAGTCGCGAGAATCTTGTTGCGCGGGCTGTAGAGCAGGTTCGCGCGCGGCACGTGCGTCGCGCACACGGGCTTGCACTTGCCGCAGCGCAGGCAGTCCTTCACCGAATCGGCAATCGCGCCAATGTCGGACTGCTGCATAATGAGCGACTCGTAGCCCATCAGGCCGAACGACGGCGTGTAGGCGTTGCGCAGGTCGGCGCCTTCGAGCAGCTTGCCCGCGTTGAAGCGGCCTTGCGGATCGACGCGTTGCTTGTAAGCGCGGAACTCGGCGATCTCTTCGTCCGTGAGGAATTCGAGCTTCGTGATGCCGATGCCGTGCTCGCCCGAGATCACGCCGTCGAGCGAACGCGCGAGCTTCATGATGCGCGCGACCGCATGGTGCGCGTCCTGCAGCATCTCGTAGTTGTCGGAGTTGACCGGCAGGTTCGTGTGCACGTTGCCGTCGCCGGCGTGCATGTGCAGCGCCACGAATACGCGCCCGCGCAGCACCTTCTTGTGGATCGCCTGCGTCTCGTCGAGGATCGGCTTGAATTCGCCGCCGTTGAAGATCTTGCGCAGTTCCGCGCGGATCTCCTGCTTCCACGAAATGCGCACCGTGCGGTCCTGAGTCACGTGGAAGACGTTGGCGTCGGGCTGCACGTCCACGCGGTCGGCGAACTTCTCCGCCAGCGCCTCGTAGCCCAGCTGCACGAGGTAGTGCTGCGCCTCGCGCAGCGACAGATCGAGCTTCTCGCCCACGAAGGTCCAGCGCTCGCGCACGCGTTTGAGCAGGTCGAGCGCCTGCTGCACGCGGTCTTCGAGCAGTTCCGCGGAGGGGATCTCGTTCGCGTCGTCGGTCTTGCCGAGCGGCAGCTTGCCCGCCTTGAAGAACGCTTCGAGCGCGTCGACCAGTTGCAGCTTGTTCTTGATCGACAGCTCGATGTTGATGCGCTCGATGCCGTCCGTGTACTCGCCCATGCGGTTGAGCGGGATCACGACGTCTTCGTTGATCTTGAACGCGTTGGTGTGCTTGGCAATCGCGGCCGTGCGGCTGCGGTCGAGCCAGAAGCGCTTGCGTGCCTCGGCGGACACCGCGACGAAGCCTTCGCCGCTCTTGCCGTTGGCCATGCGAATGACTTCCGAGGTCGCGGCGGCCACGGCATCGGCGTCGTCGCCGACGATGTCGCCGATCAGCACCATCTTCGGAAACGCGTTGCGCTTGCTCTTGGTCGCGTAGCCCACGGCGCGCAGATAGCGCTCGTCGAGGTGCTCGAGGCCCGCGAGAATCGCGCCGCCCTGCTTCGACGTCTCGAACAGGTAGTCCTTGATTTCGACGATGCTCGGAATCGCCTCGCGCGCCTGGCCGAAGAACTCGAGGCACACCGTGCGCGTATGCGCGGGCATCTTGTGCAGCACCCAGCGCGCGGACGTGATGAGCCCGTCGCAGCCTTCCTTCTGCACGCCCGGCAGGCCGGCGAGGAACTTGTCGGTGACGTCCTTGCCGAGGCCTTCCTTGCGGAAGCGCTTGCCTTCGATATCGAGCGATTCGGAGCGCAGCAGCTTTTCGCCCGGCGCGTATTCGCCGTCGAACCACTTCAGCTCGAAGCGCGCCACGGGAATGTCGTGAATCTTGCCCATGTTGTGGTCAAGACGCGTGACCTCGAGCCAGTTGCCCTGCGGGTCGACCATGCGCCACCAGGCGAGATTGTCGAGCGCCGTGCCCCACAGCACCGCCTTCTTGCCGCCCGCGTTCATCGCGACGTTGCCGCCGATGCAGGACGCATCGAGCGAAGTCGGATCGACGGCGAAGACGAAGCCCGCCGCGTCGGCGGCCTCGGTTACGCGGCGCGTGACCACGCCCGCGCCCGAGAAAATCGTCGCGACCTTGCGGTTCACGCCCGGCAGGTCGGTCATCTCGACGGGGCCGAGCTGCTCGAGCTTTTCGGTATTGATGACGGCCGAGAACGGCGTGAGCGGCACCGCACCGCCCGTGTAGCCCGTGCCGCCTCCGCGCGGAATCACGGTGAGGCCGAGTTCGAAACAGGCCTTGATGAGGCCCGCGATTTCGGCTTCGGTATCGGGCGTGAGGACGACGAACGGATATTCCACGCGCCAGTCGGTCGCGTCGGTCACGTGCGAGACGCGCGAGAGGCCGTCGAAACGGATGTTGTCCTTGGCCGTGCGCTTGCCGAGCACCTTCGTCGCGCGGCGGCGCAGGTCGGCCATCTTCTCGAACTCGCCCGCGAAGGCGTCGATGGCGCGGCGCGTGGCGCCGACCAGTTTCTCGACGCGCGCGGCACGATCCACGCCTTCTTTGTCCGTGTGCTCCTGCAGATCGGCGCGGCGGCGCTTCTCGATTTCGGCGAGGCGGTGGTTCAACGCCTCGATCAGGAGCGCGCGGCGCTTCGGATTGTCGAGCAGATCATCCTGCAGATACGGGTTGCGGCGCACGACCCAGATGTCGCCCAGCACCTCGTAGAGCATGCGCGCCGAGCGGCCGGTGCGGCGCTCCGCGCGCAGCTCGGCGAGCGCGTTCCATGCGTCTTCGCCGAGCAGGCGGATGACGATTTCGCGGTCCGAAAACGACGTGTAGTTATAGGGAATCTCGCGCAGGCGCGGTTCGATGTCGGCGGCCACGGCGGCGGCGGCGCCGTGAGGATCGAAAACTTGAGGTGCGTTCATGGTTGGACGACTCTTTGGGCCAGTCCCGTGCACGGCTCGCGGCCGCTGCGACGGATACTGACGGGGCGCGTGGGGCGCTATTCTGAAATCGTGTCCGCCTGTGGCAGGCTGCGGACGAAAAGGGTGGGGAGGCACATGGCGGCAACGCTCACGCCGATGGTTCCCCGGCGCTCGGATTTAGCGACACGATCGTGCGTGGCGGGCGTGCCGCTGCGCCGCCGGGCGGGTTACGCGCCGTGCGGGCATCAAATGGGCTGTCCGAGGTTGCCAGTGCATCATCCGATCCTTGTTTCGAAAAAGGATTTTACCGCATGATCCGCACCCGCGCTGACGCTGCGTGGGAACCCGGTGAACACGCAAGATTCACTTGCGTTGACGGGCGATTCGCGCCCGATTGCACGCGCTTTGACGATGATTTGCCTTCCGGCCGGTCGGCGAATCGCGCCGCCGCATCCGGCGCCACCCGCCAGGCCGCGCCGCCAGTGCTGGAGCGGTTGGCGCTATCATTTACGCTTTCCCGCCCTAAACCCGCGCCCGGCGCGCCCTCGCATGGCCTCCCACGACGATTACCTGAAGAAGATCCTCACCGCCCGCGTGTACGATGTCGCCCGCGAAACCGAACTCGAGCGCGCTCCGAACCTCTCGGCGCGTCTGCGCAACGCCGTGTTCCTCAAGCGCGAGGACAACCAGCCGGTGTTCTCCTTCAAGCTGCGCGGCGCCTACAACAAGATGGCGCATCTCTCGCCCGCGCAGCTCGAGCGCGGCGTGATCACCGCCTCGGCGGGCAACCACGCGCAGGGCGTCGCGCTGTCGGCGGCAAAGCTCGGCGTGAAGGCCGTGATCTGCGTGCCGGTGACCACGCCGCAGGTGAAGGTCGATGCCGTGCGCGCCCACGGCGGCGCCACCGTCGAGGTCGTGCAGGCCGGCGAGTCGTACAGCGACGCCTACGCCCACGCCGTGCGCCTGCAGGAAGAACGCGGCCTGACCTTCGTGCATCCGTTCGACGATCCCCACGTGATCGCCGGCCAGGGCACCGTGGCCATGGAGGTGCTGAGCCAGCATCAGGCCCCGATTCACGCGATCTTCGTGCCGATCGGCGGCGGCGGCCTGGCTGCGGGCGTGGCGGCGTACGTAAAAGCCGTGCGCCCCGAGATCAGGGTGATCGGCGTGCAGACCGACGATTCCTGCGCGATGGCGCAGTCGATCAAGGCCGGCAAGCGCGTGGAACTCACCGAAGTCGGGCTGTTCTCCGACGGCACGGCCGTCAAGCTCGTGGGCGAGGAAACCTTCCGCCTGTGCCACCAGTATCTCGACGAAGTGCTCACGGTCGATACGGACGCCCTTTGCGCCGCGATCAAGGACGTCTTCCAGGACACGCGCAGCGTGCTCGAACCCGCAGGCGCACTGGCCGTGGCGGGCGCGAAGCAGTACGCGGAGCGCGAGGGCATCGAGGGGCAGACGCTGGTGGCGATCACCTCGGGCGCGAACATGAACTTCGACCGCATGCGCTTCGTGGCCGAGCGTGCCGAGGTGGGCGAGGCGCGCGAAGCGGTGTTCGCGGTGACGATCCCCGAGGAGCGCGGCAGCTTCAAGCGCTTCTGCGAGCTGGTCGGTACGCGCAGCGTGACCGAGTTCAACTACCGCATCGACGACGCCGAGCGCGCGCACATCTTCGTGGGCGTGCAGATCCGCAACCGCGGCGAGTCGCAGCAGATCGCGAAGACCTTCGTCGATCACGGCTTTCCGAGCGTCGATCTCACGGGCGACGAACTGTCGAAGCAGCACATCCGCTACATGGTGGGCGGACGCTCGCCGCTCGCGCACGACGAACGCCTGTTCCGCTTCGAGTTTCCGGAGCGCCCGGGTGCGCTCATGCGTTTCCTTTCGTCGATGGCGCCGAACTGGAACATCAGCCTGTTCCATTACCGCAACCAGGGCGCCGACTACAGCTCGATTCTGGTGGGCATCCAGGTGCCCGCCGCTGAAGACGCCGAGTTCCGCCGCTTCCTCGCCACGCTCGGTTATCCGCACTGGGAAGAGACGCAAAACCCGGCGTATCGGTTGTTCCTCGCGTAACGAGCGGCCATCGTGTCCGTATCGCTTTCCGACAAGCTCGTCGTCGCCATTTCGTCACGTGCGCTCTTCGATTTCGAGGAGGAAAACCACGTATTCGAGGCCGGCGACCTGCGAGCCTACGAGGCGCTCCAGCGCGAGCGCCTGAACGTGCCCGCGCGGCCAGGCGTGGCGTTCGCGCTGATCCGCAAGCTGCTCGCGCTCAATAACGGCGCACATCACGTGGAAGTGGTGATCCTCTCGCGCAGCGATCCCATCAGCGGTCTGCGCGCGTTCAGTTCGTGCCGCGAGCACGGGCTCGACATTCAGCGCGGCGTGTTCACGCGCGGGCGCGAGCCCTGGCATTACCTCAAGCCGCTAAACGCGTCGCTATTTCTCTCCGCGAATCCGGCCGATGTGAAGAGCGCGCTCGACGCTGGATTCCCCGCTGCACGCGTCTTTCCAGAATCGGCGACAATGGCGGAACGCAACGCGCACGAGATTCGCATTGCCTTCGACGGCGATGCGGTGCTGTTTTCCGACGAAGCCGAGCAGATTTTCCAGAGCAAGGGGCTTTCCGCCTTCGTGAGCCACGAGCGCGACAACCGCGAACTGCCGCTCGCGCAAGGCCCGTTGCAGCCGCTGCTCGCAGCGCTGAACCGTCTGCAGAAGCTCGCCGACGCGAACGCGCAAATGCGCATCCGCACCGCCCTCGTCACCGCACGTTCGGCGCCCGCGCACGAGCGCGCAATCCGTACGCTGATGGCCTGGAACATCGAGATCGACGAAGCGATGTTCCTTGGCGGACTCGACAAAGGCCCGTTCCTGCGCGAGTTCGAACCCGATTTTTTCTTCGACGACCAGATCCGCCATTGCGAATCCGCGCGCTCGGTCACGGCCACCGGGCACGTGGCAAGCGGCGTGACCAATCTCGCAACCGAAGCCAACGCATCATGACTCCCGATCAATCTCCGCTCGGCAAGGCCTCCACCTACACCGAGCAATACGACGCTTCGCTCCTCTTCCCCATCCCGCGCGCGGGCGCGCGCGAGCAGATCGCCATTGGCGCGCAACTGCCCTTCTTCGGCAGCGATATCTGGAACGCTTACGAGCTTTCGTGGCTCAACGCGCGCGGCAAGCCGCAGATCGCGATCGCCACGTTCTTCATTCCCGCCGACTCGCCGAACATCATCGAATCGAAGTCGTTCAAGCTCTATCTGGGCTCGTTCGCGCAAACGCCGTTCGAATCCGCCGAGGTGGTGCGCGAGACGATCAAGCGCGATGTGACGGCGGCCTGCGGCGCGTCGGTATCGGTGCGGCTCGAGCAGCCGGGCGCGTTCGGCAAGATCCCGTTCGAGGAATTCGAAGGGCTCTCGCTCGATCGCCTCGATCTCAACACGGAAATCTATCACCCGGAGCCGACGCTGCTCAAGGCGGCCTTCGACGAAGCCCCGGTAGAAGAAACGCTGATCTCGAACCTGCTCAAGTCGAACTGCCCGGTGACGGGCCAGCCCGACTGGGGCAGCGTGCAGATCCACTACGTCGGGCCGCAGATCGACCAGGCGGGCCTGTTGCGCTACATCATCTCGTACCGCAATCACACGGGCTTTCACGAGCAGTGCGCCGAGCGCATCTTCATGGACATCCTGCGCGAGTGCAAACCGGACCGGCTCGCTGTCTACGCGCGCTACACGCGGCGCGGCGGCCTCGACATCAATCCGTTTCGCACCAACTTCAACATGCCGATGCCGGATAACGCGCGGCTCGCTCGCCAGTAAGCCGAAGAAACGCAGACAATCAAAGGAAAACGCGCCGCAAAGACGGCGCGTTTTTCATTGGCGTGGCGATGCGACGGCGCTTCAATGCGGCAACTCGGCCGCCCCCATGCGCCGCGCAATCACGGCGGTGCGCTGCGCGAGATAGGCCGAGTTGCGATGCTCGTCGAAGTACCTGGGACGCGGCAGCATCACCGCGAGCCGCGCCGACTGCCACGGCGTGAGCTTCGCGGCGCTCGTGCGGTAGTAGTAGCGCGCGGCGGCTTGCGCACCGTACACGCCATTGCCCCACTCCACCGAATTCAGATAGATCTCGAAGATGCGTTCCTTGTCGAGCAGCGTCTGCAGCATCCACGTGATGATGAACTCCTGGCCCTTGCGGATGTAGCTCTGCTCGCGCGAGAGGAACAGGTTGCGCGCGAGCTGCTGCGTGATGGTCGAGCCGCCGCGCACGATATGGCCGCGCTGCTTGTTCCTTTCCCAAGCCTGGAGGATGGCGTCGGTTTCGTAGCCGTTGTTGTTGACGAAGTTCGCGTCCTCGGACGCGATGATCGCGCGCTTCAGGTTGCGCGAGATCTGTTCGTACGGGACCCATTCGTGCTGGATCGAGAGACCGGGGCGGTCGGTGGAAAGACGCGCGGCGTCGGTGCGCATGAACGCCGTGGTTTGCGGATCGACGAAGTTCCAGAGCGCGATTTGCGCGAAGTAGAAGAGTTGCGTGGCGATCCACGCAATCGCGCACACCGAGACGACCCAGGTCAGCCAGCGCAGCGCGCCAGGACGTTTGCGCGACTGCGCGCGCCGCCCGCTGCCGCTCGCGACCGCCGCGGCCTGCGCACCGATGGCTTGCCTGCGCATGGCGTCGTCTCCGTTTTGTGCGAGAGGCGCGGGGCGTTACGCGGCCTGCGCAGCGAGCTGCGCGCGCAACGCCGCCAGCACCGGCGCGCCCTCGGGCCGCACGCCGCGCCACACGAAGAACGACTCGGCGGCTTGCTCGACCAGCATGCCGAGGCCGTCGGCCGCGCGCGCGCCGAGTGCCTGCGCGTGGCGCATGAACACGGTGGGCTGCGCGCCGTACATCATGTCGTAGGCGAGCGTACCGGTGCCGAACGCGCGCTCGTCACACTCGGGCAACGCCGCATCGAGGCTGCCCGCCGTCGCGTTCACGATCACGTCGTAAGGCTTGGGATCGACGTCTTGAGGACCGCCACCGTTGAGAATGCAGCCGAACTCGCCCGCCGCGCCTGCGAACTGTTCGATGAGCGCGTGCGCCTTGGGCGCCGTGCGGTTCACGATGGTGATCTCGCGGGGCCGGCGCTCGAGCATCGGCAGCACGACGCCGCGCGCCGCGCCGCCCGCACCGAGCAGCAGCACGCGCGCGCCTTCGAGCGCAACGCCGAGGTTCACCTCGATGTCGCGCACGAGGCCGAAGCCGTCGGTGTTGTCGCCGAAGATGCCGTCCGCATCGAAGCGCAGCGTGTTCACCGCGCCCGCCGCCGCCGCTCGCGGCGAGAGCTTGTGCGCAAGCGCGTGCGCTTCCAGCTTGAACGGCACGGTCACGTTCAGGCCGCGCCCGCCGGCCGCGTGAAAAGCCTGCACGTGCTGGACGAAGCCGTCGAGCGGCGCGAGCAGGCGGTCGTATTCAACGCGCTCGCCCGTTTGCAGCGCGAACTGCGCGTGGATGTACGGCGACTTGCTGTGCGCCACCGGATTGCCGACTACGGCGTAGCGGTCGGCGTGCACAACAGGCTTCGACTCCCTGACGCTCATTCGCGCGGCTCCGTGGCGTGCTGTTCGCTCGATTGCTCTTCTGCCGCGGGCGCATCGCTTGCCGCCTCGCCGTCGGCGTCGCCCGCTTCTGCGACAGCTTCTGCTTCGCTTTGTGCGGATTCGTCGGCGGCCTCGATCAGCTCTTCGTCTTCGCCCGCATCCTCTTCGGCCTGCTCGCCGCTCGTCACGACGGGCGCATCTAGCACGCGCAGCATGCGCACCGAAGCCTCGATGGTCAGCTCGTCGATCGACAGCACTTCCATCATCAGGCGCGTGCCGCGCGCGTGCACGCCGAGTGCAGGCACGTGCATGAGCAGCGGCACTTCTTCGAAGCGCACCAGGTCGTCCTTCACCACGCTCGCCGGGAACTCGCGGCGCGGCTCGCGCCCCGCTTCACCGCGCATTTCCTGCTGCAACCAGCGCAGGCACCAGAAGTACTCCATGCGGCGCTGATGGTCGGCGTAAGCGGTGTAAGTCTCGTCGAAGCCCTGCACGACGGCGAACAGATCGGCGTCCTTGGGCTTGAACGGCGCGACGAGCTTGGCGGCCACGCCGTGCTCCACACAGGCGAGCAGCTGCCACTGGTTCACGAGGTCCACGTAGCGGCGCAGCGGCGAGGTGCTCCACGCATACTGCGCGACGCCGAGGCCTTCGTGCGGCGCGGCGTTGGTCTGCATGCGCGTGCGCTTGGGGCCGGTCGGCGCGCCGAACGCGCGCTGCGAGCGATAGATGCCCGGCACGCCATGGTCGTGCAGGAAAGCGCCCCACGTGGAGTTCGCGAGAATCGCCAGCTCCGCGACGATCAGGTCGAGCGGCGAGCCGCGGCGGCGCGGCGAGATGGTGACATGCTCGCCTTCCACGTAGAAGTTGAAGTCGGTGTTGCGCTGGACCTCGCGGCGCAGGCCGTAACCGGCGCGCGCCTGCTGGCGCTTCTCGAACAGGGCCTGCGCGAACGGCCACAGCACGGCGATGTCGTCCTTGTGCGGATACTCGCCCGTGCCCGCGGCGAGCGTCGCTTCGGTGACGACTTCGTCGAGCGTGTTGTGACGCAGATTGCTCTTCACGAACACGCGCTCGGCGCGCGTTTCGGTCGCGACGATCTCTTGTGTCTCGCGGTTCACGATGCAGTAGAGCGAAAGCGCCGGGCGCAGACCGCCTTCCTTGAGCGTGAAGGCGTCGACGAAATCGTCGGGCAGCATCGTGATCTTGTCGCCGGGCATGTAGACCGTCGAAAGACGCGTACGCGCGATCGTATCCGCCGTGTCGCCGCGCTGGATGCCAAGTGCGGGTGCCGCGATGTGAATGCCGATGCGCACGCGCCCGTCGGCCAGATGCTCGATCGAGAATGCGTCGTCGATTTCGGTCGTGGTGACGTCGTCGATCGAGAACGCCTGCACGTGCTCGGCGGCATCGGGCAGATCCTCGGGCAGCGTGCCCACTTCGACCGGCGGGAAGCCGGTGCCGTGCGGGAAAAAGTCCGCGAGGAAGCGTGCCTCGTGCAGCGCGCGCGGCGAAGCGATGCCGCCGTTTTCGAGCATGAGGCGCGGCATCGAAATGCCGCGCGCAGCGGCCGCCGCTTCGAGCGCCTTGTATTCGATCGAGTTCTTGTCCGGCTTCGTGAGGAGTCCGAGCGCCTTACCCTTGAACGCCTCGGGCAGTCCACCCGCCTTCAGCTCCTCCTCGTAGCCGGCCTGCACCAGCGCCTGCTGACGCTTGCGCTCGAGCGAGGCCAGCGCCATCTTGAGCTGCTCTTCGGGCGCGCGCTGATACTGGCCGCGCCCCTTGCGGCGAAAGTACACGGGCGAGCCATGCAGGCGCAGCACGAGCGCGGCGCGCTCGACCGGACCGTAGGTCTCGCCGAAGTACTCGCTTGCAAGCGCCGTGTACGCAAATTCGTCGGCAGGCGCGCATTCCCACAGGAAGTCGAGATCGATCTCCTGGGCGGCGGCGTCCGCCTGCTCCAGCAGTTCGCTCGCAGCCGGCTTCTCGAACTCGATCAGCACGTCTTTTGCGCGCACCTTGGCGCGCCGGCCGCCCGGCAGCTCGACCTGAAATGCATCGCCCTGGCGCGACAGCACGCTGCCGGCCTTGAAACTGCCCGATTCCTCAAAGAAAACGTTCACTCAATACTCTCGTTCAGACTTGCTTCGACCGCCGGCGCGGCGCGCGGGCGGTGCTGTATACATATAGGCGTTCGCACGCATCAAGCGGCGTCGCAGAAACGGATCACTTCGTCGACGTAATCTGCGAACTCGCTGATGCCATGATCGCTGCCTTCGATCAGGTGTGTGGGCACACCCGGATAGTGCGCGAGCATCTCGCGGTAATCGAGCACTTCGTCGCCGGTCGCGGCGATCAGATAGTAGCGCGCGGGTTGCGTCACCGACGTAACGGCCAGCGCGCGCAACTCGTCCAGGTGACGCGGTTCGACGACGATGCTGCCGCCGCCGTGCCAGAGCGGCTGCTCGCCGAGATACTTCGACAGATCGCGGTCAGGCACCACCGCCGGGTTCAGCAGCGCGGCGCGCCAGCCGTGCTTTTCCGCGAGATGCGTGGCGAAATAGCCGCCAAGCGAACTGCCGATGAGCGTGACGCGCTCGCCCGGCTTCATTTGCGCGCCGATCTCCTGCTCGGCGAGCGCAATCGCCTCGCGCGGCGAAACCGGCAGCGTCGGGCACAGCCATTCGCCGCTGCGTCCCAGCTCGGCCATGCGCGCCGCGAGGAGGCGCGCCTTGAACGACTGGGGCGACGAGCGAAAGCCGTGCAGATAGACGATCACGCCGCGCTCCGTGCCGAGAGCGCATCGAGCAGCTTTTGATGCACGCCGCCGAAGCCGCCGTTGCTCATCACGAGCACCTGGTCGCCGGGGCGGGCGGCTGCGACGACCGCCTTCACGAGCGCCTCGATATCGTGGAAAGCGCGGGCCTTCTCACCGAGCGGCGCAAGCGCACCGGCGAGATCCCAGCCGAGCGCGTCCTTGCCGCTCGGTGCGCCGTAGCCGAACACGAGGTCGGCGTCGGCGAGACTGGCGGGCAGTTGCGCCTTCATCACGCCGAGCTTCATCGTGTTCGAGCGCGGCTCGAGCACTGCGAGGATGCGCGTGTTTTCGTGACCGACGCGCGTGCGCAGGCCGGCGATCGTAGTTTCGATGGCCGTGGGATGGTGCGCGAAATCGTCGTAGACGGTCACGCCGTCAACGCTGCCGCGCACTTCCATGCGGCGCTTCACGTTGCGGAACGTGGCGAGCGAGGCCGCGGCCTGCGTAGGCGGCACGCCCACGCTGCGCGCGGCGGCGATCGCCGCGAGCGCGTTCAGGCGGTTGTGTTCACCCTGGATCTGCCAGTCCACCACGCCTGCACGTTCGCTGTTGTGATAGACGGCGAAGCGCTCGTCCACGGCCACGCCGTCTTCCGCCGGCAGCGCCTGCCAGCCGCCATCTACGCCGAAGCGCTCCACGTCGCTCCATACGCCGCGCGTGAGCACGCGTTCGAGCGCGTCCGAGCGGCCGTTCGTGACGATGCGGCCAACGCCCGGAATCGTGCGCACGAGATGATGGAACTGCGTTTCGATCGCCGCGAGATCGGGGAAGATGTCGGCGTGATCGAATTCGAGGTTGTTGAGCAGCGCCGTGCGCGGACGGTAATGAACGAACTTCGAGCGCTTGTCGAAGAACGCCGTGTCGTACTCGTCGGCTTCGATCACGAAGAAGCTCGAATCGGTCAGGCGCGCCGACACGCCGAAGTTCAGCGGCACGCCGCCGATCAGGAAGCCGGGATTCAGGCCCGCGTCTTCGAGCAGCCACGTGAGCATCGAGCTCGTGGTGGTCTTGCCGTGCGTGCCCGCCACCGCGAGCACCCACTTGTCGCGCAGCACGTGGTCGCCGAGCCACTGCGGTCCCGACGTGTACGGCAAGCCGCGATTGAGGATCTCCTCCATCAGCGGGTTGCCGCGCGTGACCACGTTGCCGATCACGTAGAGATCGGGATTGAGTTCGGTCTGGCTCGCGTCGTAACCCTCGATGAGGCGGATGCCCTGCGCTTCGAGCTGGGTGCTCATCGGCGGGTACACGCCGGCGTCGCAGCCGGTCACCGTGTGGCCCGCGCTGCGCGCGAGCACCGCGAGTCCGCCCATGAACGTGCCGCAGATGCCGAGGATATGGATGTGCATAAGCCTGTCGCGCCGCGCGGGCGTCGTGAACGCGTTGATCGGATTGATCAGGTTGAAAAGGACGGAGAAGCTGGAACGTCGGCAGTCCTGCGCCGCCTCAGCAAAGAGGGGTATTGTACCCGAGGCCCCGAGCCCTATTGGCTCGACCTCGGTCCCCGCAGCGACGGAAAATCCCTGCGCACCCGGCAGCGGACGCGGCGCAGTGGCTGCGTGCAGGAGCCAGGGCGATCTCTAGTATCATTAAAAGATGGTTCGCAGATCACATTTCGATCCCCAGCGCGTGCGCGAGGAAATCGCCATCGCGGCAGCAAGGATGATCGCCGAGGACGGCCTCGACTACGCCACCGCCAAACGCAAGGCTGCCCGGCAGGTAGTGGGGGAAACGCGTATCGAAGGCACCTGGTTGCCCGACAACGATCAGATCGAGGAAGAGATCCGCGAATATCAGGCCCTCTTTCAAAGCGACAGCCAGCCTGCGGTGCTGCGCCGCCTGCGCGAGATCGCGCTCGAATGGATGCAGCGGCTCGATGCGTTCAATCCGTTTCTGACCGGCGCGGTGCTCAACGGCACGGCGGGCGAGCACTCCGACATCCATCTGCAGATTTTCTGTGACAACGCGAAGGATGTCGCGATCTGGCTCCTGAATGCGAACGTGCAGTACGACGTGTCGGAGACGCGCCATTTCGCGGCGCGCGGCCTCGTGGAAACTCTCAGCTTCATGTGGCGCCCGTCACGCGCCGAGGAGCCGGTGGGCATCCACGTTGCGCTCTACAATACGGACGACTTGCGCGGCGCCGTGCGCGCCGACGCGCGTGGCAGGCTGCCGCGCGCCAATGCGCAGGCCCTCCAGGCGCTGATCGACGAGAGCGGCGCCACTTCTTCCACAACCTGATAACGGCAGCGATGAATACGAAGCGGATTCTGGCCGGCGTGGCAGTGGCGGCAATCGCCGCAGGCGGCGGCCTACTGGCTGGGCACTGGGCAACGAGCGGCAGCGCCGACGCGGCCGACGCGACCTCGGTAAGCGCGGCGTCGGCGAGCGGCAAGCAGAATGCGCTCACCCAGCTCTGGTCGGCAGCAGTCACGAACCCGGACGGCAAGGCGCAATCGCTCGCCATCTACAAGGGCCGGCCGATCGTGGTCAACTTCTGGGCTTCCTGGTGCGGCCCGTGTGTGGAGGAAATGCCGGAGCTTTCCGCGCTCCAGCGCGAGTACGCGAAGAAGGGAATTCAGTTCGTCGGCGTCGGCGTGGATTCGGCCGCGAACATCAAGACGTTCCTCAAGAAGGTGCCCGTCGATTACCCGATCTACATCGCCGGTTTCGGCGGCGCGGATGTCGCACGCGCATTCGGCAACAGCGCGGGCGGCTTACCTTACACGGTCGTAATCGACGCGAACGGCGCCGTTCGTGCGACAAAATTAGGGCAAATCAAGCCGGACGAGCTTCGGCGCACCCTCGACGCGCTTTGACGCAGCAGATCGTCTGACAAGATCTTAGGCGCCATAAATGGGCTTTTGCCGTGAAAATCCTGTCATTTGACCGAAGATCGACCCAAACCCTCGCCGCAGCGGGTAGTCGGGGCCATATCCCCTTATCGGAAAACTAGACAAATTTCTCTAATCGGCGCTAAAGTTCGCGCAATTCCACGGAAAAAGAAGCGACCATGACGCGACTGCTGGTTCTGCACGGCCCCAACCTCAATCTTCTCGGCACCCGGGAACCGGAGGTGTATGGGCGCGTGACGCTGCCGCAGATCGATCAAGCGCTCTCGGACCGTGCAGGGGACGCCGGCGTCGAACTCGCGACCTTCCAGAGCAATCACGAAGGCGCACTGGTCGACCGCATTCAGTCGGCCCGCACCGAGCAGACCGACTTCATCCTGATCAACCCGGCCGCGTACACGCATACGAGCGTTGCGATCCGGGATGCGCTGGCAGGCGTCGGCATCCCGTTCGTCGAGATTCACCTGTCGAACGTGCATCGCCGCGAGTCCTTCCGGCACCATTCGTATTTTTCCGACCAGGCCGAAGGTGTGATTTGCGGCCTCGGCTGGAAGGGTTATCTCTACGCGCTCGAATACGCGCTCGACCGGCTCGCTGCCCGGTCGGCGGCCTGATTCCTGCGTCGGATGACCGTCAATACCTGAACAACAACCCGTGTCGGGACGCGCGCGCCCCGGCACTTCACGTATTCAAAGTAAAAGGGGCTGCACCATGGATCTACGTAAGCTGAAGACTCTGATCGACCTCGTCTCCGAATCGGGCATCTCGGAGCTCGAAGTGACCGAGGGTGAAGGCAAGGTGCGCATCGTGAAGAACGCGCCGCCCGTTTACGTGCAGCCTGGCCCCGCGCAATACGCGGCGCCGGCCATGGGTGCCCCGCTCGCAGCGCCCGCCCATGTGGGCGAAGCTGCCGCTGCGGCTCCCGCCGCGCC
The DNA here is from genome assembly GCF_040948675.1 of Paraburkholderia sp. BR14312. NCBI lineage: Bacteria > Pseudomonadati > Pseudomonadota > Betaproteobacteria > Burkholderiales > Burkholderiaceae > Paraburkholderia > Paraburkholderia sp. BR14312. The sequence goes on from NZ_JBFPKI010000002.1 coordinate 690,043, forward strand.
CCCCGTGCCGCAAGGCCACGTCGTGACCTCGCCGATGGTGGGCACGTTCTACCGCGCGCCGTCGCCGGGCGCCGACCCGTTCGTCCAGGTTGGCGACACGGTCAAGGAAGGCCAGACGCTTTGCATCATCGAAGCGATGAAGCTGCTCAACGAAATCGAGTCGGACACGGCCGGCGTGGTCAAGGAAATCCTCGTCGAGAACGGTCAGGCAGTCGAATACGGCCAGCCGCTCTACGTGATCGCCTAAGCTTTTCTGCGCGCGGCGGCGGCCTTCTTTTTTGGCCGTCGCCGCGTTTGTCGCGTTTGGCGCCCCATGACGGCGACGCACGCGACCGATCCTCTGAGGCGTACGCACATACGACTTGCGACGCCCTTTGATGAGTCGAATACCCACCATGTTTGAAAAAATCCTCATTGCCAATCGTGGCGAAATCGCGCTCCGCATCCAGCGCGCATGCCGCGAACTCGGCGTCAAGACGGTCGTCGTCTATTCGGAAGCCGATAAGGAAGCCAAGTACGTGAAGCTCGCGGACGAGGCGGTCTGTATCGGCCCGGCGCCTTCGAACCTCTCCTATCTGAACATGCCGGCGCTCATCAGCGCGGCCGAAGTCACCGACGCAGAAGCGATCCACCCCGGTTACGGCTTCCTCTCCGAGAACGCCGATTTCGCCGAGCGTGTCGAGCAGTCGGGCTTCACGTTCATCGGCCCGCGCCCGGAAACGATCCGCATGATGGGCGACAAGGTCACGGCGAAGCAGACCATGATCAAGACCGGCGTGCCCTGCGTGCCGGGCTCGGAAGGCGCGCTGCCCGACGATCCGAAGGAAATCGTGAAGATCGCGCGCGCGATCGGCTACCCCGTCATCATCAAGGCGGCGGGCGGCGGCGGCGGGCGCGGCATGCGCGTCGTACATACGGAAGCGGCGCTCGTGAACGCGGTCAACATGACCCGCGAGGAAGCCGGCCGTGCGTTCGGCAACCCGCAGGTCTACATGGAGAAGTACCTCGAGAACCCGCGTCACATCGAAATCCAGATTCTCGCGGACTCGTTCAAGAATGCCGTGTGGCTCGGCGAGCGCGACTGCTCCATGCAGCGCCGCCACCAGAAGGTGATCGAGGAAGCGCCGGCGCCGGGCATCGCGCGCCGCCTGCTCGATCGCATCGGCGATCGCTGCGCCGACGCCTGCAAGAAGATGGGCTACCTCGGTGCGGGCACGTTCGAGTTCCTGTATGAAAACGGCGAGTTCTACTTCATCGAGATGAACACGCGCGTGCAGGTCGAGCACCCGGTCACCGAGCTGATCACGGGCATCGACATCGTGCAGGAGCAGATCCGCATTGCTGCGGGCGAAAAGCTCTCGTTCCGCCAGCGCGACATCCAGTTGAAGGGTCACGCGATCGAGTGCCGTATCAACGCGGAAGATCCGTTCAAGTTCACGCCGTCGCCGGGCCGTCTCACGTCGTGGCACATGCCGGGTGGCCCTGGCGTGCGCGTCGACTCGCATGCCTACAATGGCTATTTCGTGCCGCCGAACTATGATTCGATGATCGGCAAGCTGATCACCTACGGCGCCACGCGCGAGCAGGCTATTCAGCGCATGCGCATCGCGCTCTCGGAAATGGTGGTCGAAGGCATCCAGACCAACATCCCGCTGCACCGCGAGCTGATGCTGGACGCGAAGTTCGTCGAGGGCGGCACGAGCATTCACTACCTCGAAAGCCGTCTGGCCGAACGTCAGGCAGTGAAGAAGGACGAAGCGTAATTCATGAGCTACCGGGAACTGATCGTCGAGCTCGAGCGTGACCGCGCGGAAGAACTTTCCGACGCGTTGATCGAGCTTGGCGCCCTCTCGGTGTCGGTGGAAGACGCCGACGCCGACACGCCCGACGAGCAGCCGCTCTTCGGCGAGCCGGGCTTAACGCCCGAGCGCACCGCGTGGCAGCATTCGCGCGTGATTGCGCTGATCGGCGCCGATCAGGATCCGGCCGTGCTGCTCATGGCCGCTTCGAACGAGCTGGGTCTCACGCAAACGCCGAAGTTCTCGCTGCGCGAAGTCGAGGAGCAGGACTGGGTGCGTCTGACGCAATCGCAGTTCGACCCGATCCAGATCGGCGAGCGCATCTGGGTCGTGCCGTCGTGGCACGATGCCCCGGACCCGAACGCGCTCGTGCTCGAGCTGGACCCGGGCCTCGCGTTCGGCACAGGCAGCCATCCCACCACGCGTCTGTGCATGGAATGGCTCGAACAGCACGTGCAGCCGGGCAATTCGCTGCTCGACTACGGCTGCGGCTCGGGCATCCTCGCGATCCTCGCGAAGAAGTGCGGAGCGAATCCGGTGATCGGCATCGACATCGACCCGCAGGCAGTCGAGTCGGCGCGCCACAACAGCGAGCGCAATCGCGCGGAGGTTACCTACGGCCTGCCCGACGATTGCCCCGCCGGCGAGTTCGACATCGTCGTCGCCAATATTCTGTCGAATCCGCTCAAGCTGATGGCCTCGATGCTCTCGTCGCGCGTGAAACCGGGTGGGCACATCGCACTTTCGGGCATTCTCGCGCGCCAGGCCGAGGAAGTCGCGCAGGTGTACGCGCAGTGGATCGAGATCTCGGTCTGGCGCGAACACGAAGGCTGGGTCTGCCTCGCGGGCACGCGGCGCGCCTAGTCCCTTCCCGTTCCGATCGGGCTCGCACGAGCCTGATCGCGCCCCAAGCGGCAAGACCGAAGTCGTAGACTGCGGTGAATTGCCAGTAGAATGCGGGTATCACCAATCCTCCGGTCTACCCAGATCTTCGGCCCACATGCTTCTGGCAACGCGCTGCCCCTTCTGTGAAACCGTATTCCGCATCCAGCCAACGCAGCTCGCCGTGCGGCGAGGCCTCGTGCGTTGCGGACATTGTCAGGAAGCGTTCGACGCGTCGGGCAGTTTGTACGAGATGCCCGAAGGGGGCGACTTCACGCGCGCGGTGCCCCTTGCAGCCGAAATCGCGGCCAGCCTGACCTCGCCGCCATCGGAGCCCCCTTCGCGCTTTGCCGCGCAGCCCGCTTCGGAACCCGCCTCACAATTCGCATCGCAGTCTGCATCACAAGCCACATCGCAGCAGCCCGATGATCAGGCGTATCAACCCGCAGCAGCAACGCCATCGCAAGAGCCGCCCCCCACGCTGGGCGCCACACCCAGTTTCACGAATCGCACGTGGGACCCGTGGGCGCCGCCGCAGGACAGCCAGCGCGATCCGCGCCTGAAATACGACGCCGACAAACTGCCTGGGGCAAGCGTTGCCCGCGGCGCCTCGCCTGAAATTACGCCCGGAGCCGAGTCGCGGGTCGCCTTCGACGACGAACCGACGCCTGGACGCGCTCCACAAGATGCGCCGCGAGCGCCGGCGGCACCTGCAGCAGAACCGGTACCGCCCCCCCAGCAGCCCGCAGCCGCCGAACCCTTCCCGCCCGCCGCGCGCTGGACGCGCAGCGAGCCGAACCTGGGCACGAGCGGCCCGAAAGAGCCGACCTTTTCGGCCAACGAAGCATCGGCTGCGACTCGCATGAACGACCCCGAGCCCGCGCTCGGTCCCCGCACCCGCGAAGCCGCGCCAGAGCCCGCGTTCAGCGCGCTCTCGCCCAACGACGGCGCCTCACCCTTCGCCGTCACCCGCGAAGCGCCCGCCCGCCCGCGCGGTTCGCGCGGCCTCGTCTGGCGCATTCTCGGCACGCTCATCGCCATCCTGCTGTTTGCGCTGCTCGTGGTGCAGCTCGCGTGGTGGCAGCGTGAAACGGTCATGGTCTACTGGCCCGACTCGCAGTCGCTCTATCAGCAGGCGTGCGAGCAGCTTGGCTGCCGCGTGCTGCCGCCGCGCGACATCGACGGTCTGCTGGTCGAGCCGTCCGATCTGCGCCAGGTCGACAACGAGCCGCATCACCTCGAACTGAAGGTGCCGCTGCGCAACCGCTTCAACGTGGCGCTCGCGTACCCCGCCATCGAGCTGTCGCTGCTCGACCGGCAGAACAACATCGTCGTGCGGCGCGTGCTGTGGCCGCAGGACTACGTCACGCCCGGCACGTCCATCGAAGCCGGTTTGCCCGCACGCACCACGCAGACCATGATCGTGCGGCTCGACACGGGCGACGTGGTGGCGTCGAACTTCCGCATCGAGATTTTCTACCCCTGATTTTCCGTCTGTACGCGGGTGCACTGGCGTGCCCCGCGCATTTCCCGGCGTCCCGTATCGCGCGGGTGCGCCATTCACCACACCATGCATTCCCGGAGAGCACATCATGAGTCAAGTCACGCTAGGCGGTAACCCGATCGACGTCGCCGGCACGTTCCCGAGCGTCGGCCAGAAGGCCCCGGCGTTCTCGCTCGTCGGCAAGGATCTGAAGCCTGTCTCGCTCGCCGATTTCGCCGGCAAGCGCAAGGTGCTGAACATCGTGCCGAGCCTCGACACGCCGACCTGCGCCACCTCCACGCGCAAATTCAACGAAGCCGCCGCCGGCCTGAGCAACACGGCTGTCGTCGTGATCTCGGGCGACCTGCCGTTCGCCGCCGCGCGCTTCTGCACGACCGAAGGCATCGCCAACGTCGTCACGGCCTCGACCTTCCGCGGCCATGAATTCGCGCAAGCCTATGGCGTGGACGTGACGAGCGGCCCGCTCACCGGTCTGACCGCGCGCGCCGTCGTCGTGCTCGACGAAAACGACAACGTCCTGCACGCCGAGCGCGTGAGCGAAATCAAGAACGAACCGAACTACGACGCCGCACTCGCCGCGCTGAAGTAACCGGCGGCGGCGCACACGCGCCTCGCGCCTGCGCTTTCAGATCAATGCGCAGGCGACGCGCAGGCCGGTGCGCCGCCCCCTTTCCCTACCACGCCCTACAGGAATTTCCGCCTTGGCTACGCTGATCTGCGGCTCGCTCGCCTACGACAACATCATGACCTTCGAGGGTCGCTTTCGGGAGCACATCCTGCCCGAGCAGGTGCACATCCTGAACGTGAGCTTTCTCGTGCCGACGATGCGCCGCGAGTTCGGCGGCTGTGCCGGCAACATCGCGTACGCGCTCAATCTGCTCGGCGGCGACGCCCGCATCATGGCGACGCTCGGCGCCGCCGACGCGCGCCCGTACCTCGAACGCCTCGACACGCTCGGCCTCTCGAAGGCGCACGTGCGCGTGCTGGAGGATACGTGGTCCGCGCAGGCGATGATCACGACTGACCTCGAGAACAACCAGATCACCGCGTTCCACCCGGGCGCGATGATGCAATCGCATTTGAACCGCGCCGACGAAGCGCCCGGCATCAAGCTCGGCATCGTCGCGCCGGACGGCTTCGACGGCATGGTCCAGCACGTCGAGCAGTTCGCGAAGGCCGGCGTGCCGTTTATCTTCGATCCGGGCCAGGGCCTGCCGCTCTTCGACGGCGCTTCTTTGCGCCGCGCGATTGAACTTGCGACCTACGTAGCGGTCAACGACTACGAAGCCAATCTTGTCAGCCATCGCACCGGCTGGTCGTTCGATGAAATCGCCGGCCATGTCGACGCGCTGATCATCACGCGCGGCGAGCACGGCTCGCAGATCTACCACAGCGGCAAGATCGAGGAAATTCCTCCGGTCAAGGCCGCTCAGGTGCTCGATCCGACCGGCTGCGGCGACGCTTTCCGCGGCGGCCTGCTCTACGGCATCGAGAACGGCCTCGACTGGGCAACCACGGGGCGTCTCGCGAGCCTGATGGGCGCGCTCAAGATCGAGCATCTCGGTCCGCAAAACTATGCGCCTACGCGAGCGCAGATCAACGAACGGTTCAAGGAGGCATTCGGCTACGAACTGCCGAACTGAACGCGGGAGCCGCACACGAACGGCGCCCATTGGAGCTACGGGAATGAAAATAACAAGTCGTCTGATTGTTGCAGCCATGCTCGCGGGGTCGCTCGCGATGTCGGGCTGCGCCTATAACAGCAGTTCCGCCGATGTGTACACGGCCTCGCAGGCGCAGCGCGAGCAATCGGTGCGCATGGCCACGGTCGAAAGCGTGCGCGCGGTGAAGATCAGCTCCAACAACGGCCAGCCTAGCGGCCTTGGCGCGGTCGGTGGCGGCGCGCTCGGCGCGGTCGCCGGCAGCCGGATCGGCGGCGGCACGGGCTCGATCGTCACCGGCATCATCGGCGGCATTGCGGGCGCCGTGGCCGGCAACGCGGTCGAGAACGGCGTGGCCATGCGCGACGGACTCGAGATCACGGTGCGCCTCGACAACGGCGACTACCGCGCCATCACGCAATCGGCGACCGGCGAAGTGTTCAACGCGGGCGAGCGCGTGCGGCTGCTCTCGAGCGGCGGTGTGACGCGCGTCACCCACTAAAGCTTTCCCCTGTACCGCAGCGGCGCCTCGCGCCGGATGCGGAACCTCAGGCGCATGTGCTCCCCTGTGCATGCGCCTTTTTTCATGCCCGCACGCGGCATGCAGGCGCCCTCACCCCGACTATTACGAACTCCAGACGAAAAAAATCCCGCCGCGGACAACCCAGCGACGGGATCGGGATCGAGCCTGGCGCGCCATGCCGCCCGGCCCGGCCAACGAAGCGCGCGTACGATGCAGCCTGCGCGCTTCGTCTCGGACTGCTTACGGACGGCTGCCGGTCGGGAACGGCCATGCTGCGGCCGGATTCAGGGCAGTCTTGACCGTTGCTGCGGGCGCGGACGGTTGCGCAGCAGGGGCAGCAGGTGCGGCAGCGGCCTTCGCAGGCGCCTTCTTGGCAGCCTTCTTGGCGGCAGCCTTCTTCGCAGGCGCAGCCTTCTTGGCAGCAGCCTTCTTCGCAGGCGCCTTCTTGGCTGCAACCTTCTTCGCAGCGACCTTCTTGGCGGCGGCCTTCTTCGCCGGTGCTGCCTTCTTCGCAGCAACCTTCTTCACGGCGACTTTCTTGGCTGCAACCTTCTTCGCTGCGGCCTTCTTCGCCGGTGCTGCCTTCTTCGCAGCGACCTTCTTCACGGCGACTTTCTTGGCTGCAACCTTCTTCGCTGCGGCCTTCTTCGCCGGTGCTGCCTTCTTCGCAGCAACCTTCTTCACGGCGACTTTCTTGGCTGCGACCTTCTTGACCGCGACCTTCTTCGCTGCGGCCTTCTTCGCCGGAGCTGCCTTCTTCGCTGCAACCTTCTTCACTGCGGCCTTCTTAGCCGCCGGTTTCTTCTTGGCAGTAGCCATTTTTTTCTCCTTCAGGTTCAGATGAGAGTCAGTTCAAACTACACCCTTCGTCAAAACCCGCTTCCCGCGAACGCTTCTCACGGCGCACGCTGCGAAGCGGGCTATTCATCGGCGTACGCTGATCCCGCGCGCTTACGCTAATGAATGCGGTAAGGCGCGCCGTGCCACGAGGCACAGCGCGCCAAGTCATTCCGGCGTCGGCTACCGACACCGGGCAACGTTCGTTGAAAGCGGCGGCCTCACGACACGCGAAGCCTGCGCGCTTTTCCGGGGGGAAGTTTGCCCATCCCTCTGAAGGGTTCGCAAAGTGCCTGTCACGTCGGTGAGCCAGCCTGGCTCCGGGCATGCTTTGCATCAGGCGTTCCTGCTCCTAATCATCATGCCGGTCGAGGCGCCTGCACGGCGCCTCGCGGCAACCCCAAAAGACTTGCACCGCAGTGCGCCCGGGTTATTCCCAGGACAGCGCACCACCCGTCTGATATTCGATCACGCGCGTCTCGAAGAAGTTGCGTTCCTTCTTCAAGTCGATCATCTCGCTCATCCACGGGAACGGATTCTCTTCGTTCGGGAACAGCTGATCGAGACCGATCTGCTGGCAACGGCGGTTGCAGATGAAGCGCAGATAGCTCTTGAACATCGATGCGTTCAGACCGAGCACGCCGCGAGGCATGGTGTCCTCGGCGTAGCGGTACTCGAGGTCGACCGCATGCTTGAACAGTTCGGTGATTTCCGCACGGAACGCCGGGGTCCACAGGTGCGGGTTTTCAAGCTTGATCTGGTTGATGAGGTCGATGCCGAAGTTGCAGTGCATCGACTCGTCACGCAGGATGTACTGGTACTGCTCAGCGGCGCCGGTCATCTTGTTCTGGCGGCCGAGCGCGAGAATTTGCGTGAAGCCTACATAGAAGAACAGGCCTTCCATGATGCAGGCGAACACGATGAGCGACTTGAGCAGATTCTGGTCGGCTTCGAGCGTGCCGGTCTTGAACGACGGATCAGTCAGCGTCTGGATGAACGGGATCAGGAACTCGTCCTTGTCGCGGATCGACTTGACCTCGTGGTACGCGTTGAAGATCTCGCTCTCGTCCAGACCCAGCGACTCGACGATGTACTGGTAGGCGTGCGTGTGGATCGCCTCTTCGAACGCCTGGCGCAGCAGGAACTGGCGGCATTCGGGCGCCGTGATGTGCCGGTAGGTGCCGAGCACGATGTTGTTCGCGGCGAGCGAGTCGGCGGTCACGAAGAAGCCGAGGTTGCGCTTGACGATGCGGCGCTCGTCCTCGGTCAGCCCGTTCGGGTCCTTCCACAGGGCGATGTCGCGGGACATGTTGATTTCCTGCGGCATCCAGTGGTTCGCGCAGCCTGCCAGGTATTTTTCCCAAGCCCACTTGTACTTGAACGGGACCAACTGATTCACGTCGGTCTGGCCGTTGATGATGCGCTTGTCGGCGACATTCACGCGCGCTTCGGTCGAGACCGGCGCTTGCGGCGGCGGTGCAACGGCGAAGTCGCTGGCGAAGATGTTGGTCGCCGTGGAAGCCTGAGGAGCGGAACGCAGACCAAACTGCACCTCGGCAGCCTGGACAGCCTGACCCGCGGGGTTGCGCATTGCGTTTTGCTGCGCACCGCTCGACGGAGTTACGGCCGTGATCTCGTCATCCCAGTTGAGCATAAATGTCACCATCAATTTAGATCGGTTTGTACCATCTTTTCGTGAGCGATAAAAGGGTTCGCACACGAAAAATCCTGTTTTCGATTCGCGTTGCGACCTCGATACAACACTTTGTTATCGCATCGTGTCGATTGCATCGCGTGAGCACTGTGTAGAGAGCACTGATTCGTCGTGCTCACTTCGCATGTGCGATGTGCTTCGAAGGTCTTCGCGACATCGAGAGCGTGTGTGAAAGACGGGGTTCGCCGCGCGCTTTTCGCTCGCGCTGCGAGCGCGTTTTCACTCGCCGCTCACTGCCTGCCGCGCGCGGCGCTGGTAGCTCGCGCGGCCTTGAGTCTTGTCCCTGCGAGAAACTCCAGGGATTCCTTCCTGTTGCCTCTTTCGCGTACCGCAACGCGCGTGGTGCGAGTTGCCGGGAGAGCCGGCGCGCATTGCGCGCGCCTCGTTCGTTGTTACATCTCGCTACGACTGCTTCGACTACTGTTTACTACTGATGCTGCGGTCCTCGCATGATGCGAGCGGCGTTGCACCGCACGCATCATGCGCAGCCAGCTTTACTGGCAAGCCTCGCACTCTTCGAAGCCGGGGTCGCCCGGACGCATCATGCACACCGGGCCATCGGCTTCCGGCGCCGCCTCAACCGCGGCTTGCGGTGCGGCCTGCATCGTGGTCGACCCTGCTGCACCGCCGAATGCGCCGCCCGTTGCACCGCCGAACGCGCCGCCTGCATTGCCGCCGCCCTCGCCGCCCGTCGGCACGGCGTTGAGCGCGCCGTGCGCAACCGTCGACTTCTCGACGTGCGTCGCCCCCATCGTGCGCAGGTAGTACGTGGTCTTCAGACCGCGCACCCAAGCGAGCTTGTAGATCTCGTCGAGCTTCTTGCCCGATGCGCCCGCCATGAAGATGTTCAGCGACTGCGCCTGGTCGATCCACTTCTGGCGACGCGATGCGGCTTCGACGAGCCACGTCGGGTCGACTTCGAACGCCGTTGCATACACAGCGCGTAGATCGGCCGGCACGCGGTCGATGCGCGAGAGCATGCCGTCGAAGTACTTCAGGTCGGCGACCATGACTTCGTCCCACAGGCCGCGCGCCTTCAGGTCGCGCACCAGGTAGTCGTTCACCACCGTGAATTCGCCCGAGAGGTTCGACTTCACATAGAGGTTCTGGAACGTCGGCTCGATGCAAGGCGACACGCCGATGATGTTCGAGATGGTCGCGGTCGGGGCGATCGCGATGCAGTTCGAATTGCGCATGCCGTGCGTCGCGATGCGCTCGCGCAGCGACGTCCAGTCCATCGATTCGCTCGAGTCGACTTCGACGTAGCCGCCGCGTGCTTCGGCGAGCAGCTTGAGCGTGTCCTGCGGGAGGATGCCGCGATCCCACAGCGAGCCGCGGTAGGTCGAGTAGCGGCCGCGCTCGGCTGCCAGCTCCGTCGACGCCCAGTACGCGTAGTAGCAGACGGCTTCCATCGAGCGGTCGGCGAACTCCACGGCTTCCTGCGAAGCAAACGGCGTGCGCAGAACGTGCAGGCAGTCCTGGAAGCCCATGATGCCCATGCCCACCGGACGGTGCTTCAGGTTCGAGTTGCGCGCCTTCGACACCGCGTAGTAGTTGATGTCGATGACGTTATCGAGCATGCGCATCGCCACGCTGATGGTGCGCTTGAGCTTGTCGTGGTCGAGCGCGAACGTGCCGTCGGCCTGTTCCACCATGTGCGCGACGAGGTTCACCGAGCCCAGGTTACACACGGCGATTTCGCTGTCGCTGGTGTTCAGCGTGATTTCCGTACACAGGTTCGACGAGTGGACGACGCCCACGTGCTGCTGCGGCGAACGGATGTTGCACGGATCCTTGAACGTGATCCACGGGTGACCCGTTTCGAACAGCATGCCGAGCATCTTGCGCCACAGTTGCGCGGCCGGCAGCTTCTTGAACAGCTTGATCTCGCCGCGCGCGACCTTTTCTTCGTAAGCCGTGTAAGCCTGTTCGAACTCGGCGCCGAACTTGTCGTGCAGATCCGGGCAGGTCGAGGGCGAGAAGAGCGTCCAGTCGCCGCCTTCCATCACGCGCTTCATGAACAGGTCGGGAATCCAGTTCGCCGTGTTCATGTCGTGGGTGCGGCGGCGGTCGTCACCCGTGTTCTTGCGCAACTCGAGGAATTCTTCGATGTCGAGGTGCCACGATTCCAGGTAGGCGCACACCGCGCCCTTGCGCTTGCCGCCCTGGTTCACGGCGACAGCCGTGTCGTTCACGACCTTCAGGAACGGCACGACGCCTTGCGACTTGCCGTTGGTGCCCTTGATGTGCGAGCCGAGCGCGCGCACGCGCGTCCAGTCGTTGCCCAGACCGCCGGCAAACTTCGAGAGCAGCGCGTTGTCCTTGAGCGCTTCGTAGATGCCGTCGAGGTCGTCGGCAACCGTCGTGAGGTAGCACGACGAGAGCTGCGAGCGATGCGTGCCCGAGTTGAACAGCGTGGGCGTGGACGACATGAAGTCGAACGACGAGAGCACGTTGTAGAACTCGATCGCGCGCGCTTCGCGGTCGATCTCGTTGAGCGAGAGGCCCATCGCGACGCGCATGAAGAATGCCTGGGGCATTTCGATGCGCGTGCCGCCGACGTGCAGGAAGTAGCGGTCGTACAGCGTCTGCAGACCGAGGTAGCCGAACTGCAGGTCGCGGCTCGCGTCGAGCGCGTTGCCGAGACGCTTGAGGTCGAACTGCTGGAGCTTGTCGTCGAGCAGGCCCGCTTCCACGCCGCGCTTGATGAACTGCGGGAAGTAGTCGGCGTAACGCACGGCCATTTCGGCTTGCGTCACTTCCTCTTCGAGAATTTCGCGACGGATCGTGTGTAGCAGGATGCGCGAGGTCACCTGGCTATACGCCGGGTCCTTTTCGATCATCGTGCGCGCAGCGAGGATGGCCGAGTCGTAGACCTGGCTCATCGGCACGCCGTCGTACAGATTCTTGACCGTCTCCGCGACGATCGGGTCGGCGTTGACCGCGTCGCCGAGACCGTCGCACGACGAGTCGATCAGCGCGCGCAGCGCCTGCATGTCGAGCGGGCGCGTCACGCCGTTGTCCGTGACGTTGATGCCGGGCGCTGCGCTCGCTGCCGTTTCCGGCGCGTTGGCGCGCTCCTGGTTGCGCTTCTCGCGATACAGCACGTAGGCGCGCGCGACGTTGTGCTCGCCGCCGCGCATCAGCGCGAGTTCGACCTGATCCTGGATGTCTTCGATGTGGAACGTGCCGCCGTTCGGACGGCTGCGCACGAGTGCGCGCACGACGTTCTGCGTGAGCTGTTCGACGAGCTCGCGAATGCGCGCAGACGCCGCGCCCTGGCCGCCGTTCACGGCGAGGAAGGCCTTCGTCATCGCGATCGCGACTTTCGAAGGTTCGAACGACACCACGCTACCGTTGCGGCGAATCACCTTGTGGTCGGCGAACTGCTGCGCGCTCGTCTGGCCGTCTTGCGGTTGGCCACCCAGCGTGTGCGCGGCGGGCGCGCCTTCATACCGGGTCGAGACGTTATCGGTCGTTTGCATGTGCAAAGCTCCTGGGTCCTGGAAAGGTGCGAAGAGAGTTCGCGGATTAAGACGGACGCCGACGTCGTGCCCCCGTGTGCACGCTCGATCGGGCAGAGAAAAAAGTCCAGCCTGGCGAGGCTGCCGGATGCGACAAGGCAGATGAATCACGGACTGCTTCGGTCTTCATCGTGGATGTCGCGATCATTGGCTGTACCTTCTCTCTCGATTACAGCCGGTGCGCCGGTTCTCTCGGCCGGCGGCACCGTACAAAGTTTCTGTTTTTTCTATGCCGGTAACGCGCGCGGCGCCTTGCGAGTGAAGCGGGGCGCCGCGGTACAACACAACATATGGTGTGAAGCCTTGTTTCGGGTACCAAGTATAGTGGAAGAAACAGTACGATCAAATGGCTTTTTTTGCTGGTCCTATCTTGACAAGACCACAAGCCAAGCGGCGCGGGGCCTGGCGGCGAATGCCCCTTCGAGTGGTCTGCGAGGCGCGCGCGAAGACCTTGCGTTTGCGCGCGAGCGGTGCTTATTTCTTGCGCAGTTTGAGAGGGTTCAGCAGGCGATCGAACGTGTCACGACGCCGCGTCCTGCGCGCCGTGCCCCTGGATATAGGGGAAGCTGGCATCGGCGAGCTGCGTATCGTGTTTGAGGCGCGCCCAGTCGAAGTGCGGGCCGGGATCGGTCTTGCGCCCGGGCGCGATGTCCGAATGGCCCGCCAGCGCCTCGATCGGATAGTGCGCGACGAGCGCCTTCACGAGCGCCGCGAGCGTCGCGTATTGCGGCGCCTCGAAGGCCGTCGTGTCGCTGCCTTCCAGTTCGATGCCGATGGCGAAATCGTTACAGCGCTCGCGCCCGAAGAAGCTCGACGCGCCCGCGTGCCACGCGCGCTCGTCACACGACACGAACTGCTCGAGCGTGCCATCGCGATGAATGACGAAGTGCGCCGAGACGCGCACGCCGCGCAGGTTGGCGTCGAAGTACGGATGCGCGTCGCAGTCGAGGCGGTTGAGAAAGAGATCGGCGATCTCGGGGCCGCCGAAGACGTTGGGCGGCAGGCTGATGTTGTGGACGACGATGAGCGTCGGCACGGCGCCTGGCGGGCGGGCCTCGAAGTTGGGCGAAGGCAGTTGGCGTGCGCCGGGCACCCAGCCCTGCGCATCGACTGCGTACGCGCGCGATCCTGGCAGTCCTGGCGATCCAGCAGCGCTCATCGTGCGGGGCGATCCTGGGCCGTGGTGCGCGCGTCCCAGGCACGCGCGTGCTCGGAACTGCAGAACGAGCGCGCGCCGACATTCACCGATTCACTGCGCGGCGCATGCACGCCACACTCGGCGCAGCGCACCATCGGCTCGGGCAGCGCAGCCTTGCCGCTCGTGCTCGCGCCGCCAGTGGCGCTTTGCGCGGCGCTCTGCCCCGGCTGCGCGCCCTGTCCCGGTTGCGCACCGGCGCGCGTCTGCGTCTGCGCACGGCGCAGCGCCTTGACGAACCACTGTCCGACCACGAACAGCAGGACGAGGAGAAGAATCTGTCTCATCGGAACACGCGACTCACACGACTCAAACCACAGGGCGGTGCAGCAGCACCTCGAAGACGAAACGGCTGCCCACATAAGCGAGCAGCAAGGCGATGAACGATGCGATCACCCAGCGCAGCGCAGCGCGGCCGCGCCAGCCGGAAATCTTGCGCGCGGTGAGCAGCGCGCCGAACATCAGCCACGAAAGAATCGCGAAGACGGTCTTGTGATCGAGCGAAAGCGGCCGGTCGATCAACTGCTCGCTGAACACGATGCCCGAGACGAGCGTGGCCGTGAGCAGCACGAAGCCCGCGCCGATCAGGCGGAACAGCAGCTTTTCCATCGTGAGTAGCGGCGGCAGCGTCTCGATCCAGTTCGAGAGCCAGCCACCGCCGCGATTGCCCGCGTTGCGCTGGAAGCCGGCGCCCTTCAGGGCATGCAGCCGGCGCTCGACGGCGAGCATCAGCACCGCATGCAGCGCGGCGATCGCGAAGAGCCCGTAGGCGATGTTCGCGATGACGAAGTGCAGCTTGAACATCGGCGCGGCCGCGTAGGGCAGCACGCGCACGCCGCCGAACACGAGCGGCAGGATCGACGCGACGGCCGCCAACGGCAGCAGCAACAGACGCAGGCCGTCGAGCGAAAAGAAAAAGCTCTCGATCCAGTAGATGCCCGCGCCGAGCCAGAACATGGCCGACAACGCGAAGGCGAAGCCGAACACCATTTCGTTGGCGGGGAAGATCGTCATGTGCAGGAGCACGCCGTGCGCGGCGAGCGCGGCGAACAGCAGCGCGCGCGAAAGCGGGCCGAAGGTCCGCGCGCGCAGGGCGTCGCCGCCCGCGCCGAGCGTCACCGGAACGGGAGGCACGCTGCCGAGCAGCGGCGCGGTGCCCGCGCGGCGCAGCGCGCGCCAGTCGGCGGCGCACAATCCGCCGTACAGGAGCACGGTGAGGGCATACAGTACAATATCCATGTTCGAAGTTTACTATAGGCCCCCTGGCCGCGCGCTCACCTAACGAATCGGCGACGAAACGCGGCGCATTCCCGTTTTGCGCGCGCGGGCCGGGCCGCACTGCTCACCGCCTCCCCATGCTCGACAATCTCACTCAACGGATGGCGCGCGTCGTCAAGACGCTGCGCGGCGAAGCCCGGCTGACCGAAGCCAATACGCAGGAAATGCTGCGCGAGGTGCGTCTCGCCCTGCTCGAAGCGGACGTGGCGCTGCCCGTCGTGCGCGAATTCATCGCCAAGGTGAAGGAGAAGGCGCTCGGCGAAGAAGTGATCTCCAGCCTCTCGCCGGGCCAGGCGCTCGTCGGCGTGGTGCAGCGCGAGCTGACCGCCGTGATCGGCGGCGACTACGAAGGCCGTGCCGCCGAACTCGATCTCGCCGTCACGCCGCCTGCCGTCATCCTCATGGCGGGTCTGCAGGGCGCCGGTAAGACCACCACCACCGGCAAGCTCGCCAAGCTCCTGCGCGAGAAGTACAAGAAGAAGGTCCTCACCGTTTCGTGCGACGTCTACCGCCCTGCCGCTATCGCGCAGTTGAAGACGGTGACGGAACAGGTCGGCGCCGACTTCTTCCCCTCGCAGCCGGACCAGAAGCCCGTCGAGATCGCCGCCGCCGCGGTCGACTGGGCCAAGCGCCACTATCACGACGTGCTGCTCGTCGACACGGCCGGCCGCCTCGGTATCGACGAGGCGATGATGAACGAGATCACCGCGCTGCACGCCTCGCTCAAGCCCGCCGAAACACTGTTCGTGGTCGACGCCATGCTCGGTCAGGACGCGGTCAACACCGCGAAGGCGTTCAACGACGCCCTGCCGCTCACCGGCGTCGTGCTCACCAAGCTCGACGGCGACTCGCGCGGCGGCGCGGCGCTCTCCGTGCGCCACATCACGGGCAAGCCGATCAAGTTCGTCGGCGTCGCGGAAAAGCTCGATGGCCTCGAGGTGTTCCACCCGGACCGCATGGCGAACCGTATTCTCGGCATGGGCGACATTCTCGCGCTCGTCGAGGAAGCGCAGCGCGGCGTGGACGTCCAGGCCGCGCAAAAGCTCGCCGACAAGGTCAAGAAAGGCGGCGACTTCGACCTCAACGACTTCCGCGCGCAGCTCTCGCAGATGAAGAGCATGGGCGGCCTGTCGTCGCTCATGGACAAGCTGCCCGCGCAGTTCCAGCAGGCCGCCTCGGGCGCCAACATGGGCCAGGCCGAGAAGCAGATGCGCCGCATGGAAGGCATCATCAATTCGATGACGCCCGCCGAACGCGCCAAGCCCGAGCTCATCAAGGCCACGCGCAAGCGCCGCATTGCGGCGGGCGCTGGCGTGCAGGTTCAGGAAGTGAACCGCATGCTCAACCAGTACGAGCAGATGCGCACCATGATGAAGAAGCTCAAGGGCGGCAATCTGCAAAAGATGATGCGCGGCATGAAGGGCATGATGCCCGGCATGCGCTGATCCTGCGGGCCGCGCGGCGCACATCGCGCGCACGGCGGCCCCATTCGACGCGGCGCGCGACGGACCGAATGCGCGGGTTTATGCTGTAGCGCGCGCCGCCGTTATTTTCCACACTTCAATAGCTACAGCTACCTTCCCGCCAGAGTCATGAATCGCGAAGAAGCCCTGCACATTTTCCGCCACTCCGAAGAGATCGTTTCGGAGGGCGACGTCAATGCGTCGATCGGCCGGATGGCCGAAGCCATCCGCGCCGAAATCAGCGAGGACTTCCCGCTCGTGCTGTCGGTGATGGGCGGCGCCGCCGTGTTCACCGGCATGCTGCTGCCGCACCTCGACTTCCCGCTCGAGTTCGACTACATCCACCTCACGCGCTACCGCAACGCGATCAAGGGCAGCGCCGAGATGCAGTGGCGCGTGGCGCCGCGCGAGTCGGTGAAGGACCGTGTGGTGCTCGTGCTCGACGACATCCTCGACGAAGGCGAGACCATGGCCGCGATTCGCGACCGCATCATGGACATGGGCGCGAAACGTTTCCTTTCGGCCGTGCTGTGCGAGAAGACGCTCACGAAGGCCAAGCCGCTGCATCCCGACTACTGCGGCTTTTCGGTGCCGGACCGCTACGTGTTCGGCTGCGGCATGGACGCCAAGGGTTACTGGCGTAATCTGCCGACTATCCGTGCGCTGACCGAAGGCGCGTGAAGCGCGCATCGACTGTCTGACGCACCATGAAAGAAGCAGCCCGCGGGCTGCTTTTTTGTTGCCTGCGACGCGCGCTGCACGCGGCGTCAGAGGTGATGCACGAAGGTCGCGATGCCCGCGAGGATCATCTCCACCGATATCGCCACGAGCACGAGGCCCATCAGCCGCTCGAAGGCCGTCACTACGCGCTCGCCGAGCCACTGCTGGATGCGCTCCGCCATCACCAGCACGACCGCGCAGATCACCATCGTCACGACGAGCGCGGTCATCCATTCGTAGAGTTTGCCCGGCGCCTGAGAGGTGAGCAGCATGACCGTGGCAAGCGCCGAAGGCCCGGCCAGCGCAGGAATGGCGAGCGGCACGATGAGCGGCTCGCCGCCCTTGTCGCCGCCACCGAACGGGCCGCCCGGATGCGGAAAGATCATCCGCAGCGCGATGAGGAACAGTACGATGCCGCCGCCGATGCGCAGCGAGGTATCGGTGAGCCCCATCATGCGCAGGAAGCTGTTGCCGGCGACCATGAAGATCAGCAGGATCACGAACGCAATCGCGACCTCGCGCAGGATCACGACCGCGCGGCGCTGCTTGGCAACGCCGCGCAGGCAACTGATGAAGAGCGGAATATTCCCGAGCGGGTCGGTGATGAGGAGCAGCAGGACCGTAGCGGACAAAAAACTGTACTCCACGCTCGCAGCGCTCCTTTAACCGGGATGGATCGTCGTTAAACCGCGAGTGCCGCGCGGATCTTCTGCGCCACCGTCTGCGCGGCCTCATCGGCCGCGAGCAGCGTCGCTTCGGTATCGCGGCGGCCCTGGTACTCGATCTTGCCGTCCTTCAGGCCGCGCTCGCCGATCACGAGACGATGCGGCACACCGATCAGCTCCCAGTCGGCGAACATCACGCCCGGGCGCTCGCCGCGGTCGTCGAGAATCACGTCGACGCCCGCTTCGAGCAGTTCGTTGTAGACGCGCTCGGCGTGCTCGCGCACGAGCTCGCTGCGGTCCATGCCCATCGGGCACACGACGACCTGGAACGGCGCGATCGACTCAGGCCAGATGATGCCCTTCTCGTCGAAGTTCTGCTCGATGGCTGCACCGAGGATACGCGTGACGCCAATGCCGTAGCAGCCCATCTGCATCGGCGCAGGTTTGCCGTTCTCGGCGAGGAACGTGGCGTTCATCGCTTCCGAGTACTTCGTGCCGAGCTGGAACACGTGGCCCACTTCGATGCCGCGGCAGATGTCGATCACACCCTTGCCGTCCGGCGAGGGGTCGCCCTTCTTCACGTTGCGGATGTCGGCAACGACCGGCTCCGGCAGATCGCGGCCCCAGTTCACGCCCGTGGTGTGGAAATCGACTTCGTTCGTGCCCACGACGAAATCGCTCATGTTCGCGACCGTGCGATCGGCGATCACCTTGACCGGCTTCTTCGTGCCCAGCGGACCGAGGTAGCCCGGCGGCGTGCCGAACCACTCGACGATTTCCGCTTCGGTCGCGAAGCGGAAGCCGCTCAGACCTTCGAGCTTGCCGACCTTGATCTCGTTCAGATCGTGGTCGCCGCGCAGCATCAGCAGCCAGATCGTGGGCTCGGCGCCTTCGTTGTCCGTCGCGAGGATGATCGACTTGATCGTGCTTTCGAGCGGGATGCCGAGAAGTTCAGCCACAGCCTCGCATTTCGCCGCGCCCGGCGTGGGCGTCTTCGTGAGCGCTTGCGTGGGGGCGCCGCGCTGCGCGATGAGCGGCAACGCTTCGGCGGCTTCGACGTTGGCCGCGAAGTCCGAGGTCGGGCAGTAGGCGATGTCGTCCTCGCCCGTTTCCGCGATCACGTGGAATTCGTGCGAGCCGCTGCCGCCGATCGAGCCGTTGTCGGCCGCGACTGCGCGGAACTGCAGGCCGAGACGCGTGAAGATGCGCACGTAGGCGTCGTACATTTTCTGGTACGAGAGCTTGAGACCTTCGACGTCCTTATCGAACGAATACGCGTCCTTCATGATGAATTCGCGCCCGCGCATCACGCCGAAACGGGGACGGATTTCGTCGCGGAACTTCGTCTGCACCTGATAGAAGTTCACCGGCAGTTGGCGATAGCTCTTGATCTGGCCGCGCGCGATGTCGGTGACGACCTCTTCGTGCGTCGGGCCCATCACGAAGTCGCTCTGCTTGCGATCCTTGAAGCGCAGCAGTTCCGGCCCGTATTGTTCCCAGCGACCCGACTCCTGCCACAGCTCGGCCGGCTGCACGGCCGGCATGAGCAGCTCGATGGCGCCGGCGCGGTTCATTTCTTCGCGCACGATCTGCTCGACCTTGCGAATCGAACGCAGACCGATCGGCAGATAGTTGTAAATGCCGCCAGCGATGCGACGGATCATGCCCGCGCGAACCATCAGCTTGTGGCTGACGATTTCCGCGTCAGCGGGCGCTTCCTTCAGGGTGCCGATAAAGAAACGGGAGGCTTTCATTCAAATTATCCAAAAGCGGCGGCCCGGTGCAGACCGCCCGAAGAAGTGACCAACGGAGGAGTTCACGAACCCGCCATTATGACAACGTGCCGCATGCCGCGCCGATGACGCGGGCCAGATGCCAGACCGATCGCGCCCCGAGACCGTTTTGCGCGGCCGCGGCCATTCGCTCAACTTTCCGGACGGCGGGTCACGGACGGCGGGTGCGTGAGGGCCGTTATCTGTTTATAATCAAAGCAATTTTAAAGGATTCGAAGGTGGTTGTATGCTGGATCGTGAGGGGTTTCGCCCGAACGTCGGCATCATCCTCTTGAACGCGCGAAACGAGGTGTTTTGGGGCAAGCGGGTTCGCGAACATTCCTGGCAGTTTCCGCAAGGGGGCATCAAGTATGGTGAAACCCCCATGCAGGCAATGTTTCGGGAGTTGCACGAAGAAACCGGTTTGCATCCGGAGCACGTCAAGATCGTCGGTCGCACACGCGACTGGTTGCGTTATGAGGTGCCGGACAAGTTCATCAAGCGCGAAGTGCGCGGCCATTATCGCGGCCAGAAACAGATCTGGTTTCTGCTGCGTATGGTCGGGCGCGACTGCGATATCTGCCTGCGGGCAACGGAGCATCCTGAGTTCGATGCGTGGCGCTGGAATGAATACTGGGTGCCGCTCGAGGCGGTCATCGAGTTCAAGCGTGACGTCTATCAACTCGCGCTGACCGAACTCTCGCGCTTCCTGCGCCGGCCCGCGCCGCGTCAGGAGCGTCTGGGCGTGCAGGCTCACGAGGTGCGCTACCCGCGCATCGTGACGTCGGCGCACGCAGACGCGGTGCACGCCGAGCCGTATGAGGCCATGCCGGAAGGCGTAGCCGCACGGACAGCGCGTACGCCGATCGAAAGCGATTGCGAGTCGGCGCAGAGTATCATCGAGCCTGCGCAGGACGAGCAGGATCAAGGGGCTTGAGCCAACGCAAAGAACGCCCGAACCGGCGGGGTCCGGCGCATCACGCGCCGGGCCCCGCCGGTTCGCATTCGCGGCGCAGTTCGTTCGTAACTGACGCCCGTGCTTCGAGGAAAACCAATTTGAAACGATTTGCTCTTGCTGCGGCATGCGCCGCAGGCGGTGTGCTGCTTCTGTCGGGACTGGCCGCGTGCTCCAGTTCCGGTCCCACGAACAAGGACGACAGCGCGTTCGTCTACCTTCTGGACCGCAAGGGCGAATGGCAGGAGAACAAGCTCGAAGGCCTGCCGCCGCTGCCGCAGGCCGGCGCGACGCTGCTGCCGTTCGATGTCTCGAACAACTCGCCGCTCAAGTTCGCCATCGACCCCGCATCGCTCACGGTCGGCACGGATGGCGTCGTGCGCTACACCATCGTCATCTCGAGCCCGAGCGGCGCGCGTAACGTGAACTACGAAGGGATTCGTTGCGACACCTACGAGTGGCGCCTCTACGCGAGCCTCGACGCCGATCACAACGGCTGGGACCAGACCGTCGCGAACAACTGGTCGCGCATCGAGAACGGCACGCTCAATGCGTACCAGTCGAGGCTCTATCAGGACTACTTCTGCGCCAACAAGATGCCGATCGCGAAGGCGTCGACCCTTATCGAGAACCTGCGCTACGGCCGCACGCAGTCGACGCTGGTGCGTTAAGCCGCGCCCCGACATGCTGTGATGGGCATGAAAAAGCCGCTGCGGCCTTTGGCCACAGCGGCTTTTTGACTTTTGGCGCTGCGCGGGAACGCTCGTCAAACCAGCACGAGATTGTCGCGGTGAATCAGTTCCGGCTCGAGCATATAGCCCAGGATGCCCTCGATCTCGCCGCTCGGATGACGCTGGATCAGCTTGGTTTCCGCGCTGCTGTAGTTGGTGAGTCCGCGCGCCACTTCCACGCCCGCGCCGTTCAGGCAAGCGATCACTTCGCCGCGCGCGAACGCACCCTGCACGCCGGTCACGCCGATGGGCAGCAGGCTCTTGCCATCCGCCGTGAGCTTCTGCACCGCGCCGTCGTCGATCACGACGTGGCCGCGCACCTGCAGATGGTCGGCCATCCACTGCTTGCGCGCCGCCATGCGCGCCGTACGCGCGATGAGCTGCGTGCCGATCGCCTCGCCCGCAGCCAGACGCACGAGCACTTGCGCTTCGCGCCCGCTTGCGATCACCGTATTCGCGCCGCTATGCGCGGCGCGCTTGGCCGCGAGAATCTTGGTGAGCATGCCGCCGCGGCCGATGCTCGACCCCGCGCCGCCCGCCATTGCCTCGAGTTCCGGCTTGCCTGCATCGGCTTCCTGCACGAGCGTCGCACCCGGGTCCTTGCGCGGATCGGCCGTATAGAGGCCGCTCTGGTCGGTGAGGATGATGAGCGCGTCGCCTTCGATCAGGTTCGCGACGAGCGCGCCGAGCGTGTCGTTGTCGCCGAACTTGATCTCGTCGGTGACCACGGTGTCGTTCTCGTTGATGATCGGCACGACGCCCAGGCGCAGCAGCGTGAGCAACGTCGAGCGCGCATTGAGATAGCGTTCGCGGTCAGCCAGGTCGGCATGCGTGAGCAGGATCTGCGCAGTGCGGATATCGTGCTCGGCAAAGCGGCTCTCGTAGACCTGCGCGAGCCCCATCTGCCCGACTGCCGCGGCAGCCTGAAGCTCGTCGATCTCGCGCGGCCGCTTCGTCCAGCCGAGCCGTTGCATGCCTTCCGCGATCGCGCCCGAACTCACGAGCACGACTTCCTTACCCTGCGCACGCAGCGCCGCAATCTGCTCGGCCCAGCGGCCGATTGCCGCATGATCGAGCCCGCGGCCGTCGTTGGTGACGAGGCTCGAACCGACTTTCACTACCAGACGCCGTGAATCGGCGATGACGGAACGCATGCTGCGCGGTCTCCCAAATGACTGATGACGCGTGAAGATTCCTTGGCGCGACCGGCGCGGCTCGCGCACCGGCCGGTGCGGCGAATTACTCCTGCGGCTGCTGCGCGTTCCCGCCCTGCCCCTCGCGGAAGCGCACGTCCGAGGCGAGGTCTTCGGCTTCGGCCGCACGGCGCGCGTCCGAGTGCGAGGAGACGTAGTCGTACACCGCGTAACACAGGTTTTCGCAGCCCTGCCCCGTGAGCGCGGAAATCTCGAACACGGGACCGTCCCACTCGAAGCGCTTCACGAAGTCGGCAATACGCTCGGCGCGCTCCTCCTCCGGCACCATGTCGAGCTTGTTCAGCACGAGCCAGCGCGGCTTGTCGTAGAGCGTCTCATCGTACTTGCGCAGCTCGCCGACGATCGCTTTTGCCTCCGCAACCGGATCGACGCTTTCATCGAACGGCGCGAGGTCGACCAGATGCAGCAGCAAGTTCGTGCGCTGCAGGTGGCGCAGGAACTGGTGACCGAGGCCCGCGCCTTCGGCGGCGCCTTCGATCAGGCCCGGAATATCGGCGATCACGAAGCTCTTGCTCGGCCCCACGCGCACCACGCCCAGATTCGGCGCAAGCGTCGTGAACGGGTAGTCGGCGATCTTGGGCTTCGCATTCGACACCGAGGCGATGAACGTGGACTTGCCCGCGTTCGGCATGCCGAGCAGGCCGACGTCGGCCAGCACCTTCAGTTCCAGCTTGAGCATGCGGCGCTCGCCGGGCTTGCCGTCGGTCTTCTGACGCGGCGCGCGGTTCGTTGACGACTTGAAATGCAGGTTGCCGAGGCCACCTGCGCCGCCCTTCGCGACCATCACCTGCTGCTCGTGCTCGGTCAGGTCGGCGATCAGCTCGCCCGTGTCCTGGTCGGTGATGACCGTGCCCACCGGCATACGCAGCGTGATGTCGTCGCCGCCCTTGCCGTAGCAGTCGGAGCCGCGGCCGTTCTCGCCGTTGCGCGCCTGGTGCTTCTTGGTGTAGCGGTAGTCGATGAGGGTGTTGATGTTGCGGTCGCCGACAGCGTAGACGCTGCCGCCGCGCCCGCCGTCACCGCCGTCCGGCCCGCCGAACGGGACGAACTTCTCGCGTCGCATCGACGCGCTGCCATCGCCCCCATCGCCGGCGATGACTTCGATCTTCGCTTCGTCAATGAACTTCATGAGTTACTCCGTCCCGTGGATATCGATATTTTGCCCGCCATGGCCAAAACTGGCCAACAACGCACCGCAAGTGAACGCAAGCCCGTTACGACCCCGAAAGACTGCGGATAAATAAAAAGGCCCCGCAAACTTCGCGGGGCCTTCCTTGCGTCGCGTGCAGCCCGCTCGCGAGCGGTCTAAAGCTTGAAAGCTCAGGCCGCTGCGGGGACGACGTTGACCGTGTGCTTGTTGGCTGCGCCCTTGGTCGTGAACGAGACATGGCCGTCGACCAGCGCGTAGAGCGTGTGGTCCTTGCCGATGCCGACGTTGTTGCCCGGGTGCATGCGCGTACCGCGCTGGCGAACGATGATGCCGCCGGCGAGGATGGCCTGGCCGCCGTACACCTTCACACCAAGTCGTTTCGACTCTGAGTCGCGGCCGTTACGTGACGACCCGCCTGCCTTTTTGTGTGCCATTTGTTTGCTCCTTTACCTGCGTGCGCTTACGCGTTGATCGCGTCGATGCGCAGTTCGGTGTAGTTCTGGCGGTGGCCGCCATGCTTCTGGTAGTGCTTCCGGCGACGCATCTTGAAGATGGTCACTTTGGCATGCCGACCTTGCGACACAACGGTGGCCTTGACGGAAGCCCCACTCACCAGCGGCGTACCGAACTTAATCGATTCGCCTTCGCCCACTGCGAGAACCTGGTCGAGCGTGATTTCTGCGTCAATGTCAGCCGGTATCTGTTCTACTTTAAGTTTTTCGCCAACGGCAACCTTGTACTGCTTGCCGCCGGTTTTTATGACCGCGTACATTGAGAACCTCACTCTTCAATAATTTCGGGACACACTGCGCGCCCGAAACCTTAGATTATACATAGAGTTAGCTGCGTGGTCAAAAGGTGTGCAAGTCCATTGCGCGGGTGCGCGCGAGGGATCTGGCGCCCGTCGGACGGGCGCCAGGGCTATCCGTACGGCATAGCGCCAGCATCCATGCGGCCGTCGGGCCCGCGAGAAAATAGAGGGAGCCATCGGCAGGACGGTAGCGGAGCGTCCGGCATGCAGTCGATTCGCCTTATAATCCGCGGCACTACCCCTATTTGCCATCATGTCGTCCACCGCCACCCCATCCCCCAGCGCAGCCACCCTGCTTGCCCCCATCGCCAGTGACATGGAGCAGGTGAATCGTGTCATCCGGCAGAGCCTGGCGTCCGAGGTGATGCTGATCAACCAGATCTCCGAGTACATCATCGGCGCGGGCGGCAAGCGGCTGCGTCCGGCGCTCCTGCTGATGGTGGCCGGCGCGCTCGGCGACCACGGCACGGAGCGCCATGTGCTCGCAGCGGTCGTCGAGTTCATTCACACGGCCACGCTCCTGCACGACGACGTCGTCGACGAATCGGACCTGCGGCGCGGCCGCCAGACGGCCAACGCGCTGTTCGGCAACGCCGCCAGCGTGCTGGTGGGCGATTACCTGTATTCGCGCTCGTTCGAGATGATGGTGGGCGTCGGCAAGATGCGCGTGATGGAAATCCTGTCCGCCGCCACGACGATCATCTCCGAGGGTGAAGTCCTGCAGCTGCTGAACATGCACGACGCCGACGTGGACACCGACCGCTACATGCAGGTGATCCGCTACAAGACCGCCAAGCTTTTCGAAGCCGCGGCGCAGCTCGGCGCGGTGCTTTCGGGAGCGGATGCGCGCACCGAGGAAGCGGCCGCCGAATACGGGCGGCGCATCGGCACGGCATTCCAGATCATGGACGACTGGCTCGACTACACGGGCACGCCTGAATCGATGGGCAAGAACGCGGGCGACGACCTGCGCGAAGGCAAGCCCACTCTGCCGCTCATCTGGCTGATCGAGCACGGCACGGCCGCGGAAGCCGCGCTTGCACGCGAAGCGATCGAGCAAGGCGGCACGACGCGCTTCGACGAAATCTTCGCGGCAATCACGCGCTCGGGCGCGCTCGAGCACACGCTGCAATGCGCGCGCACCGAGGCCCAGGCCGCCGCCGACGCGATTTCAGCGTTCCCCCCTTCCATTTACAAAGATAGCCTGCTAGAATTATGTTCTTACTCAACGACGCGCCAGTCTTGAAACAGACGAAGCGAGTTGTGGAGTCCAGCAGTCAATTCGGGGTGTAGCTTAGCCTGGTAGAGCGCTACGTTCGGGACGTAGAGGCCGGAGGTTCGAATCCTCTCACCCCGACCAGAATTCGAGAAAAACCGCGCATGCATTGCGCGGTTTTTTTTCGCCTGTATCTCCCGCACTTCCATCCTGTCCGGCAACTCGCGGCGCGTAACCGGCAACCGCCTTGTCCGTTCGGCCAACCGCCCTGGAACTGCGGTACCCCTCTGTTATAGTTTCCCCATCCGCCCCCCTCATTGTCTCGACGCGTGGACCACCTTCCCTTATGGGCGCAGATTTGCGCCGTCTTCGTCCTGCTCATCTGCTCCAGCTTCTTCTCCATCTCCGAAACGGCGATGATGGCGCTCAATCGCCATCGGCTCAAATACCTCGCCAATCACGGCACGCTCGGCGCGAAGACCACCCAGAAGCTGCTCGCGCGCACCGACCTGCTGCTTTCGGTGATCCTGATCGGCAACAATCTCTTCAACACCATCATCCCGGTCCTCACGACCTCGATCGCGCTCCATACGTTCGGCCGCAATAACCTCGTGCTCTCGATCGCGACGGGCATCGTCGCGTTCCTCATCATCGTGTTCGCGGAAATCACGCCGAAGATTGTGGGCGCAACGTTTCCGGAAAAAATCGCGCTGCCCGCGAGCCTCCTGATCGCGCCGCTCATGCGTGTGACGAAGCCACTCATCTGGTTCGTCAACATGTTTGCGAACACCATCCTGCGCATCCTGCACATCAATACGCACAAGGCGCATGACCAGCGGCTTTCCACCGAGGAGTTGCGCACCATCGTGCTCGAGTCGGGCAGCTTCATGCCGACCAAACACCGCAGCATCCTGCTCAACCTGTTCGACCTGGAGAACATCACCGTCGACGACGTGATGATTCCGCGCCGGCGCATCGAGGCGCTCGACTACGACGCCCCGCTCGAAGACATCCTGCATCAGCTCGAGACCTGCTATCACAACAAGCTGATCGTCTATCAAGGCGACATCGACCGGGTGCTCGGCGTGCTGCATGTGCGCAAGACGTTGGCCGCGCTGCACAACCAGGAATTCGAGCGCGAGACGCTGCGCGAACTGCTCGCCGAGCCGTACTTCGTGCCCACGGGCACGCCTGGATTCCAGCAACTTCAGTACTTCCAGGAAAGCCGCCATCGCATCGCGCTCGTCGTGAACGAGTACGGTGAGATGGAAGGACTCGTGACACCCGAAGACATCATCGAGGAGCTGATCGGCGAATTCACCACCTCGATGCCGCGCAGCGGCACCGGACGCGGCGGCTGGAACGACGAAGGCGAATGTATCGTGCCGGGCAGCATGCCTTTGCGCGAACTCAATCGCTGGCTTCATATCAAGCTGCCCACGGATGGGCCCAAGACGCTCAACGGCCTGATCCTCGAAGTGCTCGAAGAGATTCCCGAAGGCGACGTGTGCCTGCAGATCGGCGACGTGAAGCTCGAAGTGCTACGCAGCGACGACCAGGCCGTACGCACGGTCAAGCTCTTCAAACCCGGCGCCAAGCCGCGCCAGGGCACGCTGCAAAAGGCGAAGAAGCTGCTGCCGGGACGTTAGCCGTTCGGCCGGGTGGCGGCGCAGTGCGCCTCGCGCCATGATGAAGGCGTCATCTGTTCGAGGCGGCTTCGCGCCGGCATGTCGATGCTTTCTACTCCTTATCGTGCGCGCCCTTTCGCCGCCGCGGTTGCCGAAGGCGGTACGGGTGGTGGCTCGACGGCGCGCACATCTGCGCCTGTCTCTGTACCGCAGCTAGACGACGCACCCGCCGTTCGGCTGCTCTCCGAAACGCTGCGCGAAGCCGCGCGGCGCAACGCCTCCGATCTGCACATCGAGCCGATGGAACACGGCTGGCGCGTGCGTCTGCGCATCGACGGCGTACTGCACGAAATGGCGCGGCCGCCCGCGCATCTGCGCGATGCGTTCGTCACGCGCATCAAGGTGCTCGCCCGCATGGACATCGCCGAACGGCGCATTCCGCAGGACGGCAGGCTGCGGCTCGCACTCTCGGGGGCGTCGCAAGCCGCCGAGGACTATCGCGTGAATTCGCTGCCCACACTTCATGGCGAAAAGCTCGTCTTGCGCAGGCTCGAAGCGCTTCCCGCCGAACTGTCGCTAGCCGAACTCGGGCTCGATGAAGCGCAACAGCACGCCGTAGCCGAAGCGATCGGCGCGCCGCATGGTCTTGTCCTCGTCACGGGCCCTACCGGCAGCGGCAAGACGCTCTCGCTCTACTGTTTCCTGCAAAGGCTCAACGGCACGGCACACAATCTCTGCTCGGTGGAAGATCCCGCCGAAATCCAGCTTGCGGGCATCAATCAGGTCAACGTGCGCGAGAAGGCCGGGCTCACCTTTGCGGTGGCACTGCGTGCGCTGCTGCGCCAGGATCCCGACGTCATCATGATCGGCGAGATTCGCGACGAAGAAACCGCCAGCGTGGCCGTCAAGGCCGCGCAGACCGGCCACCTCGTCCTCTCGACCGTGCACACGAACGACGCCAGCGCGGCTTGCGCACGGCTCGTCGACATCGGCGTAGAGCCATACAACCTGGCGGGCTCGCTGCGGCTCGTCACGGCGCAACGCCTCGTGCGGCGGCTATGTCCGCAATGCCGCGTGCGCGGCGAGGCTTCGCCGGCGGCGCTCGTCGCGGCAGGCCTGACCACGCACGGCGGTAACATGATGCAGCCTTATGTCGCGCGCGGCTGCGAGGCTTGCCACGGCATCGGCTATCGCGGCCGCGTGGGAATCCACGAGGTCTTGCCGATCTCGGAAACCATACGCGACCTGATCGTCACAAGGCGCGGCGCGCACGAAATCGCTCGGGAAGCACGCAGAAGCGGTGTCGCAACCTTGCGCGACGCGGCGCTCGCGCGCGTGCGCGACGGCACCACGAGCCTCGCCGAAGCGCTTGTCGCAACGGATGCGCCATGAGCGCCGCGCACGCCCCTCAAGGCCCATCCGAGTGGCGCTTCGCGTGGCGCGGTCTCGATGCATCGGGCGCGACGAGGCGTGGCACGCTGATCGCGCTCGACGCCGCGGCGGTGCGCGACGCACTCAAGCGCGAGCGCATCACTGTGCTCGCCATCGAGCGCAGGTCGAGCGCGGGCGCGCCTAAAGCACGCCACGCGGACGTCACGTGCTTTACACGCCAGCTAGCGAGCCTCCTGCGCGCCGGCCTGCCACTTGCGAACGCGCTCGAACTGCTCGCGCTCTCGCCCGGGCCAAACGGCATGCCGCGCATTGCCGCGGCGCTCGCGCGCGACATCGCCGGCGGACTGCGCTTCGCCGACTCACTCGCGCAACATCCGGCGCGTTTCAACGCGCTGTATTGCCAGCTCGTTGCCGTAGGCGAAGCCTCGGGAGCGCTCGCCGCCGTACTTGCCCGCCTCGCCGACGACCGCGAGCGTGCCGCTGCGCAGCGCGCCAAAGTGCGCGCCGCGCTCACCTACCCCGTCGCGGTGCTGCTGCTCGCGCTTGTCATTACCGCGGCGTTGCTGGTCTGGGTCGTACCCACGTTCAAGCAGATCTTCGACGGCTTCGGCGCCGCACTGCCCGCGCCCACGCAAATCGTGCTGATGCTGTCGGCGGGCGCCGCGCGCTGGAGCGTGCCGGCCGCCGTAGCTGCAGCCACCGGCGCGCTCGCCATGCAAGCGGCCTTGCGCCGCTCGGAAACCGCGCGCATCGCTTTCGGACGCACGCTGCTGAAGCTCCCGCTTTGCGGCACGCTGCTCACCACGCTGTGCGCCGCCCGCTGGAGCCGCGCGCTCGGCACGCTCCTCGCCGCCGGCACGCCACTCGCCGACGCCTTCGATTCGCTCGCGCACGCAAGCGGCAACGCATTCTTCGATCGCGCGAGCGCAGGTATCAGCGAGCGCCTGCGGCACGGCGAGCGGCTCGCCGCAGCCATGCGCGCGGCGGGATGCTTTCCGGCCGATGTGGTTCAGCCCGTTGCGGTTGCGGAAGAATCGGGCGCGCTCGACGCGATGTTGCTCGATGTGGCCTCGCTCGCCGACCGTCAGGTCGACGAAAAGATCGCGCTCGTATCGAGCCTGTGCGAGCCGCTCGTGATCGTCGTGCTTGGTGCGCTGGTCGGCGGCCTCGTCGTCGCGATGTATCTTCCCATCATTCAACTGGGCAACGTGGTGTAGCATCGCTGCCAGATTCCGGTTCCGTCTCATGCCCGCCCAACTCCTGTCCGCGCCCGATACCGCAACGCCGCTCGCAGCCGCTCTCGCCGGTCTGCCATTCGGCGTGCTCATGGTTTTCGCCATTGCGTTCGGGCTCGTCATCGGCAGCTTTCTCAACGTCGTCGTGCACCGGCTGCCGATCATGCTGGAGCGCGCGTGGCGCGCCGATGTGGCCGAAGCGACCGGCACGCCCGGTCCGCTCTTCGAAGAAGACGGGTTGCCCGCGCGCTACAACCTCTGGCTCCCACGCAGCGCGTGCCCGCACTGCGGCCACGTCTTGCGCGCCTGGGAGAACATCCCTGTGCTCAGTTGGCTCGCGCTGCGCGGGCGCTGCTCGCACTGTCATGCGCGCGTGAGCGTGCGCTACCCGCTCATCGAAATCGCGAGCGGGGCCTGCGCGGTCGGCGCATTGCTCGCCTTCGGGCCCACAGGCAAGGCGCTCGCCGCCTTCGCGCTGTGCGCCACGCTCATCGCCGCAAGCGCCATCGACCTCGAACACCAGATGTTGCATGACGAGATCACGCAGCCGCTGCTGTGGGCCGGGTTGCTGGTCAATTTTGCCGGCACCTTCGTCACGCTGCGCGAAGCGGTGATCGGTGCGGTCGCGGGTTATCTGGCGCTCTGGTGCGTCTATTGGGTCTTCAGGCTGTTGCGTGGCGTGGAAGGCATGGGCCACGGCGACTTCAAACTGCTCGCCGCGCTCGGCGCATGGCTCGGCTGGAGCGCGCTGCCGCAGATCGTCGTGATCGCCGCAGTGGCCGGCGCGCTCGTCGGCATCATCGCTACGTTGACGGGACGCATGCGTTTCGAAGAACCGTTGCCGTTCGGCCCGTATCTGGCCGCTGGCGCGCTCGTCACATTGTTTGCGGGCACACCGCTGTATGGCGTATTTGCGTGGGGGAACTGATCAAATGTTCGCGGTCGGATTGACGGGTGGCATCGGTAGCGGCAAGTCCACGGTTGCTGATGGCTTTGCCGCGCGCGGCGTAACGATCGTCGACACCGATCTCATCGCGCATCGCATTACCGCGCCGCACGGCGTCGCGATGGCGCAGATCGTTGCGGAATTCGGCCCTGAATTCGTCGCGCCCGACGGCTCGATGGACCGCGCGCGCATGCGCGCGCTCGTGTTCGGCGACGAGTCCGCGCGCAAGCGGCTCGAGGCCATCACGCACCCGCTGATCCGCTCCGAGACCGAACGCGAAACGCGAGAGGCCAGCGGGCCTTACGTCATCGTGGTCGTGCCCCTGCTCGTAGAGTCGGGCACCTGGAAGACGCGTGTCGATCGCGTGCTCGCCGTCGATTGCAGCGTGGAAACGCAGATCGAGCGCGTCATGCGCCGTAACGGCTTCGCACGTGAGCAAGTGCTCGCGATCATCGCGCGGCAGGCCACGCGCGAGGCACGCCTCGCGGCCGCCGACAACGTGGTGGTAAACGACAACGGCGCGACGCTCGAATCGCTCGATCAGGACGTCGACGCATTGCATCAGACGTATCTCAGGCTCGCGGCCGAAAAGGCCGGCAAGACGTAAAACGCGCCATCGGCGCGCGATTAGCGGGTCACATCGGCATAGCGCCGGGCCGGCGCGATTGCGACCGTGGTCCCACGGCATTAGAATGTCCTGCAATCCGTCACCCACCACGCCCGAGGCGAGCGCGCTTGATTCTTTACGAGTATCCCTTCAACGAGCGAATCCGAACGCTGCTGCGCCTCGAAGACCTGTTCGAGCGCTTCACGTTTTTCCTGACCCAGGAGGATCCGAGGGAACATCACGTCGCGCTCACGACGCTCTTCGAAATCGCCGAAGTCGCAGGCCGCGCCGATCTGAAGTCGGATCTCATGAAGGAACTCGAGCGGCAGCGCCAAACGCTCGCGCCGTTCCGCGGCAATCCCGGCATCGAGCAGAATGCGCTCGAAACCGTGCTGGGCGAAATCGAGCAAACGCTCGCCGGCCTCACGCAGATGCAAGGCAAGACGGGCCAGCATCTGATGGACAACGAGTGGCTCACGAGCATCCGCAGCCGCGCGATCATTCCCGGTGGCACCTGCAAGTTCGATTTGCCGTCGTATTACGCCTGGCAACAGTTGCATCCCGATCAACGCCGTCAGGACATCGCGAAATGGGTCACGCCGCTGCTGCCGCTGCGAGACGCCGCCGCCATCGTGCTGCGTCTCGCGCGCGAGTCGGGCCAGGCGTCGAAGGTGATGGCGATGCAGGGCAGCTATCAGCAGATGCTGTCGGGCCGTGCGTATCAGCTCATGCAGGTACGCGTGGCACCGGAATTGCGCATGATTCCCGAAGCGAGCGCCAACAAGTACATGCTGTGGGTGCGCTTCACCGTGCAGGACGGCGATCTGCGTCCGCGAGCCGTCGATCAGGACGTGCCGTTCCAGCTCACGCTGTGCAGCCTGTGAAAGCAAACGCGTCGCCAGGCCAGACTCAACGCAAACCAAGTTCTATCGCATGACCACTGTCGTCAAATGTCCGAGCTGCGGCAAGGAAGTCCGCTGGGTGCCGGAGAACCGCTTCCGGCCGTTCTGCTCCGAGCGTTGCAAGCAAATGGATCTCGGTGCATGGGCAGCCGAAAAGTACCGTATTGGCGGCGCCGACGATGAAACGCCGCCGGAAGACGCGCCGCCCACGGATACGCGCCAATAACGATTAAAGCGCCGCGACGCGCTTGCGCCAGGCGAAAAAAAGGCCGCTGTGCGTGATGCACAGCGGCCTTTTGCATCGTGGCGGCCTCGTAGGCCGTTATTCCGCCGCAAGCCACTCCAGCACAGGAATCGTCGCAGGCAAGAGCGGCTCGACGCTCGCCGGCAGCGACTGCCAGACGAACGCCTGACCTTCGCGACCGTGCGGCTCGCCGGTCCACTCGGTCACCTTGCAGAAGTAGAGCCGTACGTAGGCGTGCGGGTAGTCGTGTTCGAGCGTGTGCCACAGGTGGCACGCCTTCACGTCGATGCCCAGTTCCTCGTGCAACTCGCGCGCGAGCGCCGCTTCGACGCTCTCGCCCGCTTCCAGCTTGCCGCCCGGAAACTCCCAGTAGCCTGCATAAGGCTTGCCTTCGGGGCGCTGGGCGAGCAGGTAGCGGCCATCGGGCTGCACCAGCACGCCCACCGCGACTTCCGTCACGGGGCGCGTCGTTGCGGAAGCGTCGTTTGCGCTGTTGGCCTCGGCGCTCATGCCTCTTGCGCCTTCTTGCCCGACCAGTCGCGTGCGAATTGCCACGCCACGCGGCCCGAACGCGAGCCGCGCTCCAGCGCCCAGACGAGTGCGTCGCCGCGCGCCGATTCGACTTCGGCGTCGTCGCAGCCGAAATGGCGCAGCCAGTGGGCGACGATCGTCAGATAGTCGTCCTGCTTGAACGGATAGAAGCTCACCCAAAGCCCGAAGCGCTCGGACAGCGAGATCTTTTCTTCCACCACTTCGCCCGGATGAATCTCGCCGTCGGGCATGTGCTTGTACGTCTCGTTGTCGCTCATGTACTCGGGCAGCAGATGACGCCGGTTCGAGGTCGCGTAGATCAGCACGTTGTCCGACTGCGCGGCCACCGAACCGTCCAGCGCCACCTTCAGCGCCTTGTAGCCCGATTCGCCTTCCTCGAACGAGAGGTCGTCGCAGAACACGATGAAGCGCTCGGGGCGCGTCGAGATGAGATCGACGATATCGCCGAGATCATGCAGATCGTCCTTGTCGACTTCGATCAGGCGCAGGCCCTGTTGCGCGTACGCGTTCAGGCAGGCCTTGATCAGCGACGACTTGCCGGTGCCGCGCGCGCCGGTGAGCAGCACGTTGTTCGCGGGCTTCTTCTGCACGAACTGGCGCGTGTTGCGGTCGATGAGATCTTTCTGCCGGTCGATGTTCTGCAGGTCGTCGAGCGAGATCAGCGAGATCGCGGGCACCGGCTGCAGGAAGCCGCGCCCCTGGCGCTTGCGCCAGCGAAACGCGACGGCCGCGTTCCAGTCGACATCGGGTGCCGACGGCGGCAACACGGCTTCGAGGCGGCCGAGCAGCGCTTCGGCGCGGGTCAGAAACTGTTCGAGCTTGTCCATGTGGTGAGCGCGCTTGAAATCAGGAGCGGTAATCCGCGTTGATGCTCACGTAGTCGTGCGAGAGGTCGCAGGTCCAGATCGTGGCCTGCGCGTCGCCGCGGCCGAGCAGCACGCGGATCAGGATCTCGCTCTTCTTCATGACGCGCTGACCGTCTTCTTCGCGGTAGTCCGGGTTGCGACCGCCCGCTTTCGCCACGAGCACGTCGTCGAGATACAGGTCGATCTTGTCGACGTCGAGGTCCGTCACGCCGGCATAGCCGATCGCGGCGAGGATACGGCCGAGGTTGGGGTCCGATGCGTAGAACGCCGTCTTCACGAGCGGCGAATGGCCGATCGCATAAGCGATCTGGCGGCACTCGGCCACGTCCTTGCCGCCTTCCACCTGCACGGTCATGAACTTGGTTGCGCCTTCGCCGTCGCGCACGATGAGCTGCGAGAGTTCCTGGGCGACGGCCGTCACGGCGTCGCGCAGCGCGGCGTAAGCGGGCGTGTCCGTCGACGTGATCGCGGGCAGGCTCGACTTGCCCGAGGCGATCATGATGAACGAGTCGTTGGTCGAGGTATCGCCGTCGATGGTGACGCAGTTGAACGAGCGGTCGGCCACGTACTTCACGAGTTCGTCGAGCACGGGCTGCGCAACGTTCGCGTCGAAAGCGAGGAAGCCGAGCATGGTCGCCATGTTCGGCTTGATCATGCCCGCGCCCTTGCTGATGCCCGTGAACGTGATGGTGTGGCCGTCGACCGTGACCTGGCGCGACACGGCCTTCGGCAGCGTGTCGGTCGTCATGATGGCCTGCGCGGCGTCGTACCAGTTCGCGGCCCGGCGATTCGCCAGAGCGGCGGGCAGGCCCGCCTTCAAACGGTCGATCGGCAGCGGCTCGAGGATCACGCCGGTCGAGAACGGCAGCACCTGCGAGGACTCGAGGCCGGCCAGGCGCGCGAGTTCATCGCAGGTCTCGCGGGCGTGCTTCATGCCCGGCTCGCCGGTGCCCGCGTTCGCGTTGCCGGTGTTCACCACCAGTGCACGAATGCCCTTGCCGCCCGCGCGCACCTTCGCGAAATGTTCGCGGCACACCGTCACCGGCGCGGCACAGAAGCGATTCAGCGTGAACACGCCGGCCACGCTCGCGCCTTCGTCGACGGAGATCACCAGGACGTCCTTACGATTGGGCTTGCGAATGTTGGCTTCCGCCCAGCCGAGCGTCACGCCGGCGACCGGATGAAGTTGTGCGGGATCAATCGAGGGAAAATTGACAGCCATGGTGGCGACCTGTCGAAATGGCGATGCCGGCCAGGGCGCTGGAGCCTGGCCGGCATCGGGAATCAAAACGCAAGGCCCGCCATGGGAAGCGGGCCACCGGAATCTACGTTCAAGCCTGCGTCACGCGATCTTGCCGTGACACTGCTTGTACTTCTTGCCGCTGCCGCACGGGCACGGATCGTTGCGGCCCACCTTCGGCATTTCGCTGCCCACCGGCGGCGTATGGCTCATGGCCGCGCCCACCATTGCGGCGGCGGCGTCGGCAGCCACCGGTGCGGCAGCCGCCGGAGCCGGCGCCGCGTCGGCTTCGGCGAATTCGGCATGGCGGAACTCGACGTTCTCGACATGATGACCCTGCTCTTCGATCTGCTCGGCCGCCTGTTCGAGCTGCTCCGGCGACTGGATCTGCACGTTCATCACGATACGCGTGACTTCGAGCTTCACGGCTTCGAGCATCGCGGCGAACAGTTCGAACGCCTCGCGCTTGTACTCCTGCTTCGGGTTCTTCTGCGCATAGCCGCGCAGATGGATGCCCTGACGCAGGTGGTCGAGCGCCGCGAGGTGTTCGCGCCAGCTGCGGTCGAGCGTTTGCAGCATGACCGAGCGTTCGAACGCGCTGAACGATTCGCGGCCCACGAGCGCGACCTTCTGCTCGTACGCTTCATCGCCGGCCGCGAGCACGGCTTCGAGAATCTCATCGGCGTCGATCGACGACGACTCGTTGATCATCTCCTGGATCGCGAGGTCGAGCTGCCACTCATTGCGCAGCACTTCTTCGAGCTCGGGCACGTCCCACTGCTCTTCGATACTGCCGTGCGGCACGAACTGGCGCACGATGTCGGTGATCACGCCATGACGCATCGCGCCGATCGTTTCGGTGATGTCATGCGCTTCGAGCAGTTCGTTGCGCTGCTGGTAGATCACCTTGCGCTGATCGTTCGAGACGTCGTCGTATTCGAGCAACTGCTTGCGGATGTCGAAGTTGCGCGCTTCGACCTTGCGCTGCGCCGACTCGATCGAACGCGTGACGATACCCGCCTCGATCGCCTCGCCTTCCGGCATTTTCAGGCGGTCCATGATCGCGCGCACGCGGTCGCCCGCGAAAATGCGCAGCAGCGGGTCTTCGAGCGAGAGATAGAAACGCGACGAGCCCGGGTCGCCCTGTCGGCCCGCACGACCGCGCAGCTGGTTGTCGATCCGGCGCGACTCGTGACGCTCGGTGCCGATGATGTGGAGACCGCCCGCGGCCTTTACCCGATCGTGCAGCGTTTGCCACTCGTCGTGCAGTTGCTGGATGCGGCGCGCCTTTTCGTCGGCGGGAATCGCTTCGTCGGCTTCGATAAACGCTGCCTGCTTCTCCGCATTGCCGCCCAGCACGATGTCGGTACCGCGGCCTGCCATGTTGGTGGCGATGGTGACGCGCTGCGGACGACCGGCTTCAGCGACGATCGCGGCTTCACGCGCGTGCTGCTTCGCGTTGAGCACTTCGTGAGGCAGACCGGCCTTCGTGAGCAGGTTCGAAAGCAGCTCCGAGTTTTCGATCGACGTCGTGCCGACCAACACCGGCTGACCACGCTCGTAGCATTCGCGGATATCGCGAATCACGGCGTCGTAGCGTTCGTTCGCCGTCTTGTAGATCTGATCCTGCTTGTCGATCCGCTTGGGTGTCCGGTTCGTCGGGACCACCACCGTTTCGAGGCCGTAGATCTCGTTGAATTCGTACGCTTCGGTGTCGGCCGTACCCGTCATGCCCGAGAGCTTCGCGTACATGCGGAAGTAGTTCTGGAACGTGATCGAAGCGAGCGTCTGGTTCTCGCTCTGGATCTTCACGTGTTCCTTCGCTTCCACGGCCTGGTGCAGGCCGTCCGACCAGCGGCGGCCGGCCATCAGACGGCCGGTGAATTCGTCGACGATGATGACTTCGCCGTTCTGCACCACGTAGTGCTGGTCCTTGTGGAATAGCGTGTGGGCACGCAGCGCGGCGTACACATGGTGCATCAGCGTGATGTTCTGCGGCGCATAGAGGCTTTCGCCCTGGCCGATCAGGCCCCACTCGGAGAGCATGCGCTCGGCCTTCTCGTGGCCCGATTCCGTGAGGAACACCTGGCGCGCCTTTTCGTCGAGCGTGTAGTCGCCCGGCTTTTCCACGCCCGTGCCGTCGGCCTTCTCTTCGCCGATCTGCTGCTCGAGCAGCGGCGGCAGCGCGTTCATGCGCACGTAGAGTTCGGTGTGGTCTTCGGCCTGGCCCGAGATGATGAGCGGCGTACGCGCTTCGTCGATCAGGATCGAGTCCACCTCGTCGACCACCGCGAAGTTCAGCGTACGCTGCACGCGCGCCTCGGTCTCGTAGACCATGTTGTCGCGCAGGTAGTCGAAGCCGAACTCGTTGTTCGTGCCGTAGGTGATGTCCGCGGCGTACGCTTCCTGCTTCGTCGCGTGGTCCATCTGCGACAGGTTGATGCCGACGGACAAACCGAGGAAGTTGTAGAGGCGCGCCATCCATTCGGCGTCGCGCTGCGCGAGGTAGTCGTTCACCGTCACGACGTGCACGCCGCGGCCCGACAGCGCATTCAGGTAGACGGGCAGCGTGGCGACGAGCGTCTTGCCTTCGCCGGTGCGCATTTCAGCGATCTTGCCGTAATGCAGCACCATGCCGCCGATCAGCTGCACGTCGAAGTGGCGCATTTTCAGCACGCGCTTGCTCGCCTCGCGGCAAACGGCGAACGCCTCGGGCAGCAGTTCGTCGAGCGATGTACCTTTGGCCACGCGCTCGCGGAACTCGGCCGTTTTCGCGCGCAGCTGCTCGTCGGTGTACTGCTCGATCTTCGGTTCGAGCGCGTTGATCGCCGCGACCGTCTTCTGATATTGCTTGATCAGGCGCTGATTGCGGCTGCCAAAGATTTTCTGTAAGAAACCGGTGGTCATCGGATCGGTGTCTGCGTCGCGGCTTCGGCCGGGATTCCTGAGGGTGGGTTCAGCGGGTTGTGCAGGGTGTGCACTACGCATCCGGACCGGCGGGACCTCGGCGGCTTTAGCCCAAAATGGTGGATTCGAATCGGGCATTTTAGCACGCGCCCTCTCACCCGCCTG
Source organism: Paraburkholderia sp. BR14312 (assembly GCF_040948675.1). Lineage (NCBI taxonomy): Bacteria > Pseudomonadati > Pseudomonadota > Betaproteobacteria > Burkholderiales > Burkholderiaceae > Paraburkholderia > Paraburkholderia sp. BR14312. Next base: position 728,341 of record NZ_JBFPKI010000002.1, read on the forward strand.
TGTCAGCGCGAAGACGGCTCTGGCGCGCGCGGTGCCCGCACGGACGGCCTTCCCGCCGGGCGGCGAAGGGCCGCGATGCGGCCCTGGCCGAATGGCCTGAAGGCGCTTGAATGAGCGGTGCGCAGGCTACAATGACGACATCGCAGTGCCGCCTGCGCGCTCGCCCATCCTTACGCCACATGAGCCGTTTCTCGCCGTTTTCAAGGTCCAGGGGACCACGCGCCCCCCAGCCGCTCGCCGAAGTGCTGAGCCGCACGGACGCGTTCGCGCCGCTGCGCGCCGGCGTGGAGCAGATCGCGGCGATCCAGCGCGACCTGAATGCGCTGCTGCCCGACTATCTCGCGGCGAGCGTCGAGCCCGGCTTCATCAAGGACGGCACGCTGGCCCTCTTCACTGCGCACAACGCGCTCGCCGCGCGGTTGCGGCATCTGGAGCCGCGGCTCGTGGCCGATCTGCAGGCGCGCGGCTGGGCGTTGAACAGCGTGCGCATCCGCGTGCGTCCTCAGGCCGTGAAAGATCCGGCACCGCCCAAGCAGGCTCGCATGACGCCGGTTGGCGCGGCAGCGCTTCAGGCGCTGAGCGAAACGCTCGAGGCCTCGCCGCTGCAGGCAGCCCTCGCGAAGATGGCGGCGCGCCACATGAAAAAGCGCTGATCCGGTGCGCCCAGGTCTCGCGACCGCGCTCACGAAGCCGCGCAAAAAGAAAAAGGGCAGCATATCGCTGCCCTTTTTACTGCCTATACGCTCGAAACTCAGGCGAATGCGGTCTGCGCCTCGTAGCCGAAGCCGCGCGGCGCCTTCTGCGGATCGTCGAACGTGACGATCTCGTAAGCGTCCTCATTCGCGAGCAGCTCGCGCAGCAGCGCGTTATTGAGGCCGTGGCCCGACTTGTACGCGTCGTACGCTGCCAGCAGCGGATGGCCGACCACGTACAGATCGCCGATCGCGTCGAGCATCTTGTGCTTCACGAACTCGTCGTCGTAGCGCAGGCCGTCGTTGTTCAGAATGCGGTACTCGTCCAGCACGATGGCGTTGTCCATGCTGCCGCCGCGCGCGAGGCCGAGCTCGCGCATCATCTCGACTTCGTGCGCAAAGCCGAACGTGCGGGCGCGCGCGATTTCACGCACGTACGAGGTATTCGCGAAGTCCACTTCGAGCGCCTGGCCCGTCTTGTCGACAGCCGGATGGCGGAAGTCGATCGTGAACTTGAGCTTGAAGCCGAAGTAAGGCTCGAGACGTGCGAACTTGTCGCCGTCGCGGATCTCCACGGGCTTCTTGACCTTGATGAACTTCTTCGGAGCGTTCTGCTCCTCGATACCCGCCGACTGGATCAGGAACACGAACGAAGCCGCGCTGCCGTCCATGATCGGAATTTCCTCGGCGGTCACATCCACGTAGAGGTTGTCGATGCCAAGGCCTGCGCAGGCGGACATGAGGTGCTCGATCGTCGAGACACGTGCGCCGTCTTTCTGCAGCACCGAGGCGAGGCGGGTATCGCCAATCGCCATCGCCGATGCGGGGATGTCCACCGGCGTCGGCAAATCCACGCGCGAAAACACGATGCCCGTGTTCGGCGCCGCCGGACGGAGCGTCAGGTCGACCTTGCGCCCCGAATGCAGGCCGATGCCGACTGTCTTCACGATTGATTTGATGGTTCGCTGCTTCAACATGGTCTTCTTGCTCATTGAAAATCCCAATCGGGACTTTTTAATTCATAGCACGAATTATACTCCAGTTGCGCCGAGTCCGTCGTTTTCACCGGCGTGACAAACTGTTTCCCCGTGTTACCCAATGGGGATGGAGCGCGGGCCGATGCCCGGAACGGAGGCGTTCCCGGGGTAATCGGCCCGCTGGGCTCACGTAATGGCCTGTCACATTTACGCCGCAGGTGCAGTTGCTTCGGGGCAACGCCGCGCCCGCGAACGCGCTCATGCGCGGGTCAACGTGGCGAGTATGCTCGCAGCATCGCTCACTTCGAACTTGCCGGGTGCTTCGACGTGCAGCGTCTTGACCACGCCGTCGTCGACCACCATCGCATAGCGCTGGGAGCGGACTCCCATGCCACGCGCCGACAAATCCTGCTCCAGTCCGAGTGCACGAGTCAACGCTGCGCTGCCGTCGGCCATCATGCGTACCTTGCCCGAGGTACGCTGATCGCGTCCCCACGCGCCCATGACGAACGCGTCGTTGACGGACACGCACCAGACCTCGTCGACACCCGCCGCGCGCAGCGCGTCGAAGTGTTCGACGTAACCCGGCACGTGCTTCGCGGAGCACGTTGGCGTGAATGCGCCCGGCAATCCGAAGATCACCACGCGCTTGCCCGCCGCTTCCTTTTGCACGTCGAAGCTGTTCGGCCCCAGCGTGCAACCCTCGCGCGCGTCTTCGACGAACTCGAAGAGGGTCGCTTCGGGCAGCGTTTCACCCTGTTTGATCATGACTCGTCCTTCGCAACGATGCGCAAGCGTGTCGCGCTGGCGTCGTGCAATGTTGGGCAACGATGTACTCCAAGGTTACACAGGAACGCCTGGCGACACCGCGCCTGTCCCCCACGCTCAACGCGTGGCGGGCAACCGTCCCTGCCGCGCATCCTCGCGGATGCGGCCTTGCTGGTCTTGCTCGCCTTCATTGCTTCGCAGCGCGCTGTCTGTCTGCGGGCGAGGGCAACACGTGCCCTGCCGCAGTCAGATCGGCTCGCGTGTCAGTCCGCCTGCTTGCGCAGGAACGCCGGGATATCGTACGTGTCGACGCCCTTTTCCTGCAGCGCCTGCACGTGCGAAGCCGCGGTGTCGCGCGACGTGCGCCACACTGCCGGCGTGTCGAGCGCGCCGTAGTCGGCCGTGTTGCCGTGGCCGCTGTGCTGCGGTGCGTACGAACCCGCCGGAGCCGGGATCGGCTGGTTGTCCGTGCCCGTGCGCAGCAGTTGCATCGGCGCGGCTTGCTGCTTCTTCGCAGCACGGCCGAGGCCCGTTGCCACCACCGTCACGCGCAGTGCGTCGCCCATCGCGTCGTCGTACACCGCACCGAAGATCACCGTCGCGTCTTCTGCAGCATAGCTCTTGATGGTGTTCATCACTTCGCGCGTTTCCGACAGACGCAGCGAACGGCTCGACGTGATGTTGACCAGCACGCCGCGCGCGCCCGACAGATCGACGCCTTCGAGCAGCGGGCTCGCCACGGCCTGTTCCGCCGCGAGGCGTGCGCGATCGACGCCGGCGACCGTCGCCGTGCCCATCATCGCCTTGCCCTGCTCGCCCATCACCGTCTTCACGTCTTCGAAGTCGACGTTCACGAGACCGTCGACGTTGATGATTTCGGCGATGCCTGCGACTGCGTTGTTCAGAACGTCGTCCGCGCACTGGAAGCACTTGTCCATCTCGGCGTCATCGCCCATCACGTCGAACAGCTTGTCGTTCAGGACGACGATCAGCGAGTCGACGTGATCCTCCAGTTGCTGCGAGCCGGCTTCCGCCACGCGCATACGCTTGCCGCCTTCGAACTCGAACGGCTTGCTCACCACGCCAACGGTGAGAATGCCCATCTCCTTGGCGATCTGAGCAACGACCGGGGCTGCGCCCGTGCCGGTGCCGCCGCCCATGCCGGCGGTGATGAACACCATGTGCGCGCCGCGCAGTGCGTCGGCGATGCGCTCACGGGCTTCTTCTGCTGCTGCGCGGCCCATCTCCGGCTTCGCACCGGCGCCGAGGCCCGTGTTGCCGAGTTGAATCACGGCCGATGCACGCGAGCGCGAGAGCGCCTGTGCGTCCGTGTTCATCACGATGAAATCGACGCCTTGCACGCCGCGGTTGATCATGTGCTGCACGGCATTGCCGCCCGCACCACCAACGCCTACCACCTTGATGATGGTGCCGTTGGTTTCGGTTTCCAGCATCTGGAATTCCATGTTGCCTCCGTCAAGAAAAAGATTCCGCTCCTCGGCCGTTATCCAGTGGAAGATCGGGCAACCTTCCACTGCGCGCTAGCCGCCGTCACCAGCGCGATTTTCGAAGCTTGTACTTCGCCTTCTGTCCTGCGACTTCTGTCGTCAGAAGTTGCCGAGGAACCAGTCCTTCATGCGTGAAAAGACCTGGCCCATCGACCCCGACTGCACTGCAACCTTGCGCCCGCGCATACGCTGCGAGCGGCCTTCGACGAGCAGGCCCATCGCCGTCGAGTAGCGCGGATTGCGCACCACGTCGGCCAGACCGCCTGCGTATTCCGGCACGCCGATGCGCACCGGCTTCAGGAAAATGTCCTCGCCCAGCTCCACCATGCCCGGCATCATCGCGGCGCCGCCCGTCAGCACGACGCCCGAGCTCAACAGTTCTTCGTAGCCCGACTCGCGCACCACCTGCTGCACGAGCGAAAAAAGCTCTTCCACGCGCGGCTCGATCACGGCGGCAAGCGCCTGGCGCGACAGCGTGCGCGGACCGCGCTCGCCCAGCCCCGGCACTTCGATCATCTCGTCCGGATCGGCGAGCGCCTGCTTCGCGATGCCGTAGCTCACCTTGATGTCTTCCGCGTCGGGCGTGGGCGTGCGCAGCGCCATGGCGATGTCGCTCGTCACCTGGTCGCCCGCGATCGGAATCACCGCGGTATGGCGAATCGCGCCTTCGCTGAAGATCGCGATGTCGGTCGTGCCGCCGCCGACGTCGACGAGCACCACGCCCAGTTCCTTCTCGTCCTCGGTCAGCACCGCCAGCGACGAAGCGAGCGGCTGCAGGATGAGGTCGTTCACTTCGAGACCGCAGCGGCGCACGCACTTCACGATGTTCTGCGCCGCGCTCACCGCGCCCGTCACGATATGCACCTTCACTTCCAGACGGATGCCGCTCATGCCGATCGGCTCGCGCACATCTTCCTGGCCGTCGATGATGAATTCCTGCGTGAGGATATGCAGCACCTGCTGGTCGGTCGGGATGTTGATCGCCTTCGCCGTTTCGATCACGCGCGCGACGTCCGCCTGCGTGACTTCCTTCTCCTTGATGGCAACCATGCCGCTCGAGTTGAAGCTGCGAATATGGCTGCCCGCAATGCCGGTGAATACGTTAGTGATCTTGCAGTCGGCCATGAGTTCCGCTTCTTCGAGCGCTCGCTGGATAGACTGCACAGTGGCCTCGATGTTCACCACCACGCCCTTCTTGAGACCTTTCGATTCGCTCTGGCCGAGACCGATCACTTCGTAGTGGCCTTCGCCCTTCAATTCGGCGACGACGGCCACCACCTTCGACGTCCCGATGTCGAGGCTGACCAGCAGATCCTTATAGTCTTTACTCATATCGTGCTCGTTGCGTGTGATGTCCTGTTACTTCTTGCCCGGAGCGGGCGTGTCACTGATGAAGCGCATACCGGCCGCCCTTATCGCAAACCCGTTCGGATAACGCAAGTCCGCGTATTCGATTGCTTTGCCCCAACGTTGCGTCACCGCCGACCATGCCGCGATGAGGCGGTGCGAACGCTCGCTCAGTGTGTCGGCGTTGCGCTCGCGGCCCAGCTCCACCTGCATGCCGTTCGAGAGCTTCACCGTCCATGCGTAACGCGGCGAGAGCGTCACTTCGTCGGGCGTGAGCCCGAGCGGCGCGAACCACTTCTCCAGGTCGCGGTAGCGCGCAACCACCTCGGGCGCGGTGCCGTCGGGGCCGTCGAACGCGGGCAACTCTTCGTCGAGTTCGCCCTGGTTCGCCGTGAACAGCTCGCCGTCCGTGCTCACGAGCTGATCGCTGCCCCACGTGCCCAGCGGTTTGTACTCTTCGAGCGTGACAGCCAATGCGTTGGGCCACACGCGGCGCACGCTCGCATGACGCACCCACGGCATCTGCTCGAACGCGGCGCGCGCCGTATCGAGATCGACCGTGAAGAAGTTGCCCTTCAGCCGGCCGACCACGCTCGCACGCACGGTGGGCGAGTTGATGTGCTCGGTATCGCCCTCGATGCGGATCTCTCGCAGCGCGAAGTTCGGACGCTGCACGAGCCAGTAGCAGCCCGCCGCCAGCAGCGCGAGCGCGAGCAGCGCGTGCAACGCGTTGGCGGCAAGGTTGAGCTGGCGTACGTTATTCCACATTTCGAGATTGTCGGTTCACTTCCGGTTCGGCAATTCGTCAGTCAGAGATTAATCAGGGGTTCAATCTTTTAGCGTCTGTGCCAGCACGCGCACCACCAGATCGCGATACTCGATGCCTACCGAGCGCGCGGCCTTCGGCGGCAGCGAGTGATCGGTCATGCCCGGCGCCGTGTTCACTTCGAGGAAGTACGCGTTGCCTGCACCGTCCATCATGAAATCGGCGCGGCCCCAGTCGGTGCAGCCGAGCACGTCGAACGCGCGGCGCGCGAGCTTCTTCAGTTCCGCCTCTTTCTCCGGCGCGACGCCGCAGGGAATCAGATACTGCGTCGTGTCGAGGATGTACTTCGCGTCGTAGTCGTAGAACTCACCCGCCGGCACGATCTTGATGATCGGCAGATCGAGGTCGCCCGCGATGCACGCGGTGTACTCGCCGCCGCCTTCGATGCTCTTTTCCACCAGCACGATCTTGTCGAACTTCGCGGCTTCTTCGAGCGCCGGCACGAGTTGGCTTTCCGCCTTCACCTTGATCACGGCCACGCTCGAGCCTTCGCTCGCGGGCTTCACGAAGAGCGGCAGGCCGAGCTTCGCGACGATCTGCGGCGCGCGCGCCGCGTAGTCGTCGCCGCGCAACACCGCTTCGAACGGCGGCGTGGGAATGCCGAGCTGCTGCCACACGAGCTTGCTGCGGAACTTGTCGAGCCCGAGCGCGGAGCCGAGCACACCCGTGCCCGTATAGCGAATGCCGTAAAAGTCGAGCGCGCCCTGGATCTGGCCGTTCTCGCCGTAGCCGCCGTGCAGCGCGTTGAACGCGCGCACGAAACCTTCGTCCTTGAGCGCGGAAAGCGGGCGCTCGGACGGGTCGAATGGATGCGCGTCGATGCCGGCGCTCTGCAGCGCCTGCAGCACCAGCGTGCCCGACTTGAGCGATACCTCGCGCTCAGCGGACACGCCGCCGTACAGCACCGCGACCTTGCCAAATTGTTTCGGATCGATACTGCTCATGTCACTCACGCCTTCTGTTCCTGTTGGGCGATTCGACCCGGCACGCCGCCGATCGAACCCGCGCCCATCGTAATCACCACATCGCCGTCGCGCACGACAGCTGCGAGCGCCTCCGGCACTTCATCCACGGTCTCGACGAACACCGGCTCGACCTTGCCCGCCACGCGAATCGCGCGTGCGAGTGCGCGGCCATCGGCTGCGACGATCGGCGCTTCGCCGGCCGCATAGACATCGGTCAGCACGAGCGCATCGACGGTCGACAGCACGCGCACGAAGTCTTCGAAACAGTCGCGCGTACGCGTATAGCGGTGCGGCTGGAACGCCAGCACGAGACGGCGCTCGGGAAACGCGCCGCGCGCCGCTGCGATCGTCGCGGCCATTTCCACCGGGTGATGGCCATAGTCGTCGATCAACGTCCAGGCGCCGCCGCCGTTGACGGGAATCTCGCCATAGCGCTGAAAACGACGGCCTACGCCGTTGAATTCCGCGAGCGCGCGTTGAATATCGGCGTCCTTCACTTCGAGTTCGGTCGCGATCGCGATCGCGGCGAGCGCGTTCTGCACGTTGTGCGTGCCCGGCAGATTCAGCACGATGTCGAGCGACGGCGCGTCTTCGCGCATCACCGTGAAGTACATCTTGCCTTCTCGGGCAATCACGTTGACCGCGCGCACCTGCGCGTCGGACGCGAAGCCGTAACGGATGATCGGCTTCGAGACGAACGGCAGAATCTCCTTCACGTTCGGGTCGTCCACGCATAGCACCGCAATGCCATAGAACGGCAGGCGATGCGTGAACTCGATGAACGCCTGCTTCAGGCGCGCGAAGTCGTGCCCGTAGGTGTCCATGTGATCGGCGTCGATGTTCGTAATGACTTCGATCACCGGAAACAGGTTCAGGAACGATGCGTCCGATTCGTCGGCTTCCGCCACGATGAAATCGCCCGTGCCGAGGCGCGCGTTCGCGCCCGCACTGATCAGGCGCCCGCCGATCACGAAGGTCGGATCGAGCCCGCCCGCGGCCAGCACGCTCGCCACGAGCGAGGTCGTGGTGGTCTTGCCGTGCGTGCCTGCGATCGCGATGCCCTGCTTCAGACGCATCAGTTCCGCGAGCATCACGGCGCGCGGCACGATGGGAATGCGGCGATGGCGTGCCGCGAGCACTTCGGGGTTGTCGCTGCGCACCGCGGTCGAAACGACCACGGCATTCGCGCCTTCGATGTTTTCTTCGGCATGGCCGATCGCGATGCGCGCGCCGAGCGCGGCGAGTCGATCGGTGACCCCGTTCTTCGCGAGGTCCGAGCCGCTTACCTGATAGCCGAGGTTGACGAGCACTTCGGCGATGCCGCTCATGCCCGCGCCGCCGATGCCAACGAAATGGATATGTTTGACGATGTGTTTCATTGCTTTCCTCCCGCACTTACGCCCGCCACAGCCGCGCAGATGCGCGCGACCTGATCGGCGGCGTCGGGTTTCGCGAGCGCGCGAGCGCGCCCGGCCATTTCCGCCAGCGATGTTCTGGTCTGATGCCGCAACCAGTCGGCGAGTCCTTCCGCCGTCAGGTCGCGTTGCTGCACCACGAGCGCTGCGTCCTTGTCAGCAAGGAACGCGGCGTTGGTGGTCTGGTGGTCGTCCACGGCGTAGGGGAACGGCACAAAGCATGCCGCCACGCCCACGGCCGCGATTTCGGCCACCGTCATTGCGCCCGAACGGCAGATCACGAGATCCGCGTTGCGGTAGGCGCTCGCCATGTCGTCGATGAACGGCACGAGCTGTACCGTGTCATTCAGTTCGAGTCCGGCGTCGAGATAGTTTTGACGCAAGGCGTCGATGTGCTTCGCGCCCGCCTGATGCACGATATGCGGACGCTCTTGCGGCGCGAGCAGCGACAGCGCGCGCGGCACCACTTCGTTGAGCGCCGTGGCGCCGAGACTGCCGCCCACTACGAGCACGCGCAGCGGACCGCTGCGCGCGGCGTAGCGCGCCGCCGGCGCGTCGACGTGTTCGAGCGCCTCGCGGATCGGGTTGCCGGTCCACTCGGCGTTCGGCAAGGCGCCCGGAAACGCCACGAGCACGCGCCTGGCCAGTTTCGCGAGCACCTTGTTCGCCAGACCCGCAATCGAATTCTGTTCATGCAGCACGAGCGGACGGCCCGAAAGCGCGCTCATCACGCCCGCTGGGAACGTGATGTAGCCGCCCATGCCGAGCACGACGTCGGGCTTCACGCGGCGCAGCGCCGCGAGGCTCTGCGTGCAGGCGCGCAGCAGGTTCAGCGGCAGCATCAGCTTGGTCTTGATACCCTTGCCGCGCACGCCGCCAAAGCGCACGTATTCCATCGTGATGCCGTGCTTCGGAACGAGCGTCGCTTCCATGCCTGCGGGATTGCCGAGCCATACCACGCGCCAGCCCCACTGCTCCATGCGATGTGCGACGGCAAGGCCCGGGAACACGTGTCCCCCGGTGCCGCCGGCCATCACCATGAGCGTGCGCGTTGCTGCGGTCATACCTTGCCTCCGCGCATCAAGACCCGGTTCTCGTAGTCCACGCGCAACAGCAGCGCCACCGCGATGCAGTTCAGCAAGATGCCCGAGCCGCCATAGCTCACGAGCGGCAGCGTGAGGCCCTTGGTCGGCAACAGCCCCAGGTTCACGCCCATGTTGATGAAGGCCTGCGCGCCGAACCACACGCCGAGCCCCTTGGCGACGAGACCCGCAAACGTGCGGTCGAGCGCGAGCGCCTGGCGGCCGATCTCGAACGAGCGGCGCACGATCCAGTAGAACAGCAGGATCACGACGAGGACGCCGACGAAACCGAGTTCCTCGCCGATGACGGCGAGAATGAAGTCGGTGTGCGCTTCCGGCAGATAGTTGAGCTTTTCGACGCTGCCGCCAAGACCCACGCCGAACCACTCGCCGCGACCGAACGCGATCAGCGAGTGCGTGAGCTGGTACGCCTTGCCCTGCGCATAGCGGTCGTCCCACGGATCGAGGTACGCGAAGATCCGCTCGCGGCGCCACGGCGACGCCCACACGAGCAGCGTGAAGGTGCCCACTGCCGTGGCCACGAGGCCGCCGAACAGCTTGCCGTTCACGCCGCCGAGGAACAGCACGCCCATGGCGATCGCGGCGATCACCATGAATGCGCCCATGTCAGGCTCGAGCAGCAGCAGCGCGCCGACCACGCCCACGGCGAATGCCATCGGCAGGAAGCCTTTCGCGAAGCTATGCATGTATTCCTGCTTGCGCACCGTGTAGTTCGCAGCGTAGATCGTCACGGCGAGCTTCATGATTTCCGACGGCTGCATGTTCGTGACGCCGAGCGGAATCCAGCGACGCGCGCCGTTCACGCCCTTGCCGATGTGCGGAATCAGCACGACCACCAGCATGGCGAGCGAGATGAGAAAGAGCTTGGGCGCGTAACGCTCCCACGTCGAAACGGGGATACGGAACGCAACGAGCGCCGCAACGGTAGCGATCGCGAGCGAAACGAGGTGGCGCACGAGGAACGCCCAGTCGCGGTACGAGGCGTACTTGGGCGAATCGGGCATGGCGATCGAGGCGGAGTACACCATCACCACGCCGAGGCCCAGAAGCGCGATGACGGCCCACAGCAGCGAGTGGTCGTAGTCGAGCATGCGCGAGCGTCCGGGACGCACGCCGTTGACGACGCTCGCAAGACCGCCCGAGCGCGCGCCGCCGCTCGACGAGCCGCCGGCCTGGCCGTTTTCGCGCGAGAGGCGCGCACCGAATCGCTCGGACCAGCTCATATCATCGTCCCCCGTTCTGCAGCGATTGCTTCTACGGTGTCGTGGAACACGGCTGCGCGATGGGCGTAGTTGCGGAACATGTCGAGGCTCGCGCAAGCGGGCGAAAGCAGCACGACGTCACCGGGTTGCGCGAGCGCCGTCGCCGCGCGCGTGGCTTCTTCGAGCGTGGCGTGGTCGCTCATCGCGATGCCGGTTTCTTCGAGCGCCGCGCGGATCTTCGAGGCGTCGCGGCCGATCAGCATCACGGCGCGGCACCAGCGCGCAACCGGCGCGACGAGCGGATCGAAGTCCTGGCCCTTGCCGTCGCCGCCGGCGATCAGCACCGTGCGCTGCGCGAGGCCGTCGAGCGCTGCCACCGTCGCGCCGACGTTCGTGCCCTTGCTGTCGTCCACGTAGTCGATGCCGTCGATCGATGCGATCAGCTCCACGCGATGCGGCTCGCCGCGATACTCGCGCAGGCCGTGCAGAAGCGGCGCGGGCGCGAGATCGATCGCGCGCGTGAGCGCGAACGCCGCGAGCGCGTTGGCCGCGTTATGCAGACCGCGAATGCGCAGGGCGTCGGCGGGCATGAGGCGCTTCATGCCGAGGTTCACGGGCGCCGCTTCCTGCTGCTTGCGACGACGCGGGGAGACAGGCACGTCGGCCGCGTCGAGGTCGTGGGCCTGCACGAGCCACTGCATGCCGTTCTCGCGCAACAGACCCAGGTCGCCGTCGTTCTCGGGCTCGTTCAGGCCGAAAGTCACGATCTTCGCGTCGCCACTCGCCTTCACGCTCGCGAGCGACATGACGCGCGCGTCGTCGCGGTTGAGCACGCGTGTCGTGCGCGGCCCGAAGATGCGGCCCTTCGCGGCCGCGTAAGCGTCGAGGCCGCCGTGCCAGTCGAGATGGTCCTGCGTGATGTTGAGGACCGCGGCGGCGTCCGGCTCGAACGTGTGCGCCGTTTCCAGCTGGAAGCTCGACAGTTCGAGCACCCAGACGTCGGGCAGCGCGGTGTTGTCGATGGCCTCGGCGAGCTTGTCGAGCATCGCCGGGCTGATGTTGCCCGCCACCGCCACGCGCTTGCCCGCGCGCTCGCAGAGCATGCCTGTCAAGCTCGTCGTGGTGGTCTTGCCGTTCGTGCCGGTGATGGCGAGCACCTTCGGTGCGTAGCCGCTCTCGCCGAGATGGCGCAGCGCCTGCGCGAAGAGTTCGAGTTCCCCCCACACTTCGATGCCGCGTTCGCGCGCCGCCGCGATCAGCGGCACGAGGTCTTCGGCGAGCGGCGAGAGGCCCGGGCTGATTGCGACGAGCTCCACGCCGTCGAGCAGCGCCGTCGTGAACGGACCGCCGACGAAATCGGCGTCGATGCCGCGCGCGGCGAGTTCGGGAAGATTGGGCGGCGCTTCGCGCGTGTCGGCAATGCGCAGGCGGCAACCATGCCGCGCGCACCAACGCGCCATCGCGAGACCCGATTCCCCGAGTCCCAGCACGAGCACCATCGGCTTTTGCCGATCCCGAAACTTCTCGCCGAACATCGCTTGCTTCCCTTGCTTACTTAGAGGCTCAACGCAGCTTGAGCGTGGACAGACCGATCAGACACAGCATCAGCGTGATGACCCAGAAACGCACGACAACCTGCGTTTCCTTCCAGCCAGACAGCTCGAAATGGTGATGCAGCGGCGCCATCTTGAAGATGCGGCGCCCTTCGCCGTAACGCTTCTTCGTGTACTTGAACCAGGTGACCTGCAGCATCACCGAGAGCGTCTCCGCAACGAAAATGCCGCCCATGATGAAAAGCACGATTTCCTGACGCACGATCACCGCAATGGTTCCCAGCGCGCCGCCGAGCGCGAGCGCGCCCACGTCGCCCATAAACACCTGGGCCGGATACGTGTTGAACCAGAGGAACGCGAGCCCTGCCCCGCCCATCGCCGAACAGAAGATGAGCAGTTCGCCGGCTCCGGCAATATGCGGAAAGAGCAGATACTTCGAGTAGACCGAGCTGCCCATCACGTAGGCGAACACGCCGAGCGACGCGCCAACGAGCACGACCGGCATGATCACGAGACCGTCGAGGCCGTCGGTGAGGTTCACGGCGTTGCTCGCGCCGACGATCACGAAGTACGTGAGCGCGATGAAGCCCCACACGCCGAGCGGATAGCTGATCGACTTGAGGAACGGCAGCAGCAAGTCGGCGCGCGCGGGCAGGCCCATCGACAGGCCGCTACGCACCCACGCCGTGAAGAGATCGAACACGCGCACGTTGCTCGCTTCGGACACACTGAACGCGAGGTACACCGCCGCGAACAGACCGATCACCGACTGCCAGAAGTACTTCTCGCGCGAAGACATGCCGCGCGGGTCCTTGTAGACGACCTTGCGATAGTCGTCGACCCAGCCGATCGCGCCGAAGCCGAACGTGACGAGCATCACGATCCAGATGAAGCGGTTCGTAAGATCGCCCCACAGCAAGGTGGAAACCGCGATGCCCAGCAGAATGAGCACGCCGCCCATGGTGGGCGTGCCGGACTTCACGAGGTGAGTTTGCGGGCCGTCCGTGCGCACGGCCTGGCCGACCTTCATTGCGGTGAGCTTGCGGATCACCCACGGGCCGAGGAAAAGCCCGATCGCCATCGCGGTGATGGTGGCCATCACCGCACGGAACGTCAGATAACTGAACACGCGCAAGAAGCTTGCGTCATTCTGCAGCCATTGCGCCAGCGCCAGTAGCATGCCTTGTATTCCTTCGTATTTCAGTGCGCACCGGACTTCGCGTCCGGCGCAGGGTTTTGCGGATTCGTGAGTGCCGCTACTACGCGCTCCATCTGCATGAAGCGCGAGCCTTTCACGAGAATCGTTGCGCCAGCGCCGTAACCGGCACCAGCCAGTGCGCGCACGAGTTCGCTCACGTCGGCGGCATGCAGCGCCTGCGCGCCGAACGCCGTCGCGCTGTCACGCGCTGCGTCGCCGAGCGTGTAGAGCGCGTCGATGCCGCGTTCCTTCGCGTAAGCGCCCACCTCGCGGTGAAAGGCGGGACCGTCGTCGCCGACTTCGCCCATGTCTCCGAGCACGAGCACACGCGGCGACGTGCGCGAAGCCAGCACGTCGATCGCTGCACGCACCGAGTCGGGATTCGCGTTGTAGGTGTCGTCGATCACCGTCGCGCCCGTCAGCTCGCCAAGCGCCGCGCGCTTCACCTGCAAGCGGCCCTTCACCGGCTCGAACGCCTCGAGCCCGCGGCCGATCGCTTCGAGCGAGACGCCCGACGCAATCGCCGCCGCCGTGGCCGCGAGCGCGTTGTGCGCGTTGTGTGCGCCCAGCACCTTCAACTCCACTTCGAGATGGCCTTCCGGCGTCGCGATCGCGAGACGGTTGCCCGCGAGCCTGTCGACGAGCTTGCCGGTGACTGCCGCTTGAACCGCACGCGTATCGGTATGCAGCGCGAAGTCGAGGATGCGCGAACCCGTCGCCGCCACGCGCCAGATGCTCGCGTAGGCATCGTCGGCGGGAAACACCGCGACGCCCGTGGGCTTGAGCGTGTGAATCACGCTCGCATGCTCGAGCGCGACGGCTTCCACCGTCGCCATGAATTCCTGATGTTCGCGCTGCGCGTTGTTCACCACCGCGACCGTCGGCTCGGCGAATTTCGCCAGCAACTCGGTCTCGCCCGGGTGATTCATGCCGAGTTCGACCACCGCCAGCCGATGAGCGCCGCTCAAACGCAGCAACGTTAACGGCACGCCGATGTCGTTATTGAGGTTTCCGGTGGTCGCGAGACGCAAATTTTCTCCAACGGCCGCCGCGAAGATCGACGCGATCATTTCCTTGACCGTCGTTTTGCCGTTACTGCCCGTCACGGCGACGAGCGGCATCGAGAAGCGGCGGCGCCAGCCGAGCGCGAGCGCGCCGAGCGCCTTGCGCGTGTCGTCCACGCGCAGCGCGGGGATGCGCCAGTCGCCGGGGCTGCGCGAAACAAGCGCCGCGCTCACCTGGCGGTTCGCAACTTCGCCGAGAAAGTCGTGCGCGTCGAAGCGGTCACCCTTGAGCGCGACGAAGAGATCGCCGGGGCCGGTGGTGCGGCTGTCGGTCGAAATGCGCTCGAACGTGGCGTTCTCGTCGCCGAGTACGCTCGCGCCGGGAATCAGCGCCGCGGCTTCCCGCAGGGAAAGCATCGTCATTCACCACCTCCGCGCCCGTGCGTGGCACGGGCGGCGAGTGCAAGCCGCGCGTGGTCCTGATCGGAGAACGCGCGCTTCTTGCCCATGATTTCCTGGGTCGCCTCGTGGCCTTTGCCGGCCAGCACGACGACGTCTTCGCGCGCCGCGCCGCGCACCGCCTGCAGGATCGCACTCGCGCGATCCTCGATGCGGCGCGCCTTCGCGGCGTCGCGCATGCCTTGCGCGATCTGCTCGATGATCGCGGCCGGCGACTCGCTGCGCGGGTTGTCGCTCGTCACGACGACCTGGTCGGCGAGGCGTTCCGCGATCGCGCCCATGAGCGGGCGCTTGGTCGCGTCGCGATCGCCGCCGCAGCCGAACATGCAGACGAGCTGGCCGCCGCGTGCGGCCGCCATCGGGCGCAGCGCTTCGAGCGTTTTTTCGAGCGCGTCCGGCGTATGCGCGTAATCGATCACGATGAGCGGCTCGTCGTGATCGGCGCGGCCGCCAAGACGCTCCATGCGGCCGTTCACCGGCTGCAGCTTCGAGATCTCGTTGAGCGCCGCGACGAGCGGCACGTTCGCCGCAAGCAGCGCGCCGAGCACGCCGAGCAGATTGCTCACGTTGAAGAGGCCGAGAACATGCGCCTCGACTTGCGCCTCGCCCCAATCCGACGTTTCCAGATGGAACGCCGTGCCGGTGGCGGTCGCGCGCACGTCGTTCGCGCGCAGCCACGCGTCGGCGACGGGTGCGTCGGCGGCGGGCGTCGCCACGCCATACGCAATCGTGCGAGCGTTGCCGCGCGTCGCGGCGATCAGGCGGCGGCCCGCTGCGTCGTCGGTGTTGATGATCGCGGCGCGCAGGCCCGGCCATGCAAACAGACGCGCCTTCGCGGCCTCGTAGGCCTCGAAAGTGTGGTGATAGTCGAGATGGTCTTGCGTGAGATTCGTGAAGACGCCGATGTCGAACGACGTGCCGTTCACGCGGCCCTGATGCAGCGCGTGCGAGGAGACTTCCATCGCGATCGCCTGTGCGCCAGCGCCGCGCAATTGCGCGAGGCTGCGCTGCAGCTGCGGCGCGTCGGGCGTGGTGAAGCCCGTATGCACGAGCTGACCCGGAAAGCCCGTGCCCAGCGTGCCGACGATCGCGCACTTCTGGCCGATGGCCGTCAACGCCGAGGCGATCCACTGGCTGCACGACGTCTTGCCGTTTGTTCCCGTCACGCCGACCACGAGCATGGCATCGCTCGGGTCGCCATACCAGCCGCTGGCGATTTCGCCCGCGAGCGCGTCGAGCTGCGGTACAGCCAGCGCAATCGACGCGTCGAGCTTCTCGCCCGCATACCCTTCCGGCTGATACAGCACGGCTGCAGCGCCCCGCTCGATCGCGTTGGCGATGTGCGGGCGGCTGTCCGCGCCCTCGACGGCGTAGGCGAGAAACACATCGCCCGGCTTGAGCGAGCGCGTGTCGGCGTGCAGGCCCGCTTCTGGCGCGACGTGCGCGCGCAGCCATGCGAGCGCGTCCGCGATCTGCCGGTGCGCGGGATGCTGGTTGCGCGTGGCGCTCATCGGACGACTCCGGGTCGATTTTTCGCGTTGTCCGCGACGGTCATGTGATGCGCGGCGGCGGCGCTTTTCGCGGTAGGCGTGTTCGCTACGTGCTTCACGGGCGCAGCGGGCGCGTTCGCGACGGCCGGGGCCGAGGCGGCGGCGCTGTTGTCCTCGACGACGAGCTGCTTCACCGGCATATCCGGCGGAACGTTGAGCGAGCGCAGCGTATCGCCGACGATGCCCGAGAACACCGGACCCGACACGGCACCGCCGAAGTGGCTGCCGGCCGTCGGTTCGTCGACCGTGACGGCCACGACGATGCGCGGATTCGGCATCGGCGCCATGCCGACGAACGACGCGCGGTATTTCGAATGATCGTAGCCGTGCGGGCCGTGCTTGTACGCCGTACCGGACTTGCCGCCCACGCGGTAGCCGGGCACGGCGGCGTCGGGCGAAGTGCCGTCCTTCGACACCACGCTCTCCAGCATCGTGCGCACTTCACGCGCCGTGGTCGGCGCGAAGACCTGGGTGCCCTGCACCGGCTGCGTGTCGCCGGGGTGGCGGAAGATCGTGACCGGCAGAATCTGGCCGTCGTGCGCGATCGCCGTGTACGCGCGCGCGAGCTGGAACAGCGAAACGGAGAGGCCGTAGCCGTAGGACATCGTCGCCTGCTCGATGCGGCGCCAGCTTTTCCACGGACGCAAACGGCCCGCCGCCGCGCCGGGGAACCCGACCTTCGGCGCCTGACCGAGACCGATGCTGGTGTACATGTCCCACATTTCTTCGGGCTTGAGCGTCATCGCGATCTTTGTCGCGCCGATGTTGCTCGACTTCTGGATCACGCCGCCCACCGTCAGCACGCCAAAACCGGCGTCGTCGGTGATGGTCGCACCGTCGAGGGTGAAGTGGCCCGCGCCCGTATCCACCAGTGTACTCGGCGAAACGCGGTGCAGATCCAGCGCAAGCGACACCGTGAAGGGCTTCATGATCGAACCCGGCTCGAACACGTCGGTGAGGATGCGGTTGCGAAGCTGCTCGCCCGTGAGATGCGAGCGGTCGTTCGGGTTGTAGGTCGGATAGTTCACGAGCGCGAGCACTTCGCCCGTGCGCACGTCCACCACCACCGCAGCGCCGGCCTTGGCCCTGAACTTCTCGACGGCAGCCTTCAGGTTCGAATAGGCGATGTACTGAATCTTGCTGTCGATCGACAGTTCGACGTCCTTGCCATCGTGGGGCACGACCGTCTCGTCGACGTCCTCGACGATGTGGCCCATGCGGTCCTTGATGACGTGGCGAATGCCCGGCACGCCCGCGAGCACCTTCTGGTCCGACAGCTCGACGCCTTCCTGGCCCTCGTCCTCGACGTTGGTGAAGCCGATCAAGTGCGCGGTGACGTCGCCTTCCGGATAGAAGCGCTTGTATTCGTTGCGCTGGTAAATACCCGGAATGTCGAGCGCCGTCACTTTCTGCGCGACGTCGAGCGGCACCTGGCGCTTCACATAGACGAAGGTCTTGTCTTCGTGGAGCTTCGCACGCAGCTCTTTCGTGTTCATGCCGAGCAGCGCGCCGAGCTGGTTGAGCTTGTCGGCGCCGAGATCGTCGGGCACGGCTTCGGGAATCGCCCAGATCGCGCGCACGGGCAGGCTCGTGGCGAGCACGAGGCCGTTACGGTCGAGAATCTTGCCGCGCGTGGCCGGTAACTCGATCGTGCGCTGGTAGCGGCTTTCGCCCTGCTTCTGATAGAACGCGTTGCCGGGCCCCTGAATCCAGAACGCGCGCGCGGCGAGCGCGACGAACGCCATGAAGAGCAGGAAGACGACGAGCTTCGAGCGCCACATCGGCAGGCGCACGGAGAGAATGGGGTTGGCGCTGAAGGCAACGCTCTTGCGGCGATTGTCCTTTTTCATCGCGTGCCTCCGCGGCGGGCAGGCGTAGGCGCGGCGCCCTGCGGGGGCGCCGAGGTCGGCACGGGTGCGTCGACGGCGGTTGCGCTGCCGGGCGCGAGCGTCAGATATTGCGTGCGTCCGGTCGTGACGGGCTGCATCTTGAGCGAGTCGGTGGCGATCTGTTCGATGCGCGACGTTCTCGACAGCGCGCTCTGCTGATATTGAAGCTGTGCGTAGTCCTGCTGAAGCTGATGCTCCTGCGACTGCGCACGTTGCAACTGGATGAAGATCTGGCGCTGCTGATTGGTGGCGTTCACGACGGAAAGCGCGCACCCCATGACGACGATCAGCAGGAAGATGTTCAGACGATTCATGGCGTGACGCGCTCCGCGGTGCGCATCACGGCCGAGCGGGCGCGCGGATTCGCGGCGACTTCTTCGTCGCTCGCGAATACGCGGCCGAGCAGCTTGAGCGGCGGGCTCGGCAGGTCGACGGCGCGGATCGGCAAGCGGCGATCCACCGCCGGCGCGCTTGCGTGCGCCTGCATGAACCGCTTGACGATCCGGTCTTCGAGCGAATGAAAGCTGATGACCACCAGCCGCCCCCCCTGTTCCAGCAACGACAGTGCTGCTTCTAGAACGACCTGCAGCTCCGCAAGCTCTTGATTGACGTGAATCCGTATAGCTTGAAAGGTGCGGGTTGCCGGGTCCTTACCCTTCTCACGGGTTTTGACGACGTTAGCCACGATTTGGGCAAGCTCGCCCGTGCTGTCGAGAGGCCCGAGACGGTCGGACTCTGCCCGGCGAGCAACAAGCGCCTTTGCAATCTGAAAAGCAAACCGTTCTTCCCCATAATCCCGAATTACCTCCGTCAGTTCCTGCAACGTGGCCCGAGCGAGCCAGTCAGCGGCGGACTCGCCGCGCGTCGGGTCCATCCGCATGTCGAGCGGGCCATCCGCGCGGAAACTGAAACCGCGCTGCGGATCGTCGAACTGCGGCGACGACACGCCAAGGTCCAGCAATATTCCCGACACACGCCCTACCCCGCGCGACGCGAGCTCGTCGCGCAGCGAAGCAAAACTCTCATGCACGATCGAGAACCGCGCGTCGTTCACGGTTTGCGCCGTCGCGATCGCCAGCGGGTCCTTGTCGAACGCGATCAGGCGCCCGGCCTCGCCGAGACGCCCGAGGATCGCGCGACTGTGCCCGCCGCGACCGAACGTGCCGTCCACATAGACGCCGTCCGCGCGCGTGACCAGCGCGTTCACCGCTTCGTCTAGCAGCACCGTGCGATGCTGCAGTCCCTGTCCCATCGCAGATGCCATAGCGTTTTGAACCGCGATCAGAACGTGAAATTTTTCAAGGCGTCGGGCATGCCCTGCGCCATCGCCGCCTGTTCCTTGGCGGCGTAGGTCTGCGCATCCCACAACTCAAAATGACTACCCATGCCGAGCAGCATGACTTCCTTTTCCATTCCTGCCGCCAGACGCAATTCAGGTGAGACGAGCACGCGGCCAGCACTATCGACATCGACGTCGGACGCATTGCCCAGAAAAATACGGCGCCACCAGTGCGCGTCCATCGGCAACGCGGCGACCTTCGAGCGGAACACTTCCCATTCGGGGCGCGGAAATAGCAACAGGCAGCCGTCGGGGTGCTTGGTGATCGTCACCCGTCCTTCTGCCTGTTGTTGCAGCGCTTCCCGATAGCGAGACGGAATCGACATCCGTCCTTTCGCATCGAGTGTTAGCGCCGACGCCCCCTGGAACAATTTGCTCCCCCTTATGCGGCGCTTTTGGCCGCCCGCCTAAATCCCGGAAAATCTACCTGAATACGCGCCTGAAATCACACAAAAATACACTTTCTCACACTGTCTCCCACTTTAGAGGAACGCCCAACGAGGGTCAAGGGAGACCGGACGTTTTTTGACGAAATTTATCCGCTAGAACAAGGACTTAGCGGCACTTGTTGAAGTCGCGACAAAAGCCAAAAACCGTTATGAATGAATGAGCTAACGCAGGTTCTGAAGGTGATACGTGAAAAGCGCGGCGATAAACGGCCTACGGAGGGATCGAGCGGGGGGCTTGCGGGGATTAAAACCGGGGGCTGAAAGCTCTGAAAGATTAATCCGAGTATGGGCCGACAGCGATTGCCGGCCCATACGCATTAATCAGATGTAGTAGGCGGTTCGCGTCATCACTTTCGATGCTACACGCATTAGCGAACGCACCGGCAAAGGCAATTCGACTCCGCCCAGATCGGCGGCCGATTTTGCGTGCGAGATTTCGTCGGCGCGCATTTGCTCGACGACCGCGCGCGACTCGAGATCGGCGGGCGGCAAGCTGTCGAGGTGGCTGTCGAGATGATGCTCGACCTGGCGCTCGGTTTCGGCCATGAAGCCGAGGCTCACCTTGTCACCCAGGCGGCCGGCGGCGAAGCCGATCGCGAGCGCGCCTGCGTACCAGAGCGGATTAAGGAGGCTCGGACGCGAGTCGAGCGCCTGTAGCCGGCGCGAGGTCCACGCGAGGTGGTCCTCTTCCTCGCGCGCGGCTTGCTCGAAGGCCGCCCTGAGCGAGGGCGAGCGCGCCGAAATTTTCTGCGCCTGATACAGCGCCTGCGCGCACACTTCGCCGACGTGATTGACGCGCATGAGGCCGGCGGCGTGCGTGCGCTCGGCAGGCGTGAGTTCGCTGCCGGCTGGTACGGCATCGCCCTCGGGCGTCACTTCGATGGTCACGGGGGAAGGCTGCGGCATCGGACGCGTCATGCGCGACACGCCGGTGAGAGAGCGCAGGCCCCGGTCGAATTCGGTAATCAAGTCATCTAGCGTCATCCAGCCTCCCTTTCATTTCGTTGGCGAGCCGGATTGGTCGCTCGCCCGGACTGCCCTTTCACCACTACACAAACTCACGGACATCCGTCAATCCGGGGCAGCGCCGATAGATAGCTGCATATTCTAGACCATGTTGTGTAAACGAAACAGGTACTTAGCGAGGCCCAGGCTTTTCCTTTGTGACTGTTAACCCTTTTGTTACATTACGTGCAACTTCTCGCGAAGTTAGAAGGACAGGACCCTACGCAAGATAAAAAACTGGTCCCGTTAAAAGACGCAAAAGATTCGCAAACACTGGAGATCATTCAATGAAGAAGTCGCTTCTCGCGCTGGCTGCGCTGGGCGCGTTCGCGGGCGTTGCTCACGCTCAGAGCAGCGTCACGCTGTACGGTATCATCGACGAAGGTTTCAATATCAACACGAATTCGGGTGGCAAGCACCTGTACAACCTGTCGAGCGGCGTTCTGCAAGGCAGCCGATTCGGCCTGCGCGGCGCTGAAGACCTCGGCGGCGGCCTGAAGGCAGTCTTCGTGTTGGAAAATGGTTTTGACGTGAACACCGGCAAGCTCGGTCAGGGCGGCCTGATGTTCGGTCGTCAGGCTTATGTCGGCCTCTCGAGCGCACAGTTCGGCACCGTCACGCTGGGTCGCCAGTACGACTCCGTCGTCGACTACGTGGGCCCGCTCGAAGCAGGCGACCAGTGGGGCGGCTACATCGCTGCTCACCCGGATGACCTCGACAACTTCAATAATGCCTACCGTACGAACAACACGATCAAGTTCACCAGCGCGAACTACGCTGGTCTGACGTTCGGCGGCACCTACAGCTTCGGTGGCCAGGCTGGCAACTTCACAGGTAATCAAATCTGGTCGTTGGGCGCCGGTTATAACAACGGCCCCCTCGTTCTCGGCGTCGGCTACCTGAACGCACGCACGCCGTCGGCTTCTGGCGGTCTGTTCAACAACGGCAGCACCCCGACGACGCCGCCGGTGGCAGCCCTGAGCAGTTCGACGACTCCCGTGTACTCCGGCTTCCAGACGGCTAACACGTACCAGGTCATCGGTGCCGGCGGCGCGTACACGTTCGGCGCAGCAACGTTCGGCCTGACGTACTCGAACGTCAGCTTCCGCAATCTCGGCACTGTAGCGATCACCGGTGCACCGGCCTATCAGCGCGGCGCAAACGCGACGTTCAACAACGTCGAAGCGAACTTCAAGTATCAGTTCACGCCGGCTCTGCTCGCTGGCTTCGCGTTCGACTATACAGACGGCCGCAGCGTCGCCCTGGCGAACGGCTCGAGCAACAGCGGCGCGAAGTACTTCCAGTACGCACTGGGTACGGACTACTTCCTGTCGAAACGCACGGACGTGTACCTGATCGGCGTCTACCAGCACGCTACGGGCACGAACTCGAACGATGTCGCAGCTGTCGCTTCGATCAACAACCTGACCGCATCGTCGACCAATAACGTGTTCACGGCTCGCGTCGGTATCCGTCACAAGTTCTAAGAAGAACAGTCGCTGTAATCTCGAAGGCGCCTCCGGGCGCCTTTTTTCTTTGGTGCTTCGTGTCGTTTCGCGACAGTGCGCACGACAAAAAAGCGGCCCGCCCTCGACGGGCAGGCCGCTCTTCGCTTTTGACTCGCTGGCCTTTCGCTTCGCTCTTGCGTTTTCAGGCGCGACCGTCGCGCAGCTCGCGGCGCAGGATCTTGCCGACGTTGCTCTTGGGCAGATCGTTGCGGAACTCGATGATCTTCGGCCGCTTGTAGCCGGTGAGCTGCGTCTTGCAGTACTCGAACACGTCCTTGTCGGTGAGCGCCGGGTCCTTCTTGACGATATAGAGCTTCACCGCCTCGCCCGAATTCTGGTCCGGCACGCCCACCGCCGCCACTTCGAACACGCCCGGCAGCTTGGCCACGACATCCTCGACCTCGTTCGGATACACATTGAAGCCCGAGACCAGAATCATGTCCTTCTTGCGGTCGACGAGCTTGATGTAGCCGCGCGCGTTGATGAGACCGATGTCGCCCGACTTGAAGTAGCCGTCCGGCGTCATGACCTTCGCCGTTTCTTCGGGCCGCTGCCAGTAGCCCGCCATCACCTGCGGCCCACGGATGCAGATCTCGCCCGCCTCGCCGATCGGCAGTTCGTTGCCGGCGTCGTCGCGAATCGAGATTTCAGTGGAAGGCAGCGGCAAGCCGATCGTGCCGGTGTATTCCGTCGCCGTGACCGGATTGCAGGTCACGCTGGGTGAGGTTTCCGAAAGGCCATAGCCTTCGACGATCGGCGTATGCGTGCGCTCGTACCAGCGCTTGGCCACCGCTTCCTGCACCGCCATGCCGCCGCCGTTCGCAACGAGCAGGTGCGTGAAGTCCAGATTGCCGAATTCCGGATGGTTGAGCATCGCGTTGTAGAGCGTATTCACCGCGGGGAAACACGTGATCGAGTACCCGCGCAGCTCTTTGATCATGCCCGCGATATCGCGCGGATTCGGAATCAGGATCGCGAGACCGCCGGTGCGCAGCGTCAGCAGCCCGCAAACGGTCAGGGCGAACACGTGATAAAGAGGCAGCGCCGCGACCGTCACCGGTTGTGTACCGGACGGCAATTTCGCCAGCGCGGGCTCGGTCCATGCCGCCGACTGCAGCACGTTGGCGATCAGGTTGCGATGCAGCAGCGTCGCACCCTTGGCCACGCCGGTCGTGCCGCCCGTGTACTGCAGGAAGGCGACGTCCTCGGGCGTCTGTTCGACGCGCTTGAAGCCAGTGCGCGCACCTTCGGCGAGCGCGTCGTTGAAGCGCACGTGGCCGGGCAGGTTCCAGGCAGGCACCATCTTCTTCACGCTTCGCACGACAAAGTTGACGATGAAGCCCTTCGCGCCAAGGAGGTCGCCCATCGCCGCGACCAGCACGTGCTTCACGCGCGTATTGGCGACGACCGCGCTTACGGTTCCGGCAAAATTCTCGAGGACGACGATCGCCTCGGCGCCGCTGTCCTTCAACTGGTGTTCGAGTTCGCGCGGCGTGTAGAGCGGATTCACGTTCACGACGACATATCCCGCGCGCAGCACTGCGGCGAGCGCGACCGGATACTGGAGCACGTTGGGCATCATGAGCGCGATGCGCGCACCACGTGCGATGCCGCGCGACTGGAACCACGCGGCCAGACGCTGGGAGAGATGGTCCAGCTCGCCGTAGGTGATCGTCTTGCCCATGCAGGCGAAAGCGGGCTTTGCACGGAATTCGCTGAAGCTCTCCTCGAGCAGCGCAGTGATGGACGCGTAACGGCTTGCGTCGATTTCAGCGGGAACGCCGGGCGGGTACGATTTCAGCCAGACTTTTTCCATGCAGCGTCTCCTCCTTGATTTTTCGAATGGTCGTGCTAAAAAATTGGATCGTAGCATGGCGACCCAGCTTTTATGTCAGCAAATCAGCGAGTTAGAAAGGCCCCTCGAACGCACGTTGCGGGGCGGCTAGCGGTAGCTTGAGGCGCTTTCAGGCGCGCTCGACCTCGACGAGGCAGTCATAGAAAGTCGCTGAGCCGCCAAGATCGGTAAGCGCCTGGCTCGTCACTTCGTTGGCGTTGCGGCCATCCGGCGCAAGCTTCTTCCACCAGATCGACAGGCCGACCACGAGACCACTGCGCGCCCGATCGGTCACACGCGCCCGCGCGCGCATCGAGCCGCGGCCGTTGAACACACGAACCTCGTCGCCGTCGGCAATCTCGCGGCGGGCCGCGTCGGCCGGATGGAGGTCCACGTGCGGCTCCCCTTCGGTCGCGCGCAAGCTTTCCACGTTCACGAAGGTACTGTTCAGGAAGTTGCGCGCAGGCGGCGAGATCATCGCGAGCGGATAACGCGCGGCGAGTTCGGGCGCGCCATCCGCCGACTCGTGCGGCGGCAGGTAATCGGGCAGCGGATCGAGCCCGGCCTTCGCAAGCGCCTCGCTATGGAACTCGCACTTGCCCGTGGGCGTGCGAAAACCGCCGTTCGCAAACGGCGCTTCGGCGATGTTCAGCTTCAGCCAGCCTTCGCGCTTGAGCGCCGCCCAGTCGGCGCCGCCCAGTGCGGGATCGTTCCAGTCGAATGCATGGGCCGCCACGTCTTCATCGCTTTCGAACAGCGCCGGCTCTGTCAGACCCATCGCGCGTGCGATGCAGCGGAAGATTTCGGTATTCGGCCGCGCCTCGCCAACGGGCGCGATGGCCGGCAAGTTCGCCATGACGTGCGTGTGGCCGTACGACTTGTGGACGTCGAGATGTTCGAGCTGGGTCGTGGCCGGCAGAAGTAGATCGGCGTAATCGGCGGTGTCGGTCTGGAACTGCTCGAGCACGATCGTAAAGAGGTCCTCGCGCGCGAAGCCAGCCGCGACCTTCGCCGACTCGGGCGCAACCGCAACCGGATTCGAGTTGTAGACGACGATCGCCTCGACCTTCGGCCCGAATGCGGCGTCGCCTTCGTGCGTGAGCGCGTTGCCAATCTGGTTCATGTTGACGATGCGCGGCTGATGCTGCGGCCAGCCCGGAATCAGATCCGGACGCTGGAGCGCGTTCGCATCGACGGGCGCCCAGCCAGACGACGAAAGCAGCACGCCGCCCGCGCGCTCGCGCCATGCACCGGTCAACGCGGGCAGGCAGGCGATGGCACGCACGGCGTTGCCGCCGCCGCGCACGCGCTGCAGGCCATAGTTCATGCGAATTGCCGCCTTGCGCGTCGAGGCGTAGAGGCGCGCGAGATCGACGACTGCCTGCTCCTCGATGCCGCAGATCGCGGCGACACGTGCGGGCGTATAGTTCAGCGCACGCGCCTTCAGCGCGTCGAAGCCGTGCGTGTGGGCCGCAATGTAATCGTGATCGAGACGGTCCTCGGTGATCAGCACGTGCATCATGCCGAGCGCGAGCGCGCCGTCCGTGCCGGG
Organism: Paraburkholderia sp. BR14312; assembly: GCF_040948675.1. Taxonomy (NCBI): domain Bacteria; kingdom Pseudomonadati; phylum Pseudomonadota; class Betaproteobacteria; order Burkholderiales; family Burkholderiaceae; genus Paraburkholderia; species Paraburkholderia sp. BR14312. The sequence goes on from NZ_JBFPKI010000002.1 coordinate 754,484, forward strand.
CTTGAGCGCAATGTGCTGATGGCACTTTTCGGCCGTCAGCGAGCGATAGGGGTCGATCGCGATCAGCTTCGCGCCGTTGCGTTTCGCTTCCTGCGCGCGGGTCCAGAAGTGCAGGTTCGACGCAATAGGGTTGGCGCCCCAGATCAGGATCACTTCGCTTTCCGCGAAATACTCGGTGAGCATGCCAAGGCTCGAGCCGAACGTATAACGCAGGCCGGCGGCGCCTGCCGCCGCGCAGATCGCGCGATCGAGACGCGATGCGCCGAGCTTGTGGAAGAAGCGCTGGGCGATGCTATCGCCCTGAACGAGTCCCATCGTGCCGGCATAGCTGTACGGCAGAATCGCTTCGGGCGCGCGCTGCGCGATTTCGCCGAGGCGTTCGGCCGCGATGCGACAGGCTTCCTCCCAGCTGATCGGCTCGAAACGCCCTTCCCCCTTGCGCCCCACACGCTTCATCGGCTGCGTCAAACGTTTCGGATGATGGACGCGCTCCGCATAGCGGGTCACCTTCGTGCACAGCACGCCTTGCGTGGGCGGGTGGTCGGGGTCGCCGCTCACCTTGATCGCCCGGCCATTTTCGACGCTCACGCGCATCGCGCAGGTATCGGGACAATCGTGCGGGCAAACTGCACGGGCAAATTCGGCTGGGGCGTTCATCGGAAATCCGTGGGTGAGGCGTTTTGTCGTAAAAGCGATTTTATTATGTTCGGGGTGCGGGCCCTGTACGCACCCTGTGCTTGGCGCGAAAAAAAAGGTTCGGCGTAGAATGGTCCGTCTAGACCCGGTCTATTTTGGAGACGAAGGCCGGGCGACCACTTTTCGAGCACCGTCCGCCATGAAACTGATTCCGGAAATCCAGGCCGCCCAAGGCGAAATTCAGGGCCTCCGACGAACGATCCACGCGCATCCCGAACTGCGCTACGAAGAAACCCAAACCTCCGACCTCGTTGCGGCAAAGCTCACGGAATGGGGCATTGAAGTGCATCGCGGCATGGGCCAAACCGGCGTTGTCGGCGTGCTCAAACGCGGCACCGGCAAACGGATGGTCGGATTACGCGCCGATATGGACGCGTTGCCGATCCAGGAACTCAATACGTTCGACCATCGCTCGCGCAACGAAGGCAAGATGCACGCGTGCGGCCACGACGGCCATACCGCGATGCTGCTTGGCGCGGCGCAATATCTCGCGCGGCACGGACAGTTCGACGGCACGACCGTCTTCATTTTCCAGCCCGCCGAAGAAGGCGGCGCCGGCGCGAAAGCCATGATCGAAGATGGCCTCTTCAAACAATTTCCTGTGGACGCCGTATTCGGCATTCATAACTGGCCGGGCATGCCGGCCGGCTACTTCGGCGTGACCGAAGGGCCGATTATGGCCTCGAGTAACGAATTCCGCATTGAAATCAAGGGTGTAGGTTCGCACGCCGCGTTGCCGCACAACGGCCGCGATCCGGTCTTCACGGCGGTGCAGATCGCGAACGGGTTGCAGAGCATCATCACGCGCAACAAGAAGCCGCTCGATACGGCCGTGCTCTCGATCACGCAGATTCATGCGGGCGACGCGGTCAACGTGGTGCCGAATACGGCATGGATCGCGGGAACGGTGCGTACCTTCACGACGGAAACGCTGGATCTGATCGAATCGCGACTGCGCAAGATCGCCGAGAGCACAGCTGATGCGTACGACTGCTCGGTCGACATCACCTTCCATCGCAACTATCCGCCGACGGTGAACAGCAGCGCGGAGGCGCAATTCGCCGCGGAGGTCATGCGCGAGGTTGTCGGCGCCGATCACGTCGATGCGAACGTCGAACCGACCATGGGCGCCGAGGACTTCTCGTTCATGCTGCTGGAGAAACCGGGCTGCTACGCGTTTCTCGGCAACGGCGACGGCGGTCACCGTGATGCAGGGCACGGCGCAGGCCCTTGCATGCTGCACAACGCGAGCTATGACTTCAACGATCAACTGCTGCCGGTTGGTTCGTCGTTTTGGGTGCATCTGGCGACGAAATTTCTGGCGCAGCAGTAATTCGAGGCACCAATGCAAAAAGCCGTCCATTGGACGGCTTTTTTGTTTTCTGCATCTGAAGATGCCCAAACGCCAGAACCCCGGTTCTCTTTCGGAGACACCGGGGTTCTGGACTTACAGCATAAGGAGCCTGACGATTACCTACTTTCACACGGGCAATCCGCACTATCATCGGCGTGGAGCTGTTTCACGGTCCTGTTCGGGATGGGAAGGGGTGGGACCAGCTCGCTATGGTCATCAGGCTTGACGGGTTGCTGCGTCGCGCTTTGTGTTCGCGCCACAGCCAATCGGGAAGAAGCGTAAAGAGGGTGATGCTGAATTGGGGTTGTGTTGTTTCAGGCACAACACACATAGTGTGGGTTCTGCGTAAATGCTGAAGCATTAACGTAGACCGACACGTGATCTCAACCGTGCGTCTTTAAAAACACACCTGTTATAGGATCAAGCCTTACGGGC